>NZ_JAUSWV010000002.1:7856930-8468316 GCF_030815485.1 Streptomyces rishiriensis | reverse complement strand
AGCAACGGCAGCGGCAGCGGTGGCGGCACTGACACCCGGCGCGACAGCGGCAGCGGCTACAACATCAACACCGAAGGCACGACCGGCAACGTCGGCAAGCACGCCACCTCGGGCAACAAGGACGTCGGAGGCCTGCGCACCGACTCGACCACGGTGATCTCCTTCCCCGTCTCCGTCCCCACCACCGGCGACTACAACCTGTCGGTGTTCGGCAACAGCTACGTCAAGGACGCCGACGTCAAGGGCCCGACCAACAAGCTGGTGGAGGACGCGCAGAACGGCAAGGCCGAGGTGCAGCGGCTCGCCGACCGCATCTCCGGGATCTTCGTGCCGGTCGTCCTGCTGATCGCCGCGGCCACTCTCGGCACCTGGCTCGGCGTCACGGGTGACGTGGCCGCTGCCTTCACGGCCGCCGTGGCCGTGCTGATCATCGCCTGCCCCTGCGCGCTCGGCCTGGCCACCCCCACCGCCCTCATGGTCGGCACCGGCCGCGGCGCCCAGCTCGGCATCCTCATCAAGGGACCCGAGGTCCTGGAGTCCACCCGCCGCGTCGACACCGTCGTCCTCGACAAGACCGGCACCGTGACCACGGGCCGCATGCAACTCCAGGACGTCTTCACCGCACCCGGCGTCGACAAGAGCGAACTGCTGCGACTGGCAGGCGCGTTGGAGCACGCCTCGGAACACCCCATCGCCCGGGCCATCGCCGTCGGCGCCGCCCAGCAGACCGGCAGTGTGCCCGTGCCGGAGAGCTTCGAGAACATCGCCGGCCTCGGCGTCCAGGGCGTCATCGACGGGCACGCGGTACTGGTCGGCCGCGAGAGGCTTCTGCAGGAGTGGGCCATCGAGCTGCCCTACGACCTTGCCGAGGCCAAGGCCGCGGCGGAGGCAGAGGGGCGTACCGCGGTTGCCGTCGCCTGGGACGGCGAGGCGCGCGGTGTCCTCACCGTCGCCGACGCGATCAAGGAGACCAGCGCCGAGGCAGTGGCCGAACTGCGCCGGCTCGGGCTCCGGCCGGTCCTGCTGACCGGAGACAACCGGCTCGTCGCCGAGTCCGTGGCCAGGGCCGTCGGCATCGACGAGGTGATCGCAGAGGTCCTCCCCAAGGACAAAGTGGCCGTCGTCAAACGGCTGCAGCAAGAAGGCCGTACGGTCGCGATGGTCGGGGACTGCGTCAACGACGCGCCTGCCCTCGCCACCGCCGACCTCGGACTGGCCATGGGCTCCGGCACCGACGCGGCGATCGAGGCGGGCGACCTCACCCTCGTACGCAGCGACCTGCGGGTGGCCGCGGACGCGATCCGCCTCTCCCGAAGGACCCTCGCCACCATCAAGGGCAACCTCTTCTGGGCCTTCGGCTACAACGTCGCCGCCCTGCCACTCGCCGCCGCAGGCCTGCTCAACCCCATGATCGCCGGCGCCGCGATGGCCTTCTCCTCAGTGTTCGTCGTCACCAACAGCCTGCGCCTGAGGTCCTTCCGATAGGCCCATCCAGCCGAGTCGAACAACAGGACGCGGCGTCGGTGGATCGTCGGCGAGCCACGAACTTCCTGGAGCGGACTACCCGCTCCAGGAACGCCCGCGCGCACCGCCGGGCCCGCAGAGGGCGGCAAGCGCGCCACCAGGACGAAGCACCCCCGCGTCGCCGGGCGGGAAGGACTCACTCATCGTCAGGCCGCGGGGCCAGAGCCCTGCGTCGTCTGCGAAAGAGGCGGCTCGGCGGCAGACGGCCGGGCCGCACTGCCGGGCCGCCGGGGGCAGGTTGCTGGAGAAGGGCGGCAGCCTTCTCGGTCAGGTCGTCGAGTCGCTGGTACACGTTCGCCGCCTGCGCAAACCCATTCCCATGAGCGGTCCGGGCGAGCGCCCGGTTCAGCTCCTTGATGTGCCACACCGCACCTCGGGCGAGGGCGCCCATGTCGGGCGGCGACTCCAAAGCCATGTCCAGAGCCTTCTTTTCGAGCCGCAGAATCGCGCTGCTGAACCGTTCTCGGGAGCCCTGGCGTTCCTCGTCGGTGACAGAAGAGTCGATGGTGGAGGCGCGCAACGCGAGGTCCCCCATGCCGTCGACAAGGGCGCGAGCTTCATTGAGGAAGGTGGTGCAGACCTCGCGTCGGACCTGCCGGAGCCATTGTTCGTACGCACTGGATGCCTGCTTGTCCGCCTGGTACATGGCGCCTTCGAGGGCGATGCGTGCCGCGCCCCAGGCGCCGCCCGCGCCGACTATCGCGCCGCCGAGCGCTCCGACTAGACCGGCTGTCGCTGCGTCCATCCCAACCCCCCGTGTGCAGATCGATCACGCCGGGTGAGCCTATCGAAGGGCGATCAAGCGGACGGTTCCTCCCTCCCTTCGGCAACAGGACCAGTGCCGACTGCCGCTCCTTCAACTCGTTCTGCTTGCCCGGCGAAAGACTCCCGTGCAACTGCTCGAACCCGGTCGCTGATATCTGGCCCCGTCGTGCGCTGTTGCGCCATGGCAGCACTCCAGCCCGTCCCGCGCGGAACAGAAGCTGGTCGGCGAAGGCCGGCAGAGCCACGCTTCCCTATTCGATAGCGGCCGCGCGAACGAAACAGTGGGGCTACGCGCGCTGCTTCATCCGGTCGACGATCGCCCACTCCACCACGTGTGACAGCTGGATGTACGTCTTGTCGCCGGACGCCGAGGTCCGTTCGTCGCGGAAGCCCAGGAACTCATAGGAATCCGGGTCGAAGATGAGGTACTTGCCCTCTGCGAACGGGCTCTCGGGGTAGGAGATCCCCACCCCGGTGCGCCCGGCGGAGTCCTTCACTCCCGGAACCGCCTCGACACCGGGCACCAGGGCCAGCGCCTTGTACGCGGCGGGACGCAGCCCCTGGGGCAGCACCGGCCATTTCAGGAGCTCACCGAGCATGAAGTAGGCGTGGAACCATTCCTGTGCGGTGAAGTCACCGATCGACCCGCTGGACGGTCCGCCGTGGGCGATGTACGGAATGAGTTTCTCCGGGTCGGTGGGCAGCTTCTTCAGCTTGCCCCACTCCCGAGGCGGCCACACGCTCTCGCCCTCCTTCAAGGGCTCCTCCCAGATCACCCGGCCGAGTTCCATGGTCAAGGAGCGCTTGGAGCCGTCCACCGAGTCCCAGCTCACGTCCTCGTAGGTCTTGACCGCGCCGGTCTTGCGTTCCGTCTCCTGGATGATCCGCTTCGAGTAGATGAACTGGTCGCCGCGCGGCGCCACGGGCTTCTCGTACGCGCCCGTCCGCGCTGCCGCCCCGGTCAGCACGGTCACGGCGCTGACGTTGCCCATCCTCGGGGTCGCCGTGCCCGGCACGCGGTCGGCACGGCCGGGGCGATCGCCCTTGTCGGTGCCGCCCTCAGTGATCAGTACCGCCGTTCCCGTAGCCGCCACGGCGACCGCCGCGGCCGTCGCCAGGCGGAGCGCGTGGCGACGGCTGGGGACCGCGCCGGGGTGCTGCGCGCGCGCCATCGCGTTGCGGAGTCGGTAGCGGGCCTTCGCTCGGGCCGAGTCGGTGAGCGGAGCAGCGTCCGCGTCCCAGTCCCGCAGGAGTTCGAGTTCGTCAGTCATGGCCGGGTACCTCTCGCATTGTCGTGGGATCGGATCCGCCCAACGCTTCGCGTAGCTTGCTGCGAGCCCGGTGCAGCCGTGATCTGACCGTGCCGATGGGTATGCCCAGGGCCTGGGCCACCTCCTCGTAGCCGAGACCGCCCCACGCCACCAGCAGCAGCACGTCCCGGTGCCGTGCGGGCAGGGCGGCCAGTGCCGCCGCCAGCTCGCGCCGTACGGCCTGTGCCCCCACCCGGGCCGCGGCACGGTCGGCCAGCGGCTCCTCGTGGTCGGCCGGGGCCGGGATGCGGGCCATGGCTTTGAAGCGGCGGCCCTCGGCCCGCCGGTGTCGGCCGACCATGTTGGTCGCTATACCGAACAGCCAGGGCCGGGCGCCGTCGCTGGTCGCCAGCGAGGGGTTGTACCGGTGCCGGAGCTGAAAAGCGGTGGTGAAGGTCTCCGCCATGAGGTCGTCGGCCGGCTCGCCACCGAGCCTGCGGGCCAGATAGCGATGTACCTCGTCCGCGTAGCGGTCGAAGAGCACGGCGAATGCTTCGGGCTCGTCCCGGGACCGCGCAATCACCGAGGCATCGCTCTCCGCCCCCGTGCGGACGCCTGGCTCGACGGTCATCGGGGCTCCTGTCGTTCAAGGGAACATGCTGGGAAGGCTTGGGCTTTCATCCCTCCTTCGCCGCTCGCCTCCGGCGAGTTCCCTCGGGCCTCTCACCCGGAGCGCGTATCGAGAGCAGACCCTGAGCCCGAGAGGTCATCGAGGTGGGTTGTCGCGTCGGCGGGCTGCCTATGATCTCCCGCATCTCGTAATGTCCCGTGTGCCCGCTGACCGAAGGATGGCGAGCTTTCCATGCGGTGATGACCGGCCGGATCAACTCCCGGGCTTGATCCGACAGGTCGCTCGGGTACGGCGGCCGCTCACCCACGTCCACCAGCACACCGCAGCGGCGGCGAACCGCAAGACTGGGAACCGGACAACCTACCTTCAAGCACTACGAGAACCGCCGCCCTCCCGGCGCGGACGGAACGGCACGCTGATGGACCTTGCAGCTCAGATGCCCCCCACTGTCCTCAGCGAGGCCCTCGGCGTCTCCGGCGAAGCAGCCACCGGATGGGCCGCCGTGGCAGCCGGCCCCCCGTGCGCAGTGCGCCGCAGAGCTCGGCCGCCGCTCGATGGACGGTTCCTGCCATCAGCCTCCCGACACCGCGGCAGAACGGTGCCGGCCCGGCACTTCGCATGTGCCGGGCCGCGGTCACGCCGTGGGATTCAGGAAGGTCAGGACGGAGGCGTCCTCCTCGATGAGCGGGGTGAGTGCGGTGTTGAACGGGGGGCCGTAGGGGGCTTTCAGGTGTGCCTGGAAGGCGTCCTCGTCGCGGTAGACCTCGAAGATCCAGTAGGCGAGTGGGTTGGCTGCCCTGGTGTAGACGTCGAAGGTGAGGTTGCCTTCTTCCTCGCGGACCTTGCGGGCGTAGTCCCCGATCAGGCGGGCGACCTCGTCCTGTGTTCCTTCGCGGGCGGTGAACTCTGCAAGGAGGGTTTTCTTCACGGTGTCGTGTCCTTGTGTGATGGCTGTCGTGGCGTGTGGCCGTTGCGTCAGTCGTGGGTGGAGCCGAGGTGCCAGACGGTGGCCTTGTTCAGGTTCACCGAGCCGTTCTCGGCGAAGACTTGGACTCCCTGGCTGGCGGGGTCGGGGAAGATCTGGTCGGTGATCACCGCTTCGCCGTCGCCGCCGAAGACCTCGACGGACGACCAGTCGACGAGGATTCGCATTTTGATCTTGCCGTTCGCCGCCTTCAGAGGCGCGGTCTGGATACCGGGGAAGGTGCGGTTGAATTCCACGGCGCCGGAGTGGGTACGGTCGACGTACAGCTCCTGGGTCGTGGTGTCGTAGCCGATGACGGTCTCCTCGCCTGCCGTGCCGGTGCGTACTTTGAGCCCGAAGCGTTCGGCGTCCCCGGGGGAGAAGGTGGCCTCGATGTCGAGCGCCTTGCCGTTGGCGGCGGGACCGGCCAGTGCCTTCGACGTGTTCGTCACGATGCCGGCGGTCGCGGTCGCCGGGGAGGGCTGACGCAGGGACGTCACGCTGTTGACCGGCTCGCTGGTCAACCGGACGCGGCCGTCGACGGTGCGCAGCGCCATCTGGCGGGGGACGCTCTGTGCTCCGCGCCAGGGGGAGGTGGGGATGGCGCCGGCGTAGTCCCAGTTGTTCATCCAGCCGATCATGTACCGCTTGCCGCCGGGGGCGTTCTCCCAGGAGACGGCGGCGTAGTAGTCCTTGCCGTGGTCGGCCCAGTGGGCGCGCTGCAGGACGGAGAGGGCGGGAGAGTCGGCTGCGGTGAACTGGTCGGCGAGGATGTGGCCCCAGCCGCCGGTGTTCATGTCGACGAGCTGGATCTGTGCCTTCTTGCCGAGGTAGGGGCGCATGTTGAAGGAGGTCCAGTCCAGCATCTCGCTGTCGGAGCCGGTCGCGCTGCGGACGACCTGGCCGTCGACGATCAGATTGACGGACGTCTCCTGGGAGCCGGGCCGGGCCTGGGTGTCGGACAGCACGATCTGGTCGGCGTTGATGTGGCCCCAGCCGCCCGTGTTGTCGTCGACCACCCTGATCCGCGCCTTTTTGCCGGCGAGGTCGCTGACGTCCCAGGTGGCCGTCTCGAGAGCCTCGGCGTCCTTCCCGGTGGTGCTGCGGACGACCTGGCCGTCGACGAGGAGTTCGAGGGCGGTGGGGTTGGCGGAGCCGGCGGGGTGGTTGCCGCCGCCGATGAGGAAGTTGACGTATCGCTTGTCGATGGTGAACTCGGGTGAGGTGAGGGTGCCGGTGCCGGCGTCGCCGTTCACGAAGGTGTTGATCAGTCCGCCGCCCTGGAAGCCGGAGACCTGCTGCTGGCCGGGGAGGGTGCCGGTGGCCGGTGCCGGGCCCAAGGCGTCGCCGGTCGTCGTCCAGGCGCCGTAGGTGCCGCCCTCGAAGTCGGCGAGAATCTTCCCGGGCTGGTGCGGGTGCCGGCCGCCGCCGATCTTGAAGTTCAGGTAAGGGCTGTCGACGGTGAAGGAGGGCGACGTGAGGGTGCCGGTGGTGGCGTCCCCGGAGTGGAAGCTGTTGGCGAGGCCCTTGCCGTCGAAGCCGGCGACGGTCTGCTGTCCGTCGAGCGTCCCGGCTGTTGGTCCCGGGCCGAACGCGGTGCCCGTGGCCGTCCACGAACCGAAACCGATGCCCTCGAAGTCCTGCACGACGGTCCCGGCGGGCGGGGTGTAGGTGCCGTTGTCCTCGGCGGTGAACTTGGTGCCGTCGAAGTCTCCGATGAAGTACTGGGCGGCTGAACCGCCCGCGACGCCGCCGGGGTTGATGTTGACGACCAGGACCCACTTGATGTCGTTCGTGTCCCCGTCGACGGCGAGGGGGAACAGATCGGGGCACTCCCAGACGCCACCCGTCGCGCCGGCCGGGCCGAACTCGCTGAGCTGTGTCCAGTCCTTGAGGTTCTTGGAGGAGTAGAACCGCACCTTGTGCTCGGCGGACAGTGACACCGTCATCAGCCAGCTCTTGGTCGGCTCGTACCACTGGACCTTGGGGTCGCGGAAGTCTCTCGAGCCGATGTCGATGACGGGATTGCCCTGGTATTTGGTCCAGGTGCGGCCGCGGTCGGTGCTGTAGGCGAGCGACTGTGACTGGATGCCGGTGGACTTGTTGTGACTGGTGTAGATCGCCACCATGGGCGGGTTCTTCGCGGTGCCGAAACCGGTGGTGTTGTTCTCGTCGACGACGGCACTGCCGGAGAAGACCATCTCCTCGTCGTCGTGCGACAGGGCGAGCGGCAGCTGTTGCCAGTGGACGAGGTCCGTGCTCACCGCGTGTCCCCAGGACATGTCGCCCCAGGAGCTGCCATTGGGGTTGTACTGGTAGAAGAGGTGGTATTCGCCTTTGTAGTACACGAGGCCGTTGGGGTCGTTCATCCAGTTCTTCTCCGGAGTGAAGTGGAACTGGGGACGATAGGTCTCGGAGTACGGCGGGGCGTCGGCTGCGGCGGCCTGAGGGGTGAGCAGGGCGGCGGACAGGGCGCAGACGGCCGCCGCCGCAGCGGTCATCCGCACGCGGGCATGCCGGGGTACACGTCCAGAGCTCATGGTGTCTCCTGGGCTGCGGCCGTCCACGCAGCACAGCCTGCGGTGGGCGGCCCGAGAATGTGACGCCCTGGTCCGCGACGGCGTCCACACCGCCGACCAGAGGGTGTCAGCGATGACTTGTGTCAACGCTGACATCGAGTGGCCCGATGATGAGCGTCATCCGGCCGACGCGTCAACGGTTCGGACGGGATTGCCCGGCGCGGACCGTCTGCCGGTCAGACGTGATCGGCTGTCGCGAGCTGTGCCAACTGGTCGTGCCACGGCGGATTCGGGCCGACGACCGAGCAGGTCAGAGCGGCTACCCGGGCGGCGAACCGGCCGGCTTCCGCGACCTCTTCCACACGCAGCGCGGCGAGCCGGCCGCCGAGAAGTCCGCGGGCACCGAGGTGGTGCAGCAGTCCGGCGGTGAAGGAGTCCCCCGCCCCCACCGTGTCGACGACCCGCGTCGCCACCGCGGGCACCGCCACGCGCTCGCCGTCGAGCGAGGCCAAAGCGCCATCGGCACCGCGCGTGATCACGACCAGCCGCGCCCCGGCCGCATGCCACAGGTCGCACGCCTCCTCCGGGCCGGCGCCCGGCAGGAGAAGGTGCAGGTCGTCCTCGCTGAGACGCAGGATGTCGGCGAGGGAGCACCAGTGGTGCAGCCGGGCTCGGTAGACGTCCGGGTGCACCAGCAGGGGCCGGACATTGGGATCGATACTGATGGTGGCCTCGGCCGAGGCCCCTGCCAGAAAGTCCTCCACCGCAGCCGCGCCGGGCTCCCTGACCAGGGCCAG
Organism: Streptomyces rishiriensis; assembly: GCF_030815485.1. NCBI lineage: Bacteria > Bacillati > Actinomycetota > Actinomycetes > Kitasatosporales > Streptomycetaceae > Streptomyces > Streptomyces rishiriensis. The sequence goes on along the minus strand of NZ_JAUSWV010000002.1, from coordinate 8,459,866 downwards.
TGAGCCGGTGTGCAGGCAGGATGTGCCGGACAGATCAACTCCCGCCAGTTCGTGCGGAGTCCACTGCCAGTCGGCAGTGTTCTGTGCGTGGAAGGAGAACGCGGCCTGCCCGTGGGCGTCCAGTTCGGCCACGGCCAGCGTGCTGGGCTCGGTTGCCGCGACGGCATCCGAGAGGTCGACGCCCGAGGCCTCGAGGTGGGCGCGGAACAGGCGGCCGAACACATCGCCGGACAGACGCGCGAGGAAGCGGGCCCGGGTACCGAGGCGGGCCAGAGCCACCGCCGTGTTCGCGGGTCCGCCGCCCGGCAGCACCCGCAGAGCGAGTTCGTTCGAGGCGCTTGCGGGCTCAGTGAAGGCGTCGGCGACGCACTCTCCCAGAACGGTGATCTGGCGCGGGCTCATGGGCAGCTCTTCTCTCGGAGCGGTACGGGCGGACTGGGCGGGGCGCACGCCTGCCCCGGCCGACCGCACGGCTGGAGACCCGGGGGGCGTTGCCGATTTGTGACGGGTGGAAGGCATTGACGTTGCCGGGAGACGGAGTCCATCATCCTCGCCATGCAGTGTCAACGATGACATAAGTCAACGGTGACACCGGGGGCGGCATGCCCGCACCCTGCCCTGTGCCGCCCGCTATCCACAGGAGTCGTTCATGTCTCGCACCACGCGCCTGTCCTCCTCGCTCCTCAGAGCCGCTGCCATCACCGGCGTCGCGGCCCTGACCCTGACGGCCTGCGGCTCCGGCTCCGGCTCGGACTCCGCGAGTTCCGGATCGGGCTCGGGCGACGTCAAGGTCGGTCTGATCACCAAGACGGACACCAACCCGTTCTTCGTGAAGATGAAGGAGGGCGCGGAGAAGGCCGCGAAGTCCGAGGGCGTCAAGCTGATGACCGCGGCCGGCAAGTTCGACGGCGACAACGCCGGGCAGGTCACCGCGATCGAGAACATGGTCGCCGCCGGGGTCAAGGGCATCCTGATCACCCCGAGCGATTCCAAGGCCATCGTCCCCGCGATCGAAAAGGCCAAGGCCAAGGGCGTGCTGGTCATCGCGCTGGACACACCGACCGAGCCGGAGAGCGCGGTCGACGCCCTCTTCGCCACCGACAACCTCAAGGCCGGGCAGCTGATCGGCGAGTACGCCAAGGCGGCCATGGCGGGCAAGAGCGCGAAGATAGCCGCCCTCGACCTCGCGCCGGGCGTCTCCGTCGGCGTCCAGCGGCACAACGGTTTCCTCAAGGGCTTCGGCGCCACCGACAAGGACGTGGTCTGCGCCCAGGACACCGGCGGTGACCAGGCCAAGGGCCAGACGGCGATGGAGAACTGCCTCCAGAAGGAGCCGGACATCAACGTCGTCTACACCATCAACGAGCCGGCCGCCCTCGGCGCGTACACCGCGCTGAAGGCCAAGGGCCGGGAGAAGGACGTCCTGATCGTCTCCGTCGACGGCGGCTGCACCGGCACCCAGGCGGTCAAGGACGGCAAGATCGCCGCGACCTCACAGCAGTACCCGCTGAAGATGGCCGCCGAGGGCGTCAAGGCCGTGGTGACGTACGCCAAGGACGGCAAGAAGGCGTCCGGTTACACCGACACCGGCGTCACCCTGATCACCGACAAGGCGCAGACCGGGGTCGACTCCAAGGACACCGCCTTCGGCCTCGAGAACTGCTGGGGCTGAGCCGCCCGCCGGTCCCGCGACCCGCCTTCCGCTCAGCGGGGCGGCCGGACCCACCCCCCGACCCGGGACGGCCGCCCCCTCGCCTCCCTGTCCCCCCAGCGGGGGCCGACAAGGACTTCTGCCTTCCGACAAGGACTTCGCATGACTGCCACGTCCACGCCACCCTCCACCTCGACGCCGTACGCCGAGCTCAAGGGACCGACCACGGCCCGCAGACTGCTCACGCAACCGACCACCGGCCCACTGGCAGCCTTGCTGCTGGCCTGCGTCTTCTTCTCGTTCTCGACCGACCAGTTCCTCACCGGCGGGAACTTCTCGCTGATCGTGCAGCAGGTCATGGTGGTCGGCACCCTCGCCATCGGACAGACCCTGATCATCCTCACCGCCGGCATCGACCTGTCGTGCGGTGCCGTGATGGCGTTCGGCAGCATCGTGATCGCGAAGATGGCGGCCGAGGGTTCCCTGCCCCCTCTGCTCGCGATCGCGCTGGGCCTGGTGGTGTGCGGCGGCTTCGGGCTGCTGAACGGACTGCTCGTGCAGAAGATCCCGCTGCCCCCGTTCATCGTCACCCTCGGCATGCTCAACGTGGCGTTCGCGCTGACCCACATCTACTCCGAGGAGCAGACGGTCACCAACCTGCCTGCGCCGCTGACCGCCCTCGGGGAGACCTTCCCGCTCGGCCACACGGACATCACCTACGGCTCCCTGGTCACCATCGCCCTGTTCCTCCTGCTGGCCTACGCCTTGAGCGGCACCGGCTGGGGTCGGCACGTGTACGCGCTGGGCAACAGCCAGGAGGCCGCCCGGCTGAACGGCATCCGCACCTCCCGGCTCACCATCGGCATCTACACCGTGGCGGGTCTGCTGTACGGCGTCGCGGCCCTGCTGCTCATCTCGCGCACCGGGGTCGGCGACCCGCAGGCCGGCCAGACCGACAACCTCGACAGCATCACCGCCGTTGTCCTCGGCGGGACCAGTCTGTTCGGCGGCCGGGGCTCGGTCCTCGGTACGTTCATCGGTGTGCTCATCGTCGGTGTCTTCCGCAACGGGCTGCAGTTGATGGGCGTGGCCTCCATCTACCAGACCCTGATCACCGGTGTGCTGGTGATCCTCGCGGTGACCGTCGACCAGCTCTCACGGAAGAAGGCCCGATGACCACCTCGGACTCCCCCACCCCCGTCCTGCAGGCCCGCGGCCTGGTCAAGCGCTACGGCCATGTCACCGCCATCGACGGCGCCGACTTCGATCTGCTGCCCGGCGAAGTCCTCGCCGTGATCGGCGACAACGGCGCCGGCAAGACGAGCCTGATCAAGGCGCTCACCGGCGCGGTGGCGCCGGACGCCGGCGAGATCCGGCTCAACGGAGAGCCCATCACCTTCTCCGGTCCGCAGAGCGCACGCGCCCACGGCATCGAGACGGTGTACCAGGATCTCGCCGTGGCCGCCTCGATGGACATTGCCTCGAACATGTTCCTCGGTCGGGAACTGCGCCGCCCCGGCGTCCTCGGCAGCGTCTTCCGCATGCTGGACAAGAAGCGGATGCGGCAGGAGGCCGCCGAGCACATGGCCGATCTGAAGATCGGGCTGCGCTCCCTGACCCAGTCGGTGGAGACTCTCTCCGGAGGACAGCGGCAGGCCGTCGCCGTAGCCCGGTCCGTGGCCTGGGCCCGCTCGGTCGTCGTCATGGACGAGCCCACCGCCGCCCTCGGCGTCAAGGAGTCCGGCCAGGTCCTCGACCTCATCCGCCGCGTCCGCGACAAGGGCATGCCGGTCGTCCTGATCAGCCACAACATGCCCCACGTCTTCGAGATCGCCGACCGGATCCACGTCCACCGCCTCGGTCGGCGGGCCGCCGTGATCAAGCCCTCCGACCATTCCATGGCCGAAGTCGTCGCCATCATGACCGGCGCACTCACCGTCGACGCGGCCGGAGGTACCGTCGTCGCGGATTCCGAGGCCGCCAAGGCCGCAGGAGTCCGGGCCAACTGACAACACCTCGAGCAGCTACGGGTTCCGGCCGAGGCCGAGGCCGGAACCGACGAGCAAGGAGACCGTGTCCTTCATGGCAGCGAACCGCCGCCCCACCCTGGCCGATGTCGCCCGTGAAGTGGGTGTGAGCGCCAAGACCGTCTCCCGCGTCCTCAACGAGGACGGACCCGCCTCCGCGCAGACCAGGGAACAAGTACTCGCCGCCGTGGCCCGGCTGGGCTTCCAGCCGAACCTCATGGCACGCAACATCCGCGTCGGCGGCCCCGACACCACCGTCGGACTCGTCATCCCCGACCTCGCCAACCCCTTCTTCGGGGCCGTGGCCCGCGGCATCGAGGACACGGTCGGGGACCACGGCCTGACCCTCCTCATGGGATCCTCCGCGGACGACCCCGCACGCGAACGCGCCCTGACCGACAAGTTCCTCGCCCGCCGGATCAGCGTGCTGATGGTCGTGCCGTCCGTCGGCGCCGACCACTCCCACCTCAAGCCCCACCGTACGGCGGGTCTGCCCGTGGTCTTCCTCGACCGACCAGGAGTGGGACTGGCCACGGACAGCGTGGTCAGCACCAACCGCACCGGCGCGCACGACGGCGTCGCCCACCTGATCGCCCACGGACACCGGCGTATCGGCTTCGTCGGCGACCTGCCCACGAGGCTGTACACCCGCCGCGAGCGTCTGGCCGGCTACCGGGAGGCCCTGCGGGAAGCGGGCCTGGCCCACGACCGCTCCCTGGTGACGAACGCCCATGACCAGCATGGTGCTTCAGCCGCCACATCCCAGCTCCTTGCCTTGGCGGATCCCCCCACCGCCCTGTTCGCCGGCAACAACATCGTCGCGCTGGGCATAGTCACCGAACTCGCCCGCAGCCACCGTAAGGACGTCGCAGTCGTCGCCTTCGACGACGTGGCCCTCGCCGAGGCCCTGGAACCGGCCCTGACCGTCGTCGCCCAGAACCCTGAGGAAATCGGCAGGGCAGCCGCAGCAATCGCCCTGGCCCGCCTTGACGGCGACCGCTCCCGCACCCGCACCGTCACCATCCCTACCCAGCTGATCAGCCGCGGCTCGGGCGAGCATGCCCCTGCCGCACAACACGAGGCATGACCTCGCGCCCGCTCCGACGCCACTACGAACTCGAGGAGATCGCCCCCTCCCCGGTGCCGAACGGCGCTACCCGACACCCCCTTTTCCAGCTTCCTACCAGCCCCGGCACCGGCAGAGTTTCGACGCGGATGGCAGCGCACGGCGAGTCGAAGCACCCCGCAACCGTTCTCGGGGCGGAGTTCCTCGCGTCGACGAGTGGCGGCGAGGAACTCCGCCCCTGGTGCACACGATGAGTGCAGAAAGGCACTTCAGAATGGCAGACAGCAGACAGCCCTATCGCGGCATTCGTCCCGGAAGGCATCGTCACCGGCCCCGGTTGGTGACGAGGAGTGGTCTCATCCGCTCATCGAGGCCGGAGTACCTGCCGCGCCCTCCCGCCGTGATCACCTGAGGGGCGGGAGCATCCGCCACACGATGCTCGAGAAGGCCGACCGTCATGCCGACGGGCCGGTGGGGCTCACGCACAGAGCGGCCACAAGAGCGGCCACAAGGCTTCGACAACGACGGAAGCCACGGCGTTGGCGCGAACATGACCAAAGTGGCATGGCGTGTTCACGCTTGATTTACAGGAATTCCTCCTCTGCCCTCAATCCTGGCGATCATGAATTCTCTGAGGACCCTGAGACTGACCGCGCCCGTGGGACTCGCCGCCCTGATGCTCGCCGTGGCAGGCTCGATGTCCACCGCGTCCGCGACGACGTACTGGACGTATGCGAACGACCACGAGGGCAACTGTCTCGTCTCGTCGACCGTGAGCGACAAGGTGTGGTCGGACACCTGCGACGACTCGCTCTCCACCCGGAACTGGCACTGGGGTTCGGACTCCTACACCCGCAACTACGACGGCACGGTGTTTCGCCGCCTGGTGAGCAAGGCCAACGGCTTGTGCCTCACCACGGACAGCAAGACCGCGACCAACGCCGTCTGGATGAGCGGCTGCGGAAACGCCCCCGGGCAGTGGTGGAGCGGCGACGGCAACTACCTCGAATGCGACTTCGTCACTGGAACCGGCGTATTCCTCCGCACCTCGGACAACGGCAACGCCGTCTACACCACCAACTACATCGGTGAAGGCGGCATCGATCGCACGGCGTGGGTCTGGTGGGGCGCACACAGCTGACACAGCCCCAAGATGGACAAGGTCCTCACTCCCCCGAAGGAGCGAGGACCTTCTTTCCTTCTTCATCACACAGAGGAGCCCAACGGCCCGGCCCGTCGCCCGACTTGCGCACCGACGGCATCCCTCGGCTTTCACTCGGCTCGCGCAACACCACATCGGCCGAAGTGCACCGGCGGAACACCGGCTCCCCGTGAAAGATCGTCAAGCACCCTTCTCACTCCGCACTTCGCACCTCGAAACCGTGCGCGGCGTCCGCTACAGGTCGAGGACGGCGCGGAGGGCGTTGTCGACGAGCTCCTGCTGCTCGGGGCCGATGTTGCCGTGCAGGGCGCCGGCTTCGAAGCGGATGGCGGAGAGCTGCAGGAGGTCGACCGCGACGAGGGAGGCGTCGACCGGGGTGCTCAGATGCACGCTCATCGCCGTGTCGGGGTGCTCGGCCGGGGCGTGGAGCACCACGGCGACGACAGCGCCGTAGGCCTCGGCGAGGCCGTCGAGACTAACGACGAGAACAGTGCGCGTGCCCTTGCCGGTGTCGACGTCCCAGACGTCGCCCTTGCGGATGATCACAGGGCGTCGCCCTCACCCGCGAGGTCGAGGGGCGCGATCGAGGCGAGCTTGCGCGCGGCATCGAGCGTCATCTGCCGACGCACCGCGCGCACGATGTAGTCGTTCAGGGACGGGGCGCCGGCGGCCGCGTCGCGCAGCGGCTTGTCCATGGCGTCAGGGATCCGCAGAGTGATGGCAGTCATGACACCAAATCCTTCTCGCCCCGTCAGCACTTGCTCCTTCATAGAATTACGGTCATACTTTAAATGTCGCCCGCGGCGCCGTCGGGTTCGACCCGCCGCGCACCCCGTCTTCCGAGAGGGAAGACCGGCGCGCGAATCCCACCCGAAACACGCGAACAGACGCGACCCACTACCCGCTCGAAGAGGGACGCAGCCATGAATGACCAGCAGGCAGGACGCTACGACCTGGTGACGTCTTACAGGGACGCACCGACCCGCACCCTCACCGCCGACGGCGTGACCTTCGCCTACCGCGAGCTCGGCCCCCGGTCCGGCACCCCGGTGGTCTTCCTGACCCACCTTGCCGCGGTGCTCGACAACTGGGACCCCCGCGTCGTCGACGGCATCGCCGCCAAGCGCCATGTCATCACGTTCGACAACAGGGGTGTCGGCGCTTCCAGCGGTTCCACGCCCCGCACCATCCAGGAGATGGCGAAGGACGCCGTCACCTTCATCCGAGCCCTCGGGCTCGAACACGTCGACATCCACGGCTTCTCGATGGGCGGCATGATCGCCCAAGTGATCGCGCGGACCGACCCGCACCTCGTCCGCAAAATGATCCTCTCGGGCACCGGCTCCGCCGGTGGCGAGGGCATCAAGAACGTGACCGTGCTGTCCCACCTCGACACCCTCCGAGCCCTGGTCACGCTCCAGGACCCCAAGCAGTTCCTCTTCTTCACCCGCACCGCGACCGGGCGTCGCGCGGGCAAGGAGTTCCTGGCCCGCCTGAAGGAACGCACCACCGACCGGGACAAGGCGATCTCGCCCATCGCCTACAACAACCAGCTCAAGGCCATCCACCGCTGGGGCCTGGAACGACCCCACGACCTCTCCGTCATCCACCAGCCCGTACTCGTCGCAAACGGCGACAGCGACAGGATGGTGCCTTCGAAGAACTCTGCCGACCTGGCCCGACGACTGCCGAACGCCGAGCTGGTCATCTACCCCGACGCCGGCCACGGTGGCATCTTCCAATCCATGACCGGTTCGTGGAAACCGCCAACGAGTTCCTCGACCGGTAGAGACCGGCACAACGCACGTCGCCACCAGAAGACATCGTCCCGAAGCCGACATCCTGGCCACCGGCCGCCGCTGACCGAAGACCAACAGCGCATACCCGCGACGCAGGCAGCCGATACATTCCGACGGTGAGACCTGCCGTCAGGGCGACGACGGCAATCGACGGGCTGCCCACCACGGCCCTGGATCGAGGTCGGCACCGGCAGCAAAGGCCGCACGGCCAACCACTCCGCGTCCGTCATGTCCGACGGATACCGGCCCACCCGATCAGGGTGATCAACTGCATTTCCGTACGCGTCTCCGTGTCACTTCGACCGGATCAACTGCGCCTGCACGCCGTAGTGGTCGGACAAGTAGGCCTGGCGGCCGTCGGCCAGTGTCACCTTGTCCTGGAAGACGAAGTCGGCGCAGCCGGTCAGCGTCTCCCCGGCTGCGGCCCGGACCAGTACATGGTCCAGGGCCGGCGGCGACGGCCATCGAGCTGTGGGCCGATACGTCGGACGCGTGTCGTCGGCGAGAACGTCGCGCAGCCCTGCTGTGGTGAGGAAGTCGGCGAGTACCGCCGAGCCGCGCGGGACGTTCAGGTCACCGACCACGGCGACGGGCAGGGACGGGCCGATGGCCGCGATCAACCCGGTGAGCCGGCCCAGTTCGACTTCTGCGATCCGCGTGTTCCGGTTCGCTGGGGACCAGTCGTCGTCGCGGTTGGCCGACAAGTGGGTGTTCACGACCACCAGTTCACCGTCCGGGGTGGCCACGGACGCCAGCTGGGCACCCTTGCGCATGAGGAGTTCGCCGCGCACCGGACCCGTCAGCGGGTACCGCACGAACCGCCACCGGCTGATTGGCCACCGGGACAGCAGCACCAGACCCCCCTTGAGCAGGACCGTGCCCGAGTAGGCGAAGTGCCGGTATGCGGGAGCGGCACGGCGGATCAGCCGCGCGTTGCGGCGGAACATGACCTCCTGCAGGCAGACGATGTCGTAGTCGGACCGGTCCAGCGCCGTGCCGAGGGCACGCAGCCGAGCGGGGACATCACCGGTGAAGAGGGTGTTCAGGGTCAACAGTCGCAGGCCCTTCAAAGACTTGTCACCTTCCGTCCGGTGGCCTGTCAGGCCGTGCGGGGAGCTGCTCACGGCGTTGATCGTACTGTCGGGCCCACTCCTGGCCGATCTGCCGGTGGAGGTACTCGGGCGGACGCGCTCGGACCGTGCGCTGCACAAACCGGACACGTTGATCCGCCTGCAGGTGGCTCCTCGGTGAGGCGGCCGCCGACCTGGGGCGCCCCTGCCCGGCCCGTGCACCTCGACCCTCATGGCCCGTCCCAGGACGGCCACTCGGCTCCAGCGGCCCGCCACCCCCACGACATGAGGGAAGCCGTCAAACCCCAGAGACCATCGCCGAACGCAACCGGTCCATACCTCAAAGGACAAGGTCGGAGCGGGGCTCGCTTTTGCCCCGCGAATTCCCACCCTACGATCCCGGCCGGCCATCAGCTTGCGGTGCCGCTCCTGGGGTAGGCGTGCCGACGTCGGTCGCACTCGTGCGTCGGCCGTGCCCCCGTGCACCCGGCGCGCTGCCGCGTCCGCACCGCCACGGCCCGCCGCACGAACCGCGACGAGAGCACATACGGAAGGGAATGCGCATGACCAAGAAGGAAGACCGCAAGCCGACCCCGCCCTCCGAGGCCCCCGGTGAGAGCGGCGACCGTGCGGCCCGCCGGGAGGCAGAGGACGCGATCGTCCCCGGAACACAGGACGGTGAGGCCGGTGACGCGCTGAGCCCCAGCACCGGCGCCCAGCGCCGCTCGGCCGAGCAGGAGACGGGCGACGAAAAGCAGAACAGGAAGCCGTCCCCGTAGAGGAGAACGGCCGCCCGCGGGCGCCGGCCGTCGATCACGTCGGCCGGGCCCGGAAGGCCAGTCAGGTCGAGACGGCCACGACACAGGGGCTTCCGTGGCCTCTTTCCGTCGAGCACAGGCGACCCCGGCCCTGGGGGTGCGGGCAGCCTGGAGATCGTCCTCTCGACCCTCGACGGAATTCGCCGAGGCCAGAGCCGTGTGCCTGGCCTCGCTCGGCGCTCAGGGGCGAATGCCGCGCTGCACGGCAGCCGGCGGTACCTGTCGCCCAGTTGCGCAAGAGCTTCCTTGCCTCTGTTGTCGACGCGATGATGACTGGATGGGTTATTTATCGAAGCCGTGGCGCGGACCCGCGGTCGTCGTGGCGCTCGCTGGTGTGGGCTCGTTTCTCATACCTGCCGAGACCGGCGCACAGGCCCCGGACCTCTATCCCGGCCCCGACCTGCCGGGCCCCGGGGACGAGCCGGAGTGGCAGATGGTCATGCAGGCCATAGCGCCGGACGGCACCGCCACACACCTCGGCGGCCCGTCGGCAAGGCTGCCGGTGTCCGCCGCCGCTCGTTCGCTGGCCGCAACGGGCGAGAAAGGCGAGACGGTCACCGCCGAGGTCGCGGTGGACGGCACCACCTACCGCCGGCTGACCACGGCACTGGGCGAGGGCGACGGCGCCCTGCAGGTGTCCGTGCCGATCGACGGAACCCACCGTCAACTGGGCGGCATGGCCCGGGGGATGGCCGGACATGTCCTTTGGGTCATGTTCGTCGCGGCGGGCATGGGGTTCGTTCTCGCCCGGAGCATCACCGCGCGGCTGAGCCGACTGACGCGGCTCACCGAGGAGATCAGTGTCAGCGGCCGGATCTCCGGCACCGCCCTGGCCGGTGGGCGCGACGAAGTGGGCCGGCTCTCCACGTCGTTCGGCAGGATGCTCACCCGGCTCGCCGCCCGCGAGGCGCAGGAGAGGCTGGTCCAGGACGCCGCGCACGAACTGCGCACCCCACTGACCAGTCTGCGTACCAACGCCACGGTGCTGGCCCGCCTCGACTCCCTCTCCCCCGACGCCCGCGCCCGGCTCCTCGACGACGTCGAGGGAGAGACACGCGAACTGAGCGATCTCGTCGACGAACTGGTCCAGCTGGCACTGGCCCAGCACCGCGAGGAGCCCGAAGGACCCGTGGATCTTGCCGAGGTGGCCCGTCGTGCGGCCCGGCGCGTCCACCGGCGCACGCGCCGCCTCGTCCACCTCGACGCCGACGGCTCCGTGGTCCACGGCCGCCCCGACGGACTGGAACGGGCCGTGGGCAACCTGCTGGAGAACCCCGCCAAGTTCGACACCGACGACCGTGAACCGATCGGAGTGTGCATCCGGGGCGGCACGGTCACCGTCTCCGACCGCGGTCCCGGGATCAGCACGGCCGACGCAGAACGCGTCTTCGACCGCTTCTACCGGGCCGACGCCGCACGGGGTCTGCCGGGCTCCGGCCTCGGCCTCGCCATCGTGCGGGACGTCGCCGAGGCGCACGGCGGCACCGTCTTCGCACGCACCCGGAAGGACGGCGGCGCCGAGGTCGGGTTCAGCGTGGACGGCTCACGGTTGGTACAGCGAGGCAGGCGCCCGGCACCAGGACCGGAGCCGGCCGGGAGATAACGGGAGGCCGGTCAGCCTGACCGCGGCCGCCTCGCCCGTCTTGCCCCGCTCCCTCGATGGCCGGCGCACGGCAGTCCGGCCATTCCCCAGTGGCCCTGCTGGTGACGAGGCCGGACCACGGACAGTTGCCCACAAGGCCGCCTGGCCAGACGCCGAGCGGGGCCGGACGCCGGCCTCGGTCCGGTCCCGTAACCGGCGCCAGGCCGTCACACCGGAGCAGCCCACCGTTTCCGCGGGAACACCACGCCACGCGACACCCGTGCGCAGCACGTACATGACGCCCTCGAGCGTCGTCCGGTCAGGAAGACGCAGCCGCCCGGATAGTGGCGCCGCCGCTCGGGAGCCGGTGGTGTGGCTGGCCGACGCCTGGCGCGGAGACGCCCCCTCCTGTTCGGCACCTTCGCACGCGGCATCAGCCCACGCATGTCTTCTCCCGGATCGCCGCGCGGATTGGACGGGCTCGAAGTGCAGCTGGTCAAGCAGCTGTCGGAGGGACGAGCTGAGCGCGATGAGCTGGCCGCGGTCGAGCGGGTGTGGCAGCGGACGAGCGGGCAGCTCGCCGTCCGAAGCCGGGCACGCGCGGGGAGGCTCACTGGGACAGGCGGTCCCAGAACGAGCATTGGTGTGCGGAATAGGCGTCGACCGGGTGGATCCCGCCTGGTCCGGAAACCAACGACAGCACCGACGGCGTGTGAGGTGACGACGGGCGGAGGGTGGGCCATAGCGGGGCGTCGGGGGCGTTCGGGTCGCCGGTGCGCGCGAAGGTCGTCCAGTAGCCGACCATCCGGTCCGACAGGGCGCGCTGGCTGTTGCTCAGCGGCCGCTCGGTGGGGACGGAGGGGAACAGGAACGGCATCTCGAAGCCGTGCGCCGCACCGTAGGGGAAGCCCGGGTTCGCCGGCAGACCGGCGAGGACGGGAGCTTCCGGATCGTTGAACTCGTAGCCGTACAGCGGCAGACCGGGGGCATGCGCCGCGATGGCCCGGTCGGCTGCCAGCGTGGTGCACGTGAAGGATCGATCGGTCAGCACCGCGGCCCAGGCCAGCGCGGGAGAGGCATGGTGTGCTGCCGGATACCGCGCCTCGACGGCCGGGGCCGCAGGACCGAATGCGTCCGCCAGACGGGCGCGGTAGTCGTCCTCGGTACGGATCGGGAACGCGGCGAGCGACACGCCGACGAACATCCGCATCTCATCGTGGTTGGTGCCCAGCACGACCGGCACGCGGTGGAAGCGTCCCGACGCCAACGCCCGGCCGGGCGCGAGGGGCAGCAGCCCGTTGCCGAAGGCGGGCCGGTTGAAGGACTGCATCAGCTGCGCGGTGGCGAGACGATCCGTGCTCAGCCGGCGCAGGCACGCCAGTACCTCGTCCCCGCCGCCCGCCGTGCAGCCCAGTTGCCGGGCGGCTTGCGCACCGGCCGTCTGGACATCGGCCTGTGCGGCGAACGGCTCGTACGCCGGTGTGCCGGGCCCGAGGGCGCCGCGCGGGAAGGACGTGAGGCAGGAACCGCTCTGGAGCACGGCCCGCTGAAAGAGTCCGACGGCGGTCGGCGAGGTGAGGTGTGCACAGATACTGAGGGCGCCCGCGGATTCACCGAACAGCGTGACCTTGCTCGGATCACCGCCGAACGGCGCGGCGTTCGCCCGCACCCAGCGCAGGGCGGTCTGCTGGTCCGCCAGCCCGAAAGGCGGGGCGGCGCCCAACCCGGAGTGACCGAAGTAGCCGAAGATCCCCAACCGGTAGTTGACCGTGACGACGACCGCGTCACCTAGGACCGCCAGTCGTTCAGCGCTGTAGTCACTGCCGGAACCCCCCAGGAACGCACCGCCGTGCATCCACACCAGCACGGGCCGCTTCTTCCCGGCCGGCTTCGTCGCCGGTACCGTGACGTTGAGGTAGAGGCAGTCCTCCGAGCCGACGATCGCGCCGGTACCTGGTGTCGGCATCTGCACACAGCGTTCAGCCGGCCTCGTCGCATCCCGGACACCCCGCCACGCGGCGGCGGGCACAGGGGCACGCCAGCGCAGCGGTCCGGTCGGCGGCGCGGCGTAGGGAAGGCCGCCGAAGGTGGTGTACGAGCCGTGGGAGACACCACGTACCAGGCCCTGGTCGGTCCGTACGATGGCGCCGCCCTGCCCCGTGGCGCCAGGGGAACGGGGGCTTGCGCCGGCCGCAGGTAGGGCGATGACCGAGAGCAGTGCCATCGCGCACAGCAAGGGGAACAGCACCACACGGAGTCCGGCTCTTCGGCATGGACGCGGTGCTGTCATGGTCGGGGACATACGCACCCACCGTTCTTGGGTCGGGGACGGCATGGGACGACGCCGCACCAGGCGGCCGTACGCGGCTGCACCGGTCCGGTCAGGCCGGAACGAGCTCTGAGCTACGAAAACGGTGCCGACCGGCGCCGTCAGTGCTCCATACGCTAGAACCTCCCGCGCACTGGAGGTTCAAGGCACTGTGACGCAAGACACATGGAGCATCGGTGAACTGGCGGCCGGAACAGGTCTTTCCGTCAAGACGCTCCGTTACTACTCCGACAGTGGTCTGCTGCCGGTGGCCGTCCGTAGCTCCGGTGGTCATCGGCGCTACGGCCCCGAGGCGTGGGAGCGGATCCGGCTCATCAGACGCCTGCGGGCACTGAACACCTCGATCGCGACCATCACGCAGGTGGTGACGGGCGAGTGCACGCTCGGCGAACTGGTGGCAACCGAGCTCGAAGTGGTGCAGGAACGACTGACCGAACTGCGGTGGCGCGAGGCCACGCTCAAGTCCCTGGACGACTGCCCGGGCGAGGAACGGCTGCGGCGTCTGGAGATACTGTCCCGCGTGCAGCGGCTCCCGGAGGCGCATCGCACGCTCACTGATCACTGGTACCGCGAGCTGTCCGCGGCCATGCCCAAGCGCCGACTCGACATCATGATCGCCATGCTGGCTCCCGCGCCGCCGCAGGATCCCGTCCCCGCTACGGCCCTGGCCTACGCCGAACTGCACCTGCTCATCTCCACGCCCAGTTTCAGCCGCTGGACCCAAGACCACGACGAAGAGATGAGGGACGGCCCGGCCTTCTACGCGGAGGTCGACGAAGCCGCCGCCCTGACGGCCGCCGCCCTGGCCCACGGGCTGCCGCCCAGCGCCGGGGATGCGGTGGACGCGTTCGTGTCCGCCCACGCACGAGCCCGGCAGGAGTCGGACACCCCCGCCTTCCGCGCACACCTGCACGCGCTGGTGTCGCGCTCATCCGGGTTCGACCCCCGGCTGGAGCGGTACTGGGCCCTGGTCGGCACCGCTACGGGCGGGCGCGTGCTGAACATGACGGTGGCGCATCGCTGGCTGACCGACGGACTGTCGATCTCGATCGCCGGGAGCGCACGAAGCACTCCGAGGGGTTTGGGCTCGGGGAAACCTACGACCGGCTACGAAGGCCCTCCACCAGGGAAGCCGCCGTCGCCCCCCACCGCCTGAGCAGCGCAAGGGAGTGCGCAGCGGGCGCCTAAGGCAGGGCGCCGGCAAGCCGCACCGCCCGGTGAACACCGGTCCGGCCCGGCGGTGGCGGCGGCCTGAGCCAGGCGACGGGCCCGGACCCCGGCCGGCCGGCCGGGGTCCGCAACGCCAGGAAGTGCGACCGCATCGGTCCGCGTGAGCCTTCCTGCCAGGTCACCTCGGTGAACGCCTGCCGCCCGTGGCGGGCCGCGAGCGCGGCGACCGAGGACGCCTTGTCACGGTAGCGGGGCTGCGGCTTGCGGCCGTTGCCGGACCACACCGGGCGGTGGGCACCGCATCATGCGGGTGGACGGTCACGTCCGAGCGGATGGCCACCACGTGGTCGATGCTGCGATGTTCCAGTCCGTCGCGGAAGTCGACGTTCTGTCCGTAGCCGACGTCCGCCACCAGCACCGGCGGCACCAGACCCCATCCGGCCAGTTCATCAAGGGTTTCCAGGGCCAAGCGCCCACTCCGAGCCAGGGCAGGACCGGCCCGACCGAGTCAGCGGGAATCCGTTGCGTCGTCCTCGGCCGGGCCGGGGGCTGCCGTGCTGTCGGCGGCCTGGGCGGCGGCTCGTTCCGCGCGGAGTTCTTCGGCGACCTCGTAGGCCCGGCCCGGGTCGTAGACGGTGACCGAAGTGCCAGGGCTGTACATCGCGGCGGCCCGGGGCGTGTACCGATAGCCTTCGACGCCGCGCTGGGCGGCTATGCCGTCGACCTCACCGACGGGTACCCGCCACAGCTCGGCGGTGTGGGACGGGGTCCACCACTCGTCCGGACGCAGGAAGTCGCGCTTGACCTCCGTCCGACACTCCACCGCCACCTGGACGCGGCCGAGTTGCTCGGTCAACCAGCCGGTCAGCGCCTGTGCGTCGACCCGAGAGAGCGGTGCGGACATCGCCGGTTCGCACTCCACCGTCTCGCTGCCGGTATGCAACACCACCTTGATCGACTGCCGCTGCCCCAGACGGAGTCGCTCGATGACGACGACTCGCTGCAGATCAGCCATCGCCATGGTCGACGAACGCAGAAAGCGGGCGATCACGACCTGGGCCGGAGTCCCCAGGGGACGGAGCTCGACCCACCGCACCGTCATGGAGACCGTGACGTACATCATGGCCACGGTGAGCAGGACCACTGCGACGACCGTGAACGCCAGTAGGACCCAGAAACTGCCCCAGAAGAATGACTTCCCCGAGACCACGGCGGCCACCAGAGCGGCCAGCAGAAGGGGGGCTGCGACCATCGACGGGACCATGATGCTCCCGCCGAGCGCGACGGCCAGCTCGCGGGCCCGGCTGGGCACGAACAGCAACCGCCATCCGGCTGTCACGGGTGACACAACTTCCGCCAGCGGACCGGAATGCCGAGTGTCCATGACTCAAATGTAGGACCCTGCAAGGGAGTTCGTAAGGCCACAGCGAGCCGTACCTTCTTGAGGACGGAACCGCAGGCGACAGCGCGTCAGCCGACCAGGCAGGTCCAGAGGTTTTCTCCGTGAGAACTCCAGGCCGACGTCGCTCCCCTTCAGCTCGTCGGCGACGCCCTCCTCGCTGGGCCATGCGCTCCAAGCACATGCCCGCCGTCACTGTCCCGGCCCGCTCGACCGGCAACCTCGCGCCGATCGCCCAGCACCAGCGGCTCGTGCTGCTGCGACAGCTCGTCGACCACGACGACGTCCCGCTCCAGGTCCGCGTGGCTGTCGCGCTCTTCCTCCGCTACGCGACGCACAGCCGCTGACACGGATCGCCGGTCCAGGCACCGACGACGTCCAGCACGAGGACGACGACGAAGTCCTCGTCCGGCCCGGCGACCCGCCGTCACCTGTCCCGCCCCCGTTCGCCGGGACGCTGCTCGACCACCTGGGGCAGCGCCCGAACACCATGACCGCGACCGACCCCGACGCCCGATGGCTCTTCCCCGGCCGCCGGGCCGGAGCGCCCATGACCCCGAGCACTCTGGAACGAACCGTAGAGCGGCGCGCACCGGTGGTCACGGAGATCAGGTGGTGGTGGTGCCCTTTGGCAAGTGGGGGCGGAGGTTCGCGGCTGCGAGGCGGTCGAGCGCACGGTCGGGAAGGAGCCGGACGAGGCGTGTCATGAGGGCAGCGTCCCGCCCGATCAGAGGAATGGGCGGTGGCCGCTGGTGGGCTGGTCACGGAGGGCGCTGTCCACTGCCAGGACGGATCCGCCGCGGGCGGCTGTCGGGGGGTCAGGAGGCGGCGTTCATCACATCGAGAGCGCTCTGCTGGCGGGCGGCGTCGGTCTTGTCCAGGGGGCCGTACCAGCGCAGCCCGTACTGGTCGAGCGCGTTGCGGTCGGCGGCATAGGCCTGTGCGGCCTGCTTGTTGAGGTACGCCGTGTAGGGGTGGTCGGACAGTACCGCGTTGAGCTTCGCCAGGCCGCGTACGTCGGCGCCCTTGAAGGACGGGCCGTCGGCGCCGCAGTCGCCGGTCTCGCAGGGGTCCTTGAGAATGCCCGCCGAGGTGTTGAGCCTGCTGGAGGTGGTGTTGGCGTCGGCGATCCGACGAGCGGCGGTCAGTACGGAGGAGTCACCTGTGGCCTTGTACAGCTCGGTCAGACCGCCGAGCAGCTGACCCTGGTTGTACGACCACACGGTGGCGTTGCCGTTCCTGCAGGTGCTCAGGCTGATGCCGTCGCCCACCGTGTTGTCGGAGTTGACCATGCCGGTGCCCTGGAACCAGGTCCAGTCGGCCTTCGCGCGCTGAAGGTACGCCGTGTCGCCCGGGATACGGTTGTGCAGGGCGGCGTTGAGTTCGATGTAGAGCGAGTTGGGGATGGCGTTCTTCACCGTCTTCGCGGTGCTCCACCACACCCCGCCACCGCAGGTGTTGTCCCAGTAGGAGGCCATGTAGTCCGCGTCGGCCCGGGCCGTGGCCAGGTAGCGGCTGTCGCCGGTCAAGTCGTAGGCCGCGATCCAGGTCAGCCCCCACCATCCGGTGTCGTCGACGTAGTCGTTGCGGAACTGCCCGGCGTGGGCGTTGATCTGCAGATCGTAGGTGCGGCCGATGGCGTAGGTGTAGCTCTTCATGCCGGTCACCCGGGCGTTGTCGATGACGGCGTTCAGCGCGTTGGCGGAGTTCCACCAGCCAGTGGTGTTGAAGAGGCCGGTGCCGTAGTCGTAGAACTGCATCTGCGCGGTGGCCGCCGCGGTGCGCCGGTCGGCGGCGTTCCAGGTGGAGCGGGCCCAGGGCGTGCAGACGATGTCGGTGCGGTCGACGGCCTTGCCGCAGGCGCGCAGGGCACCGACACCGTGATTCGCCCAGTCGTCGACGTTGTACATCAGGGTCCGCCAGCCGCTCTGGCCGGCCGGGATCGTGGTGGCGCCGAGCCGGCTGCCGGAGGACCAGGTGCGGCCGCCGTCGAACGAGCGGTCCATCCATACCTCGTCCCCGGGGCTGCCGTTGCCTATGGACGCCCAGCCCATGGCGTCGGCGTCGGCGAAGTGGAGCACGAACGTGCGTGAGAAGAGCGTGGCGGTGACGGGTTTGCGGTCCTGTGCGCTGAGGGCCGGGTCCCGGGCGTCGCAGTACTTGTTGCACACTGTCGCCGACACGGCCGCCGAAGCGGTGGGAGCAGCCTGGACCAGAGAGCCTGACATCGTTGTCGCGAGAATGAGCAGGAGTGCGGCAGGCAATGATCGCTTGACACGCATGGAGGAGCCTCCCGAGGCTTGCCGAACACTGCGGTGGGGGCACAGGGGCGGGCCCTTGGAAAGGGTGTGGGCAGACGTTAACCGGAAGCCGTGGACAGGTCAATGGTCTGGACCTCACGGCAACTCCAGCTCGGCGCCGGTCAGTTCCTCGCGGTGTCACCCACGGGCTCGAAGCGGACCTTCCCGCAAGACGGCAGCCCGTCGTGGTCGCCAACCCGGACGTGACGAAGCCCTGCGCGCGCCTCACCACATTCCCGCGTCGCTCTCGAGGCCGGCCGGTGAGGAGACCGGTCGCGGCCACGCGCTGACAGACCTGCTACCGCAGCCGGGAAGTGCCGGCACCGGCAGCTCGACGTACGTGCCGACGAGCTCGCCCGACCGAACCCCGACGAAGGCCACCGTCACCGGCTTCGCCAACCGGCTGGCGCGGCCCGCCCGACGCGGCTGGCACGGCACGGGGTGTGCTGTGGGGGGGCGGAGGGGGACGGCTGCGGGTGTGCTCAGTCATCGGCCCGGACGAAGACCGGCTTGAGGTGCTTCTCGGGCAGCGCGGCGGGCAGGTCCTCCCAGTCGATGACGTTGGAGACGACCCGTCCGGGGGCGACGGCACCGGAGGCGGCGAGGTCCAGGGCGTCGGGGATGTGTGCGCGGACGTTGTCGCGGGCGATGCGCAGGGTGACGCCGGTGAGGTACATGTCGAGCAGGGGCAGTTCGCCGGGGCGGAAGTGGTTGCCGGCACTCTCGCAGATCCCTTCCGGCGCGAGGCGCTGGACGACGAGGGCGAGTTGGTCGACTCGCCCGGTGGCCTCGACGGCGATGTCGAAGCTCTGCGGGACCGGCTCCAGCGTCTCGGCCGTGGCGGCTCCGAACTCCCCTGCGATACGGCGGTGTTCGGCATCGGGGTCGACGTAGAGCACCTCGGACGCGCCGAGCGCGCGGGCGATGTCGCACACGTACAGGCCGATGCTGCCGCGGGCGACGACCAGGACCCGGGCGCCGGGACGGGTCTTGAGGTGGGGGGCGACCAGGCGCCAGGCGAGGGACCAGTTGTCGCTGGCCGCGGCCATGGCGACCGGGTCGAGGCCGGTGGGCAACGGCACGAGCATGGCGTCGGCGTACGGCACCCGGACCAGGTCGGAGAAGAGCCCGCCCCAGTTGCCGCCGATCGGGGCGCCGTACATCGCCATGTACGGCACGGCACTGCAGTGTGCGGTCAGTCCGGCCCGGCAGCGGTCGCAGGTACCGCAGTTGATGGACCAGGGCACCACCACGAGGTCACCGGGGATTACCGCCGTGACGGCGTCGCCGGTCTCCACGACCCGGGCGACGCACTCATGGCCGAGGGCGAAGGGCGGGTCGATGAACCCGTGCCCGGCGAGGATCGAGGAGTCGACGTCACAGGGCGTGACGGCCACCGGTGCGACGATCGCCTCTCCGGCCGACCGGACCTCCGGGTCGGGTGCCTCGCGCCACTCGACGGTGCGCTTGGCGACGTAGGTCAGTTCACGCATCGCCCTGGGCCGCCTTCCCCTGCTGGGCCAAGGCGACGAGGTCGGCGTACCGGATCACGGCGCCGCCCGCGCCCCAGGTGCCGTCGGGCTGTTCGTGCACCAGGACCCATACCCGCACGGCCTGGTCCGGGGCGAGTCCTGCGGCGGCCAGGACGGTCTTCGTCGCCTCCTCGACCAGGCCGGCCTTGCGGCGCTCCGACAGGGCGCCCCGCGGGACGGTGATCTCGACCAGGAAGCGCGGTGCGTCGTCCTCGGCGGTGGTCTGGGCGCCCTCCGGCAGGTCGACGAGGTAACTCCAGGCCTGGGCGCGGAAGAACGCGGTGTCGGGGGCGCCCTCCCAGCGGAGCAGTACCGCGGCGAGGTCTTTCTGGACGCTGTTGCGGCCCTGCTCGGTCAGGGCGCCGGCGGGGGCGGTGAGCCGGATCATCGGCATGGCATGCTCTCTTCGTTTCGTTTCGTTTCTGGGGCGCACAGGACGGCGCTCAAGGACTATGACAGTCGTTATAGGTGACGATCACGGTAGACTATGACGACTGTTATAGCCAGTGAGGTCGGAAGGGACCATGTACGTGACCAAGCCCATCCCGACGGCGCGCGAGCGGATCGTCGCCGGAGCCGCCGACATGATCAGTCGGCGCGGCCTCAACGCGACGAGCATCCGCGAGACGGCCAAGCACGCCCGGGCGCCGCTCGGCTCGACGTACCACTACTTCCCCGAAGGCAAGCAGCAGTTGGTCACCGAGGCGGTTCGCTACACGGGCGAGTGGACCGCGCGCAGCCTGCGCAAAGAACTCCGGGCCGGTCCGGTCGCCGGCCTGCACGCCTTCCTGGCCCTGTGGCGCAAGATCGTCGTGGACAGTGACTTCCGGGCCGGCTGCCCCGTCCTCGCCGTGTCCATCGAGGAGCCCGCCACCGAGGAGGCACTCGGCGCCCTCGCGGCCGCCGCCGACGTCTTCACCGAATGGGAGAGCCTGCTGGCCGCCTCGCTGCGCGAGCACGGCGCCGAGCCCGGGCGGGCGGCCCAGCTCGCGACGCTCATCGTCGCGGCCGTCGAGGGAACCGTGGCGATGTGCCGCGCCAAACGCAGTACCCAGCCACTCGACCACACCGCGGAGCAGCTGCGGGCGCTCATCCTCGCCACGATCAGGGACTGACGTCGCGTCAGCCGCCCAGCGCGGCGCGGGTCAGTCTTGGCCCGATCCTCCGTGAAGAGCCCGCTCGCCAGCAGCGGCACGATCGACATCACACCACCGGACGCCCCCAGCTGCCCTCGTCGATCACGCGGAAATCGGCCCACCAGCCGGACGCGGGCCTGTCGAGCCCGCAGGCCGCCGCCAGTGCGGCAAGGACGCGCTCGACGACCACGGCGCGTACGTCCGGCTGCCAAGGCGGCGTCCATGACCGCGACGTCGATCACCATTACGTCGAGATCCCCTCCGGCGTCCGACGGCAGGACTCCACCGATGGCCGTCGTGTCCCGCCGGCGCTCGACGAAGTGCACCCGGTCTTTGTCGTAGGTCCCCCATCGGTACGGGTTCAGTTCAGGGTCTGGACGATGTACAGGGTGCCGATGGCTGCGGCGAGGGTGCCGAGCAGGAGCCGTAGGCCCCGTTCGGGCAGGCGAAGCTGGAGACGGGCGCCGAGGTAGCCGCCTATCAGTCCGCCGGTGCCGCAGGCGAGCCCGAGCCTCCAGTGAGGAGCGACATCTCCGCAGCTCACGAGCGACAGCAGTGCGTAGGCGACGGCGCCGACGACAGAAGTGGCGAATGTGGCGGCGAGTGCGGCGGGGGCTACGCGTGCGACGGGCAGGCCGCGGCCGACGAGGATCGGGCCGAGAAGCGAGCCGCCGCCGATGCCGTAGATGCCGCCGACCACTCCGACCACCAGGGCGAGGCCGGTAAGCGCGCGTGGGGCCAACTCGCCTGTGTCCGACGGTGGGTGGGATGCCGGGATGAGCGTGCGCAGGCACAGCCACAGCCCGAGCGGCAGCAGCAGTGCGGCGATCAGGAGCCGGAAGACGCTCGGGCCTGGGAGGGCGAAGACGCGTATGGCGGCCCCGGCCACGACGCCGGGCAGGGTACCCAGCACCAGGCGCCGGGCGAGGTCGCCGCGCAGGGCGCCGTCGCTGCGGTAGCGCCACAGCGCCCCGGGTCCGGCGACGACGTTGAACAGCAGGTTGGTCGGGGTGACTGCGGGGTTGGGCACGCCGAAGACGCTCACCTGGACGGGGAGAAGGAATACCGCACCGGACACACCGACCGGGGCGGTGACGGTCGCGATCAGCAGGCCGACGGCCAGCCCTCCCGCCAGTGTCCAGTCCACCGTTGCCCCCGCCGCTCGATCACTCGGCCAGTATCAGCGCCCTGGGCGGTGGCGAAGGCAGCCTGCAACGAGATGTTCACGAGTAGCAGGGTCGTCCACCCCTCCCGTCCACCCCTCCCACTGATCTCCCTCCGCTGGACCTGGAGCGTCGAAGGGCGTCAGGCGCCGCCACAGAGTGAGTCCCGGTTGAGAGTCGACCGACGCCACTGTCGGACACGCTCCGTATGCTGCCGCCCATGAGCATGAACGGGGAGTGCCGGCGACCTCTTCACTCCCCTGACAGAGTTCTTCCGTGGCGCCGCATCCGCCGGTCACGCGATGCTGATCTGGATCGACTGATCCAGCCGGGGGCAGCCCAAAGGCACGACGACAAGCTCAAGGACTGATGATGACCCCGCCTCGGGTCCGGCCCGCCTCACTGAGGCGGTGGACGTTCGCGAGGTCGGTCAGCGGGCGGGACTCTGCTGTCGATGGCGACCACGCCCGCCTCGACGAGTTCCACAAGCGCCGCGAACGCGACTCGGCGCCCGGCAGGTACCGGCGGAGGAGCTGAACCCGGTGCGGCAACGTGAGCACGTTCAGGCTTACGTGACGGGGGACATGGCGTTGATACGCCGACACACGAGCGCCCTTTGAACACTCGGAGCGGGTGCGTACAGTCCCGGATCCGCCACCGGGTGTGCGGTGGCGCTGCGGTCAGGGGGCCTTTTTCTCCAGCTGGTCGAGCATGCGTTGGCAGAGGTGGGTGAGGGTGTCGAGTTCTTCGGGGGTGAGGGGGTCGATGACCACGCTGCGCACGGTGGCCACGTGCTGGGGCGCGGCGGTTTCGATGGCCTGACGGCCGGCCGGGGTGATGCTCACGTGGACGGCGCGCCCGTCGTCGGGATTCTCCTGCCGGGTGACCAGCCCGCGTTTGGCCATGCGGGCGATGTGGTGGGAGGTGCGGCTCTGCTCCCACTGCAGCGCCCTGCGCAGCCGCTGGAAGCGCAGCTGGCCGTCGGGGGTGTCGGTCAGGGCGACGAGGACGGCGTAGTCGGCCTCGGACAGGTTCGCGATGTCCTGCAGTTCGCGCGCGAGGGTGGTGGCGAGCTTTTGGTGCACGTCGACGAAGGTGCGCCAGGCGTGCTGTTGCTCTGGGGTGAGCCAGTGCGGTTTTTCGTTCATGGTGCACCAGCCTAGCCGAGGCTTGATACGTCATGGGTAGTTGACACGTCATAGATAGTTGATGTGTCATGTTCTTCGGCGGGACTTCCCCGCAGACGACGAAGGAGATCCCCATGAGCACGTTCCCCAAGACCGGCCTCGCCGCGCTGCTGACCCCGCAGGAGAGCGTGCTGGTGCTGATCGACCACCAGCCGTTCCAGTTCGCCAACCTGCACAGTCACGAACCCACGATGATCGTCAACAACGTGGTCGGGCTGGCCAAGGCCGCCAGGGCGTTCGACGTCCCCACCATCCTGACGACGGTCATCGAAGAGCGCGGCGGCACCATCCTCCAGCCGCTCCAGGACGTCTTCCCGGACCAGAAGCCGATCAACAGGACCACCATCAACACCTGGGAGGACCCGCGGGTGGTGGACGCGGTGAAGGCCACCGGGCGCAAGAAGCTGATCATCGCCGGCCTGTACACGGAAATCTGCGTGGCCATGCCCGCACTGCAGGCGGCCGGCGAGGGCTTCGACGTCTACGTCGTCACCGACGCCTCCGGCGGCGTCTCCGCCGAAGCCCACGACATGGCCGTGCGCCGCATGGTCCAGGCGGGCATCACCCCGATCACCTGGATGGCCGTCCTCGCCGAGTGGCAGCGTGACTGGGCCCGCGAGGAGTCCGCCGCCGCGATGGGCGCGGCCGTGGCACCGCACGGCGGCGCCAGCTCGGTCGCCCTCGCCTGGGAACTCCAGCTCCTCGCCACCCCCGCCCCCAGCGCGTAAAGCCCACCAACAACGCGGGGCGGCACCACTTCCCGTGGTGCCGCCCCGCCCCGCCCCCGGGCCGATCAGGAAACGGTCGTGCATCCATCCGCATGCTGCACCTCGCTACCGGTACTGGTCCTGCCTCGGGCACCGTCCGCAGCGACGACGATGCCGAGGTCCTGCTGGACCTCAGGCCCGCGCGGTGAAGCGAGGCGCTGGTGGAGTACGCGGCGTTCCTGGCCACGTACAGCGCGCTCCCCGCGTGCCTGACCAAGCAAGGCGACCGTTTGCTTCTCGGCATTTACGGTCAAACTGGGTTGATATTCACCTCAGTGGGCACCTGCCCGGCGGACGGTGGCCTCGCGAGGGAAGGGTGTGAAGGCGTGCTCGAGCTTGTCGTGGCGGACGGGGCGGGAAACCTGCCGTACGCGCGCCACCAGATGGCCCTCACTTTGGGCTGGCACATCATTTTCGCCTGTTTCGGCATCGCGTTCCCCGCGATCGTGGTGTTCACCGAATGGCTGGGCCACAGGAAGGACGACGCGGCACTGACGGGGCTGGCGCACACCTGGGCCAAGGCGATGGGCGTGCTGTTCGCGGCGGGCGCGGTGTCGGGAACGCTGTTGTCGTTCGAGATGGGCATCCTGTGGCCGGGGCTGATGGACCGCTTCGGTGCGGTGTTCGGTTTCCCGTTTGTGCTGGAGGGCTTCGCCTTCTTCGTGGAGGCGATCTTCGTCGGGGTGTACTTGTTCGGGTGGAATCGCCTGTCGCCGCGGGCGCACATGCTCAGCTCACTGCCGATGGTCGTCGCGGGGATCGCGGGCGCGTTCTTCGTGGTCTCCGCGAACGCCTGGATGAACAACCCGACGGGGTTCCGACTGGACGCCGAGGGGGACGTGGTGGACGCCAAGCCGTGGGCAGCCATGTTCGGGCCCTCCACATGGCCGCAGTTCACCCACATGTGGCTGGCCGCCTTCATGGTCACCGGCTTCTTGATCGCCTCGGTGTACGGCGTCGGGATGCTGCGCGGCCGACGCGACCGCCATCACCGGATGGGGCTGCTCATCCCGCTCACCGTCGCCGCGATCATGACACCGGTTCAGATCGGTGTCGGTGACTGGATCGCCAATACCGTCGCCGACAACCAGCCGGCCAAGCTGGCCGCGATGGAAGGCCAGTACAAGACCACTGCGGGGGCCGACCTGTCGCTCGGCGGGCTCTACGTCGACGACGAACTGCGCTACTCCTTGGAGATCCCTCACGGACTGTCGCTGCTGATCCATCATGATCCCGACGGCGTGGTGCCCGGGCTGCAGGAGGTGCCGGCGGACCAGCGGCCCCCGGTCAACGTCGTCCACATCGCGTACAACGCCATGGTCGCCATCGGCACCGCACTGCTCGGACTGGCTGCCTGGTTCGGTCTGGTGTGGTGGCGGCGACGGCGGCTGCCGCGCACCGCCTGGTTCCTGCGTGCCGTGGCCGTGTCCGGGGCCGCGGCCGTGGCGGCGATGGAAGCCGGGTGGGTGACCACCGAAGTCGGCAGGCAGCCGTGGATCGTCTACGGGCTCATGCGTACGAAGGAGGCCGTCAGCCCGGCAGGCGGTCTTGCCTGGGGCCTGGCGGCTGTGATCGTCGTGTACAGCCTGCTGTCCTTCTTCACGGTGGTCGTCCTGCGCAGAATGGCACTCGGCCGTGACACCCTCGCCCCGCAGGAAGAAGAGGTGCCGCGATGACCCTCGCGTACGCGGTGCTGGGTGCGGCGTTCGCCGGCCTGATCGCCTACGCCCTGTTCGGCGGCGCCGACTTCGGCGGCGGCATCTGGGACCTGCTGGCTGGGGACACCGAGCGGGGACGTGCCGTGCGTGAGCGGGTCGAGCGCTCGATCGGCCCGGTGTGGGAAGCGAACCACGTGTGGCTGATCTTCGTGCTGGTGGTGCTGTGGACGGGATTCTCCGGCGGGTTCGCCGCCGCCGTCACGACCCTCTACATCCCGCTCACCCTCGCCGCGTTCGGGATCATCGCCCGCGGTGCGGCCTTCGCCTACCGCAAGAGCGTCGGAACCCTGCAGATGCGCCGCTTCTTCGGGGCGGCGTTCGCGCTGTCCTCCCTCCTCACCCCCTTCTTCTTCGGGGCGGTCGTCGGCGGCGTGGCCTCCGGCCGGGTGCCTCCGCGCATCGCCGGCGGTGACGTGGTGACCAGCTGGGCCAACCCCACCTCGCTCCTCGGCGGCACCCTCGCGGTTCTGGTCTGCGCCTACCTGGCGGCGGTGTTCCTGTGCGGCGACGCCCGCCGCGACGGCGAGGACGAGCTGGCCGAGGCGTTCCGCCGCCGCGCCCTGGCGACCGCCGTGGTCACCGGCGTGGTGGGTCTGGCCGGCATCGCGGTGCTGCGGGCGGACGCGCCCGTGCTGTTCGACGGACTGACCGGCCGCGGCCTGCCCGTGGTGCTGCTGTCGGTCGTCGCCGGGCTGACCGCGCTGGGGCTGCTGCTGGCCCGCCGCTACATCGCCGCGCGGCTCACCTCCGCCCTCGCCGTCACGGCGATCCTGGTGGGCTGGGCAGTGGGGCAGTACCCGTATCTTCTCCTGCCTTCGCTGACGGTCGAACAGGCTGCCACCGGCCGTTCCACCCTGCTGGCCCTGCTTGTCGCCCTGTGTGTGGGCACGGTGATCCTCGTCCCGTCCCTGCTTTTCCTGTACACGCTCTTCCAACGCCCTCCCTACCCGCCCGAACACTTCGGCCGTCCCACCGCTTCGGCGCGCCCGGCCGGACCGGAGTGACCCCACTACGGCTCCATCGGGTTACGCAGACGTCCAAGGTGTCCACCGACCCACTTTGCCGGCGTCCCCGAACGCCGCAGCCACGACCACGTCCGCGCCGGCACCACCACCCTGTTCGCCGCCTGGAGGTCGCCACCGGGAAGGTGATCGGTTCTCTGCACCGCAGGCACCGGGCCGTGATGTTCAAGAAGTCCCTGGCCGAGCCCGACAAGGAAGTCCCCCGGATCTCGACGTGCATCTCATCCTCGACGACCGCGTCACCCACAAGGCGTGCCAGGACGTGGCCGGCGCCGGCCACGTCCTGCCGGCCGTCACAGGGGCTCCGCCCACCCGTTTCGCACCGCGTAAGCGCCGAGCTGCATCCGGGTTCGGACTCCGGCCATGTCCATGAGTTGGCGCAGGCGGCGGTGCAGCGTGCGCGGTGACAGACCGAGTTGTGTCGCGGCCGTCAGGTCCGTCAGGCCTGCCAGGAGCAGCGCGAGGATCCTGCGGTCCAGTTCGGTCGGGCCTTGCGGATCGACCTCGACGGTGGCTTCTGACGCGTCTCTCGTGCCCGACAACTCAAGCGGATGGGCCGTACGCCACACCGTCTCGAACAGCGCGTCCAACGCGTCCAGCAGGCCACTGCGGTGCAGCAGCACGGCACCGGGCTCTCCCGCCGGTGTGACCGCGAGCGGGACCAGGCCGAGGTCGGCGTCGGCCAGCACGAGTTTCATCGGCAGGTCGTCGGCGACCCGCAGTTGCACGCCGTTGCGAAGGGAATCGATCGCGTCGGTGACGATGCCGGGTTCCGCCAGCACGGCCCGGTCCAGTACTGCTCGGAAGCAGACTCCCCGGTCGAGGGCCATGGGCTCGGCCGTGTTCTCGTCGGGAGGCAGGGCGACGAACGGCGCCGTGATGAACGACCGGACCTGCGTGCGGGCCGCGTGCTGCACCTGTAGGAAGCGGTGACGGATGGCGTCGACGCCTGTGACGACCTCGAACAGCTCGTTGATGCTGCTCCCGGTCATCGCCGCCCGGTGTTCCTCCGCGAAGGTCGCCAGTGCGTGCTCGGCCATGCGCAGTCCGTCCCGGCGCTGGCTGATGAGGGAGCCGAGCGCCACGGCCGGTGGCGCGGCCGTGAACAGCTCATCCGCTGACCTGATCACCAGTCCCAACTGGACCAGGCGGGACAAGGCCTTGTCCACGTCGGCTCGCGACACGACGAGAAGATCCGACAGCAGCATCGTGGTGGAGTTCGGCCGTCCGAGCAGCGCCCTGTAGACGTGCTCGTCATCGGGTTCGAGGCCCAGGACATCCAGCATCGGCGACCGGCTCCGTTCCGCTTCCCATAGCGGGGAGAGTATGCGCCATCGCGGCAGCTCATGAATAGTCCCTGCTGGGAGCAGGTGCGAGGGGAAGGGCCCCGGGAAATCCGCTCCCCGGGGCCCGATGGTGCCGTTCATCGCAGGCCGTACGCCCGGACGATCTCGTTCTTGACGCTGAAGCCGCTGTCCGTCTTGGCGTTCGCGCGAAGTGAGACGAAGCCGCCTGGCTTCTTGGCCGTCCTGAACAGACCCGTCCAGTAGCCGTCGGTGCCCTTGGTCAGAGTCACCTTCTGCCAGGTCGCTCCGTCATCGTACGAGACGTCCAGCCGCACGTCGGTAACGCTGCCGGGCACGGTGCCGAGATCCATCGACACCGGCTTGAGGGCGATCTGCTGGTGTGCGTTGGCCTTGACGTCACCGTGCAGGTCGGTCTCCAGCCTGTAGTCCAAGTTCAGCACCGAGAACGGCTCGAAGGATTCCGAGTCGACCGTGTCGGACATGAACGTCCACTCACTGTGGGTGCGCGTCGACAGCCGGAAGACGTCACCGGGTCGCTCCACGTCGAGGACGGCACGGTAGGGCAGGTTGCCCGCCGGTACCTCCACCCACTGCATGTCCCCGCCGACCGGGTTGTCGTGGATCAGCGTGTCGCCCTGGAAGACCTGCAGGTGGGACGGCGTCTCACCCCACGGCAGGAAGCCGCCGAGACGCATCTTGTCGCTCGCGGAGGCCCATGCCTGCACGTTCCAGGTCATGTAGTTCTGCCAGCGGGAGTTGTACACACCGAAGGACTCGCTCTGGGCGGGCCGGGTCGCCGGAGCGAACCAGTTCAGCCGGGTGGTGCTGCCCCGGGTGTACGTGTTGTCGCCCGACACCATCACCCACGGCAGGCCTCCGTCGGTCCCCTGCGCGTGGAACTCCCTCCAGACCTGGCCCGGGGTCACCCACTCGGTGCGGGTGCCCGGGTGCCACTCGAGCTCGGGGAAGTTGAACGACGGGCTGAGGGTGAAGTCGGAACGGTAGCCTTCCGCCAACTTGCGGTCCGTGGCCGAGTAGTAGCGGGCGTCGATCCGGGCGAGGTCGTCCTGGGTCGGCTTGTAGACCAGGGCCCGGTCGGGCACCTGGCCGGGGTAGTCCCGGGTCAGGTCGTAGACGAACGGCGTGCGCTCGGTCTGCTTGACGGTCAGCTTCAGCATGCCGGCCTTGGCCATCGAGATGAGGGCCTTGCCCGCGTCGCGGTGCACCGTGGCGACCGGGATGGTCGACTCGCCGACGTACTCCATCAGAGCGCCGACACCGTCGTTGACCACGATCAGTGCCGTGGCACCGGCCGCGGCAGCGGCCGCGGTGCGGTCCTGGGGCGAGACCTCGTCGCTGCGCTCGACGACAACGACCTTGCCTTTGGCCCGGACCTTCTCGTACTCGGCCGCCGCGCCGCTGCCGGCGTAGACGGCGTTCAGCCTGTCGGTCGCGGTGCCCAGGGCGCTGCCCGCCTGCACCAGCGTCTCGAAGCGGAGCCGCCCGTCCAGCGTGCTCAGGCCGAGTTGCGGCTCATCCTTGCGCCAGCGGGTGATCAGCATGAACTCGCCGTGCTTCATCGGCTCCGTCGGCGCGACGTAGACGTCGTCGTAGGTCGGCGGCAGCACGTACGCGCTGCGGTAGTCCATGGACGGGTCGAGGCCCTTGTAGTGGACGTTGAAGTCGACCTTGCGCTGGCGGTCCTGGGTGCGCTGCGGCGCCTCGGTCTCCAGCAGATGGGCCTTGCTCGCGTCCAGCACCACGTCCGCGGAGCCGCCCTCGAGCACGGTCTCCGGGGCGACCAGCACGGCCACACCCGACCGGTCCGCCTTCTCACCGGCCACGTCGAGGTACGCCGCGACGGTGTACAGGCCTGGGGCCATGCGCAGGGTGGTCGAGCCGTCGACGTAGACCGACCACGGCCAGGAGTCACCGGCCAGGTTGATCGCGACCAACCCGGCCGCGGGCTTGCCGTCGCGGCCGACCAGACTGATGTTCAGGTCGTAGCGCTCCTCCTCCTTGAGCAGCGCAACCGATGTGCGGGTCACCGGCTGTCCCGTGGCCGCGTCCGTCGCGATCACGTAGCCGACGTGCCGACCGACCGAGGCGGTCTGCGGGTCACCGGTCACCGGGACGGCGGCGGTGCCGCCCGCCGGGACGGTCACCGTGGCGGCGCCCAGCGTGAACGGGCCGTCGGCGTCGGTCAGCGCCAGGTCGAGCGTGACCTCGTCGGAGCCCGTGTTGGTGAAGTTCATGTCCTTTGTGACGGGGACGTCGCTCGGCTGGTGCGGCCATGTGTAGTTGCCGAAGAAGAGCGATCCGGGGCCGCGGACCGTGGCGCGCACGGCGGCGGCTACGTCGACGCGACCGGTGCCGACCTCGTACGGCGAGTACCCGTCGGCCAGACCCTTTGCGGTGCTCATCAAGTGTTCCTTGAGCTGCGCGCCGGTCCAGTCCGGGTGCTGCTGAGCCAGGATCGCCGCCGCGCCGACCACGTGCGGGGTGGCCATGGAGGTGCCGCTGATGGTGCGGTAGAGACCCTCACCACCGTCGGTCATCTCCTGCGAGCGGGCCGCGGTGATGGCCACGCCGGGCGCCGCGATGTCCGGCTTCATGCCGCCGGAGCCGGACAGCGGACCGGTACTGGAGAACGACGCGAGCCGGTCCTCCTTGTCCGTGGCGGCCACGGTCAGCGCCGAGGCGGCCGCACCCGGGGAGGAGATGCTCTCCGGGCCGGCGTTCCCGGCGGCTATGACGAACAGTGTGCCGTACTGCGCGGACAGCGCGTCGACCGTCTGCGACATCGGGTCGCTGCCGTCCGTCGGGTACGAGTCGCCGAGGCTCATGTTGACGACGTCCGCGCCGGATTCGGCGGCCCATTGCATGCCGGCCATGACCCAGGAGTCCTGGCCGTAGCCCTCCGCGCCGCCGAGCACCTTGCCGACGAACAGGTCGGCGCCCGGGGCGACGCCCTTGTTGTCGCCTCCGGAAGCCGAGCCGGAACCGACGATCGTTCCGGCGACATGCGAGCCGTGCCCGTTGACGTCGGTGATGGCCTCACCCGGCACGAAGCTGGCCGTGTCGTCGATCAGGCCGGCGAAGTCGGGGTGGTTGACGTCGATGCCGGTGTCGAGCACCGCGACCTTGACACCCTTGCCGTCGTAGCCGGCCGCCCAGGCCTGGGGCGCGCCGATCAGCGGCACGCTCTCCTTCAGGCTGGCCTTGACACGGCCGTCGAGCCACAGCTTCGCCACACCCTCGCCCAGCGCCGCGCTGTCCTGCGGCGCGACGCTGGTCCAGAACGTGCGGGCCTGCCGCTTCTCGGTGCTGAGCGCGGCGCCGCGGATGCTCTTGAGGTCACGGGTCAGCTTGCTGCCCCGGGGGGCCGTCGGCCGGGCGGCCGAGCGGGACTTCGGCTGGGTGTACGTCGCGATCAGCGGCACCGCGGCCGACTTCGCGTCGTCGTAGCCCATCTCGATCAGGCCACTGACGTTGAACAGCCGCCGGTCCAGCTTGTCCGTGGCCAGCAGCGGCGCCGCCTCGTCCGGGATGACGAACAGGTCGCCCTTGATCTGCTGAACTTTCACGCCGCCGACGGCGCTGTCCGGCCGGTCGACCTCGGCGGTCTGCTTGCCGTCGGCCATCGTGGTGACCGTGACGACATCGCCGGTGACCAGGGTGACCTTGTGGGTCGCCGAGGGACGCGCGGTGGCGGTGGGTCTACTTGGAGCGGCTTGTGCGGGCGCGTGCAGAACTGCGAGTCCCGACGCCAGTAGGGGCACCGCGGTGGCAGCCGAGATCAGCCGCCGGCGCCCGCGCCGGAAGGCGGAAGCATGAGAGGGGGAGTACATGCCATGGGTCTATCGATCGGTGAACGCCGTCGTGAAGGCCTCATGGCGGCAAGTCCTCGCCATGGCAGGTGTTTGCCAGCCGTGAACCCCGCGATTTCGGGCGTAAAGGCACCGTACCGAGATGCGAGTCCGCGGCCTGTCCGCTCACGGCCACATGATGCGGTCCACGAGCCCGGTGAACAGGACGCAGGGCAGGCCGCGTGCCGCAGCATTCTGATCGCGCTCGCGGGCGTCACCCCGTTGACCGGTGCCGCATGGGCCAGGGCGTCGGCGTGGAGTCGGCCGGACTCAGCATGACCGCCAACTTCTTGTGGCTCCCCCGCACGCCGTGGTGGGCGGTGTTGTTCATCGCCATCGCGCCCTCGTCACCCGGGGGCTGTGCGTCGTACCCCGGCCGATCGGAGACTGACGGTTGGGACCCGCCGCCGTGGCACACGAAACAGCGACCGGGGAGGCGCCGCAGCTGATGCTCGTCGTCGGCTCGCGGGATCCGGTAAGTCGACATCGGGGCGCCTCTTGAGCCGACCCGATCGTCC
Organism: Streptomyces rishiriensis; assembly: GCF_030815485.1. Lineage (NCBI taxonomy): Bacteria > Bacillati > Actinomycetota > Actinomycetes > Kitasatosporales > Streptomycetaceae > Streptomyces > Streptomyces rishiriensis. Next base: position 8,427,274 of record NZ_JAUSWV010000002.1, on the reverse strand, counting down.
GGGCTGGGAGTACCGGGACCCGGAAGCCGTAGATCGCCGGTGCGACGTCCGACCGACCGCGCCTACGGGTGCGTGTCCGTGATCGCGATGACCTCGTCGAGGCGTTCCAGGGCAGCCTGCAAGTCGTCGATCTTGGCCTGGATGCGGTCCCGCTCGGCGCGCAGCATGGCTCGTTGCTCGGCGTCGGTGTGCCCGGCGTCCCAGCACGGAAGGAGTTCCGTGATCCTTCGGCTGGTCAGGCCGGCGGCGAACATCTGCTGGAAGAAACGGATCAGGTGGACGGCATCCTGCCGGTAGAGGCGCTGGCCGGATGGGCTGCGCTCCGCGATGAGCAGCCCCTGCTGCTCGTAGTAGCGCACGGCGCGTACCGAGACGCCGGCGCCCCGCGCCACCTCGCCGATGCGGATCAGCCGCTCCGTCGTGGCCTCTGTGACGGTCATGGTGATTCCTCTCCCCCGGCCCTGATGACCAGCACTTGCCTCTGACGTTAGCGTCAGGTTTTAGCGTACCGGGCATGGACATCAACAACTCAGTCGCCCTTGTCACCGGAGCCAACCGCGGCCTGGGCCGCGCCTTCGCCCAGCGCCTGCTCGAACGGGGCGCCCGCAAGGTCTACGCGACGGCTCGCCGGCCCGAGACCGTGGACCTGCCCGGGGTCGACGTGCTGCCCCTCGACATCGCCGATCCCGCATCCGTGAGGGCCGCAGCCGAGGCCGCCCCGGACGTCTCGCTGCTCATCAACAACGCGGGCATCCAGACGGGGACCGACCTGGTGAACGGTTCGCTGGACGCGGTACGGCAGGAGCTGGAGACCAACGTGTTCGGCCACTTGGGAATGATCCGGGAGTTCGCGCCGGCGCTCGCCAGGAACGGCGGGGGCGCGATCGTCAGCGTCCTGTCCGCCATGTCGTGGTTCGGGGGCAAGGGCGCCAATGCCTACCACCTCACCAAGGCCGCCGCCTGGGCCATGACCAACGGCGTCCGCCTGGAACTCGCCGATCAGGGCACTCTCGTGACAGCGGTGCACCTCGGCCTGGCCGACACCGACATGGCCGCGGGCTGGCCCGTGGCCAAGATCGCGCCGTCGGACCTGGCCGACGCCGCGCTCGACGGTGTCGAGGCGGGCTCCGCCGAGGTCCTCGCCGACCAGTGGAGTCGGGACGTCAAGTCCCGGCTGCCGCTGACACCGGAGGAATTCAACGACGCGATGGACCGCGCCCTGGCGGCGCTGACGGCGGCATGACAGGCCCCTCGGTCCGCACTGACTTCGGCCGGTTGCTTCCGAGCCCAGTCAATTGATACCCGCGAAGTTGTGGCTCTTCCTGTTGTGGCCTCGCGTCGGCGGCAGTGGCAGTCGCGGGCGCGGGCCTGGTGTCGACGACGCCGTACGGCCTTGGCGATGGTCTTCCAGCCGACGCCCGCAAGGAGGCACATGTGACGTCCGGCCTGAGAGGCTCTCGCGCCAGAGCGGCGTTCCAGGTCGGACGTGACAGCCCGCAGACGCGGCTGGGGCGGATGCCGACAACGCGACCTCCTGCGCACGTCCGTTCGACCCGCGGGCTAGTCCTTCCTCGTGAACGTGCCGAGACCGCTCGTGTCGAGGTCCTCGACCCGAACCTTGGCGGCGCGTCCGCTGGAGTCGGCGGTAAAGGTCACGCCGGACAGGCCGACGGCCATTTCGCCGGTGGTGCGGTAGCTGAAGGTGTCACCGTCGTAGTGGGCCAAGACGAACCGTTGCTTTTTGGGCCCGAGTTGCATGGTGAGTTCGTTCCCCTGGGCGCTGACGGTCATCGGGCCGTAGTACTCATTGGCGTACGTTCCGGTGTAGGCGCTGTTCGCCTTGGCCGGTGCGGGCGAGGCCGGGGGCTTGCTGTAGTCGACCTGTGAGCGTTCCCCCTGCAGAGCCTGCTGGAAGATCGGCCCGAGGAACTTCAGCCAGTCGACGGTCGGCCCGCCGGTCTGCGCGGTGTCGAGGAACGTGGTGGAGATCGCCTCGGGCACGCCGATGGGCTCGCCGTTGGTCAGGACGACGATGCCGAGCTTCTCCGAGGGCAACAAGGCGACGTTGGTGGCCGCTCCCAGCGCGAAGCCGCCGGAGTGGCCGAGCTTCAGCCTGCCCTGGTCGTCGTAGCTCACGTTCCAGCCGAGCCCGTAGAACCCGGTCCTGCCCGCGGGCGAGTGCGGCGGCTCGGAGACCATGTGCGGCACGTGAGTCTGCTCCAGAGCGTCGGCGTCGACGACCTGGCGCCCCTCGAACTTTCCGTTCCCCAGTTGCAGACGCAGCCACTTCGTCATGTCCCGGACCGTCGAGCTGGCCCCGCCCGCCGGGCTCTGGGCGTCCGGGTCGCGCACATACGCGGCGCGCCAGGTACCCCCGGTCTTCACGTGCAGGGCGGCCTTGTTGCCCGCCTTCTCGTAGTCGGCGAACGAAGAGCTGCTGGAGTCCATCCCCAGCGGCCGGTACACCTTGTCGGCGGACAGCTTCTCCCAGTTGGTCCCCGCCGCTCGCGCGGTGGCGACCGCGGCTTCGGTCAGCCCGAAGTTGGTGTACGCGTAGTGGGCACGGAAAGGGGCCAGCGGTTCGTAGCGCAGGTGGTCCAGGATGTACGAGCGGTCGTAGCCGAGGTTCTCCAGGAGGTCACCGGCGTGGTCGGGCAGTCCGCTGCGGTGCGAGAAGAGGTCGGCCAGCGTGACATGGCGGCTGACCCACGGGTCCTTCAGCGCGAAGCCGGGGGTGTACTTGACGACCGGGTCGTCCCAGCCGACGGTCTTCTCGCCCGCGGCTGCGGCGACCACGGTGGAGGCCAGGGGCTTCGAGACCGAGGCGAGCTGGAAGACCGTGTCCGCTCCGACCCGGTCCTTCGTGCCCACCTTCCGCAGTCCGAACCCCTTCAGGTACATCACCTTGTCGTCGTACACCACACCCACGGCCACTCCGGGCACACCGGTGCGCTGCATGGCGTCCCGTACGACGTCGTCGAGCCGGCTCACCGCGGTCTCGACCTTGGTCCGGGTGAGCTGTGCCGGTGGCTGGGCGGGTGGGACGGTGGGCAGTGGCGACGTCCCGACGGCCGCGCGGCCCGCGACGGAGGTGTCGGCATCGGCCGCGGTACAGCCGACGGCCAAAGCCGCTACCAGGCTCAGTGCCGCGGCGGAGCGAAGTGAGCGCGGGCAAGCGCTGTCGAGTCGGGACATGTCTTCCATAGGAGGCCCTCCCCCGGCGCCTGTCGCGCCCTGGCAGGCCGTTCGGGGGATCAGGCATGCGCCTCCACCCCCGCCCGAACACACCCGCCCCTCTCCACCAGCCCGGCCGGACCCCGCACAGTGAGCGCACGCGCGGCGAGCAGGTGGAGGACCGCGCTGGTGTAGGCGTGGGCGGTGGACTCGCTGATCCCGAATCCGGCGGTCCGAACGGAGTCGGCCTTGCACCGACCGACTTGATGACCGGGGTTCGGCCGTCTCGGGCGCGCACTGCGTTCGTCGTTCGACGCGGCGCGGGCGGGGATACGGCTTCATCTGCTCGCAGGCCGGGGATCCCGTCCGGTCTGCGCGGCCTTGCTTGCGATGGCACCGCGTCTGCGTGCGACGGGATTCGGCCAGCTGCTCATCTGCCGTGCGCAGAACCATTGTTACCGATGCGTAGAGTAGAGCGGTTGTGTGAAGGCCGTTCGAGGAAGGGAGCATGGGGTGCGTCGGTTGCTTGGCGTGACGGTGGTGTTGGCGGGGATGGCTCTCGCCTTCTGGTTGGTCCTGGGGCCTTCGTCCGACTGGGAGGGTGCCGCGAGGTTCATGCACTTCGCCCTCCTGCTGTTCTGCTTCCTGGTGATCGGCGGCGGGGTGCGGCTGGTCTTCCCCGACAAGTCCGAGGACGACGCGGCGGAGACCGTGGGGTGAGCAGCGCTCCGCGCGGGAGTGTCGCGTGCGTACGGCTCACCGCGTCCGATGTCCGGAGCCGTGCTCACGCCCAACTCGCTGGGGCGTCGCCGTTGGAGAGGTGGGCATGAGGGACTCCGTCCGCAGCCCCGGCGCCGCTGGTTTCACGGGCCTCGTACAGCGCGACTTCGCGTCCGGCCCGTCCGAGAGCGACCGCTGCCGCACAGCCGTTGGGGCCGGTTCCCACCACTGTCGCGTCCTGGTTCGATACGCCCTCCGTGAGCGTCAGGGCCGAACGGCACCATTTCACCGTTCAACGGGTTTCCGTCATTCGTTGACCGATAACGGTCCCCAAGGAACCGAACGGCGGGGGAACGACTCAGGGGTGAAAGGCGCGAACATCGCGCTGTGATGATCACCACATGGTCACTCCTTGAGATGGCCGAGATGATCTCCCTAAGATCATCAGGAATCGCGGCGGGCATGAGGGCTCTCCTTGCAGATGCAAGCAGGCATACGGGGCGCACGTCGTGGAAATTCTCCGTCTCCGTCGGAAAACCTGGTTCGTCCACGGGGGCGAGCGGTCGAGAATGTCTGACCAACATTTTCTGGCCCGCCGTCGTCTTCACCCCGGGCGATCAGACACAAAGAGGGGAAAAAATGAAGAAGAAGAATGCCGCAGTCGTCTTCGGCGTGGCCGTCGCGGGCACGCTCCTGACGGTGTCGATGCAGGGTTCGGCTCAGGCCTCCGCGCCGCAGCAGGCTGACGCGAGCCTGAGCACCCAGGCTGCCGGCGAGGGCGCTCCGGTGACCCCGCAGGCCGCCGCCGGCGCACGGGCTGCCGCAGCTGCCGGCCGGGCCGCTGCTCGCGCCTCCGTGCACGCACGGGCCGCTGCCGGATCCGTCGCACACCAGGCGTCCGAGGTGGCCAACAACTTCAGCCTGTTCAGCGCGCCTGCAAAGGTGTCCGCCGACGGCGCCTCCGCTGCGGCGACCGCTTTCGACAGGTGATCGCGCGCCATCGGCGCATCCAGAGGGCGGCACTGTTGGCTGGTGCCGCCCTCCTGGGCGCCCATTTCTTTCTTGCGGCGTTCTCCCAAGCGCCCCTCAGCCCCGCAAAAATCAAGCTGCACGGACTCATCAGCGGCTACCTGGAGCCGTATTTCACACAGAACTGGAGCCTCTTCGCTCCGAATCCAACAAAGGACGACGAGGGGATAATAGCTCGCGCAAAGTGTTCCGACGGTTCCGTCACGGATTTCTACGATGTGACCGGGCCCTTGATCAAGGAGACCCAGGAAGACCGATTCTTCCCCTCCCGCACGGTGCGCCTCGTAAGCAACGGGATAAATCAGCTGAACGATTCGGACGACCTGTTGCTGCGGCTCCGCCAGAATGAGGAAGAGAAGAAAAGGAAGAACTCCACAGCGAAAGACGGAAAGCCTAAGGACGTCATTCCTCTGACCCCCTACGAAAAGAGTCAGCGCGAAGACGCCGAGCGATCTCTGTCCCGCTTCTCGCTGACCCGGATGCACGACGTCTGCCCCGGCGGAACGGGACCGACCGCTGTCCAGGCGCGCATGTACATCAAGACGTTGCCTCCCTGGTCGCAGCGGAAGAATCCCGAGGCGAAGAGCAAAGTGGACCTCTACGACCTGCCGTGGAAGAAGGCGGTGGACCTTCGATGAGAATCAAGGAAGCGATCGACGCCGCCGCCGGCCGCCCCGTCGCCGCGCTGGGCGTGTCCGGGACCCGCGCACTGCTGGGCTTCGTCGGCCTCATGTACTACGTGAGCCACTACAGCGACCGCGGCTACCTGTTCGGCCCGGGAGCCGACTCGGTCCTGCCGCACCACCTCTTCGTCGAAGAGATCAAGGAGAAGGGAAGCTTCAGCCTCTACGCATGGAGCACCTCCCACGCCTGGTTCGAGGTGGTCTTCCACCTGGGGCTGTTCGCCGCTCTGGCCGTCACTTTCGGTGTGGGGGGCAGGGTGGTCCTCGCGGCGCACGGAGTCCTCCTCTGGTCGCTCTACGAGCGGCAGTCGGCATTTCTGGACGGCGGGGACAACCTCGCTCAGCTCGTCATCCCGATGCTGCTGCTGACCGACTGCTACCGGCACTTGTCTTTCTCGAGCGGACTCGCCCACCGCGTCACGGGACGACTCCCCGAAGGCCTGCGCTGCCTCCGCGTCCCCCTGCACAATCTCGGCGTGGCTGCGATCGCCGTGCAGATGTGCCTCGTATACGTGGTGAGCGGTCTGTACAAGGTGCAGGGAGAGGTGTGGCAGGACGGCACTGCGCTCTTCTACATCATGCGCGTTCCCGAGTTCGAGCTGCCGGGCTGGTCCAGCCTGGTCTACAACAGCGACGTACTCGTCTTCCTCGGCACGTACAGCACCACCTTGTTCCTCGTCTACTTCCCGATGGGGATCCTGGTGGCGAGGCTGCGCCCGTGGACGGCGGCGGCGTCCATCGCGTTCCATGTGTCCATCGGCGTCTTCATGGGACTCACCGCGTTCGCCCTGACGATGATCGCCTGCGACCTGATCTTCCTCTCGTCGGCCCTGGCCCGTGCGCGTCAGACGGCACGCACCATCACAACGCGCTGGGCGCCGAAGCGACCCGGAGGCGTCCGGACCGCCACCGAGCGGAGCACGCCGGAAAACGACCGCGCAGCCGATGCCCCCGTTCCCCAGACAGCGAGCTGACAGCCATGCGCACCGTCCCCGCCTGCGTCCTCGGCAGCGCCGACGAGAAGCCGATCGTCACCGGCGCACACGACCCCGACAAATACGTGGAGGTGGGGTCCTTCACCAAAGTCATCACCGGAACCATCCTCCAACAACTCGCCGCGCGAGGGGTGCTGGCCCCTGAAGACCCCGTCGAGCGATGGCTCGGCGCCCCGCCGGGAACCGGGGTCACCCTGCGTCATCTGGCGGAGCACACCTCAGGCCTGCCCCGGCTGCCCCCCGGCACGGCCCGCCGCGACCCGTACCGGAAGTTCACCGACGACCGGCTGCGCGAGCTGCTCGCCCGCCTCGACCTGCTCGCCGTCGCCCCCGCGGGACAACGCGAGGAGTACTCCAACCTCGGCTATGCCGTGCTCGGCGCGGCGCTGGTAGCGGCGACCGGGCAGGCCTACGAGGAACTCGTCGCCGAACTCGTGTTGTCACCGCTCGGCCTGCCGCCGCATGCCATGAGCGCCACACCGCCGCAGCACAGTCGGCTGCTGCCGACCGGGTGGCTCGGCCGCACGGTGAAACCGTGGACCATGACCGGCGCAGTCCTGCCCGCCGGCGGTCTGTGGGCGACTCCCCGCACGCTGGCACGCGTGCTGACGGGTCTCGTGCTCGAGCGTTCGCTTGGAGACCCGGGGCTCGGATGGCAACGCACCGGGCCGCTGCCCGTGCTCTGGCACAACGGAGCTACGCGCACGGCATCCGTCTTCGCCGGCGCCGTCCCGGACGGGCGCTGGACGGTGGTACACCGCCTGAGCGGCGCCTCCGACGAAACCGATCGCGCAGGCTTGGACTACCTGCGCACAGCACGAGCGCAGTGAAAGGAGCGAAGCCGCCTTCGGTCCGGGCGTCGCACCCCCGGCGCAGCAGGCACAGCCGCGCCCCGGTCCGCCATCGACGGGCGGGGGCGCGGCCGTGCTCGACACCGTGCTCGGCGATGCACGCTGACACGACCCGTTCCAGGTGGTCACGGTGGTACGCCGACCCGGTGCGGCCGACGGCCAGGCCCGCGACCTGCCGTTGGACCCTGTCGAACCGCTTCTCACCATTCGCCACGAGCAGGTGGGCCCCATTCGTCCCCGACGCGGCAGCTGCGACGCCTGAGGCGTTGGGCGTGGGTCCTGCTCAACGGGGGGTGTCATCCATGCCGACTTCCTTCCGATCGGCCGGGAGGTACCACGCGTCGCTCACCTCGAGCTCGCTCGAAAGGGCGAGGCGTCAGCGTAGCTCTGCCGCATCGAGCAGGGTCGCCACGGTGGGCGCGATGAGTCCTGTCAATGTGTCGGCGCCGATCCCCGCGCGGGCGCTGGCGCCGTCGAAGACGAGGCTCAGCTGCCGGGCCAGCAGATCGGGATCGCCCGCGCCACCCTCTTCGGCCTCGCCGCGGAAGAAGGCTGTCAGGTTCCCCTTGATCCGGCGTGCCACCTGGCTGGCAGGGTGGCTCTGGTCCTTCAGCTCGATCTGCACAGCCAGGTACCGGCAGCCCCGGAACTCGGGCGCGCCCGCCTGCAGTTCCACCTGCTCGAAGACGTGCAGGATCCGCTCGCGGGGTGAACGGCCGTCGTCCGCCGCGGGCAGGAGCCCAGCCACGAAGGCAGCAGCGCGTTCCTCCAGACTCGCCGCCAGCAGTTCGTCCTTGGTCTCGAACAGCTGGTACATGGAACGCTTCGACACCCCCGCCGCCTTGCACAGGGCGTCGACGCCGATGCCGACGCCGTCTCGGTAGGTGAGCCTGGCCGCCGCCTCCAGCAGCCGCTCCCGGGAACTTGGCTTCGCCTGGGTGGTCATATGGCGAGGTTAACGCGATTCCAACGAAATGGAAACCGATCGGTTTACAACGCCATGCCGGGGCGTTCTTCTACGCGCTTACAGCTGGGCGGGGCACTGGGTAAGGTTCCGCCACGCCGTGGCGGCGGTCTCCACGGCCCCGCCTCAAGACACGCGGTGAGGGTCGCACAGCCGTCACTCCGAACCTGAAGGTGCTGTCAGGAGTGGCCGTCGCTCCGTGATGCCCTGTCTGCCTCAGTCGATCTTGAGGACATCGATCACCGCAGGCAGCAGTCCAGTTCGCGCGTCCATTCGTTGCGATCGACCGGGCGCTCGGCTGATTCGGGCTCAGTGGGCGATCACGGGCTCGCCCTCTGACGGCGCCAGAGCCGCGTTCGGTATCAGGAGCGCCGTGAGCACCGCACCGACCACGAAGAACCCGGCGCCCCACATCAGGGTCGCCGTGTAACCCTCGACACCGGCCTGCGCCGCGGTGAGCGCGCCGGGCTTGTGCGAGGACAGGTAGTCGGTCGCGGCGGACGAGGCGACGGTGGTCAGCAGCGCCGTGCTGATCGAGCCACCCACCTGCTGGCCGGTGTTGATCAGCGCCGAGGCGACGCCCGCGTCCTCGTGGCGCACGCCCGCGGTAGCACCCTGGAACGCGGTGGTCATCACCCCACCGAGGCCGAGGCCCAGCAAGACGAGACCGGGCATGATGTCCGCGACGTAGCCGCTGTCCAGCTCGAGCTGTGTCAGCAGGGCCATACCGGCTGCGGCGACCAGGAAACTGGCGCTGACCACCATCTTCGGGCCGACCTTGGGCAGCAGCAGCGAAGGCGCTGTGGTGGATGCCGCAACAATGCCCGCGACCATCGGCAGGAACGCCAGACCGGTCTTGATCGGCGAGTAGCCGATGCCGGCCTCCAGGTAGTAGGTCAGGAACAGGAAGATCGAGAACATTCCCATGCCTATGACGAACACCGCCAGGAACGAACCGCCGCGGGTCCGGTCCAGCACGAGCCGCAGAGGCAGCAGCGGATGCGCGACCCTGGCCTCCAGCCACACGAATCCCGCGAGCAGTACCACGCCGACGATCATGGAGCCGAGGGTCACCGGGTCGGTCCAGCTGGTGGATTCGACGTGCGCGAACCCGTAGACGATGGCGAACAGCGCGGCGCTCACCACGACGGTGCCCGGGATGTCGAGTTTGGGACGCTCGGTGATCGCAGGCTTGGCCAGCAGCAGCACCGCGCCGGCCAGCGCGACCGCCGCGAAGACGACGTTCACGTACATCACCCAGCGCCACGACGCCCATTCGGTGAGCATGCCGCCGAGGAGCAGCCCGACCGCGCCGCCCGCACCGGCCAGCGCACTGAAGATGCCGAAGGCCTTCGCCCTTTCGGACGGGTGGGTGAAGGTCACGCTGAGCAGCGAGAGCGCCGCGGGCGCGAGCAGCGCGGCGAAGAGGCCCTGGGCCACGCGTGCCGTGACGAGGATCTCGAAGCTGGTGGCCGCGCCGCCGAGGACTGATGCGCCCGCGAAACCGATCAGGCCGGTCACGAAGGTGGTACGTCGGCCGAACAGGTCACCGAGCCGACCACCGAGCAGCAGCAGGCTGCCGAACGCCAGGGCATAGCCCGTGATGACCCACTGCCGGCTGCCGTCACTGAAACCGAGGTCATGTTGCGCCGCGGGCAGCGCGATGTTCACGACGGTCGCGTCGAGCGTGACCATGAGCTGCGCCGTACCCAGCACGACGAGCACCCACCAGCGCACGGCGTGCGAGCCGCGGCGGCCCGAGTCGGTTTTCCCCGAGGCCGGCGCCCCACGGTCGAAGGTGGTACCCACTTTTCCCCTTTATTACTGGCCAAGGCCCCGAAGGCCGACCGGAAACCGATCTGTTTCCCAATAGAGAAACAGATCGGTTTCCATCGCGCAAGCAGCCCGGCTGCAGCCCCCGCTCATGAGCCCCCGAGTCATGAGCGCCCGGGCAATGCAGACACCCGAGCCGGGCGGCGACGCCGTCTCGACGCGCGACCGGCCCACCGCACGACCGCCTTCCGAGCAGGAAAGCGCCCGAGGCCGACCGACGGTCCGGGGCGGCCCGGATCCGACCTTGCGTACGGAAACCGATCGGTTTACTCTCATGAAACCGATCGGTTTTCTAGTCGTCGAGGCACGGCGGCCGCCCAGGCGGACGATGTCACCGCACTGATCAACAATGCCGGCGCACCGGTGAGCGCGATCTTCCTCGACTCGCCGCCGCTGACACACGCAGGGAGTTCGAGACCAGCTCCTACGGAGCGCCGCCGGTCACCCGCGCGCACCGTCAGCAGATCGTCCGCCCCACCGGACGGCACCTGAGTCACCTTTCCGTAGCGCACAGACAAGGAGTCAGCGGTGGACCTGCAAGGAGTCGGCAAGATGCCCAAGCAGGCGACCCGTCCCACTGTTCACATCCCCGGGACCACCAGCCACACGATCGCCCCGCGCTCAGGGCGTCACCACCGCGAGGGGGCACTGCGCTACCTCAGGGCAGGCACCGGTGCTCCCCTGGTCCTGCTGCACACCGTGCGCACGCAGGCCGAGCACTTCCGCTCCCTCATCCCTTTGATCTCGGACCGGTACACCGTGTACGCCCTCGATCTGCCGGGGATGGGCTACTCCGAGATCGTGCCCGGCGCGTCGTACGACGAGCCCGCGATGCGCGCCGGCGTCGAACGGCTCCTCACCGAACTCGACCTGCACGACGTCACGCTGGTCGGGGAGTCCATGGGTGCGGTGCTCGCCCTGACCGCCGCGGCCGATCAGCCGGACAGGGTACGGCGCGTCGTCGCAGTGAACACGTACGACTTCCGCGGCGGAATCGCCCGGTCCGGCCTCCTCGCCCGGGTAGTGGTCGGCGGTGTTCTCGCTCCGGGAGTGGGCCCGGTGGTCGCCGGGGTGGAGCCCAGGGCGGCCCTCCGCAGGATTCTGCAGGGCGGACTGGGTGACAAGAACGCACTGCGGGCGGACTACGTGGACGAACTTCTCCAGGTGGGCGGCCGTCCCGGCTACCCGACTGTCGCCCGAGCGGTGTACCAGAGCCTTCCCAGCCTCATTGCGGCCCGCTCGCGCTACCCCGACGTCAAGGCCCCCATCCACCTCGTCTACGGAGAGAAGGACTGGTCCCGGCCCTCGGATCGGGACGCCAACAGGAATCTGCTGCCTGCCGCCGATTTCACGCAGGTACCGGGAGCTGGTCATTTCATCGCGCTGGAGAAGCCGGAGGTAGTGGCAGACCTGTTGAACGAACTGGCGTGACAGCCCAACCGGCCCTGCGGGCGGCGACAGGCACAGCGGCTTCGAGTCCAGCGCGAGCTCCCGGAGCGGCTGGTCCAGCGTGCTGGTGCTGGTCTGCACGTTCCCCGTGGTGGTCGGTGCTTTCCTGACCGCGGCACGGCCCGTGTTGCGGAGCCTGTACCTGCGACGCGCCCTGCGCTCGCTCGGCGCGGTGGCGGCCATCATGGCGTCCATGGGGACTTCGGCGCTGGCGTTCACGCCGGAGCCGGCGGCATTCCGGGACATCATCGGGCTGCCCGGGAAGATTGCTCTCGGCGTGCTCTGCCTGTGGTCGGTCGTCTTCGCCCCGCTGACGGCCGGAAACGGCTCGGCTCGCTTCCTTCGCCATCCTCATCGTCACCATCAGAGCGCTTCTGGGGCTGTTGGGCCGAGGAGGAATTCCCGGCCCAACAGCGGTCTACTCAAGCTTTCTCACGTGTCACCCAGACCGCCGGCTCAGCCGCCGAGGACACCGGTGGGCAGAATCGAGGACGGGGAACCGATGAGGGCACTGCCGTCGAGGATGTTCGACAGGATGCCGGTGGCTTGTCCCAGCAGGCCGGTAAGGGAGTCTCCGGAAGCGGCGGAGGGAGCCGGTGCGGCAGCCGCTTGGGCACTGGCCACGCCTGGAACGAGGATTGCCGCTGTGAGCGCGACGACTGCTGTCGTGCGTGCCACGGTCCGCCGAGCAGTCATAGGAACGGTCATCTGTCCTCCATGTCGGTGCAGGTGTCGGGCGGTTACGCCCACCGTGATCAACTCGGCAACTGCCCCGAAGGTCACTCCGGAAAGGGAGACCCTCAGACACTGGCCCGCGTCACGCTCGAGGACGTACTGCGGGACGTACTCGCGGCACCTCGCGGGTCCTGCCCGTGGCCGGACGGTCCGGCCGCCCGCGCGGTCGCCCCGACTCACTCCTCGGGGTCACCGGCGGAAGCAGTCCGGTCTCGCCGCCGGGCGCGTCCTCCATCCTCCCGAACGGTGCGGGGCTTACCCGGCCATGGCGGTGGCCCGGTGCCCACCGCCATGGACACCGGGCCTGCCTGCGCCTCAGCCGTTCGATTCGCCCGCCAGCTCGCCGAGCAGCTTCCAGGTGCGGCGTCGGTCGGCCTCCCCGCCAAGGTCTGTCGCGGTGAACACCACTTCCGTCGCCCCGGCCTCGCGGTAGCGGCGCACCTCGGCGGCGACGGTCTCTTCGTCACCGATCACGGCCAGGTCGGCGGCCCGGGTGGCGCCGGACAGCCCGATGACACGCTGGTAGGAAGGGAACTGTTCGTAGAACGCGAGAGCCTCGGTCGCGGTCTCCCGCACAGCCTCGACATCGGCGGTGACCACGCCGGGCACGAAGGCCACGATCCGCGGTGCGGGCCGGCCGGCCGCCTCGGCCGCCGCGGTGACGGCCGGGACGATGTGGTCGGCGAGGGCGCGTGGGCCGGCCAGCAACGGAAGGATGCCGTCCGCGAGTTCTCCGGAGACGCGCAGTGCTTGCGGTCCCATGGCGGCGGCCAACAGCGGCACCGGCGGTTCGGCGCCCGGCACCGCCGCCGGGAGCGGTGTGGTGGCGGTGAGCAGTTCTCCGTGGAAGTCGGCACTGCCCGTTTCCAGCAGTTGGCGCAGTGCCGTGAGGAACTCCCGGAACAGGGCGACGGGACGCTCGTACGGGATGCCGAAACCCGCCTCGGTCAGCTGCTTGGTGCCGAGCGCGAGTCCGAGATGATAGCGGCCGGCGGTGGCCGCCTGGGCGGTCTGGGCCTGGCTGTTGACCAGCAGCGGATGGCGGCCGAAGACCGGCAGCGCGGCGGTCCCGACCTGCAGCCCGGGCGCCTCGCGGCCTACGATCGCCGCCAGCGAAGGAGAGTCGTACCCGAAGGTCTGCCCGAACCAGGTCGAGTGCAGCCCGGCCTCCTGGGCCTCCCTTGCAAGCTGCACCCATTCATCGATTCGGGTGTGCTGAGCGTTCGAGCTGAGCGTTACTCCGATAGTCATGGTGGGAAAACGGCCATGCTCGTCAGCGGCATTCCGGCCCGTCTGTGACAAGTTCGTGACGTCCACGCAGCCGGACCCCCCGGGGGGGGCCGCCGCCTCTCCTTTGCCGACGGCGGTCGTGGAGCATGGCGGAAGGCGGCTGTTCGTCAAAACGGCGCCATCTGAGCCGTGGACGTGGACACGCGCTCCACCGGTTCGTCCAGCACTGTGCGCCTGCGGCGAACGGACAGCAGGCGCACAGCGCTTCACCGACGTCACACAGCGGGCTGCCGCACCGGCTCCACCCCGATGACCTTGCGGTAGACTCGGGCGCCGTCGCCGTAGTCGTCCACGGCGTAGTGCCAGGTTGCCCGGTTGTCCCAGAGCACGAAGTCGCCGGCGTTCCAGCCGAAGCGGATCGTGTAGTCGGGCGAGGAGGCGTGCCTGAGAAGGTGTTCGAGCAGTACCTTCCCCTCCGCCGCCGTGACACCCGTGAGACCACGCGCCGCGGTGCTGATGAACAACCCCTTCCTGCCTGTCTCGGGATGTTCCAGCACGACCGGGTGCTCTACGGTCTCCTCGACCTCGACACGTTTGCTGCCCTGGGCGTAGTTCTGCGCGTTGGCGTCGTAGACCGCGTTGACCGACGCGAGCAGCTTCTTGAACGGCTCGGACAGGTCGTCGTAGGCCGCCTGGAGATCGGCCCACAGGGTATGGCCGCCCAGCTCGGGGACGACCTCGTAGGTGAGGGACTCGATGGCGAAGACCGGCTGCCGCCACAGCCCGCCGATGTGCCAGGTGCTGGCCTTGCCGGTCTGCTGGACGTTGTACGGGTAGACCAGCGGATGGGCGGGGTCCTTCACCGCGGTCGGGTGGTCGAAGGGCTCCGCGAAGATGCGGATGGCCTCGACGTGTTGATCGGGTGTCAGGTGCTGACCGCGGAACACCAGCACCTTGTGCTCCCGGAACGCGTGGCGCAGGTCCTCGGCGGTCCGGTCGTCGACACCGGCCGTCAGATCGATACCGGTCACCTCCGCACCGAACCGCGGACCGGCCCGCCGTATCTCGTAGCTCGCGACAGTGGTGGTCATGGCTTCCCCTCTCCGTGTTGCCCTACAGGAATGACGCGCGGGGGTCGCCTCACACCGGACGGGTGAGGACGACGTCAGGAGCGCCGACAGGTGGACGTGTCGACGCGTGCCAGATCCACATACAACCTGCGGTACAGCACCGGAGTTCTCACACGACCATGTCTACCAGTCGGTTGCGGGTTGGATCGTTGCAAGCGCATGAATTCCGTCGAGCCACCGGCAGGAGGTGAGGCAGCCCGGTGCGAAGCGCATCGGAAGCCCCTCAGCACGGTGCGTACGGATACGACCGCGAGGGACCTGAACCGGCCCGAGCAGCCCCCGATTCCCAAGGTCCCGTGCCCCTGGGGCTACGGGCCGACGGGAGTGTCGCCGCGGAGGGTGATGCGGTGCATGACGCGGTGCTGGTCCGCGTAGTCGCGGTTGGCGTAGTGGGCCGTGCTGCGGTTGTCCCACAGGGCGACGTCCCCCGGCTGCCAGCGATGACGGACGACGTGTTCGGGCTTGGTGAGGTGGGCGTAGAGGATGTCGAGGATGCCCCGGCTCTCGTGCTCGGAGACGCCGACGATGTGGGAGGTGAAGCCCGGGTTCACAAAGAGGCCCTTGCGGCCGCTCTCCGGGTGCACCCGCACCACCGGATGCTCCACAGGGGTCAGGTCGGCGAACACCTCGCCCTCCCACAGATTGCCGCGGCCCTTCCTGCGCTGCGCCAGGTAGTAGCCGAACTCGCGACTGCCGTCGTGGACGGCGGTGAGCGTGTCGAGATACGTCCGCAGGCCCGGCGAAAGCGACTCGTAGGCGAGCTGACTGTCGGCCCAGTTCGTGTCGCCGCCGGTGGGAGGCAGCACCACGGCCCGCAGGACGGAGATCGCCGGCGGCCGTCGTACGAATGTCACGTCCGTGTGCCACACGTCGGCGAATCCGTTGTCCTGACTGTCCAGGGAGTACACCTCGGGAGCCACGTCGCCGGAGTCGTGAATCGGGTGCCCGACGGTGACCTCGCCCAGACGTCTGCCGAACTCGATCTGCGCGGCGTCGTCGAGGCCGTCCTGGCCGCGGACGAAGAGCACCTTGTAGTGCACGAGTGCTTCGCGGAGCGCGAGGACCTGGTCGTCGTCGAGGCGGCCGAGGTCGAGGCCACGGATCTCCGCGCCGAAGTGCGGGCCGAGTTCGGTGATCGGCAGCTGTGCCACCGCGGGCCGCACGCTGAGGATGCTCACCTGGTGTCCTTCCTGAGGAGGGGGCCTTGGGCCGTGATGCAGGTCTGTGTACCGGTGTGGGCGCAGGTTGGGTGTGGGTGTGGGGCCGGTCGCGCCCGTGCGGCGGTCAAGCCGCGGCGGCCGTCTTCACGGCGTGGGCGACCTGCACGCGCAGCTCGTTGAACTCGCGGGACTCCCGCACCTCTTCGGCATCGATGTCGCCGCGTGGCAGATTGATCGGCAGATCCAGTGCGACGGTCCCGGGACTCCTGGTCAGTACGACGATGCGCGTGCCCAGGAACACCGCCTCGTCCGCCGAGTGCGTCACGAAGACGGTGGTCCGCCCGGTCTGCGCGGTCACGCGCCGGACGTCCTCCTGGAGCCGTTCCCGGGTCAGCGCGTCCAACGCCGCGAACGGTTCGTCGAGCAGGAACAGCGGATGCTCGGCTGCCAGCGCCCGGGCGATGGCGACGCGTTGCTGCTGGCCGCCGGAGATCTCCCAGACGCGTCGCTTCTCTGTGCCTTCGAGTCCGACCCGCGCCAGCAATTCCGCACGGCGTTCGGGCCATTGGGCGCGGTCGATGCCCGCGTACCGCAGCGCCAGGTCGATGTTGCCCCGCACGGTCCGCCACGGGAACAGCCGCGGCGTCTGGAAGACCACACCCGCCGCCTCGCCGGGCCGCGGCAAGGTGCCGGAGACCCGCACCGAGCCATGGGTGGGTTGCTCGAATCCTGCGATCAGCCGCAACAGGGTGCTCTTCCCGCAGCCGGAGGCGCCCACCAGGACGAGGAACTCACCGGCGGGCACGGTCAGATCGACGGGTCCCACAGCGGTGACGGTCTCGCCGCCCCGGCCGTACTGGTGGGTGACGTGGTCGAGCCGGACGGACCCGGCGTGCCGGGTGTCGTCCGTGCTGTCGACAGTCGTGGTGGCCTCACTTGAGGACATCGGGCAGCCCCTTGAGATAGAACGCCTTGCGGACGACGTCCTCGGACGGTGCGGCGTCGATCTGCTTCTGGTCGGCCAGGAATCCGGCGGTGTCGGTGACGTAGGTCAGCAACTTGCCCGGGGTGCCGTCGGTGCCGAGCCAGTCGGCGGAGGTGACCTCTTCCGGGGTGAGGAACACCCCTTGGGCGAGCTGCGCCTGGGCGTCCGCGGCCTTGATGCCGAGTTCGGCCGCGACGGCCTCGACCGATCCCTCGGGGTCGGACTTGAGCAGCCGAAGGGCCTCGGCCTGCACCTTCCGCCAGGCGTCGATCGCCTGTGGGTCCTTGGCGATCAGTTCGTCCGACACGACGGCCAGATCCAGGGTCGGCTTGCCGGCGGCGCCGATCTCCTTGCTGCTGGTGAGCTGGGTGCCGGTCTTGCGCAGTTCGTCGAGGGTGGGCAGCCAGACGTAGGCGGCGTCGATGTCCCCGCGCTCCCATGCGGCGAGGATCGGTTGCGGCTGGAGATCGATGAGCTTGACGTCGGAGGACTTCAGACCCGCCTTCTCCAGCGCCGCCAGCAGGCTGTAGTGCGAGGTGGAGGCGAACGGCGTGGCGATCGTCCTGCCCTTGAGTCCGGCGACGTCGGTGATGCCGGTGTCCTTGCGCGCCAAGAGCGCCTCGTTCTCGCCGGCCACGTCGAGGATCCACGCGACCTTGTACGGGATCGGCGAGGCTCCGGACACTCCCCGGGCGAAGGGACTCGACCCCAGGGCCGCGATGTCCAGGGACTTGCCGATGAAGGCCTGGTTGACGCTGGCACCGGAGTCGAACTTGATCCACGTGATCTTGTGGTCCGGCAGGGCCTTCTCCAGCAGCTTGTTGTGCTTCACGATCAAGTCGCCGCTGGGGAAGGCGAAGTAGCCGATGCGAAGCCGTTTGGAGCCGCCGGACGCTGCCTCGCTGTCCGAGGAGCAGCCGGTGACGGCCGCGGAGACTGCGGCGAGGGCGCCGGCGAGCAGCAGGCGCCGGGACGGGCCTTGAGGAGCCGAACGAGACATGGCGAAGCCGTTTCTGTGCAGGAAGGGGACAGGTGTGCGTCGAGGTTGCGGCTGTTACGCGCGTCCACGCCACGGAACGGCGACACGTTCCAGCCGTAGCAGCAGACCGTCGATGATCAGGCCGGAGACGCCGATGGCGATGATGCCGACGAGCACGACCGGGGTGTTGTTGTAGTTCGCGGCGTCCTTGACCATGCCTCCGATGCCGGGCAGCCCGTTGACCAACTCGGCGGCGACGAGGGAGGAGTAGGCCACGCCGACGGCCAGGCGGATGCCGGTGAGCGTCTCCGGCAGAGCGGACGGGGCGACGACGTCCCTGACGACGTCCCAGCGCGATGCGCCGAGCGCGCGGGCCGCCTCGATCAGACTCTTCGGTACGGCGGCCACGGCCGTGGTGGTGGACACCGCCACCGGCGGAAAGGCCGCCACGGCGAGCAGCGTGACCTTGGGCTCCTCGTTGATGCCCAGCCAGATGATGAGGAGCGAGAAGTACGCCAGCGGCGGCAGCGTCCGCAGGAAGGTGATCCAGGGCTCGAACAACGACCGTACCCAGCCGACGGTGCCCATCAGCAGCCCGAAGACGACTCCGGCGGCGATGCCCATACCGGCCCCGAGCGCGATGCGCCGCAGGCTGATGCCCAGATGTTCGATGAGGGTGGTGCCGTTGTAGCCGCGGGTGCCGTCGTGCGTCGTGGACACGTCGATGAACGCGTCCCACACCTTGGACGGCGGCGGCACCAGGGTCTCGCTCCAGGTTCCGCTCGCCGCCAGCAGCTGCCACAGGAGCAGAAACAGCAGGAGTGAGCCGAGCGGCAGAGCGACATGACGCACGCGTGCCGCGACGCGGGGACGACGCGAAGCCGGCGCCTTGCCGGGTACGGGGAGGGAGACGGGATCAGTCGGTGAGAGACGTGGGGTCGTGGACATGGGGCGGCCTCCAACGGGCGCCGGAACATGAGCGGTTGACGTCAGCCACCACGTTCGGACGGCCTCGCACGAGCGCGATTCGGTGCGGAACTGGGGCGGGGAGAACACACCCGCGCCACGTGGGGAGGGTGCAGAGCCTCACGGAGGGGGAGAGCCCGCCGACCGGAGGGAGGGAGCGTCAGGGACGCGTGCTCAACGACAACACGCAGCCGGGCGTCGGCACAGGTCGATGACCAGGCGTCGCACCAAGGGCTCGTGAATCATGGGCATCTTTTTACAGCAGCCTGCGGCCTCCACCAATAGGCGTCCACGTTCTGGAACACCCGGCGCGATCCGCGTCCTGGGGTCAGGTCCGAACAGCCCGCGACGTCGCGAGTTCTCCGCCCAGGGTGGTGCCGGTGTGGTCGGCGGCTGCCGTCTTCCGCCGGCGCAGTGCGCGCAGCAGTCCGCCGACCACGAAGGCGTGCATCACCGGTCGGCGCGACGCCGCGGAACCGGCGTTACCAGCGCCAGGCCGACCGCTGTCTCGCCTCCGTAAGCCCGGCAGCGGCCCTCACGGCCTACCGCCGACTCGACAGACATCGAATGGCCGCGGCACCTCGACGCACTCAGGTGCCGGTGTCGGCCTTTCACCGCTGGTCAGGGCAGTGGCGTCCCGCCGGTGGCGTTCAGGATCTCTGCCGTGATGTAGCTCGCCTGCGGTGACGCCAGGAAGACATAGGCGGGGGCCATCTCGGCCGGCTGAGCCGGTCGGCCGATGGGGGCCTGCTTGCCGAACTCGGTGGTGTCCGGCATCGTCGCCGGGATCAGCGGAGTCCACACCGGGCCGGGGGCCACGGCGTTGACCCGGATACCGTCGCCGATCGTCATCTGCGCGAGTCCCTGGGTGAACGTGACGATGGCTCCCTTGGTCATCGCGTAGTCCAGCAGATGCGGGCTGGGTTTGTACGCCTGCACGGAGGTGGAGTTGATGATGCAGCCGCCCGACGGCATGTGCGGCAGCGACATCTTGCTCAACCAGAACATGCCGTACAGGTTCGTCCGCACGACACGGTCGAACTGCTCGGTCGAGATGGCCTGAATGCCGTCAGGCTGCGACATCTGGTAAGCGGCGTTGTTGACGAGGATGTCGATACGGCCGAACTCGGCGACCGCTCGCTCCACGAGCCGGCGGCACTGCTCCTCCTCGCGGATGTCGCAGGGCACCGCGATGGCTGTACGTCCCGCTTCCTCGACCAGGGCGGCGGTCTCCCGGGCGTCCTTCTCCTCCTCGGGCAGGTGGGTGAACAGTACGTCGGCGCCCTCACGGGCGTATGCGAGCGCGACGGCCCGTCCGATGCCGGAGTCGCCCCCTGTCACCACCGCTTTGCGGTCGCGGAGAATTCCGGTGCCTTCGTACGAGGTCTCACCGTGGTCGGGAGGCGGGTCCATCGGGCCCGTCCAGCCCGGGTGCTGCTGGTCCTGCCCCGGGAACTCGGGACGTGGATGCTTCTGCGTGGGGTCCTCGGTCACGAACACCTACCTCTTCTGTCTTGTACGCGAGGCAACGGGCGTGACCGCCCGTTGCCTGGACCGGCCGGCAGTGCGGCGTGGATCCACAGTCGCGTTGCCCATCCTCGCGGCTCTATGCACGCCTCAGGGGACCCGCTTCGACAGGCCACCGCCGGCGTGAGCGCAGCACCGGACCGTACGGCACGGACACCGGCCGGTCGCCGAGGCGCGCAGCCCCGCACCGCCGGACGGCCCAGCGTCCACACCCGTCTGACCTGCGCGTGTGGGGAACAGAAGGAGTTCAGTGCTCGCAGAGGGAGAATTCTCGTTCGTAGAGCTGATCGTTGTGCTCGTCGACGAAGAATTTGCGTTCCTGCATGAGTTGGTCGCGGTGTTCCTTGGCCTGTTCAAGCGTCATGGTCGAGGTGTCGGACCATGGTTGTTGCGGTGGCACATCGGATGTCGAGACGATCTTTTCCGACGGATCTACCAGGAAGAACGCGAGAATCTTGCGATGCCCCGGGCGAGCCGGGTCCGTGAGGCGGAATGAACCGACGCGGTGTTGCAGGATGTTCGGGAACGCCAGGCAGCGGCCCGCTGGGGTCGATGCCGATCCCAGCATCTGGTTCAGCGCGTCTTCGTCTTCCAGGCCGTAGACCTCACGCAGACCGTTGTCGTCGTTCTGTTCGTAGTTCGGGTCGTCGAGTGCCGCCCGGAAGCTCAGCCGGCTTTCGGTGATGTTCTCGCTGTCCCAGTAGTAAATGCAGGTCGAAACGATCCGCTCGTTCATCATCCCCTCGACATGCCAGGAACCGCCGGGGTACTCAGGCTTGTCCGGTGTGAGATGAATAGTGGCGAGCTTGACGATGACCTGGAGACGGCGGCCGCGCAGATCGACTCGGGCGGATTCACCGGGCGACTCCGGCGGGGTGAAGGCCGGGGCGTCCGGGACGACCGGACTCCGGTTCTCCCACCAGTCGTCCTGGGCCTCTTCCCATGCACGGAGCGCTTCCGCGTGGGCCCCGTCGTCACTGTAGGAGGACTTTTCCGGATACTCCGGCTCCGAGTCGTACCACCCGAATGGATCGGCCTCGATCCGCAGAGGCCGCGGATGACGCAGATCGGTGAGCACGTTCTCCAGCAGCGGGCGCACGCACGCGAACAGGTCCGGCAGGACGGAGGCCAGTTCGCGATGAGCTTCGGGGTGGACGTTGTTGACGTACGAACGGAAGGTGACATCGCCGTCGTCACTGACGTCGACGTCCGTGGGCAGCCACTGGAATTTCTCCGAGAATTCATACCTCGAGTAACGGTCCGTCGGGTTCTGCCAAGCCTCCTCGGGCGCAACGCTCACCCCTCTCACCAGGCAGAACAGTGAGGGATGGACCAGATCCAGTACCTGGCCACCGGATCCGGGATGCCAGTCCTTCTCGGCTTCGGGGACCTGTTCCAATACCCGGACCGCCTCTCGCAGCCGGGATCTGAGCTTGTCGTCGACCAGGAGGTCCGACTGCCACACCCCGTCGACCGCGGACACCTCGATGCCGGTTCGTCCGTCCCGCAGTTCGGCGTAATGGAGGAGTTCGGCGAGCACGTAACGAACCTGTGCTTCGGTGAGGCCCTGGGCGACCGCTTCCTGCGTCCACCTGGCGACGATGTCGGCATCTCTCATCTTGTCGAACCATCCCGGCTTCGCCCGAATGTGTGAGCTGCACTGCATCATCTGAAGTTCCCGCAGTGTTCTGGGTGTTGCGAACGATATGGAACGGGAAGCACGGAAGGGCAGCGGGAAGGCAGACAGGCCGGTCAATCTCTTGGTCCTCACGGTCGGTGTGCGGTGGCGGGCAGGATACTTCAGCAGACTGACAGCGCGGCCGTCGTCCGAGCCTGCGCCGGTCCGACGTCCAGGGCATCGACGACGTCTTCGCGTCGTGTCGGTTCACTCTCATCCGAAGCCGAGGCTGCGCGCGGGAGAGACAAGGCCCAACCGGGGAAGCGCGATGCCACCGAGCCGTTCCCGCGTCGCCGAGGTCAGGTGCCCGTTCGGCGCGGCGAGCTGACCCACCGGGGCTCCCGCCCGGTGGGTCTGCTCGGAACCGATGTCGAACGGCCGTGCTGAGGTTTCCGCGTGGTCCGCCTTGTCACTTGCGCCAGAAGAGGTGATGCGTCACGCCGCTCGGGCTGGGCACGACCTCCATGTGGAACCGGTTCAGCAGTTCTTCGGGCGAGTCCCAGAGGCGTAGTCCGAATTCGAGCTTCACCGGTGAGACGGCCACGTGCATGGTGTCGACGAGGTCGGCGTCGAGGAACTCCCGGATGGTGGTCACGCCGCCGCCGAGCCGGACGTCCTTGCCCTGCGCGGCCTCCCGCGCCTGCGCGAGAACGGCGGCGGGGTCGCCGTCCACGAAATGGAACGTGGTGTCGGAGAGCGTGAACGATGGACGCTTGTGGTGGGTCATGACGAACACCGGCGTATGAAAGGGCGGCTCGTCACCCCACCAGCCGCGCCACTCGTCGTCGCGCCACGGGCCGCGCTGGGGCCCGAACTTGTTGCGGCCCATGATCTCGGCGCCGATGTTGTGGCTGAAGTCCCGGGTGAAGTAGTCGTCGATGCCCCGGCTTCCCCCGGCCTCGGTGCGGTTGGGCCAGCTCGCCGTGGCGCCGGCCCAGGCGAAGAGCTTTCCCGGATCGATGTGGTGGCCGAAGGGCCGCTCGAGACTCTGGTCCTCGCCGGCGGCGATGCCGTCGCTCGAGATGGTGAAGTTCTGCACGCGCAGCAGCTGATCCATGTGTTCCCTCATCAGGTCCTGTCGCCTCCCCGTGTGGCGATGCGTCCTACATCAGGATGTCGAACGGGACCTGGCTGGATCGACAGCGACGCCTGAGTTCTTTCAAAGTGTGCCCCGCGTGACCGTCCACCTGCGTCGTCCTGCGCCATCGCGCACACCGCGCGACGCCGACCGAATCGTTCGCGGTTCGACCAACGGATGCGTCTTCCTCATCGAGGACCACTGCGCCGCCGACTTTCGGTGGTTCCCGCGGCTCGGGCTGCCGGACCGCCTGCCGACGGACGGCACGCGGTAGCCCGGTGCGGACCCTCGCGCTGCCCGGTGGCGCGCGTGTCGCGGTGGCGTGCGTGCCGGTGGCGTGCGGTCGCGGTGGCGCGGATGACCGGGGCGCGTCGCGCGGCATCGTCCACGTTCTGTGCTCCTGTAGCGTGTGCTTCCGTGCGAGGCGTGGACCGTCGGGACATTCCGGTCGAACCGGCTGGTCGGGCAGCCAGTGGATCAACTCGGCAGCCTCTCCGGTAACGTCGGAATATGAGTCATCCGCATCCTGAACTGAAAGCCGCCCCTCCCCTGCCCGAAGGAGGGCTGAGGGTCGTCGCCCTGGGCGGCCTCGGTGAGATCGGCCGCAACATGACCGTCTTCGAGCACGCCGGCAAGCTGCTCATCGTCGACTGCGGCGTGCTGTTCCCCGAAGAGACCCAGCCCGGCGTGGACGTGATCCTGCCGGACTTCACCTCCATCCGTGATCGCCTGGACGACATCGTGGCCGTGGTGCTCACCCACGGCCACGAGGACCACATCGGTGGCGTGCCGTATCTGCTGCGTGAGCGCTCCGACATTCCGGTCGTGGGCTCGAAGCTGACACTGGCGTTCCTGGAGGCCAAGCTCAAAGAGCACGGAATCCGGCCGCGCGCGGTGCGGGTACGTGAAGGCGACCGTCGCGGTTTCGGCCCCTTCAACTGCGAATTCGTGGCGGTCAACCACTCCATCCCGGACAGTCTCGCGGTCGCGATCCGCACCCCGGCCGGGCTGGTGCTGCACACCGGTGACTTCAAGATGGACCAATTCCCGCTGGACGATCGCATCACCGACCTGCGCGCCTTCGCCCGCCTCGGTGAGGAAGGCGTCGATCTCTTCCTCACCGACTCCACCAACGCCGAGGTCCCTGGTTTCACCACCTCCGAACGCGACCTGAACCCGGCGATCGAACAGGTGATGCGCACCGCCCCCCGCCGGGTGATCGTCTCCAGTTTCGCCAGCCATGTGCACCGCATCCAGCAGGTCCTGGACGCCGCGCACCAGCACGGCCGCAAGGTCGCCTTCGTGGGCCGCTCCATGGTCCGCAACATGGGCATCGCCCGCGATCTGGGGTATCTGAAGGTCCCCAGCGGCCTGGTCGTGAGCACCAAGGAACTGGAGAAGCTGGCGGACCACAAGATCACCCTGGTGTGCACCGGATCCCAGGGCGAGCCGATGGCCGCACTGTCACGGATGGCCACCCGGGACCACATGATCCGCATCGGCAAGGGCGACACCGTCCTGCTCGCCAGCTCCCTCATCCCCGGCAACGAGAACGCCATCTACCGGGTGATCAACGGGCTGACCAGGTGGGGCGCCCACGTCGTCCACAAGGGCAACGCCAAGGTGCACGTCTCCGGGCACGCCAGCGCCGGTGAACTCGTGTACTGCTACAACATCGTCAAGCCGCGCAACGTCATGCCCGTCCACGGCGAATGGCGCCACCTGCGGGCCAACGCCGACCTGGCCATCCGTACGGGGGTCGATCCGGAGCGGGTGGTCATCGCCGAGGACGGCGTCGTCGTCGACCTCGTGGACGGACGTGCGTCGATCACCGGCAAGGTGCCCGCGGGCAACGTCTACGTGGACGGCATGGAGGTCGGCGGCGCCACCGAGGCGTCCCTGAAGGACCGCGTCACCCTCGCGGAGGAAGGCGTGGTCACCGTGGTGGCCATCGTCGATGCCGACACGGGCGCCCTTGCCGAGACACCCGACTTCCTGGCCCGCGGCTTCGTGCACGACGACACCACCTTCGAATCGGTCATCCCTGTCATCGAGAAGACTCTGGCGACCGCAGCCCGGGAAGGCGTCGGCGACGCACACCAGCTGGAGCAGCTCATCGCCCGTGCCGTCGCGAACTGGGCCTTCCGTACCCACCGCCGCAGGCCGCTCATCATCCCCGTGATCATCGACGCCTGACCGGAGCGGCCCCTCCCTTCCCCTGCCCTGCCCACCGGCAGGGCGGGGACGGTTCGGCGCCTGCATCCCACACCGGCGGGGGAACGACGTTCCAGGCACCGATTTCCGGTACGACGGTGCCCAGAAAGGAAAACGGATGAGCGCGCGTTTCGAGGAGATCGACTGGCGCCCGACAGCGATGGGCGACATCAGCCTGCGCCGCCGACGCGACCCGGCGTCGGACACCGATGTGTACGAGGTGAAGCTCGGCGACGAGTTCTTGATGTCCAGCCTCTTCACAGCCGGGGAGATCGCGCTCGCGGAACTCGGACTGGCGAAACTGTCCCGCACCGAGATGGACATCGCCGTCGGCGGACTCGGACTCGGTTACACCGCCGGGGCTGTGCTGGACGACCCCCGGGTGCGTTCGCTGACGGTGATCGAAACGCTCGCCGAAGTCATCGACTGGCATCAACGGGGCCTGGTCCCTCTCGGCGCCCGGCTGACTTCGGACGCCCGGTGCCGCCTGGTTCAAGGCGACTTCTTCGCGCTGGCGGCCGATCCGCGCGGTCTGGACCCGGGAGAGCCGGGCCGCCGCTTCCACGCCGTTCTGCTGGATGTCGACCATTCGCCGCGCCATGTGCTCCACCCGCGCCACGCGGCGCTCTACCAGCCTGCCGGGCTCCGTGCTCTCGCCGGGCACCTCCACCCCGGCGGGGTCTTCGCCCTGTGGTCGAACGACCCGCCGGACAAGCAGTTCGCCTCCGCACTCGCAGAGGTTTTCCCGCAATCAGCGGCCCACGTGGTCGACTTCGACAACCCGCTGCAAGGCGGCACCTCGACCAACACCGTCTACGTTGCCGGCACCGAACCCGGCCCCGCGTAGCCGCACAGTGCGCCCGGACCCGGGTCTGTCATCGCCATCGCCATCGACGGCTCCGTGCAGGTAGTCGTGGTCGGACTGACCAGGATTCCTTACGACGAGGTCCCCACCGTCTCAGAGCGCGGCCGCAGCTCGGGCCGCAACCCAACCGTCGGCCGCCGTCCGACAGGCCGTCCTGCGCCCGCATGGGCGCGTCGACGCCGCCCGCCTCACGCGTGTCGAGGGCCGTCCCGCTGTTCGTTCAGCAGGACGGCCCTCGACGCGCCTTGGCCCGGCCCAGGACACTCAGTCCTGGTCTCAGTCCTGGTCGGTGCCGGTACCGACCTCTCCGCCGCCGATCGTGTCCGCGTACGCGGCCGGGTCCAGCGTGCCCTCACGGTCGGGGTTGATTCCCGCGCTCCCGCCCGCCTGACCGCCCCCGGTGCTGCCGTAGCCGCCCGGCACGCCCGGTGTGACGTCGGCGTCGGCTTCCTCCCGGGTGATGTGGCGGGTGGCCCGGACGTTCGCGCGGCGCTCCGGGTACGGGTAGCTGAACGGCTGGGCTTGCGCGCGTTCCTCCTCGGCCTTCCGGGCCTCCTGCGCGGCCTGCTCCGCCTGCCGCTCGGGGTGAGAGTTCCCCTTGTGGTTCGTCATGGTCAGTCCTGCCTCTGAGCTGTCGGGGTGTGCGGCCGACCACAGGGCGCCTCGGTCGGGCGTCCGCTGCGCCATGCCGCCGCCGGTTCCGCGCCGGTCACTTCTCCTCGAAGTCCTCCGGGGTCACTCCCGCCTCCTCGAACGCTTCCTTGACCGTCCGACCGGTGCCGACCGTACCGGGCGTGTCGGTCTCGACGGCCTCCTTGTCGGTGAGGACGTCATCCGTCGACGCGGTCTTCGGCCGGTTCTCCTCGGGAACAGTCATGACGACTCCTTTCACGTTGGGGGGTCGAGCAGCCCGTCTCACGGCTGTCGGCCTTTCGAGCAGCCGGCGAGGGACAGGGGCCCACCGACCGACTAGCCTCACCCGCACGCCGTAAACACCCGCTCGTGGTAGCGCCGCCCCACCGGCGTCGGACAGCCGCCGCGCGAGGCCTCCGTAAGCGACATGGGCGTCGACCACCCACAGCGCCGATCCGGTGACCACCCCGGCGAGCAGGGCCGCAGTCGGCCGCACCGCTCCCGCGCGGCCGGGTGGTGGGGTGGAGGCGGTACCCGGCGTGGCAGCACCCGTACGCCGGCATCGCAGCCGATGTCCCGCTTCCGAGCCTTGTCCCACATCCGAGCCCTCTGACGGCGACGCGGCGCGGCGACCCCGCCGGTGGCGAGACCAGGAAGCGCGCCGGGTTTCCGGCGGCGCCCGCGTACCCGTACCGGCACTTCTCTCCGCAATCCCGAAGGACAGGAGCGACCGCGGCCCGACGGAGAACTCAAAGCCCTGGGCGGGCACCGCTGCCCGCGTGCAATTCAGTGGACGGCGGGAGCGTGGAAAACCGGCGCAGGGGGACTCGGCATGCACCCGCGAGAGGAGCCGATATGTCCAGCCCACACGACGACGAACTGTCCCACCCGCTGGAGCAGGTCACCGGCGAGAAGGACGTACCTCCGGAGGAAGAAGAGGCTTCGGCTCAGCAGGAGGAGTCGGACGCCGGTGACGTGGAGCAAGGCGCGCCTTCGGGAGACGGATCGGGATGACGGTATCGATCACCGGGCAGGATGCTGCTGTGCTCGGGGGGCAGGGCAGCATCCTGTTGCGTCAGCGCCGGGACCACGCCGACCTCGACGCGATGATGAACCGCTACCTCCGCGGCCAGGGCACGACCAGGGAACTGGACGATCTGTGGCAGGACATCGTGCAACTGGTCTTCAGCCACGCCTTCGCCGAGGAGACCGTCCTGTGGCCCCTGCTGCGCCGCGTCTGTGCCGACGGCGAAGCCCTCACGGCGCGCGTGGAGCAGGAACACCAGGCCATCAACGAACTCGTCGCGCGGATCGAGCACTCACCGCAGGATGACCGTCGTGACGAGTGGATCCGGCAGGCGTTCGCGCTGATCTCGCAGGACATCCGCGACGAGGAGGACGAACTCCTGCCCTGCCTGCGCGACACGCAAAGCGACCGGCAACTGCAACGCATCGGCGCCGCCTGGGAAGCGGTACGGGCCACCGCGCCCACCCACCCTCACCCCCGCGTGTCGCGACGCCCTCCCGGCAACGCGCTGAGCGGCCTCCCGCTCAGCGCCTTCGACCGGGTACGCGACCTCCTGCCCGCCACCGGTGCGGCCGGGCGCCGCGCCGCTCTCCTCGTCGGGGGCGTCGCCGCAGCCGCAGCCGCGCTCGTCCTGGCACGGATGGCTGCCCGGCGGCGGCCTGACCGCTGAGATCACCAGGAGCCCTGCGATGACACAGAACACCTCCTTCTACGCTTCCATCCAGTCCTCACCGCCCGACCCGATCGCGCTGCAGAAGGCCGTGCGTCAGGAGATCATCACCCTGCTGCTCGCGCTGTTCTCCATCGCGTTGATGGTCGCGCCCTGGATCGTGGGTGAAGCCGACACAGCCAAGGACGCCCATCGAAACGAGCTCGGTGTCGCCATCGTCGTCTTCTTGATCGCCATCACCCGCTTCATGCGATACCCCGGCGCCCGCTCCGATCTCCTCGTGCTGGTGGCCGGCGCCTGGCTGGCCGCGTCGCCCTACGTGCTGAGCCTGCAGAAAACCGCTGTTTTCGACGGCGCCCAGATCGTCGACATGGTGATCGGCGGCATCTACGTACTCCTGGCCCTCCTCTCGCTTCTGCTGTTGAAGCGGACCGAAGGGCACCGCGATCACAACGCGCAGGCGACGACCAGAGACCGCGGCTGAGCGACCTGGTACGGGCGTCACCGCCGGGGCGGGCGGGCCAGCGACCTGTGCGGGCGGCGGCGTCTCCGGGGGCAGAGCGGACAGCCGCGAAGGCGACGGCGCGGCAGGCAAGGCATGAGGCCACATGTGGTGGCCCACCGGCAGCCTCGGAGGACCTTGCCGGACGCCGCCTGACGCCGCGTGTTCGAACCTTGCCCGATGCCGCGTGTTCCGTTCGTCGGACAACCCGTCCGTCGGCGGGCTTGCGCACGCGAGGTGTACGCCTGCGGCATCTGGTTACACAGGATGCGCTCCGTACCTCACAGCGCGTCAGCGTGCGATGCCCGTGAGTTTACGGAACCTTGATACCTGAATGCCGCACTTCCACGGATAAGGGACTCGATGACTGCTGAAACCGCACCGGTCACGTTGGTGCCGGTCAAAGGGAGGCGCAGCAGGGGCCGAATGATCGTCTCCTGGCTGACCACGACCGACCACAAGAAGATCGGTCACCTCTACCTGATGACCTCGTTCGCCTTCTTCCTGGTCGGCGGGGCGCTGGCGATGGCGATCCGGGCGGAGCTGGCCAGGCCCGGACTGCAGTTCCTGTCACAGGAGCAGTACAACCAGTCGTTCACGATGCACGGCACGATCATGCTGCTGCTGTTCGCGACGCCGACGTTCGCCGGTTTCGCCAACGCGATCATGCCGCTGCAGATCGGCTCCCCCGACGTCGCCTTCCCCCGGCTGAACATGTTCTCGTACTGGCTGTTCGCCTTCGGCGGCCTGATCGTGCTGAGCAGCTTCCTCACTCCGCAGGGCGCCGCCGACTTCGGCTGGACCGCCTACACGCCCCTCAGCGGCGGTGAGCGCACCGCCTATCTCGGCGGTGATCTGTGGATCATGGGCCTGGCGCTGGCCGGCTTCGGCACCATCCTCGGCGCGGTCAACTTCATCACCACGATCATCTGCATGCGCGCCCCCGGCATGACCATGTTCCGGATGCCGATCTTCACCTGGAACGTCCTGCTCACCTCGGTGCTGGTACTGCTGGCTTTCCCGGTGCTGGCGGCCGCCCTGTTCGCCCTGGAGGCGGACCGGAAATTCGGGGCGCACATCTTCGACCCGGAGAACGGCGGGGCGGTCCTGTGGCAGCACCTGTTCTGGTTCTTCGGACACCCCGAGGTCTACATCCTCGCGCTGCCCTTCTTCGGCGTGATCACCGAGATCATTCCGGTGTTCTCCCGTAAGCCGATCTTCGGCTACATGGGGCTGGTCGGCGCCACCATCAGCATCACCGGCCTGTCCGTGACCGTGTGGGCGCACCACATGTTCGCCACCGGTGCCGTGCTGTTGCCGTTCTTCTCCTTCATGAGCTTCCTCATCGCCGTGCCGACCGGCGTGAAGTTCTTCAACTGGATCGGGACGATGTGGAAGGGCTCGATCTCCTTCGAGCCACCCATGCTCTGGGCGGCCGGCTTCCTCGTGACGTTCCTCTTCGGCGGCCTGACCGGCGTCCTGCTCGCCTCGCCGCCGATGGATTTCCACGTCACCGACAGCTACTTCGTCGTGGCCCACTTCCACTACGTACTGTTCGGCACGATCGTGTTCGCGATGTTCGGCGGATTCAGCTTCTGGTGGCCGAAGATGACCGGCACCATGCTCGACCACCGCCTGGAGAAGATCCACTTCTGGACCCTCTTCGTCGGCTTCCACATGACCTTCCTCGTCCAGCACTGGCTCGGCGCCGAGGGCATGCCGCGCCGCTACGCCGACTACCTGGCCGCCGACGGCTTCACCGCCCTCAACACGTTCTCCTCCATCGGCGCCTTCCTGCTGGGGCTGTCCACCCTTCCCTTCCTCTACAACGTGTGGAAGACCGCCAAATTCGGACAGCGGGTCGAGGTCGACGACCCCTGGGGTTACGGCCGCTCCCTGGAATGGGCCACCTCCTGTCCCCCGCCCCGCCACAACTTCGTCACCCTGCCCCGCATCCGCTCCGAATCCCCCGCCTTCGACCTCCATCACCCGGACCTCGCCGAAATCGAGCAACAGGAGAACGACGGCAGGCGTGACGCCGTCGACGCCACCGACCGCAAAGGCGACCCGACGTGATCTCCGACCGGTCCCCCGGCCCGGTGGACCGGACGGGGGCCAGGCTGGCCAACGAGGTGGAGGGCTATCTCCTCCTCCAGGCCGAGCGGGACCAGGCGCAGCACGAAGCCCGGACGCTGTGTTCCCGGATGCCCTGGCTCACGACGGCACAGGCCGAGGACCTGGCACGCCACTACATCGAGCAGCGCCTCGGGCTGACCAGGCAGGCCCTGCAGATCACCGCTGACCGAGCCCACCGGCTGCGCGCGGAATACGAGGCGCGCTACGCCGATCTGCGCCACACCCTGCTGAAGCGGCACGCCGCATGCGCGACCCTGCTGCTCGCCGCCGCCAGTACGGCAGGCACAACCACTTACCTTCTCAACCGGTAGGCCCCCTCAGCGGCCTCGTTGATCCGTCCGTGGCCGGCAACGGTGTGGATGGACACCTTCTCGAGGAAGCCGTGCCCGTGGTCCGCATCTCCGAGCGGCCGCGGGCCCCTCGCCTCATCGGCCATCGGCAGTCCACGGGCCGCGCCGGGATGTTTGCCGTGTCCCCCTTACCGGCGAGCCAGGCGCTCCCGCGGAGGCCGAGGTCCAGGGGGCTTCCGGTGGGGTGGCGGGAACAGCCGGTCCGGTCGGCATTGTTGCACCGGCTGAAGACCGACCGGCGCAGTGCGGGCAGGGAACACAGGACGAAGAGGCCGTCCCGCACAACCCGGGGCCCTCGGCTCCGCGGTACGCCCGGTCATCCGCTATCCGCTATCGAGGGGCGACGGCTCATCCGCCCGCTGCGGACTCGGACCGACGCCTTTCGCACAGGAGGACTGTTTTATGAATGACCGGCCCTTGACGCTCATGGCGGTACACGCCCACCCCGACGATGAGGCCACCGGAACGGGAGGTGTCCTCGCCCGGTACGCGGCGGAGGGCATTCGCACGGTTCTTGTGACGTGTACCGATGGTGGGTGCGGTGACGGACCGGGGGGTGTCAAGCCGGGTGATCCAGGACACGATCCGGCGGCCGTCGCCTCGACGAGGCGTCAGGAACTCAAGGCGAGCTGCGAAGTCCTGAAGATCAGTCATCTGGAGATGCTGGACTACGCCGACTCCGGGATGATGGGCTGGCCCACCAATGACGCCCCCGGATCCTTCTGGCAGACACCCGTGGAGAAGGGCGCTGCCCGACTTGCCGAACTCATGCGGCATTACCAGCCCGATGTGGTCGTCACCTATGACGAGAACGGCTTCTATGGCCACCCCGACCACATCCAGGCCAACCGCATCACGATGGCGGCGCTGACGATGACGGCGCTGACGCCGAAGGTGTACTGGACGACGGCGCCCCGCTCGATGATGCAGCGGTTCGGGGAGATCATGCGGGAGTTCGGTGCGCCCGGGCAGGAGCCCGATCCCGCTGAGGCCGCCGCGATGGCCGAGATCGGGCTTCCCGACGAGGAGATCACCACCTGGGTGGACACCACCGCGTTCGGCGGCCAGAAGTTCGATGCGCTGGCCGCCCACGCCAGCCAGGGAGAGAACATCTTCTTCCTCATGATGGGCCGGGAGAGGTTCACCGACTTGATGGGCGTCGAGACCTTCGTACGTGTCCAGGACACCACCGGCGCGGCCCTGCCCGAGAACGACCTCTTCGCCGGACTGCGCTGACACAGCCGCCCGCCGGAGGCCGAGGCACCTCAATCTCCTCGGGCTCCCCGAATGACGGACACACGGGCGGCGCGTGGCCTTGTCAGGCCCGCGCCGCCCTCTCATGCGCGGATGCGCGTAGGGGATGAGGCGCTCACTCACCCTCACGGTGTGCAGCGTCAGCGACGAACCCCGCTGTGGTGACGGCCGGCCGTCGCGGCTGAGGAGCAGCCGTCGGCAAGGCGGCGAACTCAGCGCGCGGCGATCCAGCGCCGGACGGCCTCGTTGACGGTGTCGTCGAGGGCACTCAACACCTCCACGGCGTGCAGGTCTCCTGGCGCGGGCGCGACTCCCGTTCGGATGAGTGCCGCGTGCAGTTCCAGACGGCGCCGGTCGGCCGGAGCCATCGCCAGGGGCATCCGCCGGCT
Source organism: Streptomyces rishiriensis (assembly GCF_030815485.1). NCBI lineage: Bacteria > Bacillati > Actinomycetota > Actinomycetes > Kitasatosporales > Streptomycetaceae > Streptomyces > Streptomyces rishiriensis. The sequence goes on along the minus strand of NZ_JAUSWV010000002.1, from coordinate 8,394,068 downwards.
CGGGCCGGGAGCAGGCCACGGCGCCTCCTCCTCGGCCACCGCCCGCGCCTGGGGTGGCACGCGCCAGTCCTCGTCCCCCCACTGCTCCCCCGTCTCCGCCCCGCTCAGAGTCGTATGCGCGTCGAAACCGCAGCGGTAAGGGTCCAGGACCAGCTCGGGCAACGTCACGGCGGTCGGCGAGTACTCCCACTCCTGCATGCAACCTCCAGCATTCGGCGTTCGCTTGGTGTCCAGGAGGCCGTTTGCCCGCTCGCCAGTTGCAGGACCGGCGACCAACCACCCGAACGCCCCCAAACCCATCTCGTCACACCACTACGCCACCCGGCAGAACCCCCAGGTCCTCCCGCCGTCACGCGCGAGGGTCCGGTACCCCGGACCTGCTACGCCAGAGGTCGGTGATGTCTGCCGACTCCCGCGCCCGCCGCGCCACACCCTGTTCGTGGCGTCCCTACGTGTGCAGAGCCGATGCCGGTCGTCCGGGAGTGTCGCCCTCGCGCAACGGATAGCGTTCGAGTGCGACGAAGCCGTGCTCGGCGAAACGCAGCCCATCCCGTGGACGTACTGCCCGTCCTAAGCAACGCGTCGTCGTTCACGCTTGGATTCGAAGGCCGGGCATCGGCCCAGGAACCCGGTGCAGGCCACAGTGGGTCAACCACGATCGGTGTGTCGGCAAGTGCGGGTCAGAGGTGGGCCACGTCGCGGTGGTCGCCACCTTGTGCCGGGGTGGTTGGCGGACAACGGCCGTCACGTCGGCGTGTCTTGGGCCACCACCGTCCGCAGCCGCCGGGCGAGACCTCAACCACCTGCGGCGATGATCCGGGACATCGCCCTCTCCGCCAGGGCAGTGATGGTGAGTGAAGGGTTGGCGCCACCGACGTTTCCCGGGATGAGTGAGCCGTCGACGACGTAAAGTCCCGGGTTGCCCTTGACCCGTCCTTCCAGGTCGGTCGCCCTGCCGATGACGCATCCGCCCAGGGGATGCGCGGTCAGCGTGCGGGAGTTGTTGAGCGTGACGGGGAGGCTGCCGGGATTGGCCTCCACGACGCGAGAGCCGTACGCGAGGGTGGCCCGGGCCCCGGCTGCGGACTTCTCCCGGGTCCAGTCGGACAGCACCACCTGGCCGGACTCCGGTTGGAAACGGAACGTTCCACGGTGGTCGGTATCGACGGTCATGGCAAGGGTGACCGTGGCGGGAGCAGCCGCATAGCCGGGCAGGACCCAGCTCTCGGTGAGCAGCGGCAGCTCGAACTCGTGGTGGAGGAAGGCGCCGGAAGCGCTGGGTGAGCCTTGGCAGGGGCCGATGGGGCTCAGGGGCTGCGAGCGGAGATTGAACTGATCGCCGTTGTCGCCGAATCCGCTCCCCACGCTGTCGGGCAGGTCCGGAAGCTCGCCCCGTTCGCGGGCAGCGACGAGCAGACGATTGGTGTTCAGTGTGCCCGCGGCGACGAACAGCAGATCACAGGAGAACTCGGTGGTGCCGAGAATCGCGCCGTTCAGACCGAGTCGACGGACCACGACGCGATAGCGGCCGTGGGCGCCGCGGCTGATGGACCGCACCTCGTGCAACGGCCGCAGCTGCACATGTCCGGTGGCGAGTGCGGCCGGCAGGTAGTTGCGCGTGAGCGACTTCTTGGCGCCGTTTCCGCAGCCGAAATCCGAGTCGCCGACGGTGGCCGACAGCGCTGCCCGGCCGGAGAGTTCGTCCCGGACGACATTCCAGTCGAAGGCCGAGTCGAGAGGGAAGCAGGGCATGTGCGCCTTGCCCATCTGGCGGTCCCACAGACGCGAATGGGTGAAGGGGGCCGAGTTGTACACGTCCCGCGGCATCCGGTCGGCTCCCAGCATGGCGCGGACTTTGGGGAACCAGGTCTGCGTGAATTCCTCGTATGCCAGCCCGGAGGGATACAGCGCCTCGAAGTAGCGCCTGGGCGGGGCCAGGGTGACTCCGGTGTAGACCACAGATCCTCCGCCGACTGCCGCCCCGCAGGCGATGTCCAGATGCCGTTCCCGCGAGACCTCCATCACCCCCGGGGTGCGAGCGATGGGCACAGGGAGCATGGCCGGCCAACACGCGGTGTCGCGGAACCAGAACATCGTGTCCGTGATGCCGTGGGCCGAACCGAAGACGGGTCTGTCCGGGGCTGTGGGCCATTCCCGGCCGCGTTCGAGCACGACGGTGTCCACACCGGCCTGGCCGAGACGCAGGGCGGCGACCGAGCCACCGAATCCCGAACCGATCACGACAGCGCGAAACCGCGTTCGTGATGCCTGCGACGCCGCCGCACGACCCCCGAGATGGGCCCAACTCGCGGCGCTGAGTCCGGCCAGCGTGCCTCGGGCCGCCAACCCGAGGACGGTTCGACGGCGAAACGTGGACATGGCGCACTCCTGTGGTCGAGGACAGACGGCTGTGCGGTGTGGGCGCCCGCCTCCCGGGCACACGCGACGTCCGCCGGCCCGACGACGCACAGTGGCGGGGGAAGTGCTCGGCTTCTGGGAGAGCGGCGTTCAGGCCGCTGCTTTCGATTCGGCCTCGGTGAAGCCGACTTTGGCGTGCACGTGACGCAGGGGCCCCGGGCACCACCAGTTCGCCCTCCCCGCCATCTTCATGATCGCCGGAACCAGGAGCATCCTCACCAGCGTCGCGTCCAGGACGACCGCGAGAGTGAGCCCCACGCCCAGGAGCTTCAGCGGAGTGAGGTGGGAGGTGGCCATCGCCGCCATGGTGATGGCGATGACCAGGGCCGCGGCAGTGAACAGCCGGCCGGTCTCCTCGAGACCGACGGCCACGGCGGTGGTGGTGTCGCCCGTACGGCGGTGCTCCTCCATGATCCTGGACAGCAGGAACATCTCGTAGTCCATCGAGACTCCGAAGGTGACACAGAACATGAGGACGGGCAGGAGCGTGTCCGTGGTGCCGGTGACCACGAAGTCGCCGACCAGCCACCGCAGATGACCCTCCTGGAACAGGTAGACGACGGCTCCGAACGTGGCGGTGAGACTGAGCATGTTGAGTACCACGGCCTTCACCGGGACGAGGACACTGCCGGTGAAAAGGAACAGCAGGGTGAAGATGACGAGCACGATGATCGCGGCGGCCCGTCCGAGCCGGTCACCGACGACGGCTCGGGTGTCCACGAGTGCCGCCGCGTCCCCACCCACGAGGGCGGGTACCGGGGCGGACAACGCCCGCAGCGCGCCGACGAGCCGACCGCCTTCGGCGGAGTAGGGCTCAGCGTCGGTGACGACCGAGAGCCAACTGCCGCTGAGACCGGAGAAACGGGCGGACATCGGCGTGGGTGGCGCCTGCCGCACTCCTGCGGTGTAGGAACCCGTCACGGTGTCCACCCTGAGCACATGCGGCGTCAGTGACACCCTCCGGGCGTAGTCGGCCAGATCCGGCGACGACGCATTCGTCAGGCCGGGCAGCACGATGCTCGCCATGTCCGTCGCCTGCGTGTCGAAGTCGTCGCGCATCACGTCGGTGGCCCGGTGCACGGGTGACGAAGCGGACAGCGCGCGGTCGTCCGAGAGGCCGAACTCGACGCGCTGGAAGGGACTGGCGAGACACAGCAGCGCCGGAACCACCAGGACGACGGTGACGAGAGGACGGCGCATGACGGTCCGGGCGGTGCGGTAGAAGAAGCCACGTCCGCGCCAGGTGCCGGCACTGTCGGCGGCTGCTCCGGCCGACGATGCCGCGCCGCGCCGGTGGCCGACCCGGTGACCGGCGACGAGCAGGCACACCGGCAGGACGAGCACGGCGGTCAGTCCGGCCAGGGCCGCCACACTCATCCCCGCGTAGGCCAGCGAGCGCAGGAAGTGCAGCGGGAAGACCAGCAGCGCCGCCATCGACAGCGTGACCGTCAATGCGGAGAAGAAGACGGTCCGGCCCGCGGTGCGCAGGCTGACGAGAACGGCCTGCCCGACGTCGCGTCCGGCTGCCAGTTCCTCTCGATGGCGGGTGATGAGGAACAGGCCGTAGTCGATGGCGAGCGCGAAGCCCAGCGCCGTGGTGAGGTTGACCGCGAAGACGGACACCTGTGTGAACTCGGTGAGAACGCGCAGCAGTGCCAGCGTGCCCACCACAGCGATGCCGCCGGCGAAGAGCGCGAGCAGAGCGCTCAGGACATTGCCGAAGATCAGGACGAGGATCAGCAGGACGAGCGGGGCGGCAATCAGTTCCGCTCGTACGAGGTCCTGCTGACTCTGCGCCTCGAGTTCTCGGTTGGCCACCGCGCGGCCGGCGACGGACGTCGTCAGCGGCCCCGTGCTGCCCGTGACGGCACGGCGGATGCTCTCAGCGGTGCGCGTCGCTTCGCGTTCCCCGCCGAGGAGTCGAAGGCTGACGAGCGCGGTCCGGCGGTCCCGGGACACCAGTGAGGGGTCGCGCCGCGGCCAGTACGAGTCGAGGTGCTGAACACGTGAGTCGGTACGAAGGCGTTCCGTCAGACGTTGGCCGGCGGCTGCCGCCCGCGGCTCGTCGACGGACCGGGGCGCGCGAACGAGGAGAACCAGGTCGGGGCTGCCGGAGTGGAAGTGCTCCCGCAGCACCGCGTCCGCCCGTGCGGACTCCGCGTCGGCAGGAGTCCATCCGCCACCGGTGAGCCGGCCGAACACACCGAGGCCGGCAAAGGCCAGACCGACCGTCACGAGTACGGTCAGCGCGAGAAACGCGTACCGCCACCGGGACCCCAGGTGCACCAGCCGCTCGGCGCCCTTGGGTCGCCTGGCGCCGAGGCCCTCGCGGCCCGAGGTCATCGCTCACCCCCGCAGCGCACAGTCACCCTGTCGCCGGTGCGGACGACCTCGACGGGGTGTTCGTTCCCGGAGGCGGTGCGGGCGGACCGCAGGTCCTCGCTCACCTCGATGTCGCACGGGTGCACTCCGGTCAGCCGGCCGACGTGGTCCTTGACGGCGACAGCCTCCAGATGGTCCCGCCCCCGGGAGCCGGGCGGCAGGCCCATGGCGTACGCGACTGTCCCCCTGAGCCAGTCCACTTCGTCGACCTCGTCCGCGAGGAGTTCCGTCACCCCGTCGACGCTTCTGCACAGACCCACCCCCGCCGTGGCGCGACGGCGGACGAGGAAGTCCCGGCGTTCGACGAGCGAGGCGCGGGAGAGCGGGCCCACGGGCAGCAGGACGTTGATCAGCCGCAGCGCGGCGGCGACCCGCCCGTCCACGCACAGCTGGATGTCGACCGCCGACATGGGGCCGGGGCTCGCCTCCTCGGTGACGAACCCGCCGAAGCGGGCCTCGATCTCGGTCTCGCCCGTCTCCGGCAGAGCTTCGAACAGCTCCAGCGAGACCAGGCGGAAGGGATAGCCGACGACGTCGTCACCGATCTGCGAAGACCACCGCCAGAGGCTGCCGGACGGGATCACCTGGAGGAGCGCGTCCAGGAGTCCCTGATGCAGGCATCCTCTCGGCACCGTGCCTCGGGCTACCTCGGCCACACCGGAGGACCCGGTCGCTCCGATGGCCAGCGAGGTCAGGTACTGGAACGCCGGCCCGTGGAACAGTTCGGCCGACGCGTACGGGTCCGGCTGCGCCACGGCGTCCGGCATCGGGGCGAACCGTTCGGGACGGTGCTCCGGCCAGGCGCCCACCAGCACGGTGCCCCTGGCCACTTCCTCGAACCGGGACAGCGCGGGCGTCGCCGCCTCGCGCCACATGAGCAGCCTGACTTCGAGTCCCGCCTCCGCCGGTGCCACCTCCGTCCGCAACCGGACGGGCCCGGCGAGCGGAATCCAGCGCCGGAGCTGAACGTCACGCACGGCGACCACTTTCTGGCCGGCGTGGTCCGCCGCGGCCTGAGCGAGCCGGTCGACGACCGACATCATCGGCAGCGCGGGGATCGTCCAGGTCGGGCAGTGGTCACCCGTCCACGTCTCGACCGCAGGATCGAGCGTCTCCTCCGTCGCCTCCGCGCCGGACGGGCCGTGCCCGGGTACGACCCGGACGCCGAGTCCGCGGGCGTGGTAGAGGCACATGTCGTCCCCCCACAGCCGGGCCTCGGCGATCGCGTGGCGCCCACGGGAATCCTCGGCGACCTCCAGGATCTCCAGATCGATCCTGATGAGGCGGTTATCGGGGGTGATCTGCCCGCGGTACTTCCAGATCACCTCGTGATCGAGCATGACGGGTTCGAACCGGGGATACGGCACGTCATCGGTGAGCCCCCGCTCGATCAGATAGAACTGGAGCAACTGGCACATGGCCTCGATCCCCAGTGAGCCCGGCTGGACCGGATCCTGGAAGAAGTGGGCCTTGAAGAACCACTCCCCCGCATCGACGTCCTTCTCCGACCGCAGCCGCCCCAGTCCCGCGCTGCCGCCGTCCGGCCAGTAACCGGTGATCCGGTCGAGCATCAGCAGCATCGGGCCGGGCAGCCTGGGCGTACCGGCGAAGTAGCGGGCGGGACTCGTCGTGAGATCGACCGTGCGCGCGCAGGGCTCCTCCAGCGCGGCCCGATCGGTCTCCGACACGGGCAGTCCGATCTGATGATCGAAGGCCGAGGGCGGGAAGAACCCGAACACCGTGGACAGGGTGAAGACGTCTTGGCCGTCGGCGGAGCACCGGACCGCGAACGACACGATGATCATCTCGCCGGTCCGTGAGATCGTGGTCAGTTCCGCTTCGGTACGCACGATCCGGGTCTTCGGCGTGACCTCGCCGGTGATCGTTCCCGTCCCGTCGAGGTTGCGGAAGAGCAGGTCGATGTCGGCCGTCAGAGGGCAGCCGACGTAGGCGGCGAGCCATCCGCACGGCTGCAACGCGATCTCCATGAGCACGGCGAACGGCATCACCTGGTCGCCGTTCTGCTCGAAGTACCACACTTCGTCGGGCACGTCGTACTCGGCGACCACCCGGCTCCCCTGGCGCATGCCGCGCTGCGGCCCGTCCACGGAGACGACGCGGGTCATGAAGTGGTAGGGCGGCCCGGGCAGCCGCGCGATCCTGCGCGTGCCGTCGAAGAGACGGGCAGCGCTGCCGAACGCCTCACTCGGTCGTCCCCACGCGCACGACAGCAATGCCGCGTAGTCGAAGGCGAACCCTTCATATTCCACCACCGCCTTGGACTCGCGATGACCGACGAGTCCGCCGAGTGAGGCGAGCGGCACCGGAGTTCCGCTGGTCTGCTCCCTGTGGCCGCCGAGCTGCCGCCAGTGCGACAGGGGCCAGTCCGGCACCAACCGGAGGGCGACGTTGTGGGCGTGGAACGCCTTGACCCCGTCGACGGTGCCCAGGATGTCGGCGTACAGGGTCGGCTCCGGGCCGGCTGAGACGCCGTGCACGAACACCTCGTACACGACCCGCTCGCTGGCCGGGGTGACCTGCCCACGGCACTGGACGGTGTAGCTCCGCTCGGTGGCCGGCTCGAAGCGCCACCCGTCCCTGGCCACGGTGAAGCCGAGGGCTGCCAGGTGGAAGGCCATCGCCTGCAGGCCCGCCTGGAGCATCAGGGTTCCCGGCATGCACGGGTCGTGGTCGAAGTGGCCCTCGAAGAACCAGTCGTCCGGTGAGACGGGTGTCTCGGCACGGAGATAGCCGCGCCCCCACGGGCCACCCGCCGGGTCGAACTCGGTGACCTCGTGCAGAAGCAGCAGGCGGCCTTCGTCCAACCGGGGTGAGCGCACATGTGACCTGGTGATGTCCCACCCGGCGCCGAAGCAGTCCGCCGGACGGCCGCCGGCGAAGGCCAGCACCTGTTCGGCGGTGAAGGACGGCCGCGTGCAGCGCACCGCCGGCGGGTCGAGCGGGACGTCCGCGGCCGGTGGGGAGTCGGCGGGATCCCAGCGCACGCCGTCGCTGTGGTCGAGCTCGGCCTTCGTGAAGAAGCCCGCTTGTCCGTCGCGGACGCTCAGCCGCAGTTCGCCGTCGGCGTAGCAGTCGTAGTGGAAGAAGAAGAGGCGGACGCCGCCGTGTTCGGCGTGCCGGTCGATGTGGATCTCGTATCGCAGCGTCTCTCCCGCCCGGGGCCGGCTGCCATGGTGGGTCAGTTCGCAGCCGAGCAGCCGGTAGGCCCGTTCGCCACGGTTGAGCAGGTCGATTCCGAGCCAGCTGATCAGCAGCAGGTCCGCCTGGCCCGCCTCGATCACCAGGCCGGCCGGCATGCGGCCGGTGGAGTCGAGGTACCAGCTGTCGAGGCGGACGTCGGTCTCGGTCCGGATCGTGCCGGTCGCGTGTTCCGGCCCGAGGTCGGCCAGGGCCGCCGGGACGGCGTCGATGCCGGTGACCCGGTCGGTGAGCAGCATCGGCGGTCCGGGCATCCTGGTCTGCACCTCGTACCCGTCCTGCGCGGCGAACTTGGGACCGAACAGGGTCGAGACCGGGTGTGAGGCGAGGTGTTCCAGCTGGAGCCGGTCGAACACCGGTTCTGGCAGGGGGCTGAGCCGCCCCTTGTCGACGGGAGCGGGCAAAGGGACGGGGGGCAAAGGAACGGCGGGCGGAGGCACGATCGGTGTCGGCGGCGAGGGCGCGGCCCCCGCCGCCGCGTGGACGAGTGCGGCGCTGAGCTGGGCCCTGGCTCGCAGGAACCTCTGGTGCACCTGGACGTGTCGGGCGAGCACGTCCTGGTGCAGCTCGGTCACGCGGTGGATCTGCCGGGCGACGAGCGTACGCGCGTCCGTCACCTGCGGCTCGGTGCCGACCGCGGTGGCGACGAGGTCGGCGGCGACAGGTCCGGCGGCCGGTCGGGTCGGGACCGGTGCCAGGCGAGGGGCCCTCGGCATGGTCACCGCGGGTTGCTCGAGCGACGGCAAGGTGATCTCCCAGTGGGCGGGAACGGTGAGGGCGGGGACGTCCTCGGTCCCTGCCGGTGCTGCGGCTCGCAGGTGCCCGAAGAGTGCTTCGGCGCGTACGGGTACGCCGGCGGCGACGAGTTCGGCCACGGCGAGAGTCAGCTGCCGCAGCCCCCTGTCCTGGGCGTCGAGTGCGACGGCCACGTGCTCGCGAGGGCCGAGGATCCGCTTGATCCACCCGGTGCACAGGCTGCGCGGCCCGTGCTCGACGAAGACGCGGACTCCGTCGGCCCATGCCTGTTCGACGGTCCCCGCGAAGTCGATCGTGCCCAGGCCCTGCGCCGTCACGGCGTCGGCGGCACGCGCGGCCGTCGGGGTGTACCAGCGCGTGGTGGCACCGCTGTAGAACCGCACCCCGGGCACGGCGCTGGTGGGACGGTGATGGAGGTTCCACCAGCGGTCGCGGACCTCGGACAGTTCGGGAGCGTGGGCGGCCAGGTCGTATGCGATCGGCATGGCACAGGCGGTGCCGAGACGCGCCATGACGGCTGCGCACGCCTGTGATTCGCCGCCGACCACGCACACGTCGGGGGCGTTGACCGCCATCAGATGGACGGCGCGTTCGTCCGCCAGTGCCGCGTGAACCCGCTCAAGAGGCGCCGTGACCAGGTAGCTCGACCAGCGATCACCATCGACGCCGAGGCGTTCCCAGGCACGGCGCACCCCTCGCAGTTCGCCGGTGAGTTCACTGGTGAACAGGCCGCTGTCCCAGGTGTCCTGGTACAGGGCCGCGACGTCCCTCCACGCTCCGAGGGCGACCAGGGCGGCCGACTCTCCGGAAGAGTAGCCGATGGCGGCGTCCGGCCGCAGGCCGAGCAGCTTCTGACTCAACTCCACGTGTACGGCGGCCAGTTGGGCGGCTCCCCAGATCTGGTCGAGTACCGTCGGCGCGGAAACGGCCGTCGGCCGCCTGACGGCGTTTCCGTACGTGGCCGCGACCGCGTCGCCGAGTGAGGGAAGGGCCAGCAGGACCTCACGGCCCATGCCCGGGTAGGCGGCCGACCCGTTGGTGAACACGAAGGCGACCTCGCCCGGCACCGGCGCATCGCGATACGCCGCACCAGGTGGCTTGACCCCGCCCTCGGCGAGCCAGCGGCGCACGGCATCCCGGTGCGCTCGGGGATCGCCGTCCGACACGAGGACCAGCCTGGCGGGTCCTTCGCGGGACTCGGTGCCCGCCTCCAGCGCGGCAAGGACCGTTTGCCGGTCGACGCCGGAGTACACGTGCAGTCGTGGCGCCGGTCCGTCCGCCCACGGCTCGGTGTCGGCAGCCCTCACGGGCACCCGCACCGGAGGTCCGTCCAGCGGCGACATGACGACGTGCGCGGTACGCAGACCCGGATGGGCGTCGGCGGGACCTCCCCTCCGCGGGAGCGCGCGGTGCCGCAGAGCGGTCACCGCGGCCGCGACCGCCAGCAGCCCCTGGGCGGCGTGGGCGCGGCCGAAGAGGTCGGCCGGGTCGAATCCGGCGTCGAGGCCGTTCCCGAGGACCACGTCCGGCCCGTCGGCGGGTTCCTCGTCGAGGAGGGCGAGAACGGTGTCGCCATCCCTGCGGGCGTCGGCGAGACGTTTCAGTACGACCACGACAGCGGCGTCCCCGGTGACGGTCTCCCGTCCGAGCTCGCGCAGGGCTGCCTGGTGGACCGCCTCGCAGGAGAGGTCGACGGCGCCGACCAGCGCCGCGTCGACCTCCATGGCTCTGATCGCACGCGCCGCGAGGCCGAGGGCGACCAGACCGGAGGCCTCCCCGGCGGACACGGTGTAGCCGGGTCCGGCGAGATCGAGCTGGGTGTTGATCCGGTTGGCCACGAGGTTCGGCAACGTGCCGACGACCCGCTCCGCATCCATCGGCGCCGAGAAGGCGTCACGGACGCGCTCGACCAGGTCCGGGCCGATCGCCTTCCCGGCTTCCTCCAGCCAGGAAGGGGCTCGCCAGCGCGCGCCGGCACGGGAGTTCTGCGTGTCCGCCTCCGTCCCGACGACCACCATGGTGCGCTCACGCGGCAGGCGGATGTTCCGCACCGCTTCCCTTGCGGCTTCGAGCATCAGGATCTGCTGGGGCAGTGCCTGCTGGACCGCCAGCGGCGGCATGCGCAGACCCGGCAGGGCCACCTCGATCTTCGAGGCCGGCCCGCTCCGCCGGCCGTTGAGCACCGCACGGCAGAAGTCCTGTGTGTCGGCTCCTTCGCCGACGCGGGCGCCGAGCGCCACGATCGCAAGCGGCGTACCCGGTGGGCGCGGGATGCCGGGAACCGCCACTGTGGCGCCGTCCGTACCGTCCCAGGCGTCGACGATCAGGTGGGCGTTGGTGCCGCCGAACCCGAAGGCGCTCACCGCCGCCCGGCGACGCCCGGACCACGGCTCGGACTCGCTGAGCACTCGCAGCGGTGTGCCGTGCAGTTCGGTCAGCGAGTCCTCTGCGCCGAGCGTGGCGGGACGGACGCCCGCCCGCATCGCACCGAGCACCTTGAGCAGTCCTCCGGCTCCGGCCGAGGCCAGCAGGTGACCGACGTTGGATTTCACCGAGCCGATGGGTACGTCGGCACTGTCCGCGAAAACCCGTGCCATACCCCGGACTTCCACCACGTCTCCGACCGGAGTCCCCGTCGCGTGGCATTCGACGAGGGAGACGGTCCGCGGTGCGACGCCCGCCATGGCGTAAGCCAGACGCATCGCACGCTCCTGCCCCTCCTGGGCGGGGCTCAGCAGGCCCCTGCCGCGCCCGTCGTTGGACAGCCCGATCCCCCGGATGACTCCGAGTACCGGCGAACGCTGTGCGAGCGCGTCACGCAGGCGCATCAGCGCGACGAACCCGGCGCCCTCGCCGGCGAGCAGTCCGTCGGCCTCCCGGTGGAAGGGCCGACTGCGGCTGGTGCGGCTCACTGCGGACAGGCTGCAGAACCCCACGTGCAGAAGCAGGTTGTCGGCCCGGTTGACCCCGCCGGCGACCATGACGTCCGCCGTCCCGTCGTGCAGGCGGTCACAGGCCAGCTTGATCGCATACAGGGAGGAGGCGCAGGCCGCGTCGAGCGCGAAGGCGCCCGCGCCGAGGCCGAGCGCTCTGGCCGCGAACTGCGCTGGAAGCCCCGCGGAGAAGCGGTTGCGCGCGTCGGGCCTGGCCCGCCCCATGGCGGACAGCAGCGACGGTGCCCGCTCGGACAGCCATACGTGCTCGGCGAAGACGGAACCCGCACTCGTCGGATAGGACAGGTTGCCCAGCACCAGTCCCGCGCGGGCCGACGCCCCGTCGTGTCCGGCCTCCCGCAGCGCCTGCCTGGCGCCGTACAGAACCCAGTGGAACAGCGGGTCCAGACCGAGGATCTCCTCGGGGGCGACGCGGAACCCGGTGGGATCGAAGACCGACTCGAAGTCCCGTACGTAGCCGCCGACATCGGTCCACGTACGGTCGAGGTGGTCGTCGACGGTGCCCGTCGCCCATCTGTGCGGCAACCGCCACCGACCGTCCGGGACCGGGGCCAGGCTGCACCGGCGTGCGGCGATGTTGTCCCAGAACGCGTCGGGGTCGAGGGCGTCGGGGAACACGCACCCCCGGCCGACGACGGCGATCGGTTCGAATACCATTCCGGTCTCATTTCACGACGAACACGGACGCGCGTGTGGCTGTCACGGATGCGGAGTGATGCGGTGCGCCGACTCGGTGATGCCGGTTCAGGAGGGGCGTCGTACGAGTTCCACGCCGAGCAGCTCCACCCTGGGCAGTCCGTCGGGGTCGACGAGGGCCGTATCGCAGCGCGCTCCCGTGTCGTGCACCTTCCTGGCCCGCACCACGCACCGCACGGCGCCCTCGATGGGACCGCTCCGGTGTACCCGGCACTCCGCGACGGCCATCGGCAGGGTCGCGTCACCGAACGCGTTCTCGGCCCACAGCAACGCGAGTTGCAGTGCACCGTCCACGGTGGCCGGGTCGAGTTGCCAGTGGTCACCGTCCCAGCCGAGTTCGCTCACGCCGGTCACCGTGGCCTCGGCTCCGTCCGCGCCGATTGTGTGGACCGAGCGGATGGACCGGAATCGCGGGCCGTGGAAGAGCACCCGGCCGTCGTAGATCTCGGTGCGGGCGGGCGCGGTGAGGCCCTGGGGTGTGTCCCACCCCGTGGACTGCGGAGCGTCCGTCTCGAACTCCAGGTGGGTCCGGAAGTGCGGCAGGCCGTCCTCCCCGATCAGTTCGGCCTCCAGGACCGAGGGCGCTTCGGCCAGCCCGCCGCGACCGCGCAAGGTGAGCCGGTGGCCGGGGCCGTCGAGGTGCGGCAGAGCGACTTTGCTGAAGACGCGGACATCCCGCAGCACCAGGTGGCGGCCGTTCGGCCGCCAGGCCGTGGCAGCGCCGGCGAACCATTCCAGGGCCAGTGCCACGGGCAGCACCGGGACACCGGCGATGTCGTGGTCGGCGAGATGGGGGTGTGTGTGAGCGTCGATCCGCACCTGCGCCGGGGCCGGTCCGGTGACGGTCATGGAGTTCAGGTCGTCACCGGCGGCGATGACCACGGTGGTGTCGGCGCCCGGAGCGCCCAGTTCGGCGGTGAAGGCCGCGGCGCCCTGCGCCAGGGAGATGAGCGGGACCCCGGAGCGGCCGAAGTGGGCGGCCAGCTCGGGGGTGACCATTCCACCCTGCCACGGGCCCCAGGCGATGGACCGCACCAGACAGTCGGGGCGACGGGCTCGTTCGGCGCGGGCCACGTGGTTGAGCACCTCGTTGGCGATGGCGTAGTCGCTCTGCCCGGCGTTGCCGAAGACGGCGGCCACCGAGGAGAACAGGACGATCGAGTCGAGCGGATCGCTCTCGGTCGCCGCGAGCAGCGCGCGCAGTCCGCCCACCTTGGTCGTCAGGACCTGGTCGTACTGCTCGTCGGTCTTGTCGGCGATCAGCTTGTCCGCGAGCACTCCGGCACCGTGCACGATGCCGGTGATCGGCCCCCAGTCCCGGCGGACCTCCTCCAGGACGTCGTGCAGGGCCTTGCCGTCCCGGACGTCCACCGGCACGTACCTGACCCGGGAACCGGCGCTCTCCAGTGCCGCAAGCGTGGTCCGGACCTCACGGGCCGCCAGGATGCTGCGGGCCTGGGCGCCGATCGCGGCCGGAGCCACCGTTCCGGAGTGCTCGGCGAGGGCGCGGGTGAGTGCGGCCTCGTCCGTCGCCGCCGCCAGTCCCGGCGGTTCGTCGGCCGGTTCGGTGCGGCCGAGCAACACGATCCGGGGCCGGTGGGTCCTGGCGAGGTCCAGCAGTGCGGCCGCGGTCACTCCCCGGGCTCCACCGGTGGCCACGACCACCGAGTCCGGTCCGATGCCCGCCGTGGGCCCGGGTTTCACAGGCGCCGGGACCGCGCTGAGCGTCATGCGGGTGCCGTCCGCGCGCAGGCCCACCTCCGTCGCGGGACCGCCGCGAAGCAGTTCCTTAACGATCGCTTCGGCGACGCCGACGGCGTCGCGGTCTCCGCGCTCGCAGTCGATCGCCTTGACCGACGCGGAGGGCCACTCCTTGGCCGCGGTCCTGGCCAGCGCGGCGATTCCTCCCAGCCACGCCCGCTCGGGCCGACGACCGCCGAGTCCGAAGTCACCGCCGGTGTCCTGCACAGTGACGAGGACCCCGCCCCGGTCGGCGAAGTCCGACGCGACCGACCGCGCCGTTCGGAAGGCATCCCGCTGCAGCTCCAGCGCTTCCTCGGGTGAACTGAGCGGCGCGAGTCCGCCGAGGTGCACGACCGCCCGGCAGCCCGCGGGAACGGTGGACACGGCGGTGGCCTGGAAACCGTGGTCGACCAGTTTGGCCGCCACCAGTTCGGCGGTTCCGCAGCCGTCCTCGGTCACCGCGATCGGCTCGTCCCCCAGACCGGACAGGGTCAGTCCGGGTGCCGGGGTGTCGAACGCCCGCAGGACGAGCCTGCCGAGGTCCGTCCGCCCGGCGGGCTCGTGCCGAGGTGCGGACGTCTCGTGATCGGTGCCGGGCCTTGCGGCCGGAACGGAGGCGGCGGGAGCGCCACCGGTGACGGCGGCGGTGAACGCTTCGACGATCTGCCGCAGGGTGCGGAGCTTCAAGAGCTCTCCCACGTCCCCGCCGGGATGGTCGCCCACCCGCTCCCTCATGGCGGACAGGATCTCCACCCGCTTGATCGAATCCACCCCGAGATCCGACTCGAGTTCCATGTCCACGTTCAGCATTCCCACCGGATACCCGGTCCGGTCCGCCACCACGGACAGCAGCAGTTCCTCGAAACCCGCGGCGGACACATCCTGGGGCACGCCCGGAGCGGGCGGAGCCAGGACCGGCGGAGGTTCCGGAAGAACGACGGGAGAGGCGGCTGTCGGCGTCACCGAGGGCACGACGAGCGCGGCAGCACCGGAGCCCTCGGGAGCCGAGGGCAGCACTGTCGGCACGGCGCCCGTGCCGGGCGACGCGAACAGCGCCTGTGCATGCCCCCGTTCGCCGCCCGCTGCTCCCAGCATCGCGGTCAGGGTCGTCTCGGTCATCTGCAGGAAGGCCAGGTGACTGTCCATCAGCATGCGCTGGCAGGCTTGATGGACCTCCGCCGTGTGACGCTGCACGTTGTCGAGCACGGCGAACCAGTTGGCATCCGCGTCGGCCGCGGCGGGTACAGCAGAAACGGCAGACAGGGCAGGCACAACAGGCGGCCCAACGGGCGGCTCGACGACGGCGGGAGCGGCAGCCGCCGGGGCCGCAGGCCGCGCGGCGGGTGAGGGTACGTCGAGTCGTCGAGGCGGGTTGGGCGCGGGCAGCGCGGTCGCTCCGCCGACAGGCGGGTAGAGCCGACCGTGGTTCTTGCCGTCGATCTTTACGGTCATCCTGGGCTTGTGCTCCTCGCCTGCTGCTACGGGGGGCGCGTACGGCGCCCACAAGTCGTCGTGGTCGAGTGGGACGCCCCATACGGCGAGCCGGCCGAGCGCGTCCTGCAGCGAGGTGACGCCGCTGCGTCCCCGGCGGTCCAGGCCGACCGCCAGGTGCTCACGGTCCCCGAGGATCTGCCGGACGAGGCCCGTGAGCGTGTCACCGGCGCCCACCTCGACGAACGTCCGCACTCCGGCGGCGTACATCGACTCGATCTCGTCGTTGAACAGCACCGGTGAGGCGAGGTGATCGGCGATCCTGCGCCGGATCTCCTCCGGTGCGGACGGATACACCGCGGCGTCGGCGTTGCCGTAGACCTCGAGCCGGGGCTCGCTGACCGAGAGCGCCCGGAGGTGGTCCAGCAGTGGTCCGCTCGCCTGGGCGACGATCGGGCTGTGGAAAGCCGTCGCGGCGTGAAGCCGGCGTGCGGTGATGCCCTCGGCGGCGAGTTTCCGCTCGATCAGTTCGATCGCTCCGGTCGTGCCGGAGACCACGACCTGGGCCGGAGCGTTGTGGTTGGCCAGCCAGACGTCCGTGGCGCCACTGCCGACGAGGATGTCCTCGACCTGCGCCCGGCCGGCCGCCACGGCCAGCATCGCGCCCGGCGCGGCGGCAGCCTGTCGCATCAGCTCACCGCGCCTGCGAGCGAGGCTCACCAGCGACTCGGCCTTCAGTGCGCCCGCGGCGTGCAGCGCCGCCAGTTCGCCGAAGCTGTGCCCTGCCACGCAGTCCGGTCGCAACCCGAGACCGCTCAGTACCTGGAGCAGGGCGAGACTGTGCACCGCCAGCGCGGGCTGCGCCCATTCCGTCTCGGTCAGCAGAGCCTGCTGAGTGGCCCGCTCCTCGTCGCTGAAGGCCGGCGGCGGGAACACCACGCGGTGCAGCGGGCGACGACCGAACTCCATGGCCCCCAGCCGGTCCCAGACCGCCTGAGCGGCCGGGGACAGCATGGCCACGTCCGCGCCCATGCCGACGTACTGAGCGCCCTGCCCCGGAAAGAGGAACCCGATGCGTCCGACGGCCGCCGCGCCGGTGGCGTAGTGGATTCCGGTCGGTGTGGAGAACGGTGCGTTGGGCTGTCGGCCGATCAGCGCGAGAGCCTGCTCGAGCTTCGCAGACAGGTCGTCGCCGTCTGCCGCGACGATCGCGAGGCGGAACGGGTCACTCACGCGGAAGTCCCGCTGACTCTCCCGTGCCACATCGGCCGGCGGGCGGGAGCTGTCGATCTTCCGTTCCCGCAGGGCCGGCGCGGACGGAGCGCTGAACAGCACCAGTTCGGTGGGAGCGGTGCGGGCGCGCCATGCCGCACGGCCACCGGACTCGGCGGAGGGCTCGTACTCCTCCAGCGCGACGTGGAAGTTACTGCCGCCGAACCCGAAGCTGGACACAGCCGCCCGGCGCGGATGGCCGGCGGGGCGCACCCACGGACGCGACCGGGTGTTCAGGTAGAAGGGGCTGTCGTCGATACTCATCGCGGGATCCGGCCGATCAACCTTGATCATCGGCGGGAGGACCCTGTGGTGCAGGGCCAGAACGCTCTTGAGGAGTCCCACGGCACCGGCGGCACACTTGGTGTGGCCGACCTGCGACTTGACCGAGCCGAGCGCACACCACTGCCGGTCGTCGCGGCCGGACTCCTCGTACACCTGGCGCAGCGCGGCGAACTCCGCGGCGTCTCCCGCACGGGTCCCGGTGCCGTGCGCCTCCACCAGCTCGACGGTCTCCGGCCCGAAGCCGGCCTCCTCGTAGGTGCGCCGCAGGGCCCGGGCCTGTCCCTCGGGCACCGGTGCGTAGATCGCTCCGCTTCTGCCGTCCGACGAGGTGCCGATGCCACGGACGACGGCGTAGATCCGGTCGCCCGCGCGCTCCGCGTCGGACAGCCGCTTCAGCGCGTACATGGCGATGCCCTCACCGAGCATCGTGCCGTCGGCCTGATCGGAGAACGGCCGGCAGTCGCCACTGGGCGACAGGGCGGGTGTCTTGGAGAAGCACATGAACGTGCCTGCGTCGTTCGAGGCGTCGACACCACCGCTGATCACGAGATCGGACCGGCCCAGGGAGAGCTCGCTCATCGCCACCGACAGTGCCGCGAAGGAACTCGCGCACGCGGCGTCGGTGGTGTGATTGGTGCCGTGCAGGTCGAACCGGTTGGCGATCCTGCCCGCGATGACGTTGGCCAGCAGCCCCGGAAAGGTCGACTCGTGCCACGGTGCGTAGTGATCGGTCACGCTGTCGCAGACGGCTTGGGCCTCCTCCTCCGGAATCCCGTTCTCCCGCAGGGCCTTGAGCCACACCGGCCGCTGGATCCGCGCGGTCATGTGCGTCAGCAGTTCCGTCGCGCCCGCGCCAAGGACGACGGACACGCGGTCCCGGTCCATTCCCGGAAGCCCGCCGACATCGGTGAGGACCTGCTCGGCGACCGTGAGCGCGAGCAACTGCACGGTGTCGGTCGTCGCGAGGGTGTTGGGCGGGATACCGAAGGCCATCGGGTCGAACGCGACCTCGGACAGGAAGGCTCCCCTGCGGGCGTACGTCTTGTCCGGTGCCGCGGGATCGGGGTCGTAATAGTCCTCGACGAGCCAGCGCGCGGCAGGGACGTCGGTGATCAGATCGCGGCCGGCTACGACCGTCTGCCAGAACCCGTCGGCGCCGTGCGGGCCGGGCAGCAGAGCGCCGATCCCGACCACGGCGATCGGAACCTGTCGGGGGCGAGGGTCGGGCATACTCTCAACTTCCTTGTGGGTCGGCGCAGTCGGCCGTCGGGCAGTCGGCGCGGAAACCCGCGCCCGGGAAACCGCGGTCAGGCGAAGAGACACGGTGTGAAGACGAACGCCGCCGGAGGCACCGGCACGCCGTACGTGCGGAGCTGGTGCGCGCGGGTGCTCACGGCCGCCCCTTCGAGCAGGTTGAGGGCGATCTGCACTACCGATCGGTTGCCCCGTTCCGCCAGGACACTTCCGGCGGTCCACTGGTTGAACGCCCCCATCGCCGGGCCGCACCAGACCTGGTAGTCGCCGCGCCGGGCTGTCTCCCCGGTGATCGCCCAACGGCTGGAGTTGCCTAGGTACCAGCGGAAGACCAGTGCCATACGGTGCTTGGGATCCCGTTCCGCGCGAGCGATCTCCGCCGGGCCGCGTTGCTCCCAGAATCGCCGCGTCAGGTCCCAGACTTCCTCGATCGGCGCTCGGAGCACTTCCCGTTCGATCTTCGCGCGCACCCCCAGCGGCAGCTCCTCCAGCGACGAGTGAGCCCGGTACGCCTCGTAGAGCTGACCGGCCCTCTGGGCGAACATGCTGCCCCGGCGCAGGACTTGCAGCTTGACGCCCAGTTCGAACATGTCGGCGGCGGGGGCCATGACCACATCGGCGATGTCGGCTTCGGCCAGCATCGCCTTCGCGTCGTCCGAGATGCCGGCTTCCACGGCGACCTGGTTGACGGACCCCGTCACCACATAGGCCGCTCCGAGTGCGAACGCGGCAGCGACCCCGTCCGGTGTGCCCAGTCCGCCGGCTGCGCCGACCCTGACCGCCCGCGTGTACCCGAAACGCCGGACGAGTTCCTCCCGCAGGTTCAGGATTCGTGGCAGCAGGACACCGAGTGGCCGGTTGTCGGTGTGTCCACCGCTGTCGGACTCCACGGTGATGTCCTCCGCCACAGGAACCCGCGCCGCGAGGGCGGCTTCCTCCGCGCTGAGTTCCCCCCGCTCCACGAGTTGTCGCAACAGGTCTGGAGGAGCCGGTGAGAGGAAGCGTTCGGCGACCTCCGGGCGCGACACCTTGGCGAAGAGGCGCGTACGCCGCACGATCTGCCCGTCCGGGCCCCGGCGCAGCCCTGCGGCCGAGCACAGCACCACGGCCGGGGTGAGCGCCATGTACGCCGACGCCGAGACGCAGGGAACACCGTGCCGCAGAAGCAGCTTGGCGACCCGGTACTCCCCTTCGGGTTCGTTCGGGGAATGGATCAGGTTCACGCCCCAGTTCGGCATACCGGCCAGTTCTCCGGCCAGCTCCCGCACTGCTCGCTCGACTTCAGGCAGGCCGAGACCGCCTGCTCCGAAGAAGCCGAGCATCTCGGCGCGGGCCATCGCCATCACCATCCGCGTCGTGGCGATGCCGTTCGCCATCTCCCCCGCCACGTAGGGGAAGCGGACTCCGTGCGCCTCGCAGAAGGTTCGCCCGCCCAGCCACTCCGGATAGAGCGGCGGCAGTGTGCCGACGATGTCGCCCCCGGGCCGGGGCCCCATCACCAGACCCAGCTCCCGACCTGTGGGGCCGGCGACGATGTGCGCGTGTTCCCGAACCCGGCGAACACAGGCCGCGATCTGCTCCGGATCAAACACCGGCGAGGCAGTGACGGCTTCGTCAGAACATGCCAGTACGGACAAGAGTCAACTTCCCATGAGAGCGGGGCATTCGAAGAGCGTGTCGTGATCGGGACCCGGCTCCGCAACAGCGGGAGCAACGGATGCCGTCAACGCACTCCGGCGGCGGACGTGGACTGCGTGGACTGCTTGGTGCTCAGACCGGTGGTCAGGTAGTCCAGATCGACGCGGATCCCGGACGAGACCGGGCCCAGCCGGGTCCGAACCCGGGTGTCGTCGAAACGACGGCGATGGCTGAGGTACGGCGTGAATCCCGGGTACAGATCCGCGGTGGCCTCCAGTGAGGTCGGATCGTCCGGCTTCTTCTCGACGAGCCGCACTCTCACCGGCACCAGCCGCTCCAACAGCGCGACGAGCACTGTCGTGGCGACCTCGTGATCGTGGACGACCTGATAGGTGTCGACCCGCCCGGAGGGCGCCCCGCTCGCCAACCGGACCATGACGGCGGCCGCGTGTTCCACCGGCATCAGGTTCAGGTGCCCGTCGTGGCGTCCTGTCATCCGTACGACCGGCCGGTCCTCCTCGGCAACGCCCCTCCCGGCGAGAGCGAGACCGTCACCGCGCGCAGAAGCCTGCACGATCCGGGAGATGAACTGGAGCGGATGCTGGGGAAGTTCGGCGTCCGGTGAGAGGTCCGTGACCAGGATGCCGGGCCGCATGATCCCAACCGGCCGCCCGTGGGCCCGCGACCATTCGTGCACCAGCACTTCGGCTTCGTACTTGGACCGCTCGTAGCCGTTCTCGAAGCCGTGCGCGCCGTCCAACTCGTCTTCGTAGATGACGCCTTCAGGCCGTGCACCGGCGACAAAGGCGGTGCTCACGTGGAAGACCATCGGCTTTCGCACGCCTACGGCAGCCAGCTCCAGCACGTTACGGGTTCCATCGACGTTGACCCGGCGAAGAGCCTCGAGATCGTCGTCCAGATTGATGTTGCCCGCACTGTGCCAGATCACATCGAGTTCGTCCGCCAGTTGCCGGAAGAGCGCGGTCGACAGTCCCAGCCGCGGCTGTGCCAGATCGGTCTCCACGACACGAAGCCGGTTGGGCAGCTCCGCGATCACCTCGCCGGGCGTGTTCGTCAGTTCCATGAATCGCGTGATCCGCCTGAGCGCGCTTCTCGACCCGGCATGCGTGAGAACCGTCAGCGAGTCGTAGCGCTCGAGCAACTCTCGAACAAGGCGCAGTCCGAGGAACCCGGTAGCGCCGGTAAGAGCGACTCGCACTTTCAGTGACTCCAAAGTCTCGGAGGATGAGGAACCCGCCGCCTTGGGACAGGCCGGTCTTCCGCCCTGGACAACCAACTGGCCGTGGGCATGGAAACGGCAGGGCTGGCGCGAACCCGGAACTTCACTCGAATGGACCCAAGTGGGTGGTTGAGAACGACAGCAGACCATCCGTCGCTGCCTGCAGGGCGGTTCGCGTACTTCCTCGGCCAGGGTGGCGATGCGTACGTATCCGGCGAAGTCCGAGGACGGCGCGGATCTCAGCAACCCGGCTCTGACCCTGGCCCCGGCTCTGGCCCTGGCCCTGGCCCTGGCCCTGGCCCTGGCGAGGAGACGCTAACGGCCTTGTGTTCGTCGGCCGTTGGAGCGGCGGAACGGGGCCTCCCGCAGGACGCCCATCAGCTCGGTCTCGCCGGTCCTGGTGAGCAGCCGCTTGGGCACGATGAACAGGTTGGCCTTCCAGCCGAGGCGGCCGGTCACGACGTAGACCCGCTCCGTCTCGTAGGAGCGGTGCATGGTGCGCCACGGCATCCGCAGAAGTTCCTCGGAGCCACGGGAGACGACGAAGCCGGCCTCGTCGACGACTGCCTGCTTCTCCCCTGTCGCCTGGTCGGCACGGAACATGCGGCCGGCGAGCAGCGGGGGCAGCGACACGCCGAGCGCGCCGTAGACCAGTGCGAGCATCAGCAGACCGACGTTGATCGGACCGCCGTGAACGGAGGGCGTCAGGCTCAGTGCCGCCAGCAGCACCGCGGCCACGACGATGAGCCACCGCAGGCGCCGGAACAACCCGGTCGCTGTCAGGGCTTCGTCGAACTCCTCCCGCGTCAGGAGTCCGCTGAAGCTGATGGTCGTCCGCCGTATGTCGTCCACGGGCGCGGAGCCTACAGGTGCCGGTGTACGGACGCTTCACGCCGGCTGGACCCGCTCGCCCTTCTTCAGGAAGCCGATGTCGTCCACGTTGAGTAGGGCGTCACGGCGTCTGGGTCCCGAGGTGCTCGACGACGTGGTCACGCACGTCGTCGAGCACCTCAACGGCGTCCCGTTCGATCCGGTTCCGCAGCCGATGGACACCGCGGCAGCGGTCGGTCTGTTGCGTGTTGCCGGCGCCGACTCGCGCGGCTCGTTAAGCGATCCACGAACCGCTGTGGGCCGCTCCGGTTCAGCCGTTCGGGCGGATCACGGCGCGCACACAGCCGTCGTCCTTCTTCTTGAACATCTCGTAGGCCCGCGGCGCCTCGTCCAGCGGCACACTGTGGGTCGCCAGATGGGAGGTGCTCAGGTCCCCGGACGCCATCCGGTCGAGCAGCATGGGGATGTAGCGCTGGCCGTGCTGCTGGGCGCCGCGCACGGTCAGGCCTTTGTTGATCACCGCTCCGAGGGGGAACTTGTCGACGGCGCCCGCGAAGACGCCGAGGACGAAGACCGTGCCGCCCTTGCGGCAGGCATGGATGGCCTCCCGCACTGCGGTGGGGCGGTCCGTCTGGAGCCGCAGCTGCTGCTTCACCTGGTCGTAGGCGTGCACCAGGGTGTCGCTGTGCGCCTCCATGCCGACCGCCTCGATACAGACGTCCGGGCCGCGGCCGCCGGTACGCTCGCGCAGCTCCGCCCCGACGTCGGTGGCCGAGTAGTCGATGACCTCGCTGCCGATGTACCGCTCGGTCATCTCCAGCCTCTCGGGGATCCGGTCGATGGAGATCACCCGCTCCGCGCCCAGCAGCATGGCGGCGCGGGCCGCCATCTGACCGACGGCCCCGCAGCCCCACACGGCGACCACGTCACCGGCCTTCACGCCCGCCAGGTCGGCGCCCATCCAACCCGTGGGTACCGAGTCCGACACGAACAGGGCGCTCGTGTCGTCGATGCCCTCGGGGACGGGGAAGGCGCCGTAGTCCGCGAAGGGCACGCGCACGTACTCGGCGTGGCTGCCGCGCAGGCCTCCCATGGCGTGGGAATAGCCGAAGATCCCGCCGGTGTCGGCCCCGAAGAGCGCCTGTCCGATGCCGGGATTGGTGTTGGTGTTGTCGCACAGCGACCACAGGTCGTTGGCGCAGTACCAGCAGCGGCCGCAGCCGACGAAGGAGCAGACCACCACCCGGTCGCCCACCGCGTGCCGGCGCACACCGGCGCCCACCTCCACGACTTCGCCGAGGAACTCGTGTCCGATCACGTCCCCGGAGCGCATGAACGGGATGTAGCCGCCGATGAGATGAAGATCCGAGCCGCAGGTGGTACCCGCGATCAGCCGTACGATCACGTCCTGGTCGTTGTGCAGGACGGGGTCCGGCACGTCCTCGACAGCGAGCTTGTTGACGCCTTCCCAGCACAAAGCCTTCACAGCACGCCCTCCCCACCCGCGCGCCGACTCAGCAGTCCGACGAGCTTCCCGCCGGGGGTGTCATGTGTGGTGGGCGGTGTGTCGGGGCGCATGACTTCTCCCGTCTCGAGCAGTGCCTTCGCCTCACGCAGGGCGCGGCGCAGATCCTGGCGCGGGTCCTGGCCGGCGAGCCGGGCGGGCAGCGAGTGCGCAACGCCCGGCTGCGGTTCCTTCAGGCGTACGCTCAGTTCCGTGCCCCGGTCACCGGGCGCGGGGCGGATGTTCGTGTCGATCCGATCGCCGTACTCCTGGAGCGGGGACGGCAGCTTCTCGGGATGGATGTCGCCCGGTCCGCAGTTGACCGTCACCGACAGCCAACGCTCAGCAGCTGCCGCAGAGGATCGTGTCCGTGCCCGGCGCCGGACGAGGACGGCGCCGGCGGTGACGCCCGCGGCTGCCGTCCAGAGCACTTTTCTCGAACTCATCGTGGGTCACCTCTCGAAGGTGGCGGTGGTGGGCGGAGCCGCCCTTGGGCGGCGGGTACCCCGACTTCACGGCTGAACCGCCCCGCACCGGCACCCGGCGCCCGGTACCCGGCGCCCGCATCGACACGCGTAAGCGAGCAGGTGGGAGCAGGCAGGTGGGCAGGGCCTGCGCGGGCGGGCTCACGCTCACCAGCGCACGGCCCTGCCAGAGGCTTCGGAGGTTCAGCCCGACCCGGGCTGTTGCCGCGCCTCGTCGGCGACCTGCCGGCCTGATTGACGCGCTTGGTCCGTCACCTGCGCAGCCTGTTCGCGGGCCTCGTCCTGAGTGGTGCGGGCCGCTTCGGCTGCGGTGTCCTTCATCTCCTGCGCCGCGTTCTGGGTGGCCTCCTTGGCACCTTCCTTCAGGTTCTGCGCGGAGTCGAGGGCGGCTTCCTTCACCGGTTGCAGCGCCCCGTCGCTCGCCATCAGGTCAGCGGCCTTTTCCTGCTCCACCTCGGATGTCGGCAACAGCGAGGACGCCAGCATGCCCGCGCCGAAAGCGATCAGACCGGCGGCCAGCGGGTTGCCCTGTGTCTGGCGCATCGCCGTGTCAGGTGCTTGCCGTATCGCTTCCTCTGCCTGGCCGGCCGCGTCGCGCACGCTGCCGGTCGCTTGCTGGGTGCCCTCCTGGAGGGATCCAGCCGCGGTCTGGACACCGCTGGTGACCCCCTGGGCGGTGTACGAGACCGTTCCCATGACCCGCTCACGCATCCCTGTGACAGCGCCGCGCATCCTTCGAGTGCGTCGGCGGACCACCCTTCGGGGGCTGGCCCGGTCCGCGAGGCGGTCCACGTCCGCGGACAGCCGGCCCCGAGTGGCGTCGATCTCTGCCCTCATCCGGTCGGGTGACGTGCCCATTGCGCATTCTCCTTCATCGTCTCGACTGTGTGCTCCGGCTTGGGTGCCACCGTGCGCATCTGGGTCTTTCCTCGCTGATACAGGACGGCTGCGACCACAGCCCACACGGCGGCGACGATCAGCGCGGCCCAACCCGCGTCGATCACGTTGGCGAGTCCGAAGACGGCGGCCAGCGACAGGAACAGGAGAACCATGTAGCCGGCGAACCCGGCGCCGCCGTACATGCCGGCAGCCTTGCCCGCCTTGGTCGCCTCCTGTCTGACCTCGACTTTGGCCAGTTCGACCTCCTGACGGAACAGCGTCTGGACGTCCGAGGTGACGACGGACAGCAGCTCGCCCACCGACCTGTCATCGACGTGCGACGCCGCCGAGCGGGACGGAACGAAGGACATGGCTCACACCCCCGGACCCGGCCGGCCCGGTGCGTCACCGGTGGGCATGCCGAGGGGCGGTGGCGGAGAGGGCGGCATCGCCGGCACCGGCTCCTGCGCGGCGCCCACCGAAGGAGTGGGCGGGAGCGCGGCGGAACCCGGCTCGCTCAGCGAGGCCTGGTCCGAGCCGGGGGCCCCCTGCTGGTCCGTTCCCGAAGACGTGTCGGCCTTGGCCGCCACCTTCACCATTCGCCCGACGGCGAACCCCGCCAGCAGGGCACCGCCCAGGAAGGCCGCGGGACGGCGGCGGGCGAAGCTCTGCACGTCGGAGAGGACGCCGTCGACTCCCTGCTTCTCCAGGTAGTCGGCCGTCCGGTGTCCGCCGCCGGAGGCCTGAGCGGCGAGACTGCGGGCGGGCGAGTCGCTCGGCGCGTTCTCGGCCAGTCCCGCCAGGTCGTCCGCCCACTGGCGCAGTACCCCGGCAGCCCGCCGGGTCTGTCCCTCGGCCTCGTCCCTCGCACGGCGGCGCAGGTCGTCGGCGACCTTGCCGGCCTGCTGCCGCGCCTCCCCGGCCACGGCCTTGGCCTGGCCGACGGCTGTACCCGCAACCTGCCCCGCGGCCTGCTGGGCCTGATCGGCGGTGGCCGACGCCTCCGCTCTCGCCGTCTCACCGGCCTGCTGCAACCTCGTGGTGTCCTGCACTGCCTCACTCATCAGCTCACTCCTCCTCGCAGGTCATGCGGTTCTACGCCGGACATATTCACGAGTGACTGATTTGCCCCGCTTTACACACGCCAGAAGGCGAAATTGCCCTTCCCTCCTCGGCACGCGAAGACGAGGCAGCGTGCGGATCCCCTCCGGCACGGGGGGACGTCACCCGCGAATCCACGCGTGGCTTCGTCCACGGAAGCGACAGCAGATGGCGGTCCGAGAGATGCGTGGAGTCTCGGTTCCGGTGACGCCGGGCAGACGCCTGACCCAAGGCGAGTTCGCCTGCCGCTGTACCGCTACCGACGCAGCCGCAGCCGCAGCCGCAGTCCAACTGCCTGAGCCGAACGAGAAAGTCATCGACGACGCGCTGCCGACCCGTCTCGGCGGCGGCAACGTGCGCGAGGCCACGCGGCTGCTCGGGCACAGCCGAGCCGTCAGCGCGAACCGATGGTCGAGCCTCGTCGGCCGATGAGGTGATGCCCGCCAGCGCAGAGGGCTCATCGCGGGACAGCACATCCAGGGCGAGTGCCGAAAGAGCGTGCGGCGGCTGGTGCGGCGTAGTAGTTCTGGAGAGCCACAGGACACCGTCTCTCGCTCGGAGTTGCCGATGGCCGTTCGCCGTGTCGTACCCAATGTCCAGTCGGAGGCGGTGCGGGAGAGCCGGGAGTTCTACGGCCTCCTCGGCTTCGAGGAGGTCATGAATCACGGCTGGATCATGACGCTCGCTTCCCCGTCGAACCCGGCGGCACAGCTCAGCTTCATGTCCAGCGACAAGACCGCGCCGGTCACGCCCGACATGAGTGTCGAGGTGGACGATGTGGACGCCGCCTATGCGCTCATGCGGGAGAGCGGTGCGGAGATCGTGCACCCGTTGCAGGACGAGGAGTGGGGAGTGCGCCGATTCTTCGTCCGTGACCCCAACGGCCGGGTGGTGAACGTGCTGAGCCACCGGTGACGGCCCCCTCCGGGGCGTGGGGGCTGGGGTAGGCCCCGGAGTCCTGGCTCAGACACCAGCCGCAAACCAGCCGTGTAGTCACGTGCCCGCCGCGGTGGCGGCCCTGTACGTCGTGTTCGCGGAGCATCCGCATGACGGTTGCGGGTGAGGGGCGTGTCGGCCCTTCTTCGCGCTGGTCGTGATGCGGATGTGCCGACCGGGGTATCGCCGGGCAACGGAACACAAGTGATCTTGAGCGTGACTGCCCGGCTCCCCCACTCAGCCTCCGTGAGGATCGGTGGACGGTGACACCGAAGGGCCGCTGCCCCTTGTTCACACCCTGGTGGCCGGGACGGTCGGTCGCCAGGTCGGCCGTGCAGGTGGTCGGCGCACCCCCGCAGCGACACGAGGCGGACCGCCTTCGCGAATACTTGGCTAGCCACACGATTACTGTTACCTTGAATATGTGGCCAGCCACTGTTTTGGTGGCCGAAGGGAATGGAGTCCTCATGAAAGCGATCGTTTTCGACCAGTTCGGCGGCCCGGACGTGCTGCACGAGGCGGACATCGAGGTGCCGCAGCCCGGCCCCGGCCAGATCCGGGTCCGCGTCAAGGCCGCCGGGCTGAACGCGCTGGACGGCAAGATCCGCTCCGGGATGCTGGAGGCCGTCCGCCCGACGACCCTTCCCGCCGTCCCCGGTGGCGAGCTCGCCGGCGTGGTCGACGCCCTGGGTGAGGGCGTGAGCGACGTGCAGGTCGGCGATGAGGTGCTGGGCTGGTCGGACAGCGGCTCGTACGCCCAGTACGCGCTGGCCACCACCGTGGCCCACAAGCCCGCCGGCCTCGACTGGCAGCACGCGGTCGCGCTGCCGGTGGCCAGTGAGACGGCCGAGCGGGTTCTGAACCTGCTGGGGGTCGCCGCCGGGGAGACCGTGCTGATGCACGGCGCGTCCGGAGCGGTGGGAACCCTGGCGGTCCAGCTCGCCACGGCCCGCGGAGCACGCGTGATCGCCACCGCGGGCCCCTCCAACCAGGACTACCTCACCTCGCTCGGCGCCACCGCGACCGTGTACGGCGACGGTCTGGTCGAGCGGGTGCGGGCGCTGGCCCCCGACGGCGTGGACGCGGTGTTCGACCTGGCCGGGAAGGGAGCCCTGGAGGACTCCATCACCCTGCGGGGCGGCACCGACCGCATCGTCACCATCGCCGACTTCGGCGCACGGCAACTGGGCATCACCTTCTCCCAGGGGTCCCAGGAGCGCTCGACCGCGCGCCTGGCCGCCCTGGCCCAGGACGCCGCGGCCGGCAAGCTCGTCACCACCGTCACCGCCTACCCGCTCGACCAGGCCGCCACGGCCCAGCAGGTCAGCGACGCCGGGCACGTGCGGGGCAAGCTCGTCCTGACCGTCGACTGAGCACCCCCCGCACACCGCCTTCCCACGACCACCCGCTGTCTTCACGGTGACCGCCGGTCACCGCCCTCGCGAAGGACTCCCTCATGCTGAATGCCCTGTGGACGCCGACCACTCTTGGCGGCATATCCCTGCCGCACCGCCTGGTCATGGCCCCCATGACCCGTGACCGCTCCACGCCCGAAGGCGTACCGACCGAGCTGAACGCCGAGTATTACGCCCAGCGGGCCTCGCACGCGCTCATCATCACCGAGGGAACACAGCCCTCCGCCGACGGCCAGGGCTACCTCCTGACCCCCGGCATCCACAACGACGAGCAGATCGCCGGGTGGCGCAAGGTCACCGACGCCGTGCACGCGGCCGACGGCCGGATCGTCATCCAGCTGATGCACACCGGACGCATCGCCCACCCCGACAACACCCCCCACGGGCGCCGGCCGGTCGCCCCTTCGGCGATCCAGGCGCAGGGCGCGATGTTCACCGCGTCGGGGCCCCAGGAGATGCCGATCCCGCGTGCTCTGTCGACGCAGGAAATCGCGGCGACCGTCGACGACTTCCGCCGCGCAGCAGCGGCCGCCGTCGCGGCCGGCGCCGACGGCGTGGAGATCCACGGCGCCAACGGCTACCTGGTGCACCAGTTCCTGTCCGACAACACCAATCAGCGCACCGATGGCTACGGCGGCTCGATCGAGGGCCGCATCCGCTTCGCCGTCGAGGTCGCCGCCGCGGTGGCCGACGAGATCGGCGCCGAGCGCACCGGCATCCGCATCTCCCCCGGCAACCCCTACAACGACATCGCCGAGTCCGACACCGCCGAGCTGTATCCGGCGCTCCTGGACGCCCTGCGCCCCCTGGGCCTGGCCTACCTCCACGTGATGCACGCGGGCGACGAGGAGCTGCTGGGCACCCTGCGCGCGCTGTGGCCGACCACGCTGATCCTCAACCGGGGCGGCGCCGACCTGCCCGCCCGTGCCAAGGACGTCGACAACGGCACGGCCGACCTCGTCTCCGTCGGCGCCCTCGCGCTCGCCAACCCGGACCTGGTCGAGCGGCTCCGCGCCGGCGCGCCGCTGAACACCCCCGACCCGGCGACCTTCTACGGCGGCGGGGTGGCCGGCTACACCGACTACCCCACCCACACCGTCTGAGGAACCGACCATGAACACCCCCGAACCCCTCATCCCCACGACGGCCGGCGCAGGACCGATGAGCTACGCGATCTTCCAACTCGCCCGCGCCCACCGCGCCTACGCCGCCGCCATGCTCCGCGAGATGGACCTGCATCCCGGACAGGAGCTGCTGCTGATGCACCTTCTCGACCGGGACGGCCAGACCCAGTCCGAGCTGCTCGGCAGCGTCGGCCTGGACCACTCCACCGTCTCCAAGTCCCTTCGCCGCATGCAGGACGCCGGCCTGCTCATCCGCGAGCCGGCCGCCCATGACCGGCGCGTCATGGTGGTCCACCTCACCGACAGGGGCCGGGCGATGCGCGAGCCTCTGGCAGCCCTGTGGAAGTCCCTGGAGGAGACCTCCGCCGGGAATCTGTCGGAGCAGCAGGCGGAGTCCTTCGTCGAGACCGCGTACGCCATCACCGAGGCGATCAGCAGCCGCGCGCTGCCGGGAGAAGAGTCCGCGTGACTCCCCGGTGTGCACCCCGCGCGGGCCGGGGTGCACACCGTCCCGCATGCGGCGCGGCCACCGCCAGGTCGGCCCCGTCACCCATCCGCCCAGTGGCTCCTCGACGCGGCACGTTCCGGCGGCGAGGCGCACTGCGGATCCGCCTCCACGGCCCGCCTTCCTTGACCCGCCCGGCACGCAGGCGCCTTTGTCCGCAGCCGCGCCCGCCCCGCCCACCAAGCCCCTCGCTGATGACCTGACCGAAAGTGAGACCCTCATGCCGGCCACCCATTCAAACACCCTCCCGGTCCTCGTCGTCGGGGCGACCGGCTCCCTGGGGAGCAAGGTCGTCGACGAACTCCTGGGGCGGGGCAAGAACGTCCGCGCCCTGGTGAGGCCGGCCAGCGACGCCGGCCGGCTCGAAAGCCGGGGCGTCCATATCGTCCGCGGTGACATGCTCGACGTCGACTCGCTCGTCGCCGCGATGAACGGCGCCGATGCCGTCATCACCACCGCCGCCGGCTACACCCGCGGCGGAAAGAACGCCCACGACATCGACACCATCGGCAACGCCAACCTCGCCGAGGCCGCCCACCGCACCGGCATCCGGCGGTTCGTCCTGACCAGCATCCTCACCAGCGACCAGACGCCCCAAGTCCCGCACTTCTGGCACAAGAAGCTCGCCGAGGACAAGCTCGAACAGCTCGGCGTCCCGTTCGTCGCACTGCGCCCGGGGGCGTTCCTCGACCAGGTCGCGAGCATGGCGGGCGACCCGGTCGACAAGGGCCGCATGGTGTGGCTCGGCAAGGCCACCGTCCCGCTGACCTTCGTCCACACCTCCGATCTCGCGGCGTACCTGGCAGCCGCGGTCGACGCCGAGGCCGAGGCCGGTGAGCGGATCGACATCGGATGGGACCGCCCGGTCAGCATGCGAGAGGTGGCCGACGTGATGGGCAGCCGGGCCGGAAAGAAGATCAAGGTGTGGGCCGTCCCGTCCTCCGTCACCCGCACCGCAGGAGCCGTCGCCGGCCGCTTCATGCCCCTGATCGCGGACATGGCCGCGATGTTCCGCTGGTTCGAGACCGGACGCTACGTCGCCGACCCCCACCGCCAGGAGCAGCTGTTCGGGCCCATCCCCACGGCCGAGGAGGTCCTCGCCCGGTATACCGACGAGCTGCGTACCGCACGGCACCGGTGACAGGCGCCTCGTCCCCTTCTCGCCGCCCGGCGGACTGACCAGGACACCCCGGGCCCGTCCCTTCTGGCCGAACCACTCCCCCACGGGTGCGGCCGAACCGAACGGGTGACGGGGCGGGCGCTCAGCGCTTCCCCAGCCGGGATGAGGGGCCCAGGGAAGCCCTGCGATCACGGGGCCTTCGCCCGATGTCCCCCATCGACCACCAGCTGTCCGCAACCGACTGAGCGATTCGCCGGATGTCCACAGAAGATCGAGAGGTGCTGCGGCGACCATCCAGCCCCGGGGCCGCAGCAGGCGAACGGCGACGCAGCGGGCCGTACACGACAAGCAAGGAACTGGCATGGACAAGCGCGCGGCCTCCGCCGGCACCGCCCCTGCGACGAGGCGAGCGCTCGTCGTCCCGCAGCCCGACGGCCTCCATGCCCTTCAGGTCACCACGGTGCCGATACCGAGCAGCAGCCTGGAGGGGTGCGCGTCAAGGTGAAGGCTTTCGGCGTCAACGAGCCCGAGGTCACCACCCAAAGGGGCGAGTTGGGCCCAGGCCCCGGTCGCGAAGGTCTGCCGCAGCTGGAGCAGGTTCGCGATGCCCAGACCGACGTCGGGGCCGGCACGACGCCGGGCACGCACATGGTGACGCTCGACGACTGAGAAGCACATCCATTCCACGCCGGTCGGAGCCGACTGGCGGCGGCACGCACGACGAGGAGACTGCGATGGGCGTCAACAAGGAAGAAATCAGCGAGACCGTTCTGGAACTGGAGAAGTCCTTCAACGAGCGGTGGAGCGTCGGCGACAACCGCGGCTACCTCGACAACTACGCCGAGGAGATCAGCTACTTCGACCCCATCGAGAAGGACCTGGTCGTCGGCCGTGACGCGACCGTCGCCCACATCGAGGCGATCTACTCCGACCCGCACATCGTGCGCAACGAGTACCTCAACCCCGTCGTGCACGTCAGCGACGGTGGTGACTTCGCCCTCCTGGCCTACAACCTGAACACCTACGTGCTCGACGACAACGGCAACGAGCGGCAGCTGCGCGCCTGGAACGCCACCGAGGCATACCGGCTGATCGACGACGAGTGGCGCATCGTGCACTCCAACTGGGCGTTCGCCCAGACCGCGACAGGAGCGACCGCGTCCTGACCGGGGATCCGAGGATCCGAGGTGACGCACCCCCGGCCGGTGAGCAAGCTGTCCAAGGAGGCGGCCGGCCCCGGCCCTGCCCCCGCTCCGGACGCGATCAAGGCCGTGGCGGCCGCGGGGATGCGGGATCGCGCCGTGCCCCCCTCACCTGCCGGTCCCGGCTTCGCGGGCCGCGAAGGCGGCCGGGGTGAGACCGGTGTGGCCACGGAAGAAGCGGCCGAAGTTCGCGGGATCGGTGAACCCGAGATGGACGGCCACCGCCCGGGCGTCCCAACCGCCGCCTCCCAGCAGACGCCGGGCTTCGAGCAGCCGCCGCTCGTCGATGACCTCACGCACCCCCTTGCCGGTGGCGTCCCGGGCCGCGCGGCTGAGGGTCCGGACCGAACAGCCCAGCAGCCCGGCATAGTCCGCAGCCCGGTGCAGTTCCCGGAAGTGCAGCTCAAGGGCGTCCGCGAACCGTGCGTACGTGACGCTGCGGCCCGTGCCGCCCGCCGACGCGCCGGTGGAGGTGACATCCGGGGAATTGGCGAGGCGCAGCAGCAGCGATTCGAGCAGACTGCGCCGCAGTGCGTGGTGGACGTCGAGCCGGCGGCGCCCCAGTGCACGGTGCTCGTCCAGGAGTTGGAGCGCCGTCTGCCTCAGCCAGGACGCGTCATCGGGGTGCGGGCTGAGGACGGCAGGGGCCTCGTGCGCGGTGAGCGGGGCCAGCAGGCGGGCGGCGTCGGACGTCAGCACGTCCGGCTCGAACAGGATGAACAAGCCGCGGGCGGCGCCCGGAGGATGCCAGCACTGCGCGTGCCCGGGACGCACCCACAGCCACTGGCCGCAGGCGACGGTCCGCGTGACGTGGTCGAC
This sequence comes from Streptomyces rishiriensis, assembly GCF_030815485.1. Lineage (NCBI taxonomy): Bacteria > Bacillati > Actinomycetota > Actinomycetes > Kitasatosporales > Streptomycetaceae > Streptomyces > Streptomyces rishiriensis. The sequence goes on along the minus strand of NZ_JAUSWV010000002.1, from coordinate 8,360,859 downwards.
ATCGTGGAGCAGCTCGCCCTCGGTGACGAGGATCAGGTAGTGGAAGGTGGCGCGGCCCGGAAGGGGCGGATTCCACGGCCAGTCGTCGTGCTCGGCGAAGAAGTCCTCGAGGGTGCTCACCTCAAGGCCGTACGGAGTGCCGACCGGGGGCTGGAAACCGTACAGCGGAACCGCCGCCTGCCCGCGGTGTCCGGCAGAACGCCCGGGGTGTCGCCTGTCGACCATCACGTGTCCGCACCTTACCGCCGTTTCGCCCGCTTCAGGGAAAAGGATGGTGCGTGCCGTCCGTGGCCGACGCCCGGCCCGCCACCACCTGGGAAAGGAAACACTCATGAACGGATCGACCCTGCAGAAGTTCGCCGCCGAGTGCGCGGAGGAACTGCCCGGAGCGCAGTTGGAGCATCCCTTCGGTCCGGACTGGGAGGTCTTCAAGGTACGAGGCAAGGTGTTCATGCTGATGACCGAGGTCCCCGGGCGCCCCGTCGTGATCCTCAAGGCGGACCCCGGCGAGGCCCACGCTCTCCGGGAGAGCAACAGCCACATCACCCCCGGCTACCACATGAACAAGAAGCACTGGATCACGCTGGAGGGCGGGACAGGCATCGACAAGCAGCTCGCCAGGGAACTCGTCACCGACTCCTACCTGCTCGTCGTCGCCCATCTGCCCAAGGCCGAGCGACCCGTCGACCCGCACACCTACGGCACCAGCACGCAGGCGGCTCGGTGAGCGGGGCCGGTGACCGCCTCCAGGACACCGCCCGTAAGGCGGCCCTCGCCCTCCCCGACGTCAGCCACGGCCGCCCCTTCACCCCCGAACTCGACGTGTACAAGGTCGCGGACAAGGTGTTCCTGATCGTCACCGACGACCCGGACGAACAGATCATCACGGTCAAGTGCGAGCCCGAGCACGCGCGGGCACTGGAGCGCGGCTACGCCTCGATCGCCCCGGGCCGCTATCTCGACAAGAGGCACTGGATCTCGCTGGGGCCCGGGCCGGGCATCACGCAGCGGCTGATCAACGATGCGGTCGAGCACTCCTACGACCTGGTCGTCGACGGTCTGCCACAGAGCGAGCGCCCGCCGCGAACCCCTGGCCCGGACCCGACAGCCGGCTGAACATCGCCCGCGCCCCGCTCGGACACCCACCCACCACTCACCTCAGCTCCCATCCCGTCTGCCGTCCCCGCAGGGCGCGGCCCGGCTGGTGGCGGGCGGCTGGCTGCCGGGTGCGCTGGTGGAGCAACTGGGGCGCAGCGCCGTACAGCTGCTGAACCTGGAGGGGACGGGGGCCGGTGCGGAACCGGTCGCGTCCGGGCCGGTGGGGTTCAGCCCAGCGAGTAGCAGCCGTGGAAGTACCGGGACTCCGTGGTGCGGCACGGTCGAGGAACTGCTGTTCGGCGTCGACCGCTCCACCATCACCCGCGCGGTCGCAGAGACACGGCTCAGTCCTGCCTGCGCCGCAGGCAGGGTCTCAGGCGGTGAACGGGTTGGTGTGGCCGGGCAACTGCTGTCCCGGGCGCAGGAACCGCTGGGCGCCCTGTTCGTCGCGTACCGCGAGGAACCCGGCGTCCGTCAGCCGCTGTGCGATCTTGCCGCGGCGGATCGCGCCCACCTTGAACGCCACGGTGAAGAGCAGCGCGACCGCTCCGCCGGAGGCGACCGCTTCGACCGGCGACCTGTCGATGAGCAGGAGGACGGTCAGGACCGCGCAGGCGAGGTAGCCCAGCACCTTCTGGGTCCGGTCGGCGACGTACTGGGCCATGACGTCGAAGGTGATGAGGTCCTTCAGCACGGCCACGGCACCGACCGCTTCGGAGAGCGGCTTCAGCGAGCCCTGCTCCAGCCCCGGCACTGTCCCGCCGTTGCCCGCCTGCGGGTGGGCGGTGATGGTGGCCGCCTCGCGGACGCGCGCCTCGAGCCGCGGGTCCCGGTACATCCGGACCTGCACGAGCGAGTTCTTGAACCCGGTCCTGTAGGCCAGCCCGTACGTGTAGCCGTACTGCTCCGCCACGTGCGCCAGGGCCGCCGCCTTCAGCGTCGAGCCCTGGGGGGCGATCTCAACGATGTCCTGCTGACGGGCAATCTGCCGGAGCAGCCCCGCTATGTGACGTTCTACGGACATCCAGTTCCCCGCCCCCTGAGACCCTGCGCCTGGGCCCGACCGGCGCATAGCCTAATACTCCAGCAGCGTTTCGCTATCCGGCGTGGTCAAAAGGGTCGTGGGGAGTGTAGTTCCCCGCCAGCGCGGGCGTGCTTCGAAGCCGAAGCGGCGTACCGGCACGGCTCTGCGCCGTGACGGCCACGAGCCGCTCGCGCTCGGTGGGCGATGGGCGATGGGCAGGCACTGGGCCCCGCAGTCTCGGCAGCAGCCGTGGTCACAGCGGAGCACATGGTGGATAGCATCGCGGGCATGTCCAAGGCCGCTCCGCGCGGCGCCGGGTGAGGCGTTACGTCAGGCGGCGTGCGAATTGCGCTGGTGTGGCGTGGTATTGCTTCTTGAAAGCGCGGATGAAGTGGCTGCTGTCAGTGAAATGCCAACGCGCGGCGGCCTCGGAGACGGTGAGCCGTGACCCGGAGGCGGTGAGTGCCTCGGCCGCTTCCTCCAGGCGTCGGCGGCGGATGTAGGCGCTGAACGACTCGTCCAGACTCGCGAAGGCCCGCTGCAGGGTCCGGACGGAGACGTGCAGTTGCGCGGCGACCGTGGCCGGTGACAACTCGGCGTCGGTGAGCCGGGCATCTGCCAGGTCCTTGGCCGCCTGCGCCAGCGCCGGGGTGAAGGCGGGCTCGCGGTCGTCGAAGTGGTCGAGGATCAGCCCTTTGGAGAGTTCGAGCAGGGCGTTTCGGGACGCGTGCGCGCCCGCCGGGCTGAGGTCGATCACCGTCCGCTGCACCATGCTGGTGTGCGCCATGAGGATCTGCGCCGCGGGCGAGGTGGCCTGGCCGGTGCGCGGTTTCCCGGCGACCAGGGGCCGCAGGGCGTCGCCGGGAAAGATGAAGATACGGGTGCCGATGACGGGCGTGGTGTGGAAGTGATTCTCCGTCACGACGTGGTGCATGAAGTAGGTGCCGACCGAGACGTACGCGTCACTGCCCTGATCGTGCGGGTCCTGCAGGGCCACCGCGCCGCGCAACCCGACGTACAACCTGATCTCATCGTGCTCGTACGTCCCGACTGCCCGGGTGCTCACGGGTGAGGATGCCCAGAGCTCGTTGACGGCGGTGTCTTCCAGAGCCACCGAGCGCATCGTTCCCTGAAAGCCGTCGACCGTGGAAGCGCTGAATTCCGGCAGCGGGTACAGGTCTCCCATACGGTCGTTCCAGGTGTCGATGAACGGCTCCCACGTTCCACGACCGGTGCCGGTGGAGTCGGCGTCGACGGTGAACGTGCCCACCTTGCTGGCCGGGCCACGAAAACTCGGCCTGCTCGTCATGTGCCCTCCGCCCTCATGAGGATGTCGCCGGAATCCCATTCCGTGTCGCGAAGGTACACCCGTTCCACGTACGCCTGTTCCTACGCTTGGTGACGCTTCAACCTCCACAACGATCTACCGCCTGCCGGCCGTGCCCGGCGCCGCAGCCACCGTGTCTTGCGTCTTGCACCTCGCGCGCGGCGCAGGGCGACCGCGACCCCGCGGGCGAAAGTGAGAAGAACTATGAAGGCAGTGCGCTTCCACCAGTACGGCAATGCCGACGTCCTGCGCTACGAGGACGTGGAACAGCCGAACCCGGGCGCCGGGCAGGTGCGGGTCCGTGTTGCGGCCACATCGTTCAACCCGGTCGACGCCAACATTCGCGCCGGTTTCATGCAGGGACCGATCCCGGTGACACTGCCGCACACTCCCGGCATCGACGTCGCCGGCACGGTCGACGCGCTCGGCGAGGGCGTGACCGGTATCCAGGCCGGGGACCAGGTCATCGGCTTTCTGCCGATGGCGGCACCCGGCGCCGCCGCGGAGTACGTCCTGGCACCGGCTGAGGCCCTGACGCCAGCGCCCAAGAGCGTCGCGCTGTCCGACGCGGCCGCGCTGCCGCTGGTGGGCCTGACCGCATGGCAGGCGCTGTTCGAGCACGCCAAGCTGACCGCCGGGCAGCGCGTGCTGATCAACGGCGCGGGCGGAGCGGTCGGCGGCTACGCCGTGCAGTTGGCCAAGCAGGCCGGCGCCCGCGTGATCGCCACGGCCGGTCCGCGCAGCAGCCGGCGCGTCACGGACGCGGGCGCGGACGAGGTCATCGACCACACGACCGCCGACGTCGTCGCGACGGTGAGCCAGCCCGTCGACGCAGTACTCAACCTCGCGCCGGTCGAACCCGCACAACTGGCCGCGCTCCTCGGTCTGATCCGCCCCGGCGGTGTCCTGGTGAACACCACCGTGTGGATGCCCGCACCCACCGACGAGGAGCGCGGCGTACGCGCCATCGACGTGTTCGTCCGCAGCGACGCGGAGCAGCTGTCGCACCTGGTGGAGCTGATCGACGGCGGCGAGCTGCGCGTCGAGGTCGCCCGGCGGGTGCCGCTGGCCGAGCTGCCGGCCCTGCACGCCGACGCTGCCGCGAGCGCACTGCCCAGCGGCAAGGTCGTCGTCACGCCCGGCGCCTGACGCCCACCCGACTGACCTGTGAAGGAGGCGACCACGATGATCCCCGACGACGATCCGTCCCGCTCGCTGACCGTGGCGAACCCCGACGATCCCGCCACGACGTACATCTCACTGGTGGGCAACACCTACGGCATGCTGGTCACCGGCGAGCAGACCGACGGCCGATACTGCCTGATCGACATGCACGTCCCCGACGGCGGCGGCCCGCCGCCGCACCGGCACGACTTCGAGGAGATGTTCACGATCCTCGAAGGCGAGATCGAGTTCACCTTCCGCGGCGAAGAGCACACCGTACGGGCCGGGTCCACGATCAACATCCCGGCCAACGCACCGCACAACTTCCGCAACGCATCGGGTGCGCCGGCCCGCATGCTGTGCATGTGCACCCCCGCCGGCCAGGACGAGTACTTCACGCGCATCGGTGACGTCGTCGCCGGCAGGGACGCACGGCCCCCACAGCTGTCGGACGACGAACTCGCCCAACGCCGCCACCGGGCCGTCGAGTTGGCGTCGGCCTACCGGAGCGAGTTCCTTTAGGTCGGCCGGTGCGTTGACCACGAACGTTCGCCGGGTCTGAGCCTCGGGATCTGGACCGACCAGACGCCGACGTGCACCGCCTGGTCGCCCTGACCCGGTTCGCTCGATCCGGCGATGGCACCACACGTGTCGCCTCCGCTGCTGTCGACGACACCAGCGCTGAGCTGCACCAGCCATCGAACTTCACCTCGCACCACACCGTTGCAGCCAGAGAACTCCCGGCCGTCGAGGGGATCACGGTGAACGGTGGCGGCTCCGGCTCGGGTGGCGTCTGCGCCACGGCTACGCCGCCTCCTGACCCTCGCGGTCCTCGCGTGCGAGGGCGTAATCGAGTGGGGAGCGGTCATCGAGCCGTTCGGGTCCGGCGATGACGTTTCAGAAGGCGTGCGGGAGGATCGCGGCGGTTCAGGTCGCGTTCCCTCTCGCGCAGTTCGGCAACTTCCCTCTGCTCCTGTCCGTCCAGCCCGCCGAGTCCGGGTAGGCACGGGAGGTGGTGAGCCAGTAGCCCTAAGGGGCGTCCTGGCTGCCGTCCGGCAGGGTGACGCGGAACACAACGAAGGACGCCATGCCCGGGGAACGCCGGTCGGTTTCCCCCTGCTGAAGCCGGCCGGGCCCCGGACTTCGTCATCGACAACGCCGGGGTCATCGCCCTCCCGGAGACGCGGGTCGGACCCGGCTGGCAGGCAGTCATCAACGAGTGGCTGTGACCAGTACTTTCACAGGACGCCCTCGCCGACACGGGCGGGGGCGGCGGTTCTCGCCCAGCGGCCTGGGCGATCGACTTCCAGTGCACCGGCACGGAACCCCCGCGTGATCGCATCGCCAAGGCACCCTTCGCGCCCAGGGGGTTGCTGACCGAGACGGCCCCTTCGCTGCCAGAACCCGACCATGAACGCCGCACCCCCGATGAGTGCTCCTTCAGGTACAGGTGGGAAGAAGGGCCGACAGGGCACTGGACAGCAAGTCCGAGCGCGGACACGATCGCGTTCATGACACCCGAGGACGCCATTGTCGCCACTGCCGACCGGATCGCGGAGCTGCTCAAGGCAGGGGCCGACCCACACACGCCACTGCCGGGCGCAGAGTGGACGGTGGGAGAGGCGGCGGCGCACCTCGCGCTGGCGGGGAAGCTGATGGCGGACATCGGGGCGGGCGAAGACCGCCCCTACGGCGATGGGACGCCGAGCGGTCTCGCGGCGGCCAACCGTGCGGCTCTGGCCGTCTTCCCTCAGCGGGATCCTGCGGTCCTCGGCACGGAGATCGCGGACAGCGCCCGGGACTTCGTCGCGGCCTCGGCCGGCCGCAGTCCGCGGGAGGCGGTGCTGACGCCGATGGGGCCGATGGACATGCCCACCCTGGGCTCGTACCTGCTCACGCACCTGCTCGGGCACGGATACGACATCGCGGTCGCGCTGCGCGGGCCCCACATGGTCACCCGGGAAGTGGTCGGGTTCACTCTGCCCTTCATGCGACTGGCCATGCCGCGTGCAGTGAACGCCGGCGCGGCCGGCCACCATGCGTGCTATCTGCTGCGGATCGGCCGCGACCGCTTCGCCGTCACCTTCGCGGACGGAGTGCCCACGGTCACCGACACCGCACCGCGGCGTCCCGACTGCACGATAGCCATCGCCCCCGTCGCCTTCCTGCTCCTCGCCCTGGGCCGCTGGACCACCCCCACCACCATGGCCCGCGCCAAGGTCGTCGTCTGGGGCCGCAAACCGTGGCTGGGCCTGCGCTTCCCGATGCTCTTCACCGCGCCGTAGACGAGCGAGCAGACCAGCCCACGACCTGGGCAACGACCAGCTCCACGGCCACATCAGGACCAAGACCGCAGCAGGTTCCCGGAGTTCCGCCGCTCCCTGCGGTCCCTGCATCCGACCGAGAAGCGCATTCTCGATCGTGTGTGGAAATTATTCGCCGCACCTGACCACCGAGCGGTGCCGACGCGTCGTCGGACCGGGCCGAGACGAACAACGTCGAGATCGCCTGCACCCCGACGAACAGCTCCTGGCTGAATCGGACCAGGGCCCAGTTCACGGCCCTTCGCCACTTCGCTCGGGACGCCACCGACCACCCCACCCGTGAGGCCCAACTTGCCGCGGCAGCCGCGCCGTTGACCTGACAACGTGGTGAAGTCCTGGTAGACGGGTTTTCGACCAAGAGAAGCGCGACCACCAGAGGCTGCACGTGCTTGTCTCCCCGTCGGGCGTCGACGTATCCCGTCTGCCCTGCGCTTCCTCAGCCAGCGGCTGTGGCGACACCGTCGCGACATCGGCTCAGGCCGGCGGCGGAAATGTCACTTGTAGGGCGGCATGTTGTTGGTCGGGTCTCCAGGACTCCAGTCCATGTGGGCCACGAGGACGGTCAGGAGGAGTACCACCGCGATCAGGACGAGCATCCCCACCCAGAAGCTGTCCGCAGGTCCCGGACGGTGCGGATCCGGTGAGCTGTCCGGCCGGTCACCGCCACCCTCACCAGCACGGTCCACGGCGTCACTGTACCCATCGGGTGCCACGGCCCCTCCCTCGTTGAGGCCATGGCACCGCACCGCAGGGCAGGCGTCAAGACCGCTTGCAACGTCTGATTCCTTGGGGCCGACAGGGGTGTGACCGCCACCGGGCCCGGCCGGTTCAACCCGGTTGACCACCAGTGCTGGAACCGCTGGTGATCGACCCCGAGCCGATCAGCCATCGGCTGAATCGAATAATCTGCGCGAACTCACCGGCAGCATGAGCACCCCTCAGCGCCGCAAACTCAGGTGACCTGTAAATGCTCCGGGCTTGCTGCGAGATCTACTGCTCAGCCGCAGTGAGACCGAGAACCAGCGGCGCAGGCGCAGGGGCGGGTGCAGGTGCTGCAGGTGCCCCGTGCGGGCGGCGTTCCGAGCGCGGACGTCAGAGGCGTCCTGGGCTCGTCAGCAATGTCGGCGGTCCACATGGCGGCCACGCTGGTTCGGCCGCAGGCCCGGGTTGCGGCGGCGTCACAGGCGTGCTTCCGCCCCTGGCTGACCCCTCGTCACCCGTCATCACCCCTGCTCATCCCTACCGCGCTGGGATCGTGCCGGGATCGGATGGAGACGCCCGTGCTGGATTTCGGACGGTGTGCTGCCGGGTGCGGCGGGTGAACAGGGAGAGGCTCCGTCCACACGACAAAGTCATCGCCTTCGACGGCATCGCCGACTGAAAGGCTTCGGGTGGCTTGTGCGGGCCGGGTGAACCAATCTTTGTCTTCAGCGAGCGCAGGAGAGCTGCAGTGTCCGACGCCAGAGCTACTCACTGATGACTTCCAGGCCGGAGCACTTCCCCGCCGGACAGCGGCCGACCCGTGCCCAGATGCCGAGCGACCCGCGGCCGTCAGGAGCCCGGTGATTCGATGACCGCCACGGGCGCCGCGGCTCCGTCCACGACGGCGAGGAGTTCCTCGCGATGGCGGCCAGGGCCGCGACCAGGCCCAGGACCGCGGCGGAGCGAAGTGAGCGCGCCATGCGCTGTCGAGACATGTCTTCCAGGGGAGTCCCTCCCCCGGCGCCTGTCGCGCCCTGACAGGCCGGTCGGGGAACCAGACATGCGCCGTCACCCCGCCCGAACACACCCACATCCGTCCCTTAGCCGCCAGCCCGGCCGACCCGCACAGCGCTCCCGGACACCACACGCGCCCAACCCCTGCTTCCAGGGCATCGGCAGCAAGACGAATCCTGCTCGTCAGTACGCCCTAACGATCTCTCCCGTGCGCCCGCAGAGCGGCCACCGGCGGCCGGGCGGCCACACAAGCCAGTGGGCCGTGCTATTTTGTGAGCGATCGTTCAACTACGGAGGCCCGGATGGGGCGCAGACAGCTTTGGGATCAAGGTGAGGTGCTGGCCTCGGCCATGCAGCTCTTCCGTCGCCGGGGGTACCTCGGCGCGTCGCTGCGGGACATCGAGGAGGCCACCGGACTGCACCCGGGGAGCCTGTACCGGACCTTCCAGAGCAAGGACGGCCTGTTCCACGCCGCTCTGGAGGCCTACAACGAGCAGGTGGTCCAGGACCGGGTGCGGGTCCATCTGTTGGAGTCGGCGGACCCCCTGGTCGGCATTCGCTCGTTCTTCACCTCGGCGATCGAAACCGGCGCCGAGCCCGACCCTGGCTGCTTGCTCACCAACACCGCCGTCGAGTCCTTCACCCTCCCCAAGACCGCCGCCGGCGTGCACCACGGCCTGGCAGTGATCGAGGGCGGCTTCGCCGACGCGCTGACGCGTGCCCGACGCAGCGGCGACACGCCGCCGGACCTCGACGTCAAGACCACGGCCACCCACCTGCTCGCCCTCTACCAGGGCCTGTTGGTGTTCGTCCGGGCCGGCCTGCCCCGCACCACACTGCACAACGTCACCGACGGCGCAATGGCGTCGATCGGCTCCCTGAGGAACCCCCGAAAGCAGGACCGACCATGAGTGACACCCAGCGTCTCTGGAACGACTACGCCGCCTGCTGGTCGGCCGACCCCGCCGACCGACTCGCCGCCCTGGGCGCGGTCGCGGTGGACGGCGTCGCCTACCGCGACCCCGGAGCCGAGGTCGGCAGCCTGACCGAACTCGCCGCCTACATGACCGGCTTCGCCGCAGCCTTCCCCGGCCACCGGTTCCGCATCGACGAGGTACTGGAGCACCACGACCGCTCCCTCGCCCGCTGGACCCAACTCGGTGAGCAGGGCGAGACCGCGTCCACCGGCATCAGCACCGCCCGCCACCAGGAGGACGGCCGCCTCGCCGACATCACCGGCTTCTTCCTCCCGGCCTAGGGTGGCTGTCCCCTCAGTGACCAACAGGGGTCGGCTCGGTGCGGATTTCCCGTCCGGCCGGCTGGAGGGGGGGGTGGGCGAGCACCACTGGGTGTGGACGTGGGCCGCTGCCAGGGTCGACCGGTCGAGAGCGGTCGTCGACTCCAGCCACGTCAGGGCGCTAAAAGGGGGCTCAGACGGGCCCGGGCCCGTCGCCAGTCGACCTGGGGCGGGCCGGCTCCAAACACCACCTGATCACCGACGGACACGGCGGCATTCTTGTGATCGCTTCCATGGCGGCACAGGTGCCACTACATTTGGTGTCATGACTGCCATCACTCTGCGGATCCCTGATGCCATGGACAAAACACTGCGCGCCGCGGCCGCCGACGCCCCGTCCCTGAACGAATACATCGTGCGCGCCGTGCGTCGGCAGATGACGATCGACGCCGCGCGCAAGCTCGCCTCCATCGCGCCCCTCGACCTCGCGGGCGAGGGCGATGCACTGTGATCATCCGCAAGGGTGACGTCTGGGACGTCGACACGGGCAAGGGCACCCGCACTGTTCTCGTCGTTAGTCTCGACGGCCTCGCCGAGGCCTATAACGCTGTCGTCGCCGTGGTGCTCCACGCTCCGGCCCAGCACCCCGACACGGCGATGAGTGTGCATCTGAGCACTCCGGTCGACGCCTCCCTCGTAGCTATCAACCTCCTCCAGCTCTCCGCCATCCGCTTCGAAACCGGCACTCCCCACGGCAACATCGGCCCCGAGCAGCAGGAGCTCGTCGACAACGCCCTCCGCGCGGTCCTTGACCTGTAGCCGACGCATCCAGGACGAGCCCGCCGGACGTCGTTCAGGACGGCCCCTTCCTGTACGCCGAATTCACCCGGCCCCAGATAGACCGCCCACCGGCTTCTTGACCTTGTAGGCGCGGTCCCCGGCGAAGAACACGATCGCGGTATGGGTCTCGGACACCTCCGCTCGCGAGGGATGCCGCCCCTGGGGGGCGAGCTCAGTCATGGGGGACGACAGCGACGGGGCAGCGTCCGTGATGGAGGGCGGCGTGGGCGACCGCATCCAGCCGGGGTCCCGCACCATGTCGGTGCCCGCGCCGGCCGACGACGAGCAGCGCGGCACCTTCGGCGGCCTGCACGACGGCCTTGGCGGGGCTCGTGAGTCGGATGCTGTCGGCCACGTGCACCTGCGGGTACTTCTCACGCCAGGGACGGAGCACCTTGCTCATCTCCTGCCGCGCGTCCCGTGTCATCTCCTCGGCCGCATCGTGGTCCACCCCCCAAGGCACGCGGGCGTGCAGCGGCACGCTTCGGCCGTGCACGGCCAGCAGCGGAACATCCCTGGCTGCGGCGGTGTGGAACGCAAAGTCGAGCAGATCGTCGCCGGATCCGTTCAGTTTCAGAGCCACCACCACCCGTTCGTCGGGCGCTGAGACCGATCCCTCGTCCGCGCCCGAGGCGGCGCGAACGAGTACCACCGGCCGTTCGGCCCGTGCCACGACCGGCAGGCTGACATCGCCCAGGAAATAGCTCGCGACGAATTCCATCGCCCGTGAGCCGAGCACCGTCATCTCGGATTCCGACGCCGCGTGGAGGAGAGCCTCCTGGGCGTCGTCGGCTACCAGGCTCCCGACCACGGTCAGGCCTGGGTGGCGGGACTGCAGCTCGGCCCTCGCCGTGTGCACGAGACGCTTCGACCAGTAGTTCTGATCGACCTCGGCGGGAGCGTGGGCGGGTTCCGGCGTGAGCAGGGGCCACGCGTGCAGCAGGCGCAGCGTGAGCCTGCGCTTGTCGGCCTCGTCGGCGGCCCAGCGGGCGGCGGCAAGACTCGCGGGTGAGCCGTCGAGGCCCACAGTGACGACCGATTGCATGGCGGTGCCTCCATCTGGTTGCGACGCGGGATACGACGGTCGATGAGGGCGAACGAGCGTCCCGGCTTCGTCGCGCTCCTCGCCAAGTCCGATGGCGGGCGTGTTCCGCAAGCCGCCGATATGCCGAGCGCGATACTTCCCTCCTTCGAGGAGTACCCCAATCCCCTTCCCGGCGCATGTGGAGCCGCGACCGGGCCTGATCGGCCCCGCGCTGCCGCATCGCGCGGACCGGGGCCGAACGCCGGTCCCCGGGGACTTTCCGGCCCATGCGCCAGCAACCCTCGCCGTTCGACCGTAGGGCAAGCTGTGGCGGCAGTCCCCCAGGGCCTTCGCCCAGTCCCGCGAAGGCCGGCACCCACATGCCGGCACGGCGGTCGGCACACAGTCGCGCGAGCGGCTGGGCAGCGGCGGCCGGGGCCGACGGGGCGGGGGCTCATTCGCGGTGCGTGCTCATCCACACTCTGGCAGGTCCTCCGGCCACGGTACGCACGACGGGAGGCCGTGGAAGCGGTGATGTGACCGCGCGCTCTGTGTGGCGGGGCTTGGCCACATACGGCCCTCAGCACCTGCCCAGGCGTCGCCGACAACGCGGTGACGGCGAAAACCGGGAGCCATTTCGGTCACAGCACAGGCAGGATCCCCTCTGTGAACCACGTCCTGTGCGGACTGGCTGCCCATGCCGCCCTGCCGTCCCGAGCGGGTCGACCGGCTGATCGAGGTCGCGGATGCCGACATCGCCGCGGGCCTCGCTCATCGCGCGGATCGCAGGCCTCCCCCGTGGCTGCACCCTTGATCGCCGGCCGTCGACCGTGAAGTCGGTACGCCGGGCCCCTGCGAAGTTCATGCCCGGCGAGACTCTTCCCGTGAACGCCCTCGTCGCCCCGTTCCCTCGAGGGAAGCGAGGGGCCGGGAAAGGACACGCCCGACCTCCCCAGGTCACGGTCCTTCCCCGGCCAACCACACCCGTATACCCGGGCCCCACCCGGTTCATGCTCTGTCGCTGCCCGAGCGACATGGATGTAACCGCGGCGCAGGACCTGCGGTCAGCGAGAGGACGGCGCCTGTGCGGGTACGTCACCAGGCGCGCGGGTGGAGGCAGTGCGCTGGGCCACGATTCGGCTCCCGCCGGAGGTGCCGCGGACTGCGAGGGCGGTCAGCGGGAGCAGGGTGAGTACCGCGATGACCGTGCCGACCAGGGGCGGGCCCGTCAGGCCGAGGGAGGAATCCAGGGCCGTACCCGCGACGAAGGATCCGCCGGCCACGCCGACGTTGAAGGCGGAGGTGGTCAACGCGGACGTGAGGGTGGGGGTGTCTCCGGCGAAGCGCATGGCGAGCGCGGTGACGACGGGGTTCACGGTGAATCCGGTCAGCCCCATGAGGAAGACGAGGATGGTGGCCGTGACGGCGTTGGCGGACAGCGGGATCATCAGGAACAGGACCAGTGCGGTGGCCGCGGCGGCGGTGATGGTCGTGACCATCGGACGCCGCTCACCCAGGCGTCCGCCGGTGGTGGTGCCGCCCAGGGCGCCGATGCCGAAGGCGATGAGGACGAACGGCACGGCGCCTGCCGGGGTCCCCGCGCGGCCGGTCAGCAGCGGGGTGACGTAGGAGTACGTCGCCAGGACGCCGCCCATGATCAGCATGGCAGCGCCCAGCGCCAGCCACAGCCGACCCTGGCGCAGGGCGCCGAACTCGGCGCGCAGCGAGACGGTCGCGCGCTGTTCCTGGGTGGGGATGAAGCGGCCGATGAAGACGGCGGCGAGGGCGGAAAGGGCGGCCAGGGTCCAGAACGGGCCACGCCAGCCCACGAACTGGCCGGCGAGGGAGCCGATGGGCACGCCGACGACGTTCGCCAGGGTCAGGCCGCCGATCATGACACCGGTTGCGCGGGTGGCCTTCTGTGGGCCCGCGGCGGTGGTGGCGACGACGAACCCGACGGACCAGAACGCTCCGGTCGCCAGCGCGGTGACGACCCGGGCCGCGAGGACGACGGTGAAGGAGGTGCTGAGGGCCGCCACCACATGACCGAGGCTGAAGACGGACAAAGCCAGGATGAGCGTCTGGCGCTGGGGCAGGCGCAGGGTGGCCATGGCCATGGTCGGCGCCCCGACGATCATGCCGACGGCGAAGGCGGTGATCAGCAGACCGGCCTGAGAGGTGCTCACACCGAGGCCGGTGGACAGTTCGGGCAGCAGTCCGGCGATGACGAACTCAGTGGTGCCCATCAGGAACGTGCCGGCGGCGAGCACCCAGACGACGAAGGGCAGCTTGCCGAGGGTGGTCCCGGATGCGGAAGGCATACGTGTGGTCACTCCTTGAGCGGAACAGCGGGATGGCGGAACAGGGGGATAGCGGAACAGGGGGATAGCGGGATGCGGCGATGGGGGGCGGGCGATGGGGGGCAGGCGCTGGGGGAAGCCGTCGCGGTGGAAAGGAGCGCCGCCTCACTGCCGGGAAGTTCAGGAGGCGTCTTCGATGGTGACGCTGACCTCGTCGTTCTCGGCGAGCGGCTCGGTGGCGCTCTCGGGCATGTGACCCAGAATGATCAGGTCGGTGCCGGGGCTGGGTGAGCCGTCGCGGTAGTAGAGGGCGAGGTTCCCCCAGGGCACGTAGAACGCGAGGTCACCGGTACGGGGGTGGACTCCGCTGGGGGCGCCCGAGGTGGACAGCCGACGCGGCAGGTCGGCGATCTTCTCGTTCTGGTGGAAGTCGGTCAGTCTGAGAGTGAGAGGGAGGTGCGCGGCGAAGTCCTGGGCGGCGGCGCTGCTGTTCAGGGTGGCGTCGACCGGGGTGCCGTCGATGCTGATCCGGATCTTCATGGCGGTGGACCTGCCGGGGGTTGTGGTGGGCGCGGGACTCGTCGTCCGTTCAGGTGGACTCGGCGACGAGGACCGGGACGAAGACGGCGAGCGTGGTGAGTCTTCGGTGCAGGCGGTGACGGCCATCAGCAGGGCGGCGGCCGTGACGGTACGGGCGAGGGCGGGAACGGCGGCCGGGATCACGGGGTGGTGTCCAGGGGGTCAGTCGGCGAGGGGCTCGGAGTAGTGGCGGAAGCCGTCGCGCTCGCGGTGGATGTCGTAGAGGCGCTGGGCCAGGGCCTCGGGGCTGCTGTGCTCGGCGTCGGGCCGGATGGCTCCGGGGACGATCAGCTGCGCGGCATGGATGTTCTTCGGGGCGAGCGCGTCGTGGAGCATGCGGGCGTACGCGCTTTCGGCGGCGAAGGCGATCGAGGTGCCGGCCACTTTCGGGTTGGGGCGTACGGCGCTGAGGCCGTTCACGAACAGCAGGGTGCCTCGGCCGAGTTCGCGCATGCCGGGCAGGACGGCGTTCACGGCCGTGACGGGACCCCTGACGGAGAAGGCGAGGGGCGCGTCGAGGTCGTCGGCGCCGGTGTCGAGGACCGGCTTCATGAAGTCGGCGCGGGGCACGGGGCTGTACTGGAGGATCTCGATGGGCCCCAGTGAGGTTCCGGCCGCGTTCAGGGCGGCGTCGAGGGATTCGGTGTCGAGGACGTCGGCGGCGAAGCCGCGGGCCTTGATGCCGTCGCGGGCCAGTTCGGCCGTCAGGCTGTCCAGGTGCCGGGGGTCGCGGGCGATGAGCGCGACGGTGTGGCCGGCGGTCGCGAAGCGGCGGGCGGTGGCGAGCCCGAGGCCGGGGCCGGCGCCTATGAGGGCGAAGGTGGTCACGGTGAGTCCTTGGTGGCCGGGGCCGTGCCGGGCCGGGCTGCGAAGGCCCGGCCCGGGGGCGGGACGGTTTGCGGTCAGGGCTTCAGGAGGGTCTTGACGGCGCGGCGCTCGTCCATCGCCCTGTAGCCCTCGGCGACCTGGTCCAGGGGCAGAGTGAGGTCGAAGACCTTGCCCGGCTGGATCCGGCCGGACAGGACCCGGTCGATCAGGTCGGGCAGGAAGCGGCGCACGGGGGCGGGGCCGCCGCGCAGGGCGACCTGCGAGAAGAACAGTTCCTGCCCTTCGATCGACACCTCGTGCGGGACGCCGACGAAGCCGACGTTGCCTCCGGGGCGGGCGCAGTGCAGGGCCTGCCGCATGGACTCGGCCGTGCCGACGCACTCCAGGACCGAGTCGGCGCCGATGCCGCCGGTGAGGTCCTTGATGCGGGCGACGCCCTCCTCCCCGCGTTCGCTGACGATGTCGGTGGCACCGAACTCCACGGCCAGCTTCTGGCGCGACTCGTGACGGCTCATGGCGATGATCCGCTCCGCGCCGAGTTCCTTGGCCGCGATGACCCCGCACAGGCCGACCGCTCCGTCGCCGACGACGACGGCGGTGGAGCCGGGCTCGACCTCGGCGGCGACGGCGGCGTACCAGCCGGTGCCCATCACGTCGGAGACGGCGAGCAGGCTGGGCACGAGATCGCCGGACGGGTGTTCGTCGGTGGCGACCAGGGTGCCGTGGGCGTTGGGGATGCGGATGTAGTCGGCCTGGCAGGTGCTCATGAACTCCCGGTTCAGACAGCTGGACTGCCAGCCGTTACGGCAGTTCGCACATGTGTTGTCCGAGGTGGCGAAGGAGCCGACCACGAACTGGCCGGGCTTGACGTGGGTGACCTCGCTGCCGACCTCCTCGACGATGCCGACGTATTCGTGCCCCATCGGATGGGGCCCGTCCACCGGCTCCGCGCCCCGGTAGGGCCACAGATCCGAACCGCATACGCAGGTGGCGACCGTTCGGATGACGGCGTCCGTCGGCCGGTTGATCCTCGGATCGTCCAGTTCCTCGAAGCGCACGTCGCCGGGGGCGTGAATGACTGCTCCGCGCATGATGGTGCTTCCTTCGGTACGAGGGTGGTGAGCCGCAGCCGGAGTCAGGAACGGCTGCTCACGATCGAGCCTCACACGTGCGGGTGGGCACGAAAAGCGGAGGAATCTATCCGGGGAGAGGCACATCCGGGGAGGAAATCCTCCCCCCTTGTCCAGGTGCGATCGATGTCATGCTGGGAAGCATGACCAGCAGGAATGTCAACCTGAACGAACTGGGAGAATTTCTCAAGAAGCGCCGGGCACAGCTGAGCCCGCGCACGGTCGGGCTTCCGGCGACCGGCCGGCCCCGCCGGGTCGAAGGACTGCGCCGCGAGGAGGTCGCCCAGCTCGCCTCCATCAGCACCGACTACTACACCCGGCTCGAGCAAGGTCGGATGCAGGCGTCCGCTCCCGTGCTGGACACCATCGCCCGCGTACTCCACCTGGACGACGACGAGCGGGGCTATCTGTTCCAGCTGGCGGGAAGAACCACCGGCCGCACGCGACGCCGCGGCGTGCAGAAGGTCCAACCGCCACTGCAGCGGGTGCTGGAGGATCTCACCACCGTCCCGGCCATGATCCAGGGGCGACGCGGGGACATCCTGGCGTGGAATGCGCTGGCTGCGGCGCTGGTCACGGATTTCTCCCGTGTCCCGGAGAAGCACCGCAACTACCCCCGGCTTCTGTTCGTCGACCCTGCGGTGCGCCGGCTGTACGCCGACTGGCAGACGGCCGCGCAGGTGACGGTGGCGCAGCTGCGGATGGAGGCGGCGAAGTACCCCGAGGACCCCCGACTGATCGCGCTCGTGGGTGAACTCTCCATGCGGGACCAGCAGTTCGCCCAGTGGTGGGGCGACCACCGCGTCGCCGCCCGCACCGTGGGCACGAAGACCTTGCTCCATCCGGTCATGGGCGAGGTCACCCTCGACTGCGACACCCTCACCGCCAGCACCGACCCCGACCAGTACATGACGGTCTGGACCGCCGCCCCGGGCTCCCCAGCCCACGATCAGCTGCGCATTCTTGCTTCCTGGGCCGCCGACCAGAACCTGCCGGCCTCGTCAGAATGGGAAGCATGACCAGCAACGTCCCCCTCAGTGAGCTCGGCGAATTCCTGAAGAAGCGCCGCTCCGAGCTCAGCCCGCGCACGGTAGGACTGCCGGAGACCGGCGGGCCCCGCCGGGTGGCCGGACTGCGCCGCGAGGAAGTGGCCCAGCTCGCCTCGATCAGCACCGACTACTACACCCGGCTCGAGCAGGGCCGTATGCAGGCGTCCGCTCCCGTGCTGGACACCATCGCCCGCGTACTCCACCTGGACGACGACGAGCGGGGCTATCTGTTCCAGCTGGCGGGCAAGACCACCGACCGCACCCGGCGTCACGGCAGGCAGAAGGTCCAACCGCAGCTCCAGCGCGTGCTGGACGACCTGACCGCCACCCCGGCCATCGTGCAGGGACGGCGCGGGGACATCCTGGCCTGGAACGCGCTGGCGGCCGCGCTGGTCACGGACTTCTCCCGCATTCCGGAGAAGCACCGCAACTACCCGCGGCTCATCTTCACCGATCCGGCGATGCGCAGCCTGTACGCCGACTGGGAGGGCTCGGCGCGGATCGCGGTGGCGCAGGTGCGGATGGAGACGGCGAAGTATCCCGAGGACCCCCGACTGATCGAGCTGGTCGGTGAACTGTCCACGCGTGACGAGCAGTTCGCCCAATGGTGGAGCGATCACCACGTCGCCGCCCGGACGGTGGGCACGAAGACCCTCAACCATCCGGTCGTCGGAGAACTCGTGCTGGACTGGGACACCCTCACCGCCAACACCGACCCCGACCAGCACCTGACCGTCTGGACCGCCGTCCCCGGTTCTCCCACCCGTGAGCGGCTGCGTATCCTCGCTTCCTGGGCCGCCGACCAGAACATGACACCCTCGTCCTCCCTCCGCTGATCATGGCCCGCGGCAGCCGATGAGCTGCTCACTCCGGATGCGCCGGAACCTCTTTCGCGTCTATGAGACCGCCGCCTGTACAGGCGCTGCGTTCCCGTGGCGCCACGTCGGCGGTCGGCCGGGATCTGCCGCCTCCTCCCTCAGGCGGCCGTGGCCGGAGTCCAGGAGTGGGAGCGGCCGGTGAATCGGTCCCGTGGCCTGTGACAGGGGCAGACCCGTGCCCAGGTGGGCGTGGGCGATGATCTCCGCGGTGATGGACACCGCGGTCTCCTGCGGCGTGCGGGCGCCGAGGCCGAGGCCGATCGGGGAGCGCAGCCGGGCGAGCTGATCGATGCGCTGGACGAGGACGTCGCGTTCGCCACCGCAGGTCAGGCCGACGGCGAAGGCGTCGTCGTCGGAGTCGCCGCACCGGGTGCGTTGCGGCGCGCCACGGTGGCGCAGCACCTGTCGGCACAGGTCGTGGACGGCGCCCTCGACGCAACCGCCGGAGATGCTGCCGCGTTGCCGTCCGCGTCGCCCCCGCGATTGGGCCGGAAGGATCTGGCCCACACCTTGAGTTCAGTAGCTGCGGCATTCGACCAGCCCGGCAAGGGAGGGACCGGTACTGTCTCATGGCTGCGCAGTTGTTCACGGGGAGTGTGAGTGCGGGGACGCATGGGACTGACGGTGCTCGTCTGTGCGAGCGTCGTCCTGCCGGCGCTGTTATCGCTGGCCAGTAACGCGGCAACTGCCGACCAACGGTGGCCCGGCCCGTTGGACAAGCTGCGCCGGGACTCGTGGCAATCGGTCACTGTGCTGCTGCTTCTCTCTGTTGCCGTCGTTGCTGTGACCACGTGGCAGCAGGGCCGCCCATCCGCCGGCCGCGACGATCCCCCGCCCCCACAGGCGGCGGTCGTGCAGGGATGGTTCGTGGCTCGCTCGGAGACCCTCGACGCAGTGGCGGCGGTCTGCCGCGCCGGCCACACGGTGGGAATCACCACGTCCTTATGGGGCGCCGGTGGATTCGGCAAGACGACGCTGGCCACCGCGGTGTGCGCTCACAAGCGAGTTCGGCGGCGCTTTCGTTCCCGCATCTACTTCGTCACCATCGGCCGGGATGTTCGCGGCCGAGCAGCCATCGCGGCGAAGATCGCGGAGGTCACCCGGTACATCACGGGCGACACGACCGAGTTCGACGATCCGGAACTGGCCGGCGCCCATCTGGGCCGCTTGCTCAACCAGCGGCCTCGCATCCTCCTGGTGCTCGATGACGTCTGGGAGGACGAGCAGCTGTCCCCGTTCCTCCACGGCGGTCGTCGTTGCGTTCGCTTGGTCACCACGCGCAACCCCAACCTGCTGCCGCCCGGCGCCCAATCGATCAAAGTCGACGAGATGTCCCCCGACCAGGCCCGTGCGGTGTTGGCTTGGGAACTGCCGTCGCTGCCTGCCGAAATCATCGATCCCCTCTTGGAGATCACCGGCCGGTGGGTACTGCTGCTGCATCTGACCAACCGACTGATCGCTGAGCAGGTGGCAACCGGCGCTGCCCCCGCGGCTGCTGCGCGGAGCATCCTGCAGCAGTTGCGCGTGCTGGGGCCGGCTGCCGTAGACGAGCCGGCAGGAGCCTGGGAACTGGGCGACCCGCAGCGCCGCAGCCAAGCGGTCCAGGCTTCGATCGAAGCAGCCATTACCCTGCTGCCTCCGGACGGCGCCGTCCGCTTCGCCGAACTCGCCGTCTTCGCTGAGGACGAAGCCATCCCTTTGAACCTGGTCGCTCTTCTGTGGCGCGACACGGGCGGACTCACCGAAGGACAGACGCGCGCGCTGTGCCGTGCCATGGAACGCCTGTCGCTCCTGATGCTCAAGGCCCATGATGGCGGCCGCATCCGCCTGCACGACGTCATCCGTGACTACCTGCGTGGCCGACTCGGCGATGCTCGACTCACTGTCCTGCACGGCCGTCTGGTGGGCGCGATCGCTGCCACGCTGCCGGTAGCCGCACCGCTGGCATCGACTGCACCGGACCCTCAATGGGCCTGGTGGCGCCTCCAAGAGGGCTACCTGCTCGACCATCTCATCGAGCATCTTCTCGCCGCCCGCCGCACAACCCGGGCGGAAGCCGTGACCGGTGACCTGCGCTGGGTCGAAACCCGACTGGCTCAGCGCGGCCCCACCGCGCCTTGGAGTGACCTCGCCCGTATCGATACCCCTGGGGCTCGCGCGGCCGCTCTGACACTCGCCCAGGCGGCCCACCTCCTCAGCCCCACGGAGCCCCCGCGTGCGCTTATCGGCACCCTGTACAGCCGCCTCAAACCCCACCCGCACTGGGACGATCAGGTCACCGCGCGTGAACAGGACGCTTCCCAGCATCCCCTTCTGACCAACCGGTGGGTCCCTCCCGACCATCCCGCC
The DNA here is from genome assembly GCF_030815485.1 of Streptomyces rishiriensis. Taxonomy (NCBI): domain Bacteria; kingdom Bacillati; phylum Actinomycetota; class Actinomycetes; order Kitasatosporales; family Streptomycetaceae; genus Streptomyces; species Streptomyces rishiriensis. Next base: position 8,339,992 of record NZ_JAUSWV010000002.1, on the reverse strand, counting down.
TCTGTGGTGCAACGGACCTTCTCCGGCTACTCCAGAGCGGTCTGGCTGCTGTCCGCTCTGCCGAACGGAGCTCGGGTCGCCACGGGCGGCTACGACGGTTCGGTACGGATCTGGGACGCAGCGTCAAGGACCCGGACGGCCACGCTCACGGGGCACACCCGGCAACTGCGATCTGTAGCGGCCACACCTGACGGAGCACGACTCGCCACGGTCGGTGACGACCGCACGGTGAGAATCTGGGATCCACGGTCCGGCACCTGCCTGGCAGTGCTGACCGGCCACGTCAGGGCAGTGTGCTCAGTGATCATCACGCCGGATGCGGCGCGACTGGCTACCGCCGGCCGTGACGGCTCGGTACGGATCTGGGACGTGGGGTCCGCAACCTGCACCGCCGTCCTCACCCGCTACATGGGGCCACTCCAGCTGATAGCCATCGCACCGGACGGTTCCTGGGTGGCGACTGCCAGCGAGGACTGCTCCGTGCAGTTCTGGGACCTGACATCAGGATCACAGCTTGCGAGCCTGCCACGCCGCGCCGAGCACATCACGGCAGCGGCGGTGGCACCCGACGGGGCCTGGCTCGCCACTGCGTCCGCAGACTGCTCTGTGCAGGTATGGGATCTTGTGTCCAAAACGTGCCGTGCCACGCTTCGCGGCCACACCGAGCGTGTGACGGCGGTGGCCGTCACGCCCGACGGGGCGTGGTTGGCGACTGTCGGCCTGGACTGCACCGTGCGAATCTGGGACATCGCCAGGCACCACACCGTGGCGCTGGTGCGCACCGAGGGGCCGCTGCACTCGTGTTCATGGGGCGCGGACGGGCGAAGTCTCGCGGTGTTAGGCCGTTACGGTGTGTATCTCTTCGGGCTGCTTCTTTGACAAGGCCGGAAAGCGTTCACCGTGGCCTTCCTCAGGCCGGCACTTCCAGCTCGATGCCGCCGATCCGGTAGCTCAGTCGCCGGTCGGACCGGGTGCCGATCTTTCGGGCGCCCTTCAGGTTCTTCGCGAAGGCCTTGCGCTGCGCCGGGCTCGCAGAACGCCAGCGCAACTCGAGGACCGGGCGCACCGGCGGGATCAGCTCCCGCACCCGCTCGTCGACCTTGGCGAGGCCGGTTTCGTAGTCGTCGTCCGGCCGATAGACCAGATCGATGTCGACCGACGGCTCGGCGCCGCCGGCCTGGTGGTGACAGGTTGTGAGCCAGCCGGCGATCCAGTCGAGCGCGATCCGCACCGTGGAAGAGATCTGCTCCTGCCACTCGCCGAGGTAGGGCGCGTTCACCGACTCCGCGGTCACCTCCTCCGGCATCACGATCAGTCCGCGGACGGCGGTGCCGAGCAGTTCGACGTGGATGCGAGGCCACCGGCCGCTCGCTTCGATCCGGAAGCGGGGAAAGTGCCCCGCCATGCCCGTCCCCGTCCGCAGTTGAGCCCAGTTCATCGCGTCGACCGGTGGCCGCTCGGGCGTGTAGGGCCCGGTGGTGCGATGCCCGAGCTCACCGGGACGCATCATGAACACGGCCGCGAACTCGTCGCCCCGCACCGTCACGCTCACGGGGAAGAACGCCCCGATCTCCCCCATGAACACCTTGCCGGTGATCAGAGCTTCGACACTGGACCGACCCGGGATCATCTCCGCCTCCTCCATCGCCACCACGCCGGTTTCTCCGGCGCCGGCGACATCGCCCGCACGCTGTCCAGCTCGGTCTGGACGGCGAGCGTGTCCGGGTGGTCGTCGCCCAACCGCAGCCGCCGTTTCCCCAGCACCTCACGCAGGACCCGCTCGGCCTCGCCCGGTCGCCCGAGCCGGTGGTGCACGCGCGCCAGCCCCACCCGGGCGTCGAGCGTCCGGGCGTCGTCGCGGCCGAAGCGCCTCGCGAGCCGGGGCAGCAGGTCGTCGTAGACCCGTTCCGCTTCCGCCTGCTCGCCGCTCGCCGACAGCAGGGACGCGAGCGCCGCGGTCGCCTCCAGGGTGGCCGGGTCGTCCGGCCCCAGGTGCTGTGCACGCTCTCCGGTCACCGCCCGGACCAGCGCCAGGGCCTCCGGCTCCCGGTGCAGGTCGCTGAGGACCGCGGCCCAGCCGAGCATCGCGCCTTGCGTCTCGACGTGCCCCGCGTCCCAGAGGTGGGAGCGGACGTCGACGACGAGTTGCCACGCGTGCTCGGCCACGGCCAGGTCACCCTCGCGGTGCAGCACCCGGGCGGCCTCGGCGAGCGTGACGAGGTCGTCCTGGAGCTGCCCGGCGAAGTGGCCTGCCCAGAACTCCTCGGACCGGTTCAGCTCTTCCTGCGGTCGCAGCAGCAGCGCGAGCCGTTCGGCCGTGCTCGGTGTCCGGGTGGGCTCCCGGGCCGCCGCGTCCTCGGCCGCGAAGCGCACGTACAGCCGGTAGCCGGTATCGGTGCGTGAAAGGATCTTGTCCAGTTCTCCGGCGAGGTCCAGGGTGCGGGTGACGGCGTGCCGCTGCCGGTCGCCGAGGCGGGCGAACGCCTCGACGAGCGCCGGGCGGCTGTCTTCGCGGGAAGGCAGCGGCACGGCGACCTCGGCCCGCAGCTCGCCGAGCGTCGGCTCGGCCTCCGGCCGCAGGGAGCCCGTCGCCGAGCCGAAGTCGTACTCCCAGTCCAGGGCCCAGGTCAGCAGGCGCCCGCTCTCGTCGCCGGCCGGCCAGCAGCAGGGCGCCGTCGGGGGCCAGCGCGACATGGGTGACGGCGTCAGAGAAGCCGGTGAAGGCGCGCAGTTGACGGCCGGTCGTGAGGTCCCACAACCGGGCCTTGCGGTCCTCCCCGCCCGACGCCGCGAGCCGGAAGTCCGGTGTGACGGCCAGACTTCGCACGACGCCGGTGTGCCCGGCCAGGACGTGGACGCAGCGAGCACCCACCACGTCCCACAGCCGGACGGTGCCGTCCACCGAGCAGGACAGCAGCCGCCGGGCGTCCGGGCTCGGCAGGACGTCGACCACGGCGTCCGCGTGCCCGGTCAGCACCACCTCGCACTGTCCGTCGGCGATCCGCCAGACCCGCACCGCGGCGTCGGCGCCACCGGTGACCACGAACCGGCTGTCGTCGCTCAGCCGTGCGGCGCCGATCCACTCGTCGTGCCCGCGCAGCACCCACCGCAGCTCGCCCGCGCGCAGATCCCAGATCTTCACGCTGACGTCCTGGCCGCGAGAGAGCCCGTAGCGGTGATCGGCGCTGACGGCCACGCCCAGCACCGCCCCCGGGTGGGCCTCCCAGCGCCCGATGGTCCGGCCGCTGGCGATGTCCCAGGCCGCGACCACGCCCTCGGCGGTTCCCGAGAGAGCCACTTGGCCGTCCTCGCTGACCGCGACGTAGTACACGTGGTCGCGAGGGCTGGTGAACAGCTGGACCATCCGCCTGTCGCGCGGGTGCCAGACGACGACCCGGCCGTCCTCGCCCCCGGACACCGCGAGCCGGCCGTCGCCGGTCATCGCCGCGGCGCTGATGTGGCCGGTGTGCAGGCTGAGCGTGTGCAGCAGCTGCCCGGTCTCGACGTCGAAGACCCACACTTCGGCGGGGCTCCAGGCGCGGGCGAGCGCGGTGGGGCTGCGGCCGCTGAACTCCAGTGCCCACGACCGGCCGTCCTCCGGTTCGATCCGGCCCGCAGACCAGGCGTCGGTGAGCTCGGTCCGACGGCCGAGGGCGCCGAGACGGCGCCAGAGGCGCACCGGTTCGGCGTGGCGCAGGTGCCCCGGCAGCGCGCGAGCGGTACGGATCCGGCCTGCCGCCTCGTCGAGCCGCCCGGCGCCCGCCAGCGTGGCCGCCTCCGCCAGCAGGGCGGCCGCCCGGGCGGCGGTGGCGGCGACGTCCGGGGCTTCATGGGGGCGGACGTAACTCCAGGGCGCCGGCGGCCCCGCGGGCGGCAGGTGCCACACCCGGACGGACCTCCCTCCGGCGGTCACGGCGACCCGCCCGGCCGCGCTCAGCACGACCTCCTTGGTGTCGGGCGCCTGGTCGAGGGACAACCGGCACCGGCCACTGCTCAGGTCCCAGACCCTCGACGGCTCCACGCGGCCACCGCTGGAGAAGCCGACCGTGCCGTCCAGGTTGACGGCGATCCGGCTGTGCCCGGTCTTCAGGTCCCGCAGGGGTTCGCCGGATTCGAGATCGACCAGCCGGACGTCCGTGCTGCCGAGGCCGACCACGGCGAGGCGGCCGTCGCCGCTGAACCACGCCTCCATCAGGGTGTGCTCGAACCGGTGCACCAGCTCACCCGTGCGGACGTCGTACACGGAATTCGTGTGGCGCCGGTGATCGACGACGGAACACAGGGTGCCCCGGGCGCCGAGGACGTCCGCCTTGTTCTCGAACTGCCGGACGTGCAGGGGTTCGCGCGTCTCGAGGTCCCAGGTGACGGTCTCCCCGTCGAAGCCGCTGGTGACCGCGTGCCGCTGATCCGCCGTCAGCGCGACCAGGCCCACCCAGCTGGGGTGGCCGGGCAGTTCGAACCCGGCCGCGGCTTCGAGGTCGAGCACGAGCGCCCGTCCTATGTCCCCGCCGACGACCACGAGTTGTCCGTCGTCGCGCACCGCCAGGGCCGAAACCCTGTAGTTCTCGAGCTCGAACCGTTGCCGGCACTCCTTCGCCGGAACGTCCCAGACACGGAACCCTCCCGAGCGGTCGGCCGAGACCGCGACCCGGCCGTCCGGTGTCAGCGCCAGGGCGGTGATCCGGTCTTCGTGCTCCTGCGGCAGGACCGACTGCGCGGGGGCGGGTGCGTGCTCGACCGACGCGAGCGCGGCGGCGGCCTGCGGGTCACCGGGCCTCCGCGCGACCACGTCGCGCAGCAGCGCGGCCGCCGCGAGCGGATCACCGCGTTCCCGGTGCACCAGCGCGAGCAGGTATGCGCCAACGCCGTCACCCGGATCGCCGAACCGCACGGATTCCAGCTCGTCGACCAGCTCGGCGTCGGTGATCACCCCGGTCCTCCACCGGTGCAGCCCGCGGTTGTAGCGGGCGTGCGGGTGGTGCGGATCCGCCCGCAGGGCCCGGGTCCACAGCTCATCGGCGCTGTCGCGGCGGCCGAGGTCCAGCATGGACAGTGCGTGGTTGGACAGGCCGTCGGCGAGCAGGGTGGCCGCCGCCGGGGCGCGCCGGGGGTACGGGCCGACTTCCCGCTCGTGCACTCGGATCAGGCGCTCCGCGAGCGGGCCGAGGCGGCCGGGGCGCGCGGCCGGGTCCTCGGTGAAGCACTCGCGCAGCAGGTCCGCCACCTCGCCCGGCACCGGAAGGATCGCGTCCGGGGCCCCGGACCGGGCGAAGCCGTCGAAGACGCCACCCGCCGCGGTCCCGTCCGGGTCCGGTGGCCGGCCGAGGAACATCTCGAGGACGGTGACCGCCCAGGACCAGATGTCCGTGGCCGTCGTGAGCCCGCCCGGCGACCGCGCCTGTTCGGGCGAGCAGTACGCGGGAGTCAGGCCGCCGCGGCTGACGAACGGATCCCCGTCCCCGGCGTCCTCCCCGGTGGCCATGCGGGCCCGGGCCATGCCGAAGTCGGTGACCTTGACCGTGCCGTCCCGGGTGAGCATCACGTTGGCGGGCTTGACGTCCTGGTGCACGACCCCGTTCTCGTGTGCGTGGTCGAGCCCCCATGCGGACTGGATGGCGACGTCCAGCAGCGATGCCAGGGAGTCGTTCCCGTAGAGGCTGCGGCTCCGGACGGCTTCGGCCAGGCTGCCGCCGTCCGCCCACTCCGCGAAGACCCGGGGCACGCCGTCGAGGGTGCGGACGTACACGCAGTTCGCGATGTGCGGGTGCAGGCCCAGCCCGACCCAGACCTCGGCTTCCCGCTCGAAGTCCCGCATCGCCTCGGGCGAGCGGACCAGGGCCCGGCGCGGGGTCTTCACCGCCAGGTCGATGTCCCAGCCGCGGTGCCGGACCCGGTGCACCAGTCCCATGCCGCCGGTGCGGACCACGTCCAGGACCTCGTACAGGTCGAGGATGAGGTCCCCGCGGTGCCACGCCTCCATCGCGTCAGTCGACGATGGCGACGTACACCGGCGTTCCGAGCAGCACCGACTTGGCCGTGCCGTCCGGGCTGTCACCGTGCAGCAGGCGCTTGGCCACGAACTCGACGTTCTGCGCCGGCCACCTCAGGCTCGTCACGGCGCCCTGCACCCGGGCGAGCGCGGCGCGATCGGCCCGGTCGAGGTCGCCGTCCACCGCGTCGGCGACGTACTCGTCCTCCAGGTCCGAGGTGGCTCCCAGCCCGTCGAGCATGGACGACATCATCGAGCGCCCCACCCCGTGCGCCTCCACGTCCGGCACGGAGTCGCACACGTGCCTGTACGAGCCGCCCAGCCCGACGACGGTGTCCCCGCTCCGCCCGCCGAAGAACACCAGCGAGGACGTGGGATCGCCGGGGAACGCCCCCCAGCGCATCGGCAGCGATCCCCAGAAGAACTGGCCCGGCTCGTCCACCGTGCCGAGATCACCGTGATCGCGCAGGTACTCGACGACGGTCTCCAGGCGGCCGATCCGGTCGTCGGACGGGCCCTCGGTCGTTCGCTTCGCCGACAACACCGAGAGATTCACGCCCAGTTCCGTCGTGCGCTTCGCCCCGAACCCGGGGTCGATCTGCGGCAGGAGCATGTTGACCTTGCTGTCGCTGACGTAAACGTAGTAGCTGAACGACATTGCCGGCACCCTCCCAGGCCTTGACCTGCCCCAGCGTAGCGATCAGGGCCCGATGCGAGCCATCGAATGCGCGGGTCGGGCAGCAGGAGGGTACGGCGACCGCGCTGACACCGGGATGACGCGCCCGGTCCGCAGACCACGTCGCGATCACGCAAAAGCCTTGGGAACCGGCTGCCTTCGTCGCGGACCACCGAGTTCGAGGGGAGCGTCGACAAGAGGCGCTCAGCAACATCCGCACAGACAGCAATAGTTGGATGTCCTTGCGTAACCCCAAAGCTCCTGGCGTACGTGCTTGTTTCAGCACGGCGACATGCCGTGGCCTCGGAGTCACGAGGTCACGGCATGTCGTCGGCAGCACTCGCGCGGAGCGCGGCGGTGTGATGTCAGGGCGTCGGCAGCGTCGCGGTCACCGCGACGGCGGTGTACTTCATGTCGAAGCTGCCACCCATGGCGTCAATGGCGGCGCCGACCCCCGCCAGCACCCTGTCCAGCTTCTCGGGCGGGAACTGGCCGTGATCCCCCTGCGTGGGCAGCTGATCCAGCCATTCGTCCTTGCTGTAGGTGTACTGCCACTCGAACTGCCATTGCTCGGGCTCACCGAATCCGTCGACCTGGCGGATGCCCTCGATGGTCTTGGTGAGGAGCGGGGAGGCGCTCGGCGGAGGCGTCGGCATGCTGTAGGCGCGAGTGGCCAGCGCGTCCGGCACCACCTCGACGTAGACCTCCCTGAAGGCGTCGCGCACCTCTTCCGGAGGTTGGGAGACGTTCCAGAAGGCGGCCAGCCGTCCTCCCGGACGCAGCACCGACGCCGCCTTGGCCGCACCCGCCACGGGGTCCACCCAGTGCCAGGCTTGGCCCGAGATGATCCCGTCGAATCGGCGTCCTGCCGGTTCCCATTCCTCGAATCGTGCGACTTCGATTTCAGTGCCCTTGGCCCGCGCGAACTCCGCCATCCGCGTGTCGGGCTCCACGCCGAGAACCGAACATCCGACGGCCTGGAATTGGCGTGCCTCAATACCCGTACCCGCGCCCACATTCAGGAGCTCGAGACCCGGGCATGACCGCGCCATACGGTTCACCAAAGCGTCTGGATAACGAGGTCGAGTTCGGTCGTAGCGTTCTGCGTCGATCCCATAGGATTCGGCCACGCGTCGCTGCTGATGGAGTTCTCCATCGAGCTTCCAATTCGCCATGGATTGACCATAGTGGGCGCGCGCCCACTATGTCAATCCAGAGGTGTTCCGGACACTCACCAGAGGACCGGAAGCGAGCGCAAACCCCTGATGAGCGTGCCCTCGATGTAAACGATCTCGTCGCACGGCACCGCCGGCCGCAATCCAGGGATCGCCGTGAACAGGGTGCCGAACGCGACCTCGAGTTCGATCCGGGCGAGCTGGGCACCCACACAGCGGTGCATCCCGTGCCCGAACGCCAGGTGCTCCGCGGCACGCTCGCGGGTGATGTCGAATCGGTCCGGGTCCAGGAACGTCGCCGGGTCGAAGTTGGCGGCCGCGTTGCACGCGATGACCACGCTGTGGGCGGGAATGGTGGTTCCGCCGAGCTCCACGTCCGTCGTGGTGGCGCGGATCAGTCCGGCGTGCGGGTCGACGCCAGGAGTGACATAGCGCAGCACCTCGGAGACCGCGGCGGGCACCGACCCCGGATCGGCGCGAACCGCCGCCAGCTGGTCCGGATGGTCCAGCAGAGCCAGCAGCCCCTTGCCGAGCATGGTCGCGGTCGTCTCGTAGCCTGCCAGGAGCAGGCCGCAGCCGAGGGTGACCAGCTCCTCGTCGTCGAGACGGCCCTGCTCGTCGCGGGCGGTGACAAGCCCGTGGAGCAGACTGCCATCGGGGTGGGCGCGCTTGTCCTCGACCAGTCCGCCCATGTAGTCGAACAGTGATCGCAGCGCCGACATCGCCTCCTCCGGCTGCGTCCCGGGGGCGCTGACCCGATCGGCCCAGGCGCGGAAGATCTCCCGATCCGCGTAGGGGACGCCGAGAATCTCGCAGATCACGGCGATCGGCAACGGATAGGACAGCCCCTCCGCCAGGTCTGCGGGTGGCCCGGCCTCCTTCATCGTCTCGATCAGTCCGTCGGCGATCTGCTGGATCCGTGGGCGGAGACTGCGGATCCGGCGGGCGCTGAACGCCCCTGCGAGCAAGCGACGCAGCCGGGTGTGCTCCGGCGGGTCCATGTCGAGGATGCCGGGTTTGGTGAAGATGACGGCGGGGCTCACCACGGCGCCGAGTCGCCGTGCCTCGACGCGACCGAACCGCGGATCGGCGAGGACGGCGCGCACCTGCGCCATTCCGGTCACCAGCCAGGCGTCGCGGCCGTCCCTGGTCGCAATTCTGCGTACAGGCGTTTCTCGCCACATCTCGTTAACCTGCGCCGGAACCGTATAACCGGGGGCGACGCCGCTCTCGGAATTCCCTTTTCCAGCGAGGTAGGGCCAGGTCGTTTCCTGGATTTCAGCCATGATCTTGACGCTAACAAGCGTATGCCCGACTGATCAACACACCAACCCGGCTCATCGAGGGACGACAACCGAGCGCGGTTATGCTCACCACGCGTCCGCACCTATCGCCGCAGACGTTTTTCCTGGTCGCGAAGAGGTGCCACATCGCACCGCGACAGGAATCCGCGGACCCGCCCCCAACAAATAAGGGGATGACGTCACGTCCCCCCTCCAACAGAATAATTGAGAACGCGTGACCAGAATTTTACTTTCCTCATACAATGACGTGTGCACGCGTCGCCGACAGGAGGGCTCCACCGTTGGAGATCAAGGAAATGGCGATAGCGGGCGCATTTCGCATCATCCCCGACAAGTACCGTGACCGACGGGGATGTTTCTATGAGGCGTTCCGGATCGACGAGTTGATCCGCGCGACCGGCTTTCCCTTCCAAGTCCGTCAAGGCAACGTCTCGGTCAGCAGGCGCACGACGATCCGCGGCGTCCATGGCACCGGGGCCGATTCCGGCGAGGCCAAGCTGATCAGCTGCACGCGCGGCGCCGTGCTCGATGTCGTGGTGGATCTGCGAGTGGGGTCGCCGGCCTTCGGGACGTTCGACGCCGCACCCCTGACCGAGGAATCCGGCGAGCTGGTGTTCCTCGTCCCCGGTCTCGGGCACGCCTACCAGGCGCTCGCGGACGACACCCGGATCAACTACCTGTGCGCGGAACAGTTCGTCCCGGGCTCCCAGATCGACGTGAACCCGTTGGACCCCGAACTCGCCCTGCCCTGGACGCTGGACGAGGAACCGATCATCTCGGACAAGGACAGGGCCGCACCGGGTCTACGGGAGGCGGCAGCCTCCGGGATACTCCCCCACTGCACCGGCCCTCTCTAGGTCCTTCACCGGCCGACAGCGTGCAGGACGCTCCGCGGCGTGGACAAGGCGCGCCCCTGGGCGGACGCGTGCGGCCGGCGGCTCGACACAGCAGGAGCAGAGAGGGGCAATCGTGTTGTCATCGGCCAAGAACCGGCCGCTCGTAACGGTACTCGGCGCATCCGGGTTTCTCGGCGCCGCGGTCACCGCCGAGCTGATCGACCTCCCGGTACGCCTTCGGCTCGTCTCTCATGAGCGAAGGCTTCCGCTTCCGGCCTCCTCAGCCGAGGTTCACCTCGCGGACCTGACCGATCCGCGTGCGGTGCGTGACGCCGTCGACGGCGCGGACACCATCATCCACCTCGCGGCTCAGCTCCCCGACGAACGCTCCTGGCGCGACCCTGGCAGCGATTCCGCGCGTCTGAGTACAGGCCTGCTCGACACGCTCGTCCGCTCAGTGCGCGGACGACCGCCGATCGTCGTGTTCGCCAGCACCGTTCAGGCGTCGGCCCCTGCCGGACTACCGCTCAACGACTACGTGCGGGAGAAGATCGCGGCCGAGCAGTTGCTCGGAGAGGCGACCCGGAACGGTGCGGTGCGCGGGATCGTGCTCCGTCCGGCCACGGTCTACGGCAGAACCCCCATCACCGGCGCGACGGGCCGCGGCGTGGTCGCCGCGATGGCCCGCAGAGCCTTCGCGGACGAGCCGATCACCATGTGGCACGACGGCACGGTGGAGCGGGACCTGGTGCACGTCACGGACGCCGCACGCGCCTTCGTCGCCGCGACGCGTGCGCCCGAGGCACTCAGCGGCGGCCGCTGGCCGGTGGGAACCGGCCGGCCCGCGCGGCTCGGCGAGGTGTTCCGCACTCTCGCCGAGCTGGTCGCGGCCCGGACCGGACGCCCGGCCGTGCCCGTGGTCACCGTGCCGCCACCGGACTGGGCGGACGCGACCGACTTCGGGAACGTGCACGTCGATCCGTCGTCCTTCGCAGCGGCCGCGGGCTGGCAACCTCTCGTCCGGCTGCACGACGGCCTGGCCGGTGTGGCGGACGCGCTCTCGTCCTGAGCCCGGCTCTTCCCGAGTCGAGGCCTGCCCTTCCAGAGCCCGCTCTTCTCCTGCTATCCGAGGGCGCCGGCGGTGAGTGCGGTCAGGCGTGCGGCCACCTCGGCGGGGCTCGGCTGGGCGAGAACCTCGTCGCGCAGCGCCACAGCGGCACCTCCGATCCGGTCGCCGGTCAGGAGGGTCGCGACGGCGCTCGCCAGTGCGTCCACCGTCGCGTCCTCCCTGTTGACGGCGATTCCGGCCCCGGTGGCGGCCAGCCGGGCGCAGCAGGTCTGCACGTCACGGGTGGCCGGCACGCCGAGCTGCGGGACTCCGTAGTACGCGGCCGTCATGATTGTGCCGGCTCCGCCGTGGTGTACGACCGCGTCGCACGACGGCATGATCGCGTTGAGGGGGACGTTCTCCACCACGGTGACCCCCGGGGGCAGGCTCGGAACCCACCTGCGATCGGCGCCCGTGACCGCGAGAACGACCTCGACGTCGTGCTCGTGGAGCGCCTTGACGACGTCAGCGACCGGGAACGCCTCGATGCCGTCACGGATCACCAGCATCGAGCCCCAGGTGACCAGGACCCGTCGCCGCCGCGGAGCAGCGAGAACCGAGGGCGGCAGGACGCCGGTTCCGTTGTAGGGGACGAACCGGGCGGGAATCCGCGACGGTATCTCGACGATCTGCATGCTCCCCAGCCACGGATCGACCGCCGCGACGGCGTTCTCGGTGCGCGGCGCGCATCCGTGGCGCGCATAGAGTTCACGCAGGGGTTCGGGCCAGGCATCCGGCGACATCCCGCATCCGGGGTAGCCGTACCCGGAGCCGCGCAGCAGATCCGGGCCCCAGAGGTGGTGAACCAGCGGCGCGTTCGCCGCCGCGGCCGCCAGTGGCGCCGCGAGCACGAGCGGATCCGCGACGACCAGGTCGGCGCGCCAGTCACGGGCGAGGGACACCACGTCGCTCGCGGCCTCCATGGCGAATCGGACCTGGGCGTTGACCAGCGTCTGATACAGCGGAGGCGGGGCGCCCGGTTCGCTCTCGACCGGTCCCCTCTGCCGGTGCCGCGCCAGTTCCTCGGTCATGTCGAAGTCCTTGGCGATGGTGACCATCGACACCCCAGAACTCACGACGACTGATTCACCCCAGGGCTGCGCGGCGACACAGACGTCATGACCAGCGGTGCGGCAGGCCCAGATCAGCGGCACCATCGGGAAATAGTGCGACGGCGCGGAAGCCGGAATGAACAGTATGCGCATCCGATACCCGACCATTCTTGTCAGCAGGCGTGACGGTGGGCCCCACGGTGCCGCTTCGGTGCGACCGGGACAAGCCTGGCTGATCGGGGTACCGCCTCGCCGGAATTTCTGGTACGCGGAATGCCCCGCCCGTCATGGCGGCAACCTGCTCGTACGACCCCGGGGAGCCGCGGGCTATTGACAACAAGGTGAACACAGGCCTCATAGTGGGCTGCTGCCCACTATGAGGCCTGTGAGAGAACGGAACCCTTGAGGGTGCACACCTCGAGCGCCGGTCTCCAGGCCCTCCGGCAGCATGCGTCAGATCTGGCAGATCTCCCCGTGGACTACATTCCTTTCGGTCGTGGAGCAGTGATCCTGTGTCAGCTGGACATTCATCATGGAAATACTTACTTCTCGCGGCGCTCATGACGGTCGCCGGGCTGGTGGCCGCTTCCCCGTCCGCCACCGCGGACGAAGCAGGCCAGGGAGTGAGTTGCAAGCCGTACTCGCTGCCGGTCCGCCTCTCCGACTCCGGCCAGGCGACGGAGACCCTGTGGGGTGAGCTCTGCCAACCCCGCAACCGCCGCCCCACCACCGTGCAGTTGCTCGTACACGGCGGGTTCTACAACCACGTGTACTGGGATTTCCCCGTCGGCAACGGCTACTACTCGTACGTGCGCAACGCCGTCGCGGCCGGGTACGCCACCTTCAACGTCGACCCGATCGGATCGGGTAACAGCTCCCATCCCCTGAGCAGCCAGGTCACCGGTGACGCCGGCACCGTGGCGCTGCACGACGCCATCACCGCTCTGCGCAACGGAACCCTCGACGGGCAGGCGTTCAAGAAGGTGATCTGGGTGGGACACGCGCTCGGCTCGTTCTACGCCTGGCGCGAGATCCCACGGTACGGCGATGTGGACGGAGCCATCCTTACCAGCGCGTTGAACGGGCACAACCCGGACCACGCCGCGATCGTAGCCGCCAACATGTACCCGGCCGTACAAGATCCGAAGTTCGCGAACTCCGGCTTCGACGCGGGGTACATGACCACCAAACCGGGGACGCGCGGTTCCATGTTCTACTACCCGGCCACGACCGATCCGGCAGTGGTGGCCATGGACGAGGAGACCAAGGACGTCCAGCCGATCGCGACGACGCAGCCGGCGCAGCCGCCGTACGGGATCCAGGTGCCGGTGCTCGTCGTCGGTGGGGCGCAGGACTGGTTGGAGTGCCAGGGGGTGACCGCCTACGACTGCGACGACACGGACAGCGTGCTGGCCCACGAGTCGCAGTACTACCTGCCCGAGGCGAAGCTCAAGGTCGCCATGGTCCCGGAGACGGGTCACGACATGGCGCTGGCGACGACGGCGCCGGTCACCAGCTCCATCATGCTGACGTGGGCCATGGGCGTCGCGGCACCGTAGGACCCGGCGACGGACGTCCTGATGTACGTCGGGCCCGGGGCGCCCACCCGCCCCCTGCCGGCCGACGCGTTCAACGCGTCGGCCGGACAGTCCTGTCGGTGCTGCGGGGGGCTGCGGGCGTCACAGCGGATGTCGGCCGGGTCCACGCGTGCGCTCAGGACGTGTACGCGTACTCGGCCCTGTCGCGGATGTCGTCGACGAGTTCGGCCTGCCGGAGCGAACCGAGGTTCTGGGCGGCCAGGTCCCGTGCGATCACGCCGTCGTCGGACAGGAGGGCGGCGGCGAAGGAGGCGACGATGTTCGCGAACTGGTCTCCCGCCGGAAGGGTGATCTCCTCACCGCGGTTCCGACGCTCCATCCGCAGGACGGGGCGGTGATCGGGCGGTGGCGTGAATGCACGGTCGAGACCGAGCCGGCCCGAGGCGCCCCGCAGCTCGTAACCGCTGCAGTAGGAATGCTCCATGCCGAAGGAGAGCTGCGCCGTGGCACCGACCGGATCGGACAACAGGGCGCTGCCGCCCACCACGGCACCCCGCGCTCGTTCGACGCGGAGCGTCGCGCCGACCAGACGAAGGCGGGGTCCGAGAAACCGGAGCGCGGCACGGAGGGGATAGACGCCGATGTCCTCCAGAGCGCCACCGCCGACGTCCGGCAGGTAACGGGAGTCCCCCGGCGGCCTCGGCGGAATCGTGAAGGTGCTCATGAACGAGCGGAGCTCGCCGATGGCTCCGCTCGAGACGAGATCGTCGACGTGGCGGTGCTGCGGATGGTGCAGGAACATCATGTTCTCCAGCAGCAGGCGTCCACGTTCGCCGGCCAGGCCAAGGAGGCGTCCGGTCTCCCGGGACCGGGTGGTGAGCGGCTTCTCGGCAAGGACATGCTTGCCGGCCAGCAGCGCACGCTCCACCCACTCGGCATGCAGCGCGGCCGGCAGCGGAATGTAGACGGCGTCCACGTCGTCCCGCTTCAGCAGCTCCGCGTAGCCTTTCACGGCCACTCCGCCGAAGTTGTCGGTGAACCGCTCGGCCCTCGTCAGGTCACGGCTCGCCACGGCCCGTATCTCGATGCTCTGTTCACTGCGCATCGCCGGCAACGTCCGCCGCCACGCGATGTCGGCACAACCGATCACGCCGAATCTCACCGACCCGGCTCGCTCTTTCAAGCCGATCCTCCCATCCGGCGCTCAGAGGCCGTTCGGCAGGTAATGCGGCAGCACAAAAACATGGTGGATGTTATCGCCGGCACCGCGGACGGGGGAACCCCTGCAAAATCGGGGATTGTTCGGCCCGGGCGGCTGTCGGAAAAGTGACTTCCGGTGCTTACAGGAAGAGGTAATCAGGTATGGCCGCCCAGATTCAACTTCCGCTCGACCCACCGCATCCGGCTCGACCGCAGCACAATCTAAGGGCACTCCAGAAGCAGGCGCCGGTGCACCGGGTCAGGACCGCCGTGGGGGACCCCGCCTGGCTCGTGACCGGGTATCAGGAGATCAGACAGCTGCTCGGCGATCCGCGGTTGGGCCGCAGCCACCATGACCCCGACAACGCCGCGCGCAGCGGTGCATCGGAACTGCTCGACGGTCCACGCGGTGACTACGAGACCGAACAGAAGTGGATCGCGACGATGCGCTCGCGTCTGCAACCGTTCTTCTCGGCGCGGCATGTGAAGGCCATGCGCCCTCGGGTCGAGGCGCTGACCGGCGAACTCCTGGACCGGTTGGCCAAGCAGGGCCCGCCGGCCGATCTGGCCGACGCCCTGGCGCTGCTCCTGCCGCGGGAGGTGATCGGCGAGCTCCTGGGGGTGCCGGTGGAGGAACGGGAGCGCCTGGACGAGTGGACGACGGCGGTGGGCGACGCCCGCGACCGGAAGCGTTCGGCGGCCGGGCTGGCCGGCCTGCACCAGTACGGCCGGGAACTGGCGGCGCGCAAGCGCGCGCGGCCGGGCCAGGATGTCGTTTCCGGGCTGTGCGAGGACGGGACCCTCTCCGACGACGAGGTCGCCCAGCTCACCATGGGGGTCCTGTTCGCCGGGTACGAGACCACCGCGACGGCGCTCTGTGTCGGCACGGCGCTCCTGCTGGACTCCCGGGAGCAGTGGGACGCGCTGCGCGACAACCCGGAGTTGGTCCCCTCCGCGGCGGAGGAGAGCGTGCGGGTCGTCAGCCGTCTGCTGCCTCCGGTCATCCGCTACACCCGTGAGGACCTGGAGATCGCCGGGGCCACCGTTCGGCGCGGCGAGCTCGTGATGCTCGACATCTACGCCGCGACCCATGACGAGGACGTCTTTCCCGATCCCGACCGGTTCGACATCACCCGCGAGGACAACCCCCACCTGTGCTTCGGTTTCGGCCTGCGGTACTGCATCGGGGCCCCCCTCGCCCGGCTGGAACTACAGGCCGCCCTCAGCCAGTTGGTCCTTCGCTTTCCGCAGATGCGCCTGACCGTTCCGGTCGAGGACCTGACGGTCAGGCCGGCCTCGTTCGCCGCCCTCCCCACGTCCATTCCCGTCACCTGGTAGGCCGATGCGCAGAGATCGAGAGGAACTCATATGAGCCTGACGCGGGATGCGCTGCGAACAGGCCTCGACCGGGTCGTACCCCCGGTGCTGGAAGTGACCAGCACCCCCGGCGCCCTCATCACCGTCGGCATCGCGGGGAAGACCCCGCTGACCATGCCGTTCGGCCTGGCCGATGTCGAGACCGGCGTTCCGGTGAACGAGTCGCACACCATGCGGGTCGGCAGCCTCGGGAAACTCCTGGTGGCCACCGCGATAGCGGGTCTGGCCGACTCAGGTGAGCTCGACCTGGACGCGCCCATCGACCGGCATCTGTCCTTCCCGGTCGTCAATCCGAAGGGCGGCACGATCACGCTGGCCAAAGCGCTGTCCATGCTCAGCGGCGCCGCTACGGACGGATACGACTGGGTCGAGCGGCCCGAGCCGGCGATGAAGTACATCGAGCGCGGACTGAAGCGCGGAGTCGTCCACGAGTACGGCACGGGCGCGCCCCGCTTCGTGAGCTCGGCGGACACGAGCGAATGGCGATCGTCCTCGTTCATGTACCAGGTGGCCGCGTTGACGGCCGAGGCAGTGACCGGGATGCCGCTGGGCGAGTATGTGAAGGCCGAGATCCTCGACCCGCTCGGCATGCGCGACACCGCCTGGCTCGACAGCCCGAACTGGGACGACGTGCGTGGCCGCTGCACCACGGGTCACATGGTGTTCGGGAACCGCGCCGTCCCGCTGCCGTGGCACGAGTGCGGAACCTACCACTCGGTCGGGGCGGTCATGTCCGCCGCCGACTACACCACGCTGATGCTGGCGCTGACCGGCCGTGAGGGCCTGTTCGGTGGCGACGTCGCCCAGGAGATACTGCGACCCCGGACGACCGCACGGGACGGAAGCCAGGTCGGATTCGGTGTCCACCTCGCGGGAGACCCGGAGGCGGCCGACCACTGCGTACGCTCCGTGGGCCACTACGCGTTCGGCTGGTGGGCCGTTTCGCTCGCCTATCCCAACGTCCCCGAGCCCTTCTGTGTCACCGTGTGCACGAATCTGGCGGACCAGCGGGACGTCTTCAATCCACCCGACCAGTATTCCTTCGGCATCCTCGCCCGGGAGATCGCGGACTGGGTCCTCGGCGGGAGGGTCGACGCGCGCAGCCTGTCCACCCGCACCGAGTGGAGCTCGTACACGATGGGCCTCGTCGCCGCCGACAGGTTCGCCGGCCTCATGGGGGCGGAGCTGGACAAGGGCCAGATTGCTCGGATGGCCAAGGGGTCGCGACCGGTCGGACAGTTCTCCACCACGGCGTTCGACGAGGGCCTCTTCGTCGAGGGGTACCTGGACATGCAGGCCGCCGTGCGCGAACAACGCATCGACGAGTATCTGGACACGGACTGCCCGGTCGGCGGCCTGTTCCGGAAGCTCGCGCGCAGGGAATGGGGAAGCAAGGGCTTCGAAGATCCCTCGCCGGTGCGATTCTGGTCGGACCGGCGATCGTAGGCCGCCCGTCCCACGGCGTGGTGTGTGGCCGAACAGCGGCCACACACCGACCGATCCCGCTCACCTCACGGGCGGTAGTAGTACCTGTAGGCGAGAACCTTCCCGTTGGCGTCGGTCAGGTTGATCCGGACATGGTCGGCTCCGCCGGGGACGTTCGCGGCAAGGGAGATGTTCTGGTCCGTGTAGTTGTTGCAGTGGGTGCTGGTGCTTCGTTCGTCCAGTGGAGTGATGCCTGCCCACGCGATGCCGTACGCACGCTTGCAGCCGTAGGCGTTGAGATCTCCGTCGAGGCTGACCGACCGGTTGTACCAGGTGATCTGGCCGGCGTACCAACTGTCGTCCGATTGGACCGAGAAATATGTGGTCGGGTAGGTGGTCGCGGCGGTGGCGGCCGGCGCTCCTGCGAGAACCGGCACGGCTGCCGCCGCGACGGCGGCGATGATCGCGCTGACTTTCCTTGGCAAGGCTGCTCCCCCGGTTGCCTGGGTATCGTCCAGCCACACGGTAGTCGTCCGTCGGCGCGGCGGCGACGCCCTGCGCGGTCGGTTGACGGCAGATCGTGCGGACCGGCTCCACGTCACCTGGGCGAGCACGAGTTGCGGCCCTGCCGGTCAGCTCGCGGTGTGGAGCGTCTGAACCGGGCGTCCACGACCTGTGCGGTTCAGGGTTTCCGGGGCCGCCGCCACCCCGTGCAGCTGGTGCGGGCGTTGAGTCCGCCGAGCAGACGGCGGGTGATGACCGGGCTTCAGACGGCCGCTCGACCGCCGTCGACAGGAAGTATCGCCCCGTGGACGAAACTGGACCGCTCCGAGGCGAGGAAGACGATCGCCTCGGCGATCTCCTGCGCTGTGCCCGGTCGCCCCGCGGGCCCGGCCAGCGCCGCCCGGTCGAGGGCGGCGCCCCTGGGGGCGGTTCCCTCCGTGCGTGTCGGACCGGGACTGACCGCGTTGACCCGGACCGCCGTGCGGACCGTACTCGGCGGCCCACGCCTTCGTCAGCAGCACCAGCGCCGCCTTGCTGGCCCCGTAGAGGCCCAAGCCGGCGGCGCCGTAGCCGGCCGCCGCCGTGGTGACGTTGACGATCGCGCCGTGACCGCGCCGGGCCATCGCCGGCGCCAGTTCCGCGACGAGGAAGTACGGAGCCCTGACGTTGAGGGCGAACACCGCGTCGAAGTCCGCCTCCGTCATCTGCTCGGTCGGACCGAACGGAAAGACTCCGGCGTTGTTGACCAGCACGTCTATCCGGCCGAAGCGTGTCACCGCGGCGCGCGCCAGGCTCCTGGCGGAGGACTCTCCTCGCAGCTCGGCGGCGATGAAGTCCGCCGTTCCCCCGGCCTCGGCGATGGCGTCGACGACCTGCTGCCCACGCTGTTCGTCCCGCCCGGCCACCACGACGTCCGCACCTCGCTCAGCGAGCGCCATCGCGGTCGCCGAGCCGATTCCGCTGGTTCCTCCGGTCACCAGCGCCGACACGCCGGCCAGTGCAGACATCGGTCGTCCCTTCATGAGGTCATGAGGCGGTGGGCAGCGCGGTGGCGGGACAGGTGCGGTGCGTCCGTCGGACATCCCGCGTCCCAGAGGTCCAGCGGCGACCCCGGCGGGCAGATGTCAGCACTCCCCCGGGCTGCACGGCCTCGGCGTCCTTCATCCGCCTCCCCCTGCGCCGGTTGTCGCCTTCGTCCAGGCGAGAACCTGTTCCGCGATCCGCGGTGCCGACAGCCCACAGGCGTGCAGCAACTCGTCGCGGCCGCCGGGTTCGAGGAAGCGTGTCGGCAGGCTGAGGTTCGCTACACGGGTCGTGGCACCGGCCGCGGCGACGGACCGGCCCAGCCGCTCGCCGAATCCGCCTGTACCGATGTTGTCCTCGACGGTCACGGTCAGCGGATGCGTGCGGGCGAGCTCCACCAAGGCGTCGGGGACGGGCACCACCCAGCGCGGATCCACCACCGTCGCTTCCACGCCCTGGACGGCCAGCAGCCCGGCCGCCTCCACACAGGCCGCGGCCATGGGGCCGGCCGCGGCCAGCAGCACGTCCGGTGCCTTCGGCGAGCGCAGGACGTCCAGGCCACGAAGCTGCCCGACGGGTTCGATGCCCGGTCGTGCCTGCCCCTTGGGAAACCTCAGCACCGTCGGGCCGTCGTCCCGGTCGAGCGCGTCGCGGAGCAGAAGACGCAGCTGCGCCGTGTCGCGGGGCGCGGCCACGCGCAGCCCGGGCACGAGCGACAGCCAGGACAGGTCCCACATCCCGTGGTGGCTCGGTCCGTCGGGTCCGGTCACTCCGGCCCGGTCCAGCACGAAGACGACCGGCAGGCGGTGCAGGGCCACGTCCATCAGCACCTGGTCGAACGCCCGGGCCAGGAAGGTCGAGTAGATCGCCACCACCGGCCGCAGCCCGGCGATGGCGAGACCGGCGGCGGAGGCCACCGCGTGCTGTTCGCTGATGCCGACGTCGTAGACCCGATCGGGGAATTTCGCGGCGAACTTGTGCAGGCCGACGGGGACGGTCATCGCGGCGGTGACCCCGACCACCTCCGGGCGTTCGGCCGCCACGGCGAGCATCTCGTCGGCGAAGATCTCCGTCCATGAAGGCGTGCCCGGCCTCTCGGCGGCACCGGTCACCGCGTCGAAGCGACCCACCGCGTGCCAGCGGTCCTCGGCGTCCTGCGCGGCGGGAGCGTAGCCGTGCCCCTTCTTGGTCAGGCAGTGCACGACCACGGGACGGTTCATCCTCACCGCGGTCCACAGCGCCTCTTCCACCGCGGCGCAGTCGTGGCCGTCCACCGCTCCCAGGTAGGCGATCCCCAGGCTCTCGAAGAAGTCGGAGCGGTCCGCGGATCGTGTGCCGATCGCGTCCAGATGTCTCGCGAGCGCCCCTGCCGTCGGCCGGTAGGACCGCCCGTTGTCGTTCAGGACGATCACCATGGGCCGCTCCGGGGCGGCCCCGATGTTGTTGAGCGCCTCCCAGGCGAGCCCGCCGGTGAGTCCCCCGTCGCCGACCACGGCGGCCAACTTGCGATCGTGGTCACCGCGCAGCGCGAACGCCTTGGCCATCCCGTCCGCGTACGACAGCACGGTGGAGGCGTGGGAGTTCTCGATGACATCGTGGTCGGACTCCGCGCGCGACGGATATCCCGACAGCCCCCCGGCGGAGCGCAGACTGCCGAACCGCCGCGCCCGCCCGGTCAGCAGCTTGTGCACGTACGCCTGATGGCCGACGTCGAACAGCAGCACGTCACGTGGGGACTCGAAGACCCGGTGGAGCGCGACGGTCAGTTCGACCATGCCCAGGTTCGGGCCGAGGTGACCGCCCGACTCCGCCACGGCCTGGACGAGGAACTCGCGTATCTCGGCGCACAGTTCGCCGTCCCGGGCCCGATCGAGTCCTCTGAGGTCCGCGGGTGAGGTGATGTCCTGTAGCAATGTCATGAGCGCGTTTCGCCTTCCCTGCCCTCGTTCTCCGGCTCCTCCATGCGTTCCGCCCGGCGTCGGACGATCCCGCTCATCAGTGGTTCCGGTTGGACACGTAGGTGGTGAGCGACAGCAGGGCGGCCACGCGGTCCACCGGCAGCCCCGGTACGGAGCTCAGTTCCTCGCGGGCCAGCATCTCGAACCGCTCGATCTCCCGCACCGCGCTCGTGCGGCCGCCGGCCCGGGTGACCAGGTCGGTCGCGTGCCGCGCCTCGGCGTCACCCACCGGTCCCTCGTCGGCGTAGAAGCGGGCGAGTTCGGCGGCCTCCGGCGTACCGGAGGCCAGGGCGGCCGTCACGGGGAAGCTGCCCTTCCTGCTGCGAAGGTCGGAGCCGACGGGCTTGCCGGTGCGCCGGGGGTCCCCCCAGATGCCCAGGATGTCGTCGGCTATCTGGAACGCCAGGCCCAGCCGGAGACCGAACCGGTTGAACCGCCGCGTCGCCTCCTCGGAGGCGCCGGCCAGCAGGGCCCCGAGCTCGCAGGCGCAGGCGAGCAGCGCCCCCGTCTTGTCCGCGGCGACCGCGAGCGCCTCGTCCGGGCTGGTCTGGGGCCGGCCCTCCAGCGAGAGGTCGGCCATCTGTCCGGCGGCGAGCCGGGTGACGGCCTCCGCCAGCAGCCGCGTCGCGCGCGGGTCGGCGGCCGAGGACCCGTCCAGCATCAACGGGGCCTGGGCCAGCAGCAGATCGCCCGCCAGGATGGCGGCGGGCACTCCGTACTCGTGCCAGACGGCCGGGCGGCCGCGGCGTTCGGTGTCACCGTCCATGACGTCGTCATGGATGAGGGAGAAGTTGTGGATCATCTCCACGGCGGCCCCTGCGGCCGCGACGCGGGAGATCGCCTCGGCGTCGTCCGTGAAGCACTCACCGGTCAGGACGGTGAGCGTGGCGCGCACCATCTTGCCGCTGGTGGTCGCCGTCGGAAGATCGGCCTCCGGCCATCCGAAATGGTGGGCGATCATGGGCCGGAGCCGGTCGTCGAACCGGGTGACCGCCTGGTGGAGGATCGGGGTCACCATGCGGTTCACCCGCTCGATCTCCGGTGGGATCGCCCTCGAGGCGGCGTCCGTAAGCCTGGAGTCGGGTAGATCTTGGGTTACTGCCGTCTCGGCATGCACAGCTCACCTCGGAAGTCTCATGCTCAGGATCGGAGGTACTTTCCGTCGGGGCACGCAGGTCACCGGCGGTCAGGTCGTCCAGTCGCGGGGTGGCACCGGGAAGGTGGTCACGCCGGGTTGCTCACCGCCCAGGTGCTCGGGCCCGATATCTCGCTGATCATCTCGGCGGGCACGGTGACATCGTCGAACCAGCGCCCTCCGAAGGGACGCGGCATGGGCAGGATCTGATCGCTGGAATAGGCGAGGATCTTGCGGTTGTACGCGCGCATCTCGTCCCGCAGGGAGGCGGGGAGCTTCCCGTCCAGAGTGAGTGCGCGTTCCATTTCCCCGAGCAGACGCCGGGTCTGGCCGATGGTCTCCAGTACGGCCTCGCAGAACTCGCCGCGCAGGACGCCGTACTCGCCCTTGATGCTGACGAGCCGTGCGATCGCCTCGTAGGAGACGTCCTGCAGGTCGCGTCGGCTGAGCCACCGCGTCTCGTAGTTGAGGCGGCGGTACCAGATCGGTTCGATCATGGCCTGCCGGTGTTCCTCCAGCGTGCGGTGGAAGATCCGGTATCCGTGCTGATCGGGCTCCTCGAAGAAGCGGCATCCGGGGTCGAGGAACGGCACCATCGGGCAGATGAGGGGAAGCGCGGGCCAGCCGCCGAACTTGCGTATCAAGCGCTCGGAGTAGGCGACCGTGTCCATGACCGACTGTCGGTCCTGGTACGGCATGCCGATGAAGAACCACACCATGACGCCCTTGATCCCGGCGTCCAGCGCGCGCGGGATCCACCGCTCCATCTCGTCCATGGTGAACGTGCCCCGGCCGGCCGCCTTGCTGATCCTGGGGTCGTGGGACTCGGGCGAGAGCAGGATGTAGGCGTCGGTGGATTCGCCCATCTTCTTCAACGTGTCGTCCGGCGTCAGGTTGAACTGCTCGAAGTAGACGCTCCGGTAACCGAACTCGTGCACGGCGTCGAGGTAGCTGTGCATGCGGGTCTTGTTCTCGGAGTAGCACTGCAGGGCGTAGATGGAGGTGTGCTTCGCCGCCTCTCCCATCGTCCTGAGCTCTTCGATGATGAGGTCGTTGTTCTTCTGCACCAGGGTCTTACGGACGTCCATGATGTTGCGGTAGGCGAAGCGGGAGCCCCCGCACCAGCCGCAGTCGTGGGCGCATCCGGTGTTCGGCAGCGTCATGATGAGCTTGCTCGAGAGCGGCGTCACCGGCGTTTTCTGGTAGTACGACCAACTGTTGGCGACGTCGTTGTAGTTGGTCGCGGGCTTGTGGTCGAATCCGGTGGACTCGACTTCGTCTCCGGACGTGTAGAGAAGGTTCGGGATCGTGCGGAAGTCCCGGTTTCCCCTCAGCACTTCCTCGGTGAGGCGGCGAACGGGTTCGAGGGTGTCGTAGCCCTGAACGACGACGTCCACCGCTTCGTACCTGGACAGTTCCTCCGCGTAGTAGGTCGCGGAGATGCCGCCGAAGACGGTCAGTGCCTCCGGATGCACCCGCTTGACGAGCTTCGCCAGCTCGACAGCGCCATAGCACTGCGTCATCCAGTGCAGATCGAACCCGAAGATCGGTGCCTCGAGCCGTCCGATCAGCGCTTCGACGTCGATTTCCGGATGCATCAGCATCAGTGACGCGACATTGACGATGTCGCATTGCACGTCGTTCTCCGCCAGATGCTGCTTGATCGAGAACCAGCCGATCGGATACATCTCGTAGACGGACGTGACGTTGACACTGTCGCTGTCGCTCAGATAGGCGAAGAGGAGATCGTCACGCTCACGGAAGTCGAAGACGCTCGGAGCATGCAGAAGGAACATATCGGACTTCAGCTTATGCATGGGCGGAGAGCCGCCTCTCATGCACCATCGCGCTGAGATTGTCTATGTTCTTGAACGTTTCCGGAGTGACGTCGCGCCAGGCCACCTTGACCTCGAACTGCTCGTGTATGTGCGCGATCAATGTCGCGGTGTTCAGCGAGTTGAGGACGCCCAGTTCGAGCAGTGGCGTGTCGCCGGCAAGTTCTCCCTGAGGGTCGCCGGAGAGGAAACTCTCCCGGATGAACGCGAGCAGTTTCGTTGCGATCTCTTCGCGTTCCTGCGTAGCTGTCACTGATACCCCTCCTGAATGGTGTTCGGCGACCAGGGCCGCGAGGTCGAGCTTCCCTCGGTCGTTTCGGGGCAACTTCTCGACGAAGCGAACGTCGTCGGGAATCATCTGCGGGGGAAGCCGCTGCGCCAGATGGCGCCTGAGCGCGATGTTCCCGAGGGTGCCGGCCGGGGTCCGGGTCACGAACGCGGCCAGACACCGGTCCAGCCCGTCCCCCACGGCGGTGACCGCGGCTTCGGCCACCTCCGGATGCGAGTGCAGTGCCGCGGACACCTCGCTCAGTTCGATGCGGTGGCCACGGACCTTGACCTGTCCGTCGGCGCGCCCCAGGTAGTCGAAGGAACCGTCGGGCCGGACCCTGACCCGGTCTCCGGTGGCGTAGGGACCGTCCTGCGCCGGCTGCCCCCAGTACCCGAGGAAGACGGTCGGGCCGCTGACCATGAGCTCGCCCTCCTCGCCGGGGCCGGCCGTCCGGCCGTCGGGCCTGCCCGCCCAGACGCGGTCACCGCTGCAGGCAGCGCCGATCGGGACCGGAACGTCGCGGTCGAGGTCCTCGGGCCGGACTTCGTGGTACGTGCACACGTTCGTCTCGGTCGGACCGTAGAGGTTGAGCAGCCGGGCGTCGGTCCATTCGGCGAGTTCCCGGACATGGCGGACGGGGAACGGCTCGCCCGCGAACAGCAGCGCACGCAGCGACTCGGGCGGCGGCTGATCGAGCAGGCCGCCGTCGCGCTGCATGAGGACGAGCACGGAAGGAACGGAGTACCAGACGGTGATGCGCTCTTGGTGCAGGAGTTCGACCAGGCGTTTCGGGGCGTACGCGAACTCGCTGGGCACGGGACAGACTGACGCGCCCACCGCGAACGCCGCGTAGATGTCCAGCACTGACAGGTCGAAGGAGAACGAGGCGTGGTTGGCGAACCGGTCCCCGGGGCCGGCCGACAGTTCCTCGACGGCCCATTCGACGAAGGCCAGGGCGTTGCCGTGGCTGATGGACACGCCCTTCGGCGTTCCCGTCGAACCCGACGTGAAGAGGATGTACGCAGGCTCGTCCCGGCCGACGAGGGCACTCGCCGCCTTGCGCGTACCGGCACCGCCCGGTGCCCCGGCGGCGCCTTCCTGGGGCGCGGTGTCGACGCATGCCAGGAGGGGGCGAAGTGCGCCGGGAACGCGCGAGAGCAGTTCGGCCGGGGCGCACAGCGCTCGCGCCGCGGACTCGCGGGCGATGGTCGCGACGCGCTCCACGGGGCTGAGGGGGTCGACCGGGACATAGGCGGCACCGAGCCGCAGGACCGCCTGCATGGCCGCGAGCGCGTCCGCCGACTTCGGACTCCACACGAGGACGCGGTCGCCGCGGCCCACGCCGTGGCCGGCCAGGACGCAGGCCAGGGCGTCGGCGCGGGCGTCGAGTTCCGCATAGGTCACCGGGCCGCAGGGGCCCGCCACAGCCAGGGCCTGCGGGGCACGCGCCGCGGCTTCGGCCAGCAACTGGTGGAGGTTGGCGGGCTTGTTCACAGGCCCATCCCCTTGGCGATGATCTCCCGCTGGATGTCCGTCGTTCCCGAGAAGATGTGCATCGGCACGACGTCCCTCAGCCGGTCGCCGACCCCTTCCCCGGCCAGATATCCCTTCGCGCCGAACACCTGGAGCGCGTCGACGCCGTTGGCGACCGCGCTCTCCGCGACGGCGACCTTGGCGAGGGCCGCCGCCGCACCGGCGTCCGCGCTGCCCTGGTCGAGCTGCCAGCACGCCCGGTACAACAGCAGGCGGCTGCTCTCCAGGCGCTGTTTCATCGTGGCCAGACGGTGGGAGACCGCCTGGAAGTCTCCGATGCGTCTGCCGAACTGGCGTCGTTCCCGGGCGTGCGTCACGCAGCGGTGCAGCTGGGCCTCCATCGTGCCCAGATAGATCGCGGGCAGGCAGGCCCGTTCCCAGGTCATGGAAGCCTGGAAGACGGCGCTGCCCTGACCTTCCGCACCCATCAGGTATCCGCGGGGAACCCTGCATTCGGTGAACTCCACCCGTGCGGCGGCGCACCCGTCCAGCCCCGCCTTGGCGAGGGGCGGGCCGATGCGGAGGCCGGGCGAGCCGGCGGGAACGGCGAAGGCCGACAGTCCCAGAAATCCGGCAGCGGGCGCGGTGACGGCGTAGGTCACGAGAACGTCCGCCAAGGGGCCGTTGCTGACGAACGACTTCACCCCGTTGATCACGTAGGAGTCGCCGTCGGGCAGCGCGGTCGTCGCGAGCCGGCCCACGTCCGACCCGGCCTCGTCCTCGGTCATCGCGTTGGCGGCGATCGTCCTGCCGGAGCTCAGGCCGTGCAGCAGGTCGGCCCGCACGGGCTCATGGGCGTGCTCCGCCAGGGCGGTGCCGCAGGCCAGCAGGTGTGCGGCGATGGCGAAGGCGAACCCTGTGTCGGCGCCGCCCGCGCAGAACGCCTCGAGGCCGAGAGCCGTGTCGAGCGCGCCGCACCCGCCGCCGCCGTGCTCCTCGGGCAGGCACAGGCCCGTGATCCCGCACTCCCCCGCGGCCTGCCAGATGTCCCTTCCGGCGGGCTCCCCCGGCTCCGGGCGGGGCAGACGGCCGGCGGCGTCGCGGATGTGCCGGACCCGTCGTCGTTGTTCCGCAGTGAGGTCAAAGTCCACTGGCCTGCGCCTCACGGTTCCGTGTCGGGTCGGTGCCGAGGATGCGGACGACTGCCGCCTTGTAGGTCACTCCCGGGGAGAAGCCGCACAGCAGCACGTGGTCCCCGGCTTCGAGCCGGTTCGTCGCCAGCAGGTGGTGAAGCGCGGCCAGGTGATCGCTCGCGCCGAGGTGCCCGACCGTCCTGCTGAAGTCCCACGTCGAGCGTTCCAGGGAGAAACCGAGGATCTTGAGATAGGAGGAGGCCGCCCGGCGCGGCATGCCGTGGATCAGGACGTGCCTGATGTCACCGGCCGTCACACCGGCCTCCTCCAGTGCCCGCTCGGTGCATTCGACGTTGTGCCTCTGATGACCCAGCAGCAGCCGCACCCACGATCCGTCCTCTTCGGCCTTCCGCTGGAAGGCGGCACTTCTGGCTCCGTAGTCCAGCGCGGTGGCGGTGGTGGCGTTGGGCGGGAACAACGGCTCCCCGCCTCGATGGGCCTCCTCCATCTCCGAGAACGTGGCCGAGCACAGGGAGCTCAGCTCCGCGAAACCCGGCGCGGTGCTCACCACCACGGCGCTGGCGCCGTCGCCCAGGTAGGCGACCCCTTCGCCGGGGTTCCACCTGTCGATCAGTGGCGTGCCGAAGTTGTCGCTCGCGGTGACCAGCGCTGCCGGGATCTCCGGGAAGGCCTTGAGGTACCCGGCTGCCAGTTCCAGCGCACTGAACGTTCCGTTGCAGCCGTTCCTGACCTCGACCGCGAGCAGGTCGTCGCCGAGCAGGTGCCGTTGCAGGTACGCCTGGGGACCCCAGCCGTCGGGGCCCTGATGCCAGACGCCCGCGTACAGGAGCAGCCCGATGTCCTCGGCGCTCACCCCGCTGCCCTTGAGTGCCTCCTGCGCGGCGGCCAGGGCCATCTCCGGCGCCGAGATCCGCCCCGCGACCGCGACCCCCGACAGGTCGTACTCCGCCGCCGTGGCGGCCGGTACGAGCCCCTGCTCCACTGCCGATTCGATGTTCCGCGCCGCAGGCAGGAACACACCGACTCCGGCGAGGTATGTACCCCGGGTACGCACTGGTTCCCCCCTGTTCAAGCGGCGTTGTCAGAATTCCTTCGCACCACGAGGTCCGAAAGCGAGCGCAGCGAGCTGGCGGCGCCCGGAGACGTCTCGGTCTCCCAGTCGATGTGGAACTCCGAGCCCACCTTGTCGAGCAGCAGAACAAGCGTGAGGGAGTCGACGCCCAGACTGAGGAACGATGCGTCGCTCTGAACCGGAACGTCGGCGGGCAGTTGATCCCAGACTTCTCTGAGGAGCGAGTCGAGACGAGCGAGAACGTATGCTGAGTCTGCATTCTCCGTGACCATATTCACAGAACCTCGGCCCGATGAGCGGATTGGTCAGAATTCCTCGGTGCAGCAGGGGAATCGACGCTTGAGGGGACTGAATTCTTCGCGTCATGCCGCGATCGAGTCGCCGGCTCCCGCGCCCTTGTCGTTCTGTGCGACGGAGGGTACGCAGCATCCTCGCACGCACATTCGTGAGGGAGTACCCCCACTTCTGGGGGACTGTCGGCCCCGATCGCCCCTCGGGCATTGCACGGCCGTTGTCAGGCCATGGCCACCCCGGTCGGAAATCACCTCGAGTCGATCGCCCCGTTCGGTCTTTTCGTCATCCCGATCGGATGCAGCCGTCAGGTCCATTGCAGCTGAAGCGGGAGCCGTTTGGCCCCGACGATTCCTCGCGCGTCGTGGTACTCGACGCCCTCTCCCACCGACATCTCGCTCCAGCGGCCGAGCATCTTCTCCAGGGCGATCCTTACCTCCAGACGGGCGAGTGGTGCTCCCAGGCAGAAGTGGATCCCGTGCCCGAGGCTCAGGTGGGGATTGGGTGCGCGACGGATGTCGAAGCTGTCCGGCGCGGGGAAGCGCCTCTCGTCCCGGTTGGCCGAGGCCAGCCACGCGAGAACGATCTGGCCCGCCGGTACCGTGAGTTCACCGACCCGGACGTCTCTCGTCGTCCTGCGCATGCTCGGAGCCAACGGTGTACGGAAACGCAGTACCTCTTCCATGGCGCCGGGCAGCCCGGCAGTGTCCGCGCGCAGTGCCGCGGCGACCTCGGGATACTCGTCCAGACACAGGACGACATTGGTCAGCAGCGCCGTGGTCGTGATGTGTCCGGCGAGCAGCAGGAGCCCCACGAACCCGATGATCTCGTCGTCGTCCAGCCGCTGACCGTCCACCTCCGCCGCCACGAGCTCGCTGACCAGGTCCTCCCTCGGTCTGGCCCGCCGACCGCGAATGTGCTCCAGGCAGTAGGCGTTCATCTCACGCATGACGATCGCCATGGACTTCGTGCGTTCCTCGTTCGGTATGAAACTCGTCTGGCTCTCCGGTGCGACCAGGGAGTCGGCCCACCGCCCGAACATCGGGCGGTCCTCGGCCGGGATGCCCAGGAGTTCGGCGATCACGGTCACCGGAAGGGGGGACGCCAGATCCGAGACCAGTTCGATCTCTTCCGCGCCGGCCTTCGCGTCCAGCAGTTCGTCGGTGATCGCCTCGATGCGGGGCGCGAGCCGGGCGACCACACCCGGGGTGAAGGCCTTGCTCACCAAGGTGCGCAGCTTGCGGTGCTGGGGCGGGTCCTTCCGCAGAAGGTTGCCCTTGATGAAGCGGTCGACGTCTTCCTGCGCCGGCATGAACGAACTGAAGTCGGAGGAGAAGGTGCCCGGGTCGGCAAGGATCCGCTCCACGTCGCTGTGACGGAAGACGTGCCATACACCGGCTTCCCCGTCATGGCTGACGGGTTCGCTCTCCCGCATCCGCCGGAACCAGGCGAGCATCGTCCCGGCATCGGCGGACTGGTCGGCCAGCCTGGTCCCTCGCTCGGTAGCCGTCATCTCGGTCATCCCTTTCCGATCGGTGGTCGGCGGTGGCCGGTCTCGGTCATGGAGGCGACGGACACCAGGGGCACCGTCCTCGGGGGATGCCGTCGAACGCACCGCCGTAGGTGGACGACAGCCGACGCCACGCGTCGCTCGGTACGTCCCACCGCGGCGGTCGGCTCCTGACGGTCTCCGCCCGCTCGCCGTCGTTGCCGCCGTTGTTCTTCCTCCGCGGGGCACGCGCTCAAGTGGACGTTCGCACCGCGCTCATCGCGACCGTGGTGTAGCCCATGGTGAAGCTGCCCCCCATCGCGTCGATGGCGGCACCGATGCCCTCTTGTACCTGCGTCACCTGGGTCGAAGGGTGCTGGCCGAGGTCACCGTGGGTGGGCATCTGATCCAGCCACTCGTCCCGGGTGTAGGACTTCTCCCAGCTGAATCGCCACTCCGTCGGAGTGCCGAAAGCACCGGCCTTGCGCACTCCGTCGGCCGCGTTGCCGCTCAACATCGCGTAGCCGTCCAGGGCGTTGGTCGTCCACTGGCGTGCGACGAGAGAATCGGGCAACACCCTCCGGTAGATCTCGCCGAAGGACCGCAGCACCTCGGGCGGCGGAATCTCCGCGTTCCAGAAGACCACCAGCTCTCCACCGGACCGCAGCGCCTCCGCGGCCTTCACGGCGCCGGCGACCGCGTCCAGCCAGTGCCAGGTCTGCCCGGAGACGACGGCGTCGAAGGACCGGCCGTTCGGGTCCCAGGCCTCGAACGCCGACACCTCGACCGCGAGCCCGCGCCGCCGCGCGAACTCGGCCATCCGCGTGTCCGGTTCCACTCCGAGCACCGTGCAGCCGGCCGCCTGAAACTGCCGGGCGGCGATGCCGGTGCCGCAGCCGACGTCGACGACATCGAGCCCGGTGCCGGCCCCGACGATTCGGTCGACCAGAGCTTCCGGGTAGCGGGGCCTGGTCCGGTCGTAGCGTTCCGGGTCCGCGCCGAACCCCTCCGCCACCCGGCGATGTCGGGGAAGTTCGTCCTCGGAGAATGACACTCGTGTGTCGGGCATGGCCTCTACCACCTGTCTTGATGAGCCGACTCACACGCGGATCACTTTCGGCGGGGAGTGGTGAGCCAGGGCCAATACCCGCCTGGCGCAAGCAATTACGGCCTCACGCAGCTCATGGCCACACGTCGCCGGTACGGCAGGACGCCACAATCGAGTGGCCACGATGTCGGACGGCACGAGCGACGACAACTGCGAAAAGTCGGGATGGCCACGGCGTGAATCCGCATGCTATTACTCCACCCGTGCATCGTGATCTTCATAAGCGCGCTGTGCGCGCTACGGCTCGTCGCCGGCGGTGACTGGTCCGTGGTCGTGCCCGGTGACCGCGTAGCAGGCGACCAGCGTGCGCAGAAGTGCGGGGTCCGTCGGCTCCAGCGGGCCACCAACGAGGCGAGGGCCCAGGTCATGGGCCCCCGCGCCGGTGGGCCCTCCCCCACTAATCGGGGATTGTCGTCGCAGGAAGCGGCTGCCAGGGTGATTCCACATTGCGAGGTCGCGTGAGCCGCCCTCGCGAAGCCATGAGGGCTCTCCTCTTCTTCACCCACTTCCTTTCCCGCGAACCGCACGGTACCGGGCACGCGGCGAAGCACGCCCTGCGCGCTGACCACCCAGATCGGATTCCCGACAATGGACCGTGTTCTTGATTTTCCGAGTTCCGCGGACTCCGCGGGCGAACTGCATCCGCGACTGGTCGAACTGCGCAGCCAGGATTCGCTCCCCCGGGTGCTCCTGGCAGACGGGCAGGAGGCCTGGCTGGTGACCCGGCACGAGGACGTCCGGACGGTGCTGAACGGCCGGAGCTTCACCCGGGACGTCATGGGTGTACGCGCCCGGCGGTCCGGCCAGGAGCCGGGCAGCGCACGGTCGGTGAACATGGACGGCCGCCCCCACACCGAACTGCGCGCCCTGGTGTCCAGGGCGTTCGCCGTCCGGCGGATCGAGGCCATGACGCCACGCATCCAGTCATGGACCGACGACCTGCTCGACGCCATGGAGGCGGAGGGGCCACCGGCAGATCTCGTCGCCCACCTGGCCGTTCCGCTGCCCGCCCTCGCCATCTGCGAGCTGCTCGGCTTCCCCGTCGAAGACCGCGACACGCTGAGCGGATGGTGCGACCGCATCACCGCGATCGGCGACGGCGCTCCCGATCAGAAGGCATGGCTGGAACTGACGTCGTACATCGAGCGCCAGGTGCCGGTCAAGCGTGCGGCGCGGGGCGACGGGCTCGCGCCAGACGCGGACATCCTGACCAGGCTGGTCCACGCTCACGACAGCGACAACGCGCTCTCCCTGGAGGAACTGCTGTCGCTCACCGTCGTCGTGCTCGCGGGCGGTCTGGAGACGACCCAGACCGCGATCAGCGCCGGGATGCTCCGGCTGTTCCGCAACCCGGAGCAGCTGGACAAGTTGCGCGCCGATCCTGACCTCGTCGTCCCCGCGGTCGAGGAGCTGCTGCGCTACCAGCCCGTCATCGATGTCAACCGGGTGCAGATCGCGACCGAGGCGGTGCGGCTGGGAGGCCAGCAGATCCGCGAGGGGGATCTGGTCCAGGTCTCGATCAACGCGGCCAACCGCGACGAGACGGTCTTCCCCGACAGCGAACGCTGCGACATCACACGCGGGCCGAACCCCCATCTCGCGTTCGGCTACGGCGCCCACCACTGTCTGGGAGCGGCCCTGGCACGGCTCGAGCTCCATACGGCGTTCTCGACCCTCCTCCGGCGGTTCCCGAACCTGCGGCCCGCCGTGCCACCGGAGAGCCTGAGCTGGCGGGGCGGGCACGTCACGCTCCGCCTCGAAGAGCTGCCGGTCGCCTGGTAGGACCCACCGTCCGCACTGGTGAACGGGGAGCACACAGGTGTTGATTTGCAGATTCGCCGACCACGGCCGGCGCGGATACGGGCGTGTCGAGCACGACGACGACGGTGATCTCGTCGTGCCCGTACGGTACGACGGCCCCTCCCGGGGCTGGGTCGACGACGTCGGCGGAGCGCGCCCGATGGGCGAGGTCACGCTGCTGCCGCCCGCCGAGCCGAGCAAGATTGCGTGTGTCGCGCTCAACTACGCGTCGCACGGGACTGCGACCGTGGGCGCCGGGCGCCGCCCTGCGGACCCCGCCTCCTGCGCCGTCGTGCTGAAGCCACCGTCGACGGTGGTCGGCCACGGAGCCGCGGTCTGCCATCCGGGGGCCGACTGGGAGCTGCGACACGAGGCCGAGCTGGCCGTGGTGATCGGGACGGCCTGCAAGAGCGTCCCACCGGAGCGCGCAGCGGAGGTCGTGGCCGGATACACCTGCGCCAACGACCTCACCGCGTACGCCCGCAGGGCCCCGGAGGAGCAGAACGGGCACCCGCCCGTCTGGGCGAAGCACTTCGACAGCTTCACCCCGCTGGGACCGTGGCTGGCCACCGATGTGGACCCGGCGGACCTGCGGATCACCTGCCGCGTGAATGACGAGACCCGGCAGGACGGCAGCACAGGCGGCCTCATCACACCGGTGGGCGAGGTCGTCGCGGTGGTGAGCCGGCACATGTCGCTGGTCCCCGGCGACGTGATCCTCACCGGGACCCCCACAGGCTCGGGTCCCCTGGCGGTGGGCGATCGGGTCGAGGTGTCGATAGCGGGAATCGGCACCCTGCGCAACACCGTCGGCGCGACGTCCGACCGGCCGTGGGCGCCCGACCGGACCGGCAACGGCGGCGCGGGGCTCAGCGGCTTCACGAACCGTCCGTCCGGAAGGAGTGTCTGAGGTGAGCGGGCGCCGATCCGCCACGACGCTCATGGCCCATGTGCGCACGTGGCGCCCCTACACCCTTTGGTACGTCGGCCTGGTCGGCCTGGCCGGACATGCCATCGCCACCGACGGGCACGCCGCCCCCGAACTGGCGGCGGCATGGGCCGTGCCCACCCTGGTCTGGGTCGCGGCGCACTACCTCGGCGACTACCTCGACCGCGAGCTCGACGCGATCAGCAAACCTCAGCGGCCCATCCCGTCGGGGCTGATCCGCCCCCGCACGGCAGTCTGGTGCGGCACGGTGCTGGCCATGGCCGCCGTCGTCACGGCGGCCGTCGTCAACTACCGCACCCTCGTCGTGACCGCCGCCGGTATCGGCGGGGCGATGGCCTACAACGGCTTCTTCAAGGCCAAGGGGCTGCTGGGCAATCTCGTCCGCGGATCGTTGACCGGCGGGGCGCTCGTCTTCGGGGCGATGACTGCCTCGGCCCACCCGCCGGTGGAGATCCTCCTGTTCGTGCCGGTGTTCTGGGCGCACGACGCCGCGTCCAATCTCGTCGGCACGCTGCGCGACGTCTCCGGCGACCGAGCGGGCGGATACGCCACCTTCCCGGTCCGACACGGGCTGCGGACGGCCGTCCGGACGGCGGCGGGACTTTACGCGCTGGCCGTCTCCGTGGCCGCTGCGGGGCTTCTCACCATGCCGGGCGACCGGGAGGGCGGCCTCGTGACGCTCCTGATCGCGGCCGGCCTCGGGGGCGGCGCCTTCGGCATGCTGTACGCGTCCGGACCCGAGCCCGCGGCACACCTCGCCCTGCGTTCGCACGAGGTCCTGGTCGTCGAACGAATGGTGCTCGCCGCCGCGTTCCTGGTGCCGAGCCTCGGAGGCCTCGTCACGCTCGGGATCCTCGCCCCGATGCTCGCCGCCACGCTCGGCACCCAACAGGCCATGCGCTCCCGGTACGAATTCCCGCACGGCGTCGCCGCGCCCCCCGGCGAGGACACGGCGACCGCACCGGCTCGCTTTCCCTAAGGAGGACGGTTCGTTTTGTGCTCAGACGTGGACAGCCGAGTCGAGGCATCGGTCGCGCGCGCCGCGGAGGCGCTGTTCGCGACGCAGCGTCCGGAGGGTTTCTGGCCGAACCGCCGCCCCACCGCCGTCCTGGGGACCGCCGGCGCGGTCGTCGCCCTGCACGTCGCCGATCCCGAGCGCTCGCGCGAGCTGATCGAGCGGGGAACGGCGTGGCTGGTGTCCGTCCAGAACGCCGACGGCGGCTGGGGCGGAGTGCCCGGCGCCGCGTCGCAGCTGGTGCCCACCGTGGTGACGGCAGCGGCCCTGAGGCTGACAGCTCCCCGGACGGCCGAGGAGCCCTGGCGGCGTGCGCTGGAGCTGCTCGAGTCGCTCGGCGGTGTGGAGTCGCTCGCCGACCCGGGGATGGTCCACATGGCCACGACGTTTCTCGTCCTGGCGGGTCTGCGGGACATGCGCGGATCCCGGCGTATCCCACTGGAGTTGCTTCTGCTGCCGCGGCGGCTCTGGCGGCCCCGACTCTCCTTCCGGGCCGCGCCCTTCGTGGCCATGGCCTTCATCCAGGCCCACCACGACACCCCGGGGGGCGTCGGACGGCTGCTGCACCGGCTGGCCCGGCCGACCGCGCTCCGCCTGCTCCGGCAGATGGAACGCGGGGAGAACGACCGCGGCGGATACGGCGGGGACAACTGGCTCACCGCGGTGGTGTGCATCGGCCTGTGCCGTGCCGACGCCCCCGCACGCATGATCGCCGACACCGTCGACTACCTCCGGTCGAACGTGCAGCCGGACGGCTCATGGCACATCATGCAGGGACTCGACCTGATCGGCGGGTCCTACGTCGCCCGCGGCCTGGCGGACACCGGCTACACCCACGATCCGCGGCTGGTCCGGGCACGGCACTGGCTGCGCGGGTGCCAACAGGACCACGCGTTCCCCATCTACGACGCGCCGCCCGGCGGTTGGGGTTGGGAAGGCCCCCGCGGGTGGCCGAACTTCCTGGACAGCGCCAACGTTCTGGCCGCGCTCACGCCCTCCGACGACGAAGAGCCGGCCGAGCGGCTGCGGCACGGCCTGGACTGGCTGCTCTCGCGGCAGGACGGCAGAGGCTCGTGGGGGACCTTCGTCCCGGACACCACACTCACGAACGACGGCCCCTGCCCCTATACGACGGCGCAGTGCGTCGAGACCCTGCTCGACGGCGGTCTGTCCCGCGGTGATCCCAGGATCGTCAGAGCCCTGGACTGGCTGCTCGCCTGCCAACGGCCGGACGGCACCTACGAGGGCCTGTGGTACAGGGGCCTCACCTCGGCGACAGCCACGGCGCTCGTGGCCTTCGCACGCGGCGGAGTGGGCGACCACCCGGCGGCACGGCGTGCCCGTGAGGCCCTCCTGAAGGCGCAGTTGGCCGACGGCTCATGGGGCCCGGGCCAGACCGGCACGCTCGGCGACGATCCCTCGCGGGGCACCGTAGAGGAGACCGCCTGGGCGTTGCGCGGCCTGCTCGCCGCGGGTCTGCCGGCGGAGGACGAACGGCTCCGGCGAGCGGCGGAGTGGCTCATGTCAGCGCAAGGGGACGACGGGCTCTGGCCGGCAAGCCCGGTGTGCCTGCACATCCGGCGCCTGGCCTACTACGTGGACGGCCTGATCGGGAACGGGCTGGTGCTCCGGGCGTTGGGCGCGTACCGCGGCGCGCTCACCGCCGGTCCGGTGGCGGAGCGGGAGGCGTGGTGACGGCCGGGCACGGCACTGACCACCCGGTGGACACCGACGTGGTGGTCTGCGGCTCCGGGGTCGCCGGGCTCGCGGCGGCCTGCGCCCTCGGCCGGCTGGGCCTGAAGGTGATCCTGGCGGACAAGCGGCCGACCCAGCCCTCGCTCTGGAAGGGCGAGGTGCTCCAGCCCGGATCCCTGGACTCCCTGCACGCGTGGGGCGCGCTCGGCCGCCTCGAGGCCAGACAGGCGATTCGGCTGAGCCGCCTCGTCGCCCGCACCGCCGACGGGGAGGAGCTGATGGCCATGGACTTCGCGGCTCTCGGCGGCGAACGGCCCTGGATGCTCGCCCACGACTACTCGACGATCCTGGAGTGCATGGCCGAGTCGCTCGGCCCGACGGTGAGCCTGCGCCGTGGCGTCCTGATCAAGGACCTCGGCACCCGCGCGGGGGGCCGGATCTGCGGGGTGCGCGCCATGATCGGCGGCACGGCCGTCGACATCAGGGCCCGGCTCGTCGTGGCGGCCGACGGCATGTCCTCACGCCTGCGCAGGCTCGCGGGGATCGACGCCGAACCCGTGGCGTACGACCACCGGCTGCTGTCCTTCGAGCTGTCCGGCACCCTGCCGGTGGACGACGAGGTGTCCGCCCACGTCACGGACCGCGGCCTGGTCATGGTCTACCCGCTGCCGGATGCGCGGATCCGGGTCTACGTCCAGGTGAGGGCGGACGAGCTCCG
This sequence comes from Streptomyces rishiriensis, assembly GCF_030815485.1. Lineage (NCBI taxonomy): Bacteria > Bacillati > Actinomycetota > Actinomycetes > Kitasatosporales > Streptomycetaceae > Streptomyces > Streptomyces rishiriensis. The sequence goes on along the minus strand of NZ_JAUSWV010000002.1, from coordinate 8,302,822 downwards.
CCAGGCCGGCCCGGCCGAGCTGCGGCGATGGTGCGAGGGGCTCGTCGACCAGGTGCCCGCGCTGGACCCGATCGCCAAGCTGCTCGAAGGGAACCTGGAACGCAGGCAGTTGCTTCCGGTCTGGCGCTACCGGGCCCCGTCGCTCGTCCGGCCCGGCATCGTCCTGCTCGGGGAGGCGGCACACGTCGTGCATCCCCTGGCGGCCCAGGGGATGAACACCTCGATCGACGAGGCGAAGGGCCTGGCGGCCCGGCTCGCGGCCGTCGACCTCGCCGACGACGCCGCCGTCGACAGGGCGCTGCGCGGCTACGAGGACGATCGGATGGCCAGGATCCGGGCCGTGCACACGATGAGCCACAACGCGGCGCGCATGATGACCAGCACCTCACGCGGCGGCAGGGTCATGGGCCGGCGGCTCATGCGGGGCACCGCGAGAAGCAGCCGCCTGAGCTACCTGACCACGTACAACATGTCGGGCCTCGGCATGCGCCCGCTCGGCAGGTTCGACCGGCTCGTGCAGTTGGGGGTCGTGCCGGACCTGCGAGCGCGGTCGTTCGCGCCCCGCGATCTCCCGGGCACCGGAGCGGGAGCGGGACGCGGGTAGGCACAGTCAACGGACAGAAGGATGGAAAAGTGTCAGACACCTTCACCACGGCATTCGAGGTCCGGCCGCTCACCAGTGCGCTGGGAGCCGAGATTCACGGCGTACGGCTGGAGGACATCACCGACGCGGAGTTCGCCGAACTGCGCCGGCTGCTGCTGGAACACCTGGTGATCTTCATCCCGGGGCAGGAGGGCTGGTCGCCGGAGTCGCGCATCGCCTTCGGCCGCAGGTTCGGCGAGCTGGAGGAGCACGCCTATCTGCCCCATCTGGACGGGCATCCTCAGATCCAGATCATCGACTCGGAGCAGAACGGCAAGATCCCGATCTGGCACACCGACATGACGTACGCCCCGAACCCGCCCATCGGGACCGTCCTGCAGATCGTCGACAGCCCGCCGCAGGGCGGCGACACGATGTGGTCGAACCAGTATCTGGCGTACGAGGGGCTGTCCGCGCCGCTCCGCGACCTGCTCGACGGCCTCACCGCCGTCCACTCCATCCACATCCCGGGGCTGGACAGCCTGGCCGAGCACCCCGTCGTGCGGGTCCACCCGGAGACGGGCCGCCGGGCCCTGTTCGTCAACCGGGCCCACACCTCGCACATCGCGCAACTGAGCCGGAACGAGAGCGACTCGCTGCTGCAGTACCTCCATCGCTTCTCCACCTCCCCCGAGTTCGTCTGCCGCTATCAGTGGGCGCCGGGCGACGTGGCGATCTGGGACAACAGGGTCACGCAGCACTACGCGGTCGACGACTATTCCGAACATCGCCGGGGCCTGCGCGTCGTGGTGCTCGGCGACACCCCCTCGGGGAGCGAACCCCGGTGGGACCACTACCGACCCGTGCCGGGCCAGCGGTACGTACCGGACTGGGTGAACGCGAAGGAAGCGTACTGATGGGCTCGGCCGACGGCGGCGCCCGGCTGACCTCCTGCGAAAGGCCGCGTACCGCCGCCAGGGTGCTCCGATGAGGCCGGGAGCACCGAAATCCGCTGCGACCACTGGTGAGGGAGAACCGGACATGGCCGACGTCGGCCCCACGACGCATACCCTGGACGTGCCGGGGGCTCGTCTGTGCTACGACATCCGTGGCTCCGGCCCCTTGCTGCTGATGATCGGCTCCCCCATGGGCAGCAGGGGGTTCACGGCCCTCGCGTCGCTGCTCGCCGCGGACTTCACCGTCGTGACCTACGATCCTCGCGGCATCCTGCGCAGCACCATCAGCGATCCTGGCCAGAAGGCGACGCCCGAGCTGATCGCGGATGACGTCCAGCAGCTGATAGCGGCGCTGGACGCCGGACCGGCGCACGTGTTCGGCAACAGCGGCGGAGCCACCACCGGTCTGGCCCTGGTCGCCCGGCATCCGGACGCCGTACGCACCCTGGTGGCCCACGAACCCCCGGTGACCGAGCTCCTGCCGGACGGTCAGCAGGTGCGCACCACGATCGACGATCTCTGCAAGGACTACACCGCCGGCCATCGGGACGTGGCCCTGCGCAAGTACTCGGCTCTGTCCGGCGTCGGCTTCGCCCCGCCGCCCCCCGTCGGACAGGCGTCGACCCGCGCGCTGTACACCCCGCCGAAGGACGTCCGGGCCATCCTCGACCGCTTCTTCGGATACATACTCCAGCCCACCACGCGCTACCGCCCCGACCTCGACGCGCTCCGGACAGCGTCCGTCCCCGTCGTCGTGGGAGGGGGCACGACCTCCCAGGGGCAGCTCTACCACCGCACCGCGACGGCGCTCGCCGAACTGCTGGACACCCCGCTGGCCGCCTTCCCCGCGGGACACACCGGCTTCCAGGAACAACCCGAGCCCTTCGCCGACCTGCTCCGCGAGGCGTTCGGAACCGCACGGACGGAACCGCAGCCAAGGGAGCGCACCACCGCACCCCAGTGACGCGGAGAGGCCGCAGGCAAGGACGTCCGTCCACACCTCGACCGGACCGGATCATCACCAGGATGGAGCGAAATGGACCACATCTTCCGAGCCAGCCGCCAGTGGGAGCGCATACAGAACCGCTACATCACCGAGGACGCGGCCGTCGACCTGACGAATCTCAAGTCCGACCCGAGGAATTTCAAGCTCTCCCTCTGGGACCCGACGACGAACGGGGTGCGGTATCTCAAGACACTGGCCTACCACCTCGGCATGGAACTGAGCCCGGCGGAGCTGGCGAGGATCAGGCGAACCCCCAACCGGGAGATCGGCGACCCCACCACGGTGCGGTGCGGCGGCGAGACGCTGTGCATGGACTACCTGCAGGCGACGTACGAAGTCGGTTTCATCGAACGCGAGATCGACCTGAGCGGCGCCAGGATCCTGGAGATCGGCGCCGGCTACGGGCGCACATGCCACATGATCATGTCCAACCACGACATCTCCGGCTACTGCATCGTCGACCTCAAGAACACGCTGCGGCTGAGCAAGGCCTACCTCCGTCAGGTCCTGGACGAGCCCCGCTTCAAGCTGATCGATTTCATCGAGGTCGACAGCCTGCAGGACGACTCCCTGAGGTCCGAGCGGTTCGACCTGTGCATCAACATCCACTCGATGACCGAGATGAGTCCGGAGACCGTCCGGGCCTATCTCGACCTGATCAACGAGACCTGCTCGGCCTTCTACGTCAAGAATCCGGTGGGCAAGTACATCGACAAGAGCCTGGACGGCTACCTGCAGGGCCAGGAGGCCGTGGAGATGGCGCTGGAGAACGGACCCCTCCGGCAGTTGCTGGACATCCACGACAGCCAGGCGGTGCAAGCCGCGGTCCCCGCCTTCATCGAAGGATACCGGCCGGGCGACGCCTGGGACTGCGTCGGTGACAGCCGCGCTCTTCCCTGGAGCTACCTCTGGCAGGCCCTCTACAAGAACCCGCGGAAGCCGAGTGATGGGTGAGCTGCCGGACGTCGTGGAGGGAAAGGGAGCCGTGCTCCGCCCGGTGACCCGAGCGGCGCGCCGAACGGTCGCAGGCCGCTGTCGTGGGGAGCCGGTCCGGTGAAGGGCATCCTCCTGGCAGGCGGCAACGGGACCCGGCTGCAGCCCCTCACCCTCGTGGGGTCCAAGCAGCTCGCTCCGGTCTACGACAAACCCATGGTCTATTACCCGCTGTCCGTGCTCATGCTCACGGGCATCGACGACGTCCTCATCATCGCTCGGCCCGGGGAACTCGACCTGTTCCGCAGGTTGTTCGGGGACGGCAGCAGACTGGGCATGCGCATCGACTACGCGCCCCAGGAAGAGCCACGGGGAATCGCCGACGCCTTCCTCGTCGGCGCCCCGCACATCGAGGGCGAAGACTGTGCCCTGATCCTGGGTGACAACCTCTTCCACGGCGCCAAGCTGCCCTCCATGCTGCGCAGAACCGTGCGGAAGCTGCGCGGATGTGTCCTCTTCGGCCACCAGGTCGCCGAGCCCCAGCACTTCGGCGTCGCCGAGATCGACGCGAAGGGACGGCTCATCTCCATCGAGGAGAAACCGGAGCAGCCGCGTTCCAACCTCGCGATCCCGGGCCTGTACTTCTTCGACGACACCGTGACGGACATCGCACGAGGCCTGCGGCCCTCCCCGCGCGGCGAACTGGAGATCACGGATGTCCTGCGCGCGTACCTGTCCGAGGGGCGTGCCGATCTGGTGTGGCTCGGCCGGGGCGTCACCTGGCTCGACGCCGGAACCCACGAATCCCTCCTCGACGCGGGAAGGTTCGTCCGGGACATACAGCATCACCAGGGCATAAGTCTCGGCTGTGTCGAGGAGATCGCCATGTACATGGGTCTCATCGACGCGGACGCCTGCTACCGGCTGGGCGCCGAGATGGACGGTTCGCCCTACGGCCAGTACGTCATGAGGAGCGCCCTCGCCCACCAGCTCAACCCGACACCCGCCGAGCTCTTGGAGGAGTGATGCGTCTCCTGGTCACCGGGGCCGCCGGCTTCATCGGTTCCGCTTACGTCCGGACGGTGCTCGCGGCCGGCGACGGCGAGGTGTCCCACGTCACCGTGCTCGACAGACTCACCTACGCGGGCCGGCTCGACAACCTGGACCTCACGCACCCGCGTCTGAGCTTCGTCCGGGGAGACGTCTGCGACGCCGAACTCGTCGACCGGCTCATGTCCCGTGCCGACCAGGTGGTGCACTTCGCCGCCGAGTCTCACGTCGATCGGTCCATCGTCGGCGCGGACGCGTTCGTACGCACCAACGTGACCGGCACTCAGACGCTCCTCGACGCGGCGCTGCGTCGAGGAGTCGACCGGTTCGTGCACGTGTCCACCGACGAGGTCTACGGATCCCTGGCGACGGGCCGGTTCACCGAGATGGACGCCCTCGGTCCCAACTCGCCCTACGCGGCGTCCAAGGCGGCCTCCGACCTGATCGCCCTCTCGTACCACCGCACCCACGGCCTGGACGTCCGGGTGACCCGCTGCAGCAACAACTACGGGCCGAGGCAGTACCCCGAGAAGATCATTCCGCTGTTCGTCTGTCGGCTGCTCGCGGGCGAGGCGGTACCGCTGTACGGCGACGGTGAGCACGTACGTGAATGGCTGCACGTCGAGGACCACTGCCGCGGCGTGGACCTGGTACGGACCGGCGGACGCCCCGGCGAGGTCTACAACATCGGCGGCGGCACCGAGCTGAGCAACCGCGAGCTGACGGAACTGCTGCTCAAGGCCTGTGGCGGCTCCTGGGACCAGGTGCGTCAGGTGACGGACCGCAAGGGGCACGACCGGCGGTATTCGATCCTCGACGTCAAGGCCAGGAGCGAACTCGGCTACCGGCCCCGGCGCGACTTCGAGTCCGGGCTCGCCGAGACCGTCGCCTGGTACCGGGACAACCGCTCCTGGTGGGAGCCGCTCACCGGTGGCCCCGGGCCATGAGCCGCTGGCCCGCGTCATCCTCGATCCGCGGTGAGAGGGCGGCCCGTCTCGGGTCCGCCCTCCCGCGGCCCTGTGGTTTCCCCGGCATGGTGCGCACCGGGGACCTCCCCGAGGCACGCCTCACACGCCGTCCTCCAGCGCGTTGAGGCACAACAGCAGTGTCCGCGCTTGGACGTTGACATAGTGGCTGTACCGGGTGAGAGCGGCGAGCTGGTCCCGCGAGACCCACTGGAACCCCGGCGGCGCGTCGAGCGGTGCGTCGCTCTCGTCGGCTTCCAGGATGAGGTAGCGGCTCACCGAGTCCAGGAAGCGGCCGCCTTCCTCGGAGTGCAGAGCGGAGTAGCGGATCCGCGAGGGGGGCGCCGTTGTGACGAGGTCGAGGAAGCGCGGTCGGTTCGCGGCGGGCAGGTGTGCGTGGTTCCCGGGCTGGCACTGAACCGTGGGACCCAGTTCCACATCGGTGGAGCCGCCTTCGGCACGGGCCCGGGCCAGCACGTGCGGCACACCCTGGAACGTGCGGGTGAGGAACGCGACCACCCCTTGTCCGCGTGGTTCGATCAGCGGCTGGGTCCAGTGGCCGACCTCGCGGTTGCTCGCCCGTACCGACACGGCCACGGTACGGAAGTAGCGGCCGTCCTCGTGGTCGATCGAGAATTCGCCGCGCTTCCAGCCCGATACGCCGGCGAGCGGGATCCGTTCGCTGCGGATGGGGGTCGCGGCCCGTCGTACGGCCAGCCAGGACAGCAGCTCCGTGTCCGAGTGCAGTGCGTAGGGCGTGCTGCGCACGGGAAGGCCGGCGAGGACCGAACGCGCGTCCATGTTGACCGTGTTGTCGTGACGCAGGAGCTCATGGATCTGGCGCAGCGTGAGCCAGCGGAAGTCCTCGTGCTCAGGTACCGGGCCCGTGGCCTCGACGATCATGTTGCGGTTGCGCTTGCGGTGGAACCAGGCGCCGTGCTCGGACTGCAGGACGTCCGAATGGACGCGGCCCCGGGACGGGTCGGTGAAGTACTCCAGGTAGCGGACGGACGCGCCTTGGTGGACCTTGGTGTAATTGCTGTACGTGGCCTGCACGGTCGGTGAGAGCTGCAGCAGCTCGGGGTTGCCCGGCTCCATCTTGGCCTGCATCAGGAAGTGCAGGACTCCATCGAACTCCCGGGCGAGGATGCCCAGGATCCCGACCTCCGACTGGACGATGACAGGCTGTTGCCACTCTTCTTGATCGGGGTGCTCCCCGATGACGGCGTGCAGCCCCTCCACGGTGAAGAACCGGCCGCTGCGGTGTACGAGGTTTCCGGTCCCCGGGGCGAACGACCAGTCCTCGAGCGCCTCGAAGGGGATGCGGTCCACGGCGAACGAGGCCTGTTCGCGGCGCTGTCGGAGCCACTTGCGGATCCCGTCCGCGCTCTCGCCGGCCGACGCGGCCGCGGACCGGGCGACACGGTCGGGCAGCGCGGCAGCCCGCCGGGCCTTGAGCGGCGGCCGCGCCCGCGTGTCGCCGCGCGCGGTCACCGGTGGGTCCCCACGAACTCGGTGACGGAGGCTGTGACGTAGTCGATCATCTCCTCGGTGAGGCCGGGGTAGACGCCGACCCAGAAGGTGTGCTCGGTGACGATGTCGCTGTTGGACAGCTCGCCGGAGACGCGGAACTCCCGGTCGACGTAGGCGGGGTGGCGCGTCAGGTTGCCGGCGAAGAGCCTGCGCGTGCCGATCTTGCGGTTCTCCAGGAAGTCCACGAGCTCCGCGCGCTTGAAGGGCGCCTCGGGATCGACGGTGATGACGAAGCCGAACCAGCTCGGGTCGCTGCCCGGCGTGGGTTCCGGCAGCAGTAGCCACGGAACCTCCGCCAGACCGGTGCGCAGCCGCCCCCAGTTGCGCCGCCGCGCCGCGCAGAAGTCGTCGAGCTTGTCCAACTGGCTCAGGCCGAGGGCCGCCTGGAGATCGGTTGCCTTCAGGTTGTAGCCCACGTGGGAGAAGATGTACTTGTGGTCGTAACCGGCCGGCAGCGTCCCCATCTGGTAGTCGAACCGCTTGTGGCAGGTGTTGCTCTCCCCCGGCTCGCACCAGCAGTCCCTGCCCCAGTCCCGTAGCGACTCCACGATCCGCGCCAGGGCCAGGTTCGAAGTGAGCACACAGCCGCCCTCGCCCATGGTGAGGTGATGGGCCGGGTAGAAGCTGACTGTGGCGAGGTCGCCGAAGGTCCCCACGAGCTGTCCCTTGTAGGTGCTGCCGACCGCGTCGCATGTGTCCTCGATCAGCAGGAGATCGCGCTCTTCGGCGAGTTGTGCCACCTCCGCGATCTCGAAGGGGTTACCGAGGGCGTGCGCGATCATGATCGCCCGGGTGCGGGGCCCGATGGCCTTCTCGACGCGCTCCGCGGTGGTGTTGTACGTGTGCAGGTCGATGTCCACGAAGACCGGGACGAGGCCGTTCTGCAGGATGGGATTGACGGTCGTGGGGAAGCCCGCCGCCACCGTGATCACCTCGTCGCCCGGAACGAGCCTGCGCTGCTCGAGCTGCGGTGACGTGAGGGCGGTGACCGCGAGGAGGTTCGCCGAGGAACCGGAGTTGGTCAGATGCGCCTTGCGCTGCCGCATTCGCCGGGCGAAGGCCGACTCGAACTTCCGGGCCGACCTGCCCGCCGCGATCCGCAAGGTCAGGGCTGCTTCGACCAGGGCCGCCCTGTCCTCGTCGTCGAGCACGGCCCCGGACGGCCAGATCTCCGTGACGCCGGGGACGAACCCCCGTCCGTCCTGGGTGTCTTGGTGGTATCGACGTACCTCGTCGAGGATGTGCGCGACCCGGTCACTCATGTGTTCTCCTCGCCTTGCCGTGGGTCGTTCCGGGTGCAGGTCATTCGGCGGGACGGGTGCGGGGTGCCCGAACGGTTCGCCTGTACGGGCTTCCTCTCCCGCACGCGGCCGGAGCGGCACGGTACGTGGGCACCGGCACGGCGAACCCGCGGACCGCGACGGCTCCGTGCCGGAGGATCTCGACGCCGCCTCCAGACGGGCGCGGGCCCCGCCTGTCGCCTTCCGGACCGCGCCGCCCACGGCGTTCACGACGCACTCCGCCGCGGACCCGGCGTGCAGCCCTCGTCACAGCCCTGGAGCACTCGATTCACGGGTGCGCACTGACCTGGAGAGCTCTCGGCCAGGGAGCTCTCCCACTCCGCAGGCGCTCCGCACCTACCGGTTCGGCAAGTGTGGCCTGCGCGGCTAAAGCCAATCTAGGCTCAGCCTTACGCAGGTCTGCCTCACGCACCGAAGCGACGTGCCGGAGGCGTGGTCGACAACCTCCGTACCGCGCCCGGTCGAGCCTGGTCCATCCTCGTCCCCCTCCCACCGAGGACTTCTACGCCACGCACCACCGTCCCCGGCGACGACGAATGCCTCCTGAGAAGACGCAGACCGGCCGCTGCGCAGCTCGGGTCGGCGCAAGGATCGCGCAAGAACTGCTTTAGGTTCTCCGTTCACACTGGTCGGACGTCCATCACCGACCTGGGGGAGTCAGCCATGGGAGGCCACCCGCTTCTGGAGCCGACCTCAGCGGTCAACCACCCGTCTCCAACGGGGACGTGCGACCCACGGATCACCGGTCTGCGTCCGCAGAGGAATCGGCCGACGGTCAGAGCGTCACGGCCGGCCGCCGGCGCCGGGAAAAGGGGTTCGGCGAATGCGAGACGGGTGGGCCGGAAGGCGTCGCCCGCGTCCGCTCCGCGCACGGCGTCTCCCCGCTCGCGCACGGCAACGCCGACGCTCTCGACCTCCGGGCGATCGACGCGTCCTGCCCGCGCGCGGTGAGACGCCGACTCCGCCCGCAGGCGCCCTCGGACGTTCCGGACGCATACGACACCGGCGGTGGACGAGAGTGCTGGGACACCTCCTCGTCGGCTTCGCCCACGCCCTTCCGTCGTCCCTGACCGAACCGAAGGACTCGACCCACCTCCGTCAGCGGGAGCGAACCCCGGCGGCCGGCAACGGGCCGAAGGCCGGTCCGCGACGGTCGCCACCCGGTCGGCAAGGGGGGCGACGAACGCAGTGAGCCGGCGTCGCGTGACGCCGAGGAGGATGAGCAGCGCACCACCCAAGGAATTCCGAACGGTTCGCAGCCGCGGTCGTCGACGCTCCGGCTTCGGCGCGGTCGATGACCAAGACACCGGCCACCGACGTCGTCGCGCCCGGCGCAGGAGCCCGCCGTGTGAGCCGCGGCCGGGAGTCGGATCGTGGGGGCACCCCCTGTTGAGCCATGTGATCGAGCTCGAGCACCAGAGAGGACCGGAATGGCCGCCCTGCAACCGGACATCTCAGCTGTCACCAACGCGCTCACTCCGAGACAGACCGAGGTGGTCCGGCTCGCGGCGCTGGGTCTGACCGCGAAGGAGACCGCCCGACGACTCGGCATTTCCAAGACGACCGTGGACGAGCACCTGACCGAGGCGCGGCGACGTGTCGGGGCCAGCACCAAGTCCCACCTGGTCGGCTTGGCGGTCGCCGCCGGTATCGTTCCCGGGTGAGTCCCGGCATCATGCCCGACGGTTCCGGCTGATGGCTCGCGCGCCCGTCAGTTCCGTCCGAGACGACCGCATCGGCGCATGGCGCTGCTCCGTCGGTCACGACCAGCCACGGACGCATCGGGGGCGGGCCGGATTCAGGCTACCGCCGGGTTCCGCTCGGTTCCGTCGGCGACGTAGTTGCTGCCTCGCGCTAAGATGGGCAGGTGCCCATCTTGATGGGGGTGCGCCCCTGGGCGATATCGGGCGCCGGCAGCCGACGTACGAGAGGATCCGCGAGTGCCGACTGGAGTGCATCTTCGCCACGCGCGGCAGCAGCTTTTCGACGCCGCCGAACGCGTGCTTCTGCGAGACGGACCGAACGGGCTGACCGGCCGGGCCGTCACCGACGAGGCGGGCTGCGCCAAAGGCGTTCTGCACCGGCACTTCACCGACTTCGACGCCTTCCTCACCGAGCTCGTGCTCGACCGGGCCGGGCAACTCGAGAAACAGGCGGGTGCGCTGCGCGAGTCCGCCGGCACCGGCACCGTGCGGGAGAACCTCACCAGCGCTCTGATCACCCTGTTCGGGCCGATTCCGGTGGCGATCATTCCACTGATCACGTTCCGGGACGAGTTGCGCCCTCGGCTGCGGCAAGCCATGCCCGGAGGCGGCATCGCCATCCTCACCCAAGTCACGAACGCGATCTCCGCCTATCTGGCCGCCGAGCGTGAACTGGGACGCATCGCGGAAGAAGCCGACATCGACTCACTCACGCTCTCCCTGGTCGGTGGCGGACATCTTCTCTTCGCGGACCGCGACTCCGGCCCGCCCACCACGGCGGCCGTCAACAAGCTCGTGACGGCGGTCATCACCGACGCCGTACAGCGCCGCCCGGCCTAGGGGCCTGAGGCGGAGATCCGCCGCCGCTTTCGCCGTTGTCGCTGACCGCTGCTCAGCTCGATGACAGGTCCGCGGTGTCGTCGAGTTCTGCTTCGATCGCCCGGAGAAGGCACTGGTGCGCTGCGTGGACGAGGAATCGCAGATGAGGTGCCACAACCGTCGCGAGAGGCGTCGATGTGGCTGTTTCTCGGCCTCGCCATTTCCGGCGCATCCCGCGCTCAGCTCTCCCTGCGATCGCTTGGTCGGCCGATCGGCTGTGCTTGTCCGGTTCCTGATCACTGAATCGACGTGGGGCCGGTTCGAGCCGTTGATGCCGACCGGTCGGATCCACGGCCGACGGCCGACGGAAGGCCGGTCACCGCCGAAACCTCGGGGCAATCGCGTGGAAGAAAGATGCCGCGCGACCGCCTCCGCCGCCTGCTCGCAGCCTGCGGACGTCGGCATCAGCCACGGTTCCGCTGAGGCGCACACGACTGGATCCGGCCGAACGGCGCCCGGTCGGCCTGAGCTCAGCCGCCTCCCGGTGCTCCCGTGCCGCCCGAGCGGTTGCCACCTGCATCGGAAGAGCTCCGGCGGCAGGATCAAGACCGATGCGGACCGGACGACACCGCAAGAAAACAACGAGCCACAAATGGGGTGCCGATCTCCCCGGCGGCCCCGCCGTGCGGGGAGGAGAGTCCCTTTCTCGCCGCGCCAAGCAGAAGGAGAGATATCGCAGGTCAACGGCGGAGCAAGAAACTCAACCAACAGAACGTAATAAACCCACAAAGACGGTCGCGCCCTTGGCGCTCCAGAATCGCGGGAAAAGGAAGAGGGAATGTCTCATTCCGCACCGTTGCCGACTTAACTACATTGCCGTTTGCACATTCAGCTGCGCATGATCAGAAGTGGCTCTGCAATGTGGGCGACACCGTTGTCAGCGTTCCTGGCGAAGGGAAAGATCTTGTTAGCCTCCCCCCCACACCATATGTCGGACCCCTGGATACGTCGCTTTCGGTCCCGGCCGAATGTCTCTGTCCGCCGCGCACGCTCCCCCCACCCGGGCGGCTCGGCCGATTACCGCCACTCCCTGGCACGGTCCCCGGAACCAGCCGATCTGATCACCGAGGCGCTCACGCCTTTCGACGACCGCCCAGGCGTCACGGAAGCCATGCCCGAGGCCTTGGCGGACCGCGCACATCAGCCCTCGACAGCAACGGAGGGCGCCCGGTGAGGTACGAGATGTTGGGCCCGCTCCGCATCAGGAACGGAGACACGTACTCCACCGTCAACGCGCCGAAGGTGGAGATCGTCCTCACTGTGCTGCTCATCCGCGCCGACCAGTTGGTGTCCCTGGAACAGCTGATGCGGGAGATATGGGGCGAGGATCTGCCACGGCGCGCCACCGCGGGTCTCCACGTGTACATCTCCCAGCTTCGCAAGTTCCTCAAGCGGCCCGGCTCGACCGGCAATCCCGTGGAGACCCGTGCACCGGGGTACGTGCTGCACAAGGGCGACGACCAGATCGACGCCCAGCTCTTCCCCGAACTGGTCGACGTGGGACGGTCGTTGCTCCGCGAGAAGCGGAACGACGAGGCGGCCTCCTGCTTCGAGCAGGCGCTCGCGCTGTGGCGCGGCCCGATCCTGGGACAGGGCGGCAACGGAACCGAAGCCAACGGCCCGATCATCGACGGTTTCTCGACCTGGCTGACCGAGATCCGCCTGGAGTGTCAGGAGATGCTCGTCGAGTGCCAGCTCCAGCTCGGTCGGCACCGCGAGGCGGTGGGCATGCTGTACGCCCTCACCGCGGAGAACCCCATGTACGAGGCGTTCTACCGCCAGTTGATGCTGGCGCTCTACCGTTCCGAGCGGCAGGCTGACGCGCTGAAGGCGTACCAGTCGGTGCGCAAGACGCTTCACGACGAGCTGGGGCTGGAGCCCGGGCGCCCGCTCCAGGATCTGCAGCGGGCCATCCTCTCGGGCGACATGCACCTGATGTCACCGCCCCTTGCGATGTCCGGCCGCTGACCACCGGACGGACCATCGTGAGGTGGATGAAAGCCTGGTGAGGCGTACGTGCGCGGAGGAGGCGTACGCGCTCGCGAGGTGTGGCGAAGGCGCCTGACGCCTTCGATGAAGCCGGAGTCGGCCTCCGGGCTGCCCCACGGCGGGGATCTTGTGGGGCAGCCCCGAGAGGAACTCCCGGTCAAGGGGGCCTGGGGTGTTCATCCAGCCCGGGCGGCAGACCGATGAGGGTGGTCGCCCCGTTCGAGGAAGTCGGTCGGGGCCGACGACGTGACGGTCGCAGTTCCGCAGGAGGGCGCATGTCGGCGCGGCGCCTGCCGGTCGGCCAGTTCCTCGATGCCGACGTCGGCGGGGATCGGGGCGGACAGGATGCGGCAGAGCTTGCCTCTTCCCGCCGGATTGGCACCGCGATCAAAGCTGTCGGCGTCCATCATGGCCTCTCACCCACAGACCGGACGGCGGAAGGGGCCGCCGGACCCTCCCGGACGCTCAGGCCGAGAAGACCTGCTTGGCGACCGTGATCGCGGTCATGGCCTTGGGCCAGCCCGCGTAGAAGGCGAGGTGGGTGATCGCCTCGATGAGTTCGGTCTCGGTGACGCCGTTGTTCTTTGCATGGCCGAGATGGAAGCGCAGCTGGTCGGAGTCGCCGCCGGCGACGAGGGCGGCGACGGTGATCAGGCTGCGGTCGCGGGCGGCCAACTCGGTGCGGTTCCACACGTCTTCGAACAGGACGTCGTCGGTGAGTTCGGCGAGCTTCGGGGAGAAGTCGCCGAGCATGCGGCGTCCGCCGCCTACCTGCTTGGGCTGGTCGGTCATGGAAGATCCTTTCGCCGGTCCGCGGGGCACGGGCGGGTCGGAGCGCCGGTGCCCCGCGGGGACCGTGGTGCTACTCGTCGGTGGTGGGGGCGCCGCGCCAGCGGCCGGTGACGTTCCGCGTCGGTACGCCGGAGGGCCAGCCCGTCCAGAGGGGAGCGGGCACGCTAGGCCCGGACGCGGGAGCCGTTGTACTCCTCGTCGGTGATGTGCTCGCCCCATAGCGTTGTGGTGGCCGGGTCGTCGCCGGCTTCCATGACTGCGAGGTGTTCCATGAAGCAGTCCGAGGTGGCTGCGTGCCAGTGCTCCTCACCGGGCGGGCAGTAGTAGGTCTGACCGGGGCGTACCTCGTACACGGTGCCGTCGCGGCTTCCGAACAGGGCGATGCCCTCGGTGATGTGGAGGTACTGACCGCGGGCGTGGCTGTGCCAGGCGCTGCGGGTGCCCGGGGCGAAGCGGACCCGTGCGAGGACCGCCCGCTGGTCGGCGTCGTGCGGCACGACGAGCATCTCGGCCCAGGCGTCGCCGTTGAACTGCTCGGGAGGGTTCTTGACGGTCTTGATGGGGGGTTCGATCTGCATGCGTTCTCCCTTTCCCGGCACCCGTCGGGGACGTTCGGTCAAGGCGGATGCCACGTCTGCTGTGGAGGTCGGCCGCTTCACTGCCGACCCATGAGGCGGGGGGTCGTGAGGGTGGGTCAGGCGGCGTCGGCGTGCGCGAGGCCGGAGCCCAGCTCACGGGAGGCCTCGACCTGGGCGAGGAGTTCCTTCGCCTTGGCCTCGACGGCGGCCAGGCAGTCGTCGCCCGCGATGAACCGCAGCGGCGGCTCGTCGAGGGCCGCGACCTCGAGCAGGGCGTCGGCGAGCTTGGCCGGGTCGCCGGCCTGCTGTCCGTTCATCGACTCCCAGGCCTTCTTGGTGGCCGCGGTCCGCTCGGCGTAGTCCTCGACGGACAGCTCGGCGTAAGTGGTGGAGGCGTCCACGAGGAGTTCGGTGCGGAAGAAGCCCGGCTCGACGATCGTGGTGCGGATCCCGAACGGCTCCACCTCGTGACGCAGGGACTCCATGAAGCCCTCCACGCCGAACTTCGACGTGGCGTAGGCGGCGGTGAACTCGCCGCCTACCTGGCCGGCGAGCGAGGAGATCGTGATGACGTGCCCGGACCTCTGCTCACGCATGACGGGCAGGACGGCGCGGGTGACGTTCATCGGGCCGAACAGGTTCGTCTCGATCTGCGCCCGCATCTGGTCTTCGGAGAGCTCCTCGAAGTACCCGGCGTAGAAGTTCGCGGCGTTGTTGACCAGGACGTCGATCCGGCCGAAGCGCTCCACGGCCGCTTCCACGGCCGCCCGGGCGGTGGCCGGGTCGGTGATGTCCAGGGCGGTGACCAGCAGGTTGTCCTGCTCACCGCCCAGCGCCTCGACGACGCGCCCGGGGCGGCGGCCGGTGGCCACGACCCGGTGGCCCGCCTGCAGGGCATGACGGGCGATGTCGGCGCCCAGACCGCGGCCGGCGCCGGTGACGAAGAAGACCTTGCTCATGATGAGGTGCACTCCAGACGGACGGAAGAGGCACAGACCTGGTCGTCACAGTCTGTGTCCAGAAGCGGTTTCGGGCAGCCGGTGGAGCCCCGGCCGCCGGGGGACCGACGAGCACCGCCGACCACCACACCACCAGGAAACACAAGGTCGAAGTGGTGAGGGAGGGCCTGCGCCTCCAGGTACTGACAGGACCCCCCACACCCGTGCTCTCCGACTCAGCTCGGTACCGCGGACCATGCCCTCCGGCTCCTCGCCGCCTGGGAAGCCACCGAAGACGCCGAACCCGTGCCCAACCCCTCGGACCGGCACGAGCACCGAGACGCATCAAGGCACACTGCGCGAGCGACGATCCTGCCCACCTCGAACGCCACAGCCGGGCGCCCACAGGCGGCAACGCCGGCCCCGGGTGCGAGCGCGCCCTCGCTGCCGAGAACCGGCAGGCGATCGACCCGGCGCGATGAGGTAGCCGTCACGAGTCGCCGCGCCCCTGCTAGTCTTCGGCGTCTTGTCGCACACTCGTGCGCACACACCACACCACTCGTCGCATCAGTCCCGTGGGGGGATCCTGTCATGACCCAGTCAGCTCCGCCGCCGTCCGACGGCAACCCGTTCGCCCAGCAGCCCGCCGCCGGCGCACCGGCCGCCCCGCAGCCCACCGACGGCAACCCCTACGCCCAGCAGCCCGGTGCCGTCCTGCCTCCCCCGCCTCCGTTCGCGGCCGCGCCGGCCCGCGGCAACGTCGCCCTGGGCCTGGTCGTCGCCGTCGTCGTGGCGCTGGTCACCGCCGGTGTCTACGGCGGGATCGTCGGCGCGACCGAGTACGAGATCGGCTACGCGGCCGTCGGCGTCGGCTTCCTCATCGGCTTCGCGGCGGGCAAGGTCGGCGGCACCAACCCGGCGCTGCCCGTGGTCAGCGCCCTGCTGTCGCTGGGCGCGGTCTACCTGGGTCAGCTCATCGGCATCGCGGTGATCGGCGCCGACGAGCTCGGCGTCTCCGCGACCTCGCTGTTCACCGAGCACTTCGACCTGCTGACCGAGGGCTGGAGCGAGACGGCCGACGCGATGACGTTCCTGTTCCTCGGCATCGGCGCGTTCGCCGCGTTCTCCGGCGCGAAGAAGGCCGCCCTGTAGCCACGCGGGTGCGCGTGAACACGCAGCCCGCGCATGACCATGCGCAACGCGCGAAGGGGCCCGTCCACCTCACGGTGAACGGGCCCCGCACGTGCGTGGAGAACCCCTCCGGACGGGGGTGCGGCCCTCGTGGTGACGGGCCCCGTACCGACGGACGTCTGTCAGGCGCGGTCAGCCGGGCGGAGACGGATCAGCCCGCCGGCCGACGGCCCGGGCCGGCCATGGCGCCGACTCACGTGATCCGCAGATCGGCGTGGAGCAGATGGTGGTCCGAGTGCGGGGTCGGATGCACACCGTGCCCCATCGGGACGATGCCTCGCAGGAAGACGTAATCGAACTTGCTCTGCCAGTCGGTGGTCGGCTCGCAGTCGCCGGTGGCGGAGGGGCGGCACCGGGGGTCTGCGTCCACGGCCAGTTTCCACATCCCGGCGAGTTCGGCGGCGTCCGGCACGGCGTTGAAGTCGCCCAGAACGATCGCCCGCTCGTGGCGGGCGACGGCAGCGGCGAGTACGCCGGTCTGGTCCGCCCGGACTGCCTCCTGACGCCGTTCGGCAAGGTGCGTGTTGAAGACCCGCACACTCCGGCCGCCCACCGTGGTGGTGACTGCCATGTACCCACGGTCCTCGGATCCGCCGTGCGGATACTCCACGTTGACGACGTCCGTCATCGGCGCCGCCGAGAGAATCGCCTGGCCGTACGCCCCCGGACTCCACAGCGCTCCCCCGCAACGGCCCCAATTCCGCAGAACGGTCCCGTACTTGACGTGGTAGACCAGCCCGTGGAGGCTCTCCAGATGGTCCCGGATCTTCTCGACGTCCCGCGCGCACGCCTCTTGCAGGCCGATGACCTGGGGTGCGTATCGGGCGATCTCCGCCGCCCGGTCGGCGTTGCTCTCCTCGCACGGGTTGCAGAGGTTCCACGTCATGACCCGGTTCGGCACGACGTCCTTGACGGCTTCGGCGGGCAGTGACCGGGCGGAGGGGGCGCCGTTCGATGCACCGCGGTTCACGAGCACCACGCAGGCCACGATCAATGCGCCCGTCAGCACACGCATACCCCTACCGAGCACCATCGCCTCCTCACAGTGGAAATCCATGGCACCTGAGATCTCCATGTCTCCATGCACAAGGTTATGGGACGGAGCCGTCGGCAACGCGGGCGATGGCAAGCGGACCGACTGAAAACCGTTGCGGGGCCGCCGCCGTCTCGGCTAGTCTGCCGCAACCAACCAACTTCCTCTCTCGGAGGCTCAGTTGCAGCAGGTCGCCCTACGGTGGAGCAGCACGACGCTTCTGCGCGTCTAGCTGCCTTCCGTAGCCGTCGTCCGACACCGGTCGCTCAGGTGACATGTGTCCGGATGCGGCAAGGGTTGATCCACAACTGGGAGGTTCTTCATGGCGGCGACCACTCCGTTCCAGCAGCAGGCCTGCAACCACCGCGCTTTGGAAGTCGTGTCCGTTCTTCTTCTCGCGACCGTGATCGCCCTCAGCGCCGCGGTCATCATGGTCGCGCAGGGAGCCGGTGCGAGCACGGTCCTCACCACCGGCGCGAGCCTCTTCCTCGGCGTGTTCACCGTCGGACTGGCCGCCGTCACCTACGTCAAGCACGGCGGCTGACCCCGTACGGACAGGGGGGAGGCCTTCCGCGGCCTCCCCCGCCCCATCCGCCGTGCCGGCCGAGTTCCGGCAGCAGCCCCCGTCTCGCACCTCGACCTCGGAGCCGGGCAGCCCAGGGCCCATCACGCTGAGCCACCGCCCGCCGCCGTGCCCGGCGCGGCAGCGGGCAGCTCCCGGCTACGACGGAGGTCCGCAAGCGGGCCGCCCGCGCCGCACCGCACGCCAGGCCGCCGTCGCAACCCCACCAGCACTGCGACAGCGACTCGGCAAGGTGCTCGACCGTGGCGTCGACGCGGCCCGGCAGGGAAGCGTCGTCACCGTCCAGAGCCGCCGCGCCGGACAGCCGGCCGGGCAGGCTCCGGACACCCGCCTGTCCAGGTCCCCGCCGGCGACAGCCATCCGCCGGGCAAGCGGCGACGCCCCGTCGGCCGCGACGAAGCACGCCGCCTCCTCGCTGCTTGGACACCGTTTTTGCCGGACCGGCAACAGCAGTGGCGTGAGCGGGACACGATGGGCGACCGTGGGCCCGTGACCGACAACATCGCGGTAGGACCGCCCGCTCCCGATGCCCCCTTGCCCACCGACGGATACGTCGGAGACCCCGCCGTGCGCGCGGAGTGGGACAACCGATACGCCGACCGGCAACAGCTGTGGAGCGGCCGGCCCAACGGTGCGCTCGTCGCCGAGGTCGCCGGGCTCCCAGCCGGGCGGGTGCTCGACGTCGGCTGCGGCGAGGGCGCGGACGCCGTCTGGCTCGCCCGCGCCGGCTGGGAGGTGACCGCGCTCGAGGTCTCGGGCGTGGCGCTGGAGCGGGCCGCCGGGCACGCACGGGACGCCGGAGTCACCGTTCGCTGGGTACACGCCGCACTCACGGAAGCGGCGCTTCCGCCGGCCTCCTTCGACCTGGTCTCCGCACAGTACCCGGCCCTGCTGCGCACCCCGGACGCCGCAGCCGAGCGAGCGCTGCTCGCGGCCGTGGCGCCCGGCGGCGTGCTGCTGCTCGTCCACCACGCGGGGATGGACACCCACCAGGCGCACGACAGCGGCTTCGACGCCGCAGACTACGTCTGGCCCTCGATGGTCGCCGCACTGTTCGACGACGACTGGGAGGTCGAGGTCGACGAGCAGCGGCCGCGCCCGGCGCCGGACGGCGGCGCCGGCGCGCACCATACCGACGACCTGGTGCTGCGGGCGCGTCGGCTGCGCTGAGGGCACCTCCGCGTCTCGAAGGCGCCGACGCGCCCCGTTCGGGGCGGTGTCGACCCGGGACCGAGGCTCTTCGGCGTTCTCGCGAGCCGAGGTCCCGGCGTCGGACTCACCCGGCTCCCGCTGCCCGCCCGGGAAGCAGTGGACGTCCACACAGCGGTTGGGCGTCACCAGCACCCGCCTGTACGGACCGGACCCCGGTCCCCTCGTCCGGAACAGCCGCGTTCTGCCCCGTCCGGGACCCTGGCCGCACACCGAGGCGTGGGCCGGACGGGTCCCCTCACGGTCTCGCCTCAGACACTCGTGTCCATCGGTTCCGCGCTCGTGACCTGCTCGCTGTCCGAGGCCGAGGAGTCGGATTCGGAGCCGTACCCGGTGTCCACCCGTTCCTGGCCCTCGCAGTCGACCCTGAGGCTGACATGCGTGCCGCCGCCCTGCGTCGCCGCTTGGTGGATCCGCAGCGCGAGCAACTCGGCGCCGTCGACGGTGTAGGTGGAGAGTCCGATGTTGGACGCCTTGCTCGGCCAGTACGGGCCGGGGCGCTTGGAGTCGTCGCCGGCGAAGAGTTCCATGTAGCAGACCATGCAGGGCCGCTTGACCCCCGAGATCGCGGAGATGCTGTCCGCCGGCGCGCTCTCCACGATGCGGCGCTCGGCGTGCAGGCCGTCCGTGGCGGAGTCCTCCCGCTTCTCGGGCACACTCACCGAGCCACCGAGTGCCTGAAGCACCGCACCGTACGCCTCCATGCCCGTCCTGTCCTTCAGCAGACGCGAGGCCAGCTTCTGCGCGTGCCGTTGCTCGCGCGCCGAGCGGCTGGCGAGGTTCGGCTCGTTGTGCAACAGGATCGCGGTGAGGAACGCCTTGGCGTTCTCCTGCCCCGCGTACAGGTCGGAGAGCGCCTTGTTGGCGCCGTCCTTGTTCGACGAGATGTACAACTGGTACCTCTTCGCTGCGTCGCCGTCCATCGTCTCGTCCTGGACGGCGCTCAGGCCCGCCTGTACCTCTTCGGGCTGCTTGCGCTGGTCGTTGAGGTAGTTGAAGGTGACGGTGGAGATCCAGCGCAGGGCCTGGTCCACGCGTTCAGCCGCGAAGGACCGTTCCTTCCTGATGTTCTCCGTGCCGTGATACATCTTGCTGAGGGCGGCGCCCTTGAGCCCTTCGCTCGTCGCGTGGGCGGGGGCGCTCGCGGAGGCGACCGGCAGGTGCACCGTCTTGTTCTGCGCCCCGCCGTACTCCTTCCAGCCGTGGTTGTCCACGAGAGCCTTCGTGATCGCCTGGGCCACCGTCTTCGCCTGGCCGCCCTTCTTGGATCTGGCCTTGGCGCTGGAGGCCGCGGGCATCCGCTGCACGCTCTGCCGCTCGCCGGTCCCGACCGCTGTCCGCTGTACCGGAGCGCCGTGGCCCGCCGCGCCGGGCAGCGAGAGGTCGGGGGCCGAACCCTGCGCGACCAGGCGCCCGTTGGCGGACGACTGACGCTCGAACGCGTCACCCGGGTCGGACACCTTCACGCCCGAGCCGTTGTCGGTGCCCGCCACCGGGCCCTGCGACTGCTGCCGGACGTGGTCGAGTTCGTGGAACATCGTCTCGTCGTCCACCTGTGACGAGCCGAGCACGATGTGGTGTCCGACGGTCATGGCGTGGGCCTTGAAGTCGGCGCTGGCGCGCTGGGCCGTCGCGTCGTTGTGCACGCGCACGTGACCGAGCGACATGCCGTACGCCTGCTCGGCCTTGGCCTGGATGCGCGGCTCCAGACCGCTGCCGCCGGATCCGGTCACCTCGGCCAGCGACACCTGGCGCTGCACCGCGGCCTGCTGCGCCTCGTCGGTCTCCGCGGCCCGCTGGACCGACCGGTCCGCGTGACCGCAGCCGGGGCCGTGCTCGTGCCGCTGTTCCTCGATGGCACGCGTCACCGCCGCGTTGCCCGCCGAGCGCTGGAGGGCGAGCAGGCCCGCCGCCGGTCCCGTGAGCGACGACCGTGCGGAGCCCCTCCCGGCCTTGGCCCGGCGAGTACCACCCAGGTCGTTCTCCTGGTCCTGCGCGCGCATGGACGCTCCCTTCAGCGACAGACCCATGTGAACCAACCACTGTGCTCGACCGGACGCGACCGGGGTAAGGGCCTGGGGGGCAGTGTCGGGGGCCGATCGGGCAGGATCACCTGGGCGGTCCGGCGGAGCGTGTGGCGAGGGCTGACGTGGTGACGACGGGCGGCCTGCCTTCGCGGTGGCCGAATGCCCTGCCCACTACGGACGTTGGCGGGTTCGCACCGCCGGGACGGCACTACAGTGAAAGGGTGACCGCTCTGCCGGAAGACCAGCCGCCACTGATCGGCGAAGACGACCGCGACACGGCCGTGCGGCGCCTTCGGGAGGCATACGCCGAAGGTCACCTCTCGCACGAGGAACTGGACGGACGCCTGCACCAGGTGCTCACCGTCACGACGCACGACGAGCTCGTGTCGGCCCTGGCGTCGCTCCCGGAGGAGAAGGCGGAGACCACGTCCACGATCGCCGCCGCCGGCGGGCGGATCAAGCGTCGCGGCGTCTGGCGAGTACCTCGGAATCTCAAGGTCGAGTCCGCGTTCGGAAGGGTGCGTCTGGACCTGTCCCGGGCGGTCATGGAACATCCCGTGGTCGACATCGAGTTGCAGCTCGGCACTGGCAGCGCGAAGATCACGGTGCCGAGGGACGCGATCGTCGAGTACGAGGACCTGCACACCGGGTGGAAGGACACGCGGTATCGGGCCCGGCGGAGTTCCGGCCCCAGCGGGCCGCGGATCCGGATCTCCGGAGCCTTGGGGTTGGGACGGCTGACGATCCGCCACGCGCGGCGTTGAGGTTCTGTCCGGCACCAGGCGCGAAGTGCGCCGCCCTCGGCGGGTTCACCGGCGACACTCATGGCGGGTCAAGTCAAGGCCCCAGTCAACGGCCGGGAGCGAGACGACCGCCTCCTGTGTGTGGCACGGCCGGACGGCACGATCCCTCTGGACCATCTTCAGGTGTCGTACGGCAAGGTCGCCGCCAAGAGTCAGGCGCCGGCCAGGGAGAGCTTCACCGCGAACCCGAGGAACAGGGCGCCGGCCGCCGAGGTGGCCCCCGCCGTCAGCCGCTTGCGGCGCCGGAAAGCGCCGGCCAGCCGGGTGCCGCCGAAGATCAGGGCGCTCAGGTACAGCACGCTGGCGAGCTGGGCGAACACCCCGAGGACGACGAAGGAGAGCGCCGGATAGGCGTACCCCGGGTCGACGAACTGCACGAAGAAGGCGACGAAGAACAGGATCGCCTTGGGGTTGAACAGGCTGACGACCAGCGCCCGCCGGAAGGGCCGTTCAACGGCGACCGCAGCAGGGCTGTCCTCGGCGAGCACCGGCTCACGGCGCGTGCGCCACATCCCCCAGGCGGCGCGCAGCATCCCGACCGCCAGCCAGCTCAGGTAGCCGGCGCCCGCGTACCTCACCACCGCGAACAGCACGGCGTTGGCCTGGAGCAGCGAGGCCACCCCGGCCGCGGAGAGGGTCATCAGCACGATGTCCCCGCACCACACACCGGCCGCGGCCGTGTACCCGGCCCGTACACCGCGCCGTGCGGCGACGGACAGGACGTACAGGGAGTTGGGCCCCGGCAGGAGAACAATCAGGGCGAGACCTGCCAGATAAGTGGGAAGATCGATGACTCCGAACATGCGGATCAGTTTCGCACGGAGTCGGGCACCCAGCAGGTGCGGAACCACACCCGGGCGAGCGCCGTGACAGCCGTCCGGGAGCGGACCTCCACCCGCCTCCCCCCTCTCGGCAAAGGGCGCCCGAGTCGTCTCCACTCCCTGCCGTGCGAGCCGGCCCGCGCCGGTGACCGACCACAGGCTCCGTGTGTCAGGGAGCGGCCTCGCTGACTCCTGTGGCGAGTTGACCCACCACGTCCAGCACGCCCTGGCCGAACGCCGTCGGGGCCACCACCACTCCGAACGCCAGGACGATGAGCACTGTCAGCTTCTCGTCGTTGCGGCTGCGGGCTTCGGTACGGCGGCCGAGCCGCACCACGATGATGACCGCCAGCAGCACCGCCACATTGATCGTCAGCACGAAACAGTCCCCTCCCGCACACGCACGAGTACTTGCCGTCCAGGTGTAGTCAGCACGACCGCCCCTCGGTGCCGGCTCCTTCGCGGATGGCAACAAAGAGCAGCCTGATGGGCCGGAACCGCAGTGTTGCGTGCGCGACCCGAGCGCCGCTGCAGCAGCACTCGTTCGCGGCCGACGCCGACGGGCGGGCGCGACAACAGCGGCGCCACGTACCGGCGGTGAGGATCGCGGGGCGTCACCCTCCCCTTCGCCGCTTCCCGCTGGGGGAGCCCTGCGCTCGGTGCGAGGTGGCCGTCCTGGTGCGGGCTTTCGTCAGCCCAGTTGTGCTGCCAGAGTCGGCCACCGCTCGGTGAGCGCCTCCTCCACCTTCGGCACGGCACGCTGCCCGGCCACCGCCAGGGCGATCGCCGCCGCCACTCCGGCCCAGGCGAGCGGGCCGAGGGGTGTGCAGCCGAAGAGCTGGCTGGCACCCGGTGTCTGGACCAGCACGACGAGAGCGACGGCGGAGCCCAGGGAGGTGGCACGGACGAGGGGGCTGTCCCGGCGGTCGGTCAGCGTCTGGGCGAGTTGCGTGCCGACGACCGCGCACAGGGCCATCGTCGTCGAACGGCGCGCCGTGCCGGGCGTGAACCGTCCGAACAGCCAGGCCACAGTAGCCCCCAGACAGGTGGTCAGGGCGCGGTGCCGGATCTGGCGGATGAGTGGAGCGCCGAGAAGGGCCGTGCCGAGGGGGGCGTCCGCGTCCGCGCCGGTCCTCTCTCCGTCCTCCTCCTTCTGCGTCCTGCTCGGTGTCACCGCGACCGCCATCGCCGGGAACAGGTCGGTGAACAGGTTCACCAGCAGCATCTGCCGGGTGGACAGGGGCGCGGCGCCGGACAGGAGCGTGCCGAGGATGCCGAAGCCGACCTCGCCCGCGTTGCCGCCGATGAGGATGGCGATGGCGTCCGCGACGCTGTGCCACAGCGCGCGGCCTTCGTGGACCGCCTCGATGAGCACCGACAGGTCGTCGCCGGTGACGACGAGGTCTGCGGCGTTGCGGGCGGCAGCCGAGCCGCGGGCGTTGATGCCGACGCCGATGTCGGCGGCGCGGATGGCCGCGGCGTCGTTCGCGCCGTCGCCGACCATGCCGACCACCCGGCCGGCGTCCCGGAGGGCCTCGACGACCTGGAGTTTCTGCTCGGGCGCGACCCGGGCCACGACGTCCGCGTCCCGTAGCATCCGGGCGCGGGCCGAACGGTCCGCGGCGGCCAGTTCGTCACCGGTGACCACGCTCGCGTCGTCCGGCCAGCCCAGGTCCGCGGCGATGGCACGGGCGGTCTGCGGATGGTCGCCGGTCAGCACGACCGGTCGCACGCCCGCCGCACGCAGCCCGCGCACCAGGGCCGGGGACGTCTCGCGCGCCACGTCGGCCAGCGCCAGCAGCCCGGTGAACTCCAGGTCGCCCAGGGGCGCTTCGAGTACGTCCTGCGCCTCCTCGTCCTCCCTCAGTGGGCGCCGGGCCACCGCCAGGACACGGAGCCCGTCACCGGCGAGCGCGTGTGCCTGGTCGGGAGCCTGGGAGGGGAGGTCGGAGCAGGTGGGCAGGACGGTTTCCGGGGCGCCCTTGACGACCAGGACGCGTGAGCCGTCCCCGGTGCGTCCGACGGCGGCGGCGTAGCCGCGGCCCGCCTCGAAGGGCAGTCCCTCGGTCTGCGTCCACCGCGGGTCGGGGCCGGCGGCGTCCAGGACGGCCTCGTCGGTGGCGTGCACCGGCCGGACCGAATCGCCGTCGAGCCGGGGACAGGCGCGGGCGGCGACGCGCAGCGTGTCGGCGGCGGCCGGCTCGTCGGGGGTGTGGACCGTGCCGTCCGCGCCGGCCACCCGTACCAGGCGCAGCCGGTTCTCGGTGAGGGTGCCGGTCTTGTCGAAGCAGACGGTGTCCATGCGGCCCAGTGCCTCCAGGGTGCGGGGGGTGCGGACGAGGAGACCACGGCCGCTGAGCCGGCGGGCGGCGGCCAGCTGCGCCACCGTGGCCACCAGCGGCAGCCCTTCGGGTACGGCGGCCACGGCCACCGCCACTCCCCCGCTCACCGCCTGCCGGATCGGCGTGCCGCGCAGCAGCGACAGGCCGGTCACCGCGGCGCCGCCCGCCATCGTCAACGGCATGGCTTTGCGGGTGAGTTCCTGGATCCGGGCCTGTACTCCGCCGGCCGACGGGACACGGGCGGCGAGGGAGACGGCCCGGGCGGCCTCGGTGCGGTCGCCGGTGTCCACGACGACGGCCCGGGCGCGTCCGGCCACCACCGTCGTCCCTTCGAAGACCATGCAGTGCCGCTCGGCCACCGGGGCTCGAGGGGCGGGGTCCGTGGATTTGCCCGCCGGCAGGGACTCACCGGTCAGCGCGGACTCGTCGACCTCCAGCCCGTCCTCCCACAGCAGGCGGGCGTCGGCGGGCACCACGTCGTCGGCCTTGAGGTCGATGACGTCACCGGGGCTGAGATTGGCCGCGTCCACGACATGGGGCTCGGCCGAGGGGCCCTCGTCCGCGACCCGCGCCTTCTGCTTCTGCTGCGCGAACAGCCCCGACAGCGCCCGCTCGGCCCGCAGCCGCTGGACGCCGCCGACCAGGGCGTTCAGATCGAGGGCGCCGAGGACCAGCAGGGCGTCCATCGCGGAGCCGAGAATCGCCGACGCGGCCGAACCGACCGCCAGGACCGGGGTGAGCGGGTCGTCCAGTTCGCTGCGTACGGCCCGGGCGAGTTGCAGCGTCCACTTGGCCGGGGCGAGCACCGGCAGTCGTACGACGGGGTCGACCACCGCGCGCATCCGGGCGGTCGCCTGCTCGGCGGCGGTCGGCTCCGGGGGCGCCTCGTGCGCCAGCCGTTCGCGTACGTCCTCCGGGTCCAGCGCATGCCAGGCCACCCTCGGCCGGGGATGCGGTGCACGGGCCACCGCCACGCCGACGGCCGCGCGCGCACCGGTGAACAGGGCCGCCGCGGCAGCCGCGTCGACCGGCGCGTGCCGTAGGCCGGGCAGCGGCGTAGGGTTACTCCCGCGGGACTCGCCGACGGCCACGAGCAGTCCGGACAGCGCGGCGCCGGACCGGGCCAGGGTCTGGGACCGGCGGCCTACCGCACGGGCCACCGATACGGCGGTCATCACCCGCCACACGTCGACGAGTCCCTGCGGGGCCAGGATGTCCGCGCCCCACACGACCTGACCGTCTCCGTCGGTGAGGGCGATGGCCACGTCGCCGTGAAGCAGGCCGCGGGTCACGTCCGCGTCCTCGCCCGGGCGGGGACGGGCGACCGTGAGGACGCCGCCCTCCGCGCGCAGTTCGTCCACCACTTCGCTCAACGGCCTTTCGGAACCGACTACTTGGTCGGCGAGCCCGGTGAACTCGGCCAGCGCGGGATCGTCCACCACGACGACTCGCAGCCCGGCCTGCCGAGCCGCGTCCAGCACGACCTCGGTCCACGGATCCACTCCGTCGCCCGGCGTACGCAGCGCGCTCGGATGCAGGACGACGGTGCCGGCCATCTCCAGCTGCCGCAGCCGGTCCGGGTCGCGCACCAGTACGCCCGCCCGGGACAGCGCGCCGCTCAGCACGGCGTGGAAGGCGGCGGGTCCGTACCGCGCGGCCTTGGGCGAGCCGGCCAGGACCGCCTCCGCCGCCTCGTTGACGTCGTGCTTGACGAGCAGCGTCGCCACCGCGCCCACGACACTGCCGGTCGAGGCGTGAGCGGCGTACTCCTGCGCCGGGGAGGTCCTGAGCGGCGGGCGCAGGGACGCGTCCGGAGGGACACTGTCCCGCTCCGGTCGGCACAGCTCATCGTGCACGGTCTCGAAGGCGGCCGTGCGCATCAGCGCCTCCGCCAGCTGGCAGCCGCGCAGAGCGCCGTCGAGGACCAGCGAGGTCGGGGACTGTCCCGCGCCGTGGACGGCCGCGTTCGCCACGGCCAGGGCCACGTCCATGCGGGCACTGCCGAGCCGGAGACGCAGCCAGGACCGGAAGCGGGGGTTCTCGCGCAGCAGCGTCAGCGTCGCCGTCGCCAGGCGGGGCGACGACGGCAGCCGCAGCGCGTACGCCGCCCACGCCGCCGCGATGCCCACGGCGTCGGCGGCGAGCGCCGCCGCGGCGGTGCGCACGGAAGCCGGATCGCCAGGGTGACCGAGTTCTTCCACGGTGCCGTCGTCCGGGACCAGCCCGTGCCGCTCGGCGAGCTCCGCCGCACGTTCCATGACCCGGTCGCCGACCGCGTCCTCGGTCGCCACCACGACCAGCCGCGCCAGCCCGCGGTCCCAGTACGCGAGCGCCACGTCCGGATGCTCGGCCAGATCCACGGCCACGCGCCGCGCGAGGTCCTCCGTACGACGGGACCACGAAACGGCACGCCCGGCACCGCCCGGCACTCCCTCCGCATGCTCCCCGCCGGCCGCCGCTCCCGCCGCATGCCCGCCGGCGCCCGGCGCCTTCGCCGCGTGCCGCTCACTGCCCGGCGCTCCCGCCGTCTGCTCCTCATCCTCCGGCTGTTCCGCGCTCTGCTCCGCACCGCTCGGCCGGTCCGTCGTCTGCTCCGCACCGCTCGGCCGGTCCGTCGTCTGCTCTGTTTCGGCCCCCTGCCGCACCGTGTGGCCGGCACCGGCCGATTCCCTCGCCGAGAGGGCCGCTTCGGCAGCCGACGGCTCCGAACCGCCCGGCCCCGGCCCACCCGTCGACTGTGCCGTCCGCTGTGCGTCGTCGAGCCCACCCGCCCTGTTCGCCGCCCGCTCGGCCCCCTCCGCCTGCCGCACCTCCTCCGGCGTGGCCTCTCGCAGCGCCAGGTGCGCCCTGGTGCCCGTTCGCCAGTCACCGGTGCCGCCGGGGAGGGCCGTACGGGCGACGCGGGCCAGCCGCAGCGCGAGATCCGCACCCCGTACCCCGGCCTGCGCCGTGCTCACCACCGCTCCGGCGGCCGCGCCCACCGCCGGCGCCGCACCTCGGGCGAGCAGGCGCGGCCCGGCCAGGACCACCCCGGCCGCGGCCGCCGTCGGACGTGTCAGCAGGCTTCCGTTCATCGCTCGTCCTCAGCCGCTCGTACCGGCACGCCGGGTGGTCGCCGAGCCGGGTCCGCCGCTTCCCGGGGTCGTGGCGGGTGTCGCCTCGCCGTGCGCGGGCAGTTTGTCGGAGGGCGTGGGGGACGACGCCTCCGTACCCACCGGTGAGGACTTGCCCGACCCCGCCATGACCTTCGGCGTGGGTACCGTGGCGGACGCGTGGCCCGCGACCGCCCCGGACGCGTCTGCGTCCTCCGCTCCGCCGCTGCGCGCGGCCTCACCGACCGTCTTCGTCGCCTCCTCGGTCTCCGAGGTCTCCTGCTCATTTTCGGTCCCCTGGGTCCCCTGAGTCCCCGGGGTCTCGCTCGTCTCGTGACTCACCGCCGGCTCCTCCCGGTGCTGCTGTGTCAGCCACGCCACCGCAGCCCCGGTGACCGCGACGGGCCACTCCACGACGCCCGCGACGCCGAGCACACCGGCGCCGGTGTACACCGCGATCCGCCGCCCACGCGGCGACACCGCTCCCACCTTGTCCAGTACGTCCTCGCCCGCCCGGGTCACCATCCCGGCGCCGGGCACCTTGCGCAGCAACGAGGCGGCTGCCCGCAGCGGCTGCGGGAGCCCCTGCTGCGACTTCTGCTCGACCATGGCTCTCCTCAGGTCGACACCTGACTTTGCGCCACCCGAGTTCCCCTACTTCGGAGAGTCACCCTGAGTCCCGGGATCCACCTCGATCCCGCGCCACGGCCGACGCGCTCGCCCCACGCCACGGCCGACGCGCTCGCCCCTCCCCGCCGGTTGCCGACACGGTCGCACCCCGCCTGTCCAGCCGCTCGCGAGTGACACCCCACGGACGGCTTCTGCGGCCCCCCGTGGGCCCGGCCTCGACACGGAACCGGAGCACCGACCGGTTGTCCGTCCGCCGGTGTGGCATCGGCAGGCCGTCGGGGAGCGCAGTGGGCTGCGTTGCGGGGCCGCCCCGCAGGGCCGCCCGTCAGTCAACGGCACGGTCAGGCCGACGGCCGCTGATCGGAGGGTGGCGGTCCCCTTCGCCGTCCACTTCATCCCGATAAGATCTAGATTATGATCAAGTCGGTACGGCTCCAGCACCGCCACCGTCCCTACGACGGTCAGCGGCGGGCCGTCCTGCTGTCACCGGTGTTCACCACCGTCCTCATCGCCGGGCTGGCCTTCGCCACTCCGAGAGAGATCGCCTTCAGCCGCCTCCTGCCCGCGGCGCCCGCCCTCGCAGCCGCACTGTGGCCCGTGCTCCCGACGGTCCTGCTGGGGGCGTGCTGTCTGCTGGTCATGATCGGCGTCAGTTTCGTCCACTCCGACCTCGGAACGCCGTACACGGCTGCCGCGATCACCGCGGTCACTCTCGCTGCCGCATACGCGAGCCATCTGCGGCTCCAGCGCGAGGAAACGCTCTTTCAGGTCCGGCTCGTCGCCGACGCGGCCCAGAAGGTGCTGCTGCGCCCGCTGCCGCACCGTATCCAGGGCATCGAGATCGAGTCGCTGTACCGGGCGGCCCAGGAGCAGGCCCGGATCGGAGGCGACTTCTACGAGGCGGCCGACACGCCGTACGGAGTCCGCCTGCTCATCGGCGATGTACGCGGCAAGGGCCTGTCCGCGGTGGGGGCTGCCGCGGCAGTGATCAACTGCTTCAGGGAGAACGCGTACGACCAGCCCGACCTGCAGGGTCTGATCCATCGCCTGCAGACCACCATGACCCGCTACAGCGCCACGATCCCCGCCGACGACAAGCAGGAGCACTTCGCCACCGCTCTGATCACCGAGATCCCCTACGGCAGCGGGCACGTCAAGGTGCTCAACTGCGGGCATCCCCCACCGGTGTTCGTGCAGCACGGACACGTTCATGTCCTCGAGCCCACCCGCCCCTCCACACCCCTCAATCTCGAGGCGCTGCTAGGGGACCACTACCACGTGGACACCGTCGCCTTCGTCCCCGGCGATCAGATGCTGCTGTACACCGACGGCGTAACGGAAACCCGCGATCGCAACGGCACCTTCTTCCCGTTGCCGGACTGGATGCGCCTGCACCGTGCGGCCGCGCCCCGCGAGCTGCTCAATCAGCTCCACAGTGACTTGCTCCGCTACGGCGGCGGAAGGCTCGACGACGACATCGCGGCCCTGGCCGTACGCTGCCGCCCCGTCTCGGCCCAGGAGCACTAGGAAAAATCCGCCACCTGTCGATGAGAGTGACCTTCGTGGTGGTTGGTGGTTGGAGACGGGTCGTCTCCGTGAGTCGGCTCTCGTGAGTTCTGGGTGCCGACAGGGAGCGGCTGCCGAGACCGCCCCTACCGGTGTGGGTCACGACGCTTCCGCGACCCGGCTGAAGAGCCGGCCGGCGAGGTCGACGCCTGTGATCGCCCCGTTCTCGTCGCGGGAGAAGTAGCCGCGCTGCCCCTTGAGGCCGCCTTCGGTGACGATGTACTCGTCGCCGTCGCCGGGAAGGAAGCCGATGTCCGCGGCCGGGTAGTCCGGGGGCATTTCCTCGTCCGATGCCTCGCGGATCTCCGGCTTGATGCCGACCGCCAGGGTGAGCCCGGTGCTGTCGGTGGCGATGCCGAGGTTCATGGCGTCGATCTCGTAGCGGCCGACGACCTGACGGGCTCGTCCCTCGTCGTACGGGAGCGGCTCCGCCGTCTTCTCGACGACGCCGAGGTAGTGCTCGAGCGCCCACCGCACGACGGACTGGTTGAAGGGGTAGCCGTCCGGGCCCACGTTGGCCAGGGAGACCACCGCGAAGTCGCGCTCGGGCACGATGAGCAGTTCGGCGAACTGGCCGTTGCCCGAGCCGCCATGGCCGATCCCGTGCAGGCCGTCCAGGTCGTGCAGGAACCAGCAGATCCCGAAGCCGTCGCCGAGCGTGCTGGCGCGCAGCCCGACGGTCTGCTCCCGCATGCGGTGCAGCTCCGCGGCGGACAGCACGCCGTCGCCGTCGCCGAGCTGGAACCGTGCCCAGCGCAGCAGGTCGCTCACCGAGGAGGCGAGGCCGCCGCCGGGGTTGTCGCCGCGCGCGCCCTCCTTGAACGCTGCCCAGAGCCGGGCGGGGCGCAGTTCGCCGTCGTCGCCGCGGTTGTAGCCCACCGCGAACTTGCGGATCATCACCTCCGCCAGCCCGTACACGGTGTCCTCGAGGCCCACCGGCTCCAGGACTAGTGAGGCCATGGCCTGCTCGAAGGGCAGGCCCGTGACCTTCTCGATGATCCGCCCGGCCAGGTTGTAACCGGCCTGGCTGTACGAAGCGCGGGCCCCGGGCGGTGCGATCAGC
This sequence comes from Streptomyces rishiriensis, assembly GCF_030815485.1. Taxonomy (NCBI): domain Bacteria; kingdom Bacillati; phylum Actinomycetota; class Actinomycetes; order Kitasatosporales; family Streptomycetaceae; genus Streptomyces; species Streptomyces rishiriensis. The sequence goes on along the minus strand of NZ_JAUSWV010000002.1, from coordinate 8,271,256 downwards.
GGCAGCCCGGGCAGCTTCGCCACGAGCCCGGCCAGGGAACGGTCGCCCAGGCCGTCGTCGATCAGGTTCCAGTCCAGCCCCGCGGTGTGGTTGAGGAGGTTCAGAACGGTGATCTGTGCCGCGGCCTGCTCATCGGCCAGCTTCAGCTCGGGCACGTAGCGCCGCACCGGCGCGTCCAGGTCCACTTTGCCCTCGGCGACCAGGCGCATCAGCGCGGTCGCCGTGAAGGTCTTGGACACCGACGCCAGAGGGAACAGCGTCTTCTCGTCGACCGGCAGCGGGTTGCTGAGGCTCGTCACCCCGTGCGAGGCGTAGATCTCCTGCCCGTCCACGAGCACCCCGACGGCGACACCGGGAACGCCGAGTTCCGTGGCCTGCGCCTTGACGAACTCCGACAGCTTGTCCTGCGACATGGTTCCCCCTTCGAGCACTTGAACTAAGTACGAGACGGAGCGTAGGCGGTAGATCGAACTAAGTGCAAGAGGCTTCGAGGATGACGTGAACTAAGTTCAAGTAGGGTGGTGGCCATGCCGCGAGACACCCTGACCGTAGACAGAATCGTCCGTGCCGCCATCGAGCTGCTCGACGACGAAGGGCTGGACGGCCTCAATATGCGGAGCCTGGCGAAACAGCTCGGCTCGGCTGCCACGGCCGTCTACTGGCACATCAAGACCAAGGACGACCTGGTCCGACTCGCCAGCGACGCGATCTGGTCGGAGGTCGAGCTGCCCGATCTCGACGCCACCGACTGGCGCACGGCCGCGACCGCTCACGCCTCCGGCATGCATGCGATGCTCACCCGGCACCCCTGGCTCGTCCAGGCGTTCGGCAGCCACCTCCTGCACGGCCCCGGCCAGGCGCGGCACAACGATCTCAGTCTCGGCATCTACGAGAAGGCGGGCTTCGCCGCCGCCGACGCCGACCGGGCGGCCGGCGCCGTGTTCACCTTCGTACTCGGCAACGGGCTCGGCCCTGCCTCCCAGGTCTCGCTCAACCGCCGACTGAGCAGGACCGGCGCAGATGCCGGTCGACTGATGGCGGACGCCATGACACGCGCCACCGAGACAGCCATGCGATTCCCGCGCCTGCGCGAACGCCTCGGCACCACAGCCGCCACGGAGTACGCCTCGGCGCCGGACGAAACCTTCGCCTTCGGCCTGCAGTCCCTCCTCGACGGCTTCGAGGCCCGCCTCACCGCCGAGCGCGCCGGCCGGCGCGAGTGACCTGCGCCCGGACCCGCACCCGACCGGCCGGCCGACCACGGCCCCCTGCCGGTTTCACGTCGACGCACGAGCAGCGCGCGGTGACCGACAGAACGGGCACCGCCGCAGGCCGTGCCCTCCCGCGCCGCGACGGCCTTCGCCGAGCGCGCGAGGGACAACACCAGGTACCTGCAGGTCCCCGAACAGGGCACGGTGTACGGGGAGTTCAAGCAGCGGGCAAGCAGCGACCCCAGGGAGCGGGTGTCGCCCTCCTGGCTGGTAGAACAGTGCCGGACGGCGGGACCGGACGTCCGTCACGATGTCGCGGACGAACGGAAGGGCGGGCATGAGCGATCCCACCAGGAGGGCCGAACTGTTCGACGGCGCCGACAGTGCTCGCCGGTTCACCGGCCCGACGACCGGCGACGAACGACGGATGCTCGTCGACGTCCTGAGCGCCCAGCGCGCCACACTGCGGTTGAAGTGCTCCGGCCTGGGCCCGGAGTTGTCCCTTCGGTCCGTGGAGCCGTCCACCCTCTCGCTCCTCGGCCTGGTCCGGCACCTCGCCGATGTGGAACGCCGCTGGTTCCGGCGGGTCCTGGCCGCCCAGGACGTCCCGGCCCTCTTCTCCTCGCCTGCCGAACCCGACGGGGACTTCGACGGCGCCACGGAGGACCCCCGGGTCGCCGCCGCCGCGTGGGAAGCGTGGCGGACCGAGGTGGACTTCGCCGAACGGTTCGTCACCGAGGCTCCCGACCTGGACGTCGAGGGAGCGGACTCCTGGCGCGGAACGGTGTCGCTGCGCTGGGTACTCATTCACATGATCGAGGAGTACGCCCGTCACAACGGCCACGCCGACCTGCTCCGCGAGCGCATCGACGGAGCTGCCGGCGTATGAGGCCGTGACCGCGTGGAGAACACGTCGTCGTCGAACGCAAGCAGACGTACGCGGCCGAGATCCCCGTCAAGTATCTCATCCTGATCGGCCTGCTGTACATGCCGGTTGTGCTCATCATCCAGTGGAGCGAGTGGATCCCCTTTGCCGGAGCGAGCATCCACCTCCTCTGGGAACTCGGCCGCGTCACCCGCGCGTTCGGCGAGCTCGCCGACGTCTGGAACGAGCAGTACCAGCAGCGGCAGGAGCCGGCTCGAAGCGACCTCCCTGCGGTGACACAGCCGGTCGCGCACCGCTCAGTCATGGCCAGTACACGATCAGGGGTCACACCACCCAACTGCACCACAGGTACTTCCGTTGCCGAGCCCATACTCAAAATCCCGGGACCGGGACGAGGCCCGGCCACCAAGGGGGCACGCCTCCGGGACAGTAAGGGCTGACGCCGCCCCAGAAAATCGAGATGACGCACCACGCTTCCGCGACGAGCGTCACCGCGAGGCCGACGGCGTGGAGAAGGGGACGGTGCCCGAGGAGAGCGCCCACCGCGAGCCAGCTCAGCAGGAGGACCACCCAGAGGCCCGGAATGAGGAGGAAGACCAGGAAGCCGCTGTTGGCCGCGTTGTTCACTCCCACGTCGCAGGCGTTCCACCCCCGGCCCAGAACCATGGCCGTAAGCACCGACAGAGCCAGCCCCACCACCATGCCGAGGCATCCGCGCACCCGGCGGCTCTCCATACGCCCCCGTTCGCCGACCGCTGCCGGAAGCATCGGATCCGCACCTGTTGTCCGGCCGGTCCCCCGGCCCGGCCCCGGGCTGACCAGCGGGAATCACCGCTCATGATCCTAGTCGTCACGTGATCCGCCGGACAGACCCCGGTCGGGGCCGTCCGCCCGGTGGAGCGCTCGGCCCCGACGTCCGGGTCAGGGCGGCGGAGTCCGGCCGCCGGGACCGGGTGCGCCGGCGCGCAGTCCGTCCATGACGAGGTCGAGGAGCCGGGCGGCGCGCGGGCGCCAGTCGTCTGTCGGGGTGAGCTGCCACAGGCCGCCGATGGCGAGGATCAGATCGTCGGGGGTCATGCCCGGCCGGATGGTGCCCGCCGCGTCGTTGGCGCGCAGGAGGAGTTCGGCCGCGTCGGTGACGGGGGTGTGCGCCGGCTTCTCGGGGCCGCCCGGCGTGCTGGTGGCGAGGCGGATCGCGTCGGCGAGGCCTGCCTTGGTCATGGCGAACTCGGCCAGCCGGTCCATCCAGGCGCGCAGGGCCTGCTCCGGCGGCAGCCGGCCGAGCAGCTGGGCCGCGCTGTCGGCGACCTGGTGGATCTCGTGGCGGTAGATCTCCAGGACGAGGGCCTCGCGGTTGGGGAAGTTGCGGTAGAAGGTGCCCTGTCCGACGCCGGCCTTCTTCGCGATCGCGCTGAGCGGGGCGTCGGGGCACAGCGTCAGCTCGGTCAGGGCGACCTCGAGAATGCGCTCACGGTTGCGCAGTGCGTCCGAGCGCAGGGGCGCGTCCTTCTTGTGCTGCACTCGATTCTCCTCGGGGGCGCGTGGCCGAACCCCACCCTTGCTAAGCGGACACCTGTCCGTTACGTTTGCCGGTAGCGGACGATTGTCCGGTTGGGTTCACCATAGCCCCGGCCGGGTCCGCGCGGGAGTCCGCGGCCACCGCCGGCTCCGCCCGCTGCTCCCACCCCCGCCCCCTATGACGACGTACTCGGCAGTCGCCAGGCACCGGCGGCAGCCATGCCAGGTTCCGGAAGCGCGAAAGAAGCTCTCATGGCCTTATCGACGTCCAGCGTCATCACCCTGCACATCAACGGCGCGCGCCACACGCTGCCCGTCGACCACCGCACCACCCTGCTCGACGCACTCCGCGAGCGACTCGACCTCACCGGCACCAAGAAGGGCTGCGACCAGGGACAGTGCGGAGCCTGCACCGTTCTGGTCGACGGCCGCAGGACCGTCGCCTGCCTGCAGTTCGCGGTCGCGGCCGAGGGGCGCGAGATCACCACCATCGAGGGCGTGGCGGACGGCGACCGACTGCACCCGGTGCAGCAGGCGTTCCTCGACCTCGACGGCTACCAGTGCGGCTACTGCACACCGGGACAGATCTGCTCGGCGATCGGCGTGCTCGCGGAGCACGCCGCCGGATGGCCGAGCGCCGCCTCGGCCGACGTACGGCCCGCGGCGGGACCACCACCTCTGACCGCGGACGAGATCCGTGAGCGCATGAGCGGCAACCTGTGCCGCTGCGCCGCCTACCCCTCGATCGTCGAGGCCGTCACCAGGGCCGCGGAATCCGGCCCCGCGGCGCGCACGGGAGCCGGACCGGAATCGAAGGAGCCTGCCGCATGAGGGAGTTCGGCTACCGGAAGGCCTCCGACGTACCGGGCGCGGTCGCGCTGCTCGACGCCGACCCGGACGCGCGTTATCTCGCCGGCGGCACCAACCTGGTCGACCTGATGAAGACCGGCGTCGAACGCCCGGGACGACTGGTCGACGTACGCGACCTGCCTCTGGACCGCGTCGAGCAGACCCCGGACGGCGGAGTGCGGATCGGTGCGACCGTCACCAACAGCGACCTCGCCGCCCATCCCCTGGTCCGCACCCGCTACCCCGCTCTGGCGCAGGCGGTGCTCGCCGGCGCCTCCGGTCAGCTGCGCAACATGGCGACCGTCGGCGGCAACCTCCTCCAGCGCACCCGCTGTGCCTACTTCGCCGACGCCACCGGACCCTGCAACAAGCGGGTGCCCGGCAGCGGCTGCCCGGCCGTCAGGGGCGAGAACCGCAACCACGCCGTCCTCGGCGCGTCCGCGCACTGCGTGGCCGTGCACCCGTCGGACATGGCCGTCGCGCTGGCGGCCCTCGACGGCGTGGTGCACTACGAGACCGCCCGGGGGCCGGGTGAACTGCCGCTCGGCTGGTTCTATCTCCCGGTCGCCGACACCCCGCACCGCGAGACGGGCCTGCCGCCGGGCGCTCTGATCACCGGCGTCACCCTGCCGCCGGCTCCGGTCGCCGCCCTCTCCCGCTACCGCAAGGTGCGTGAGCGCGCCTCCTACGCGTTCGCCGTCGGCTCGGTCGCCGCCGCGCTGGACGTACGCGACGGTGTCGTGGGCGAGGTGCGCCTGGCGTTCGGCGCGGTCGCCTCCCGGCCCTGGCGGGCCCGGGCCGCCGAGCGGATCCTCACCGGGGCGCCCGCCGACGCCGAGTCGTTCGCGGCCGCCGCGGACGCCGAACTGGCGGCTGCCCGGCCCCTGTCGCACAACGGATTCAAGGTGACCCTGATGCGCAACCTGACCGTGGCCGTCCTGAGCGAACTCGCCGAGGAGGCGGCCCGATGACGACGACCGAGGCGCCCCTCGCCCCCGTCCGCGCCGTCGGCACCGGTCACGTCCGCGTGGAGGGGCGGGACAAGGTCACCGGCGCGGCCCGGTACGCGGGCGAGGTCCCCTTCACCGAACTCGCCCACGGCTGGCTGGTGTTGTCCACCGTGGCGCGTGGCCGGATCGCGTCCGTCGAGTCGGACGCCGTCCTCGCGATGCCGGGCGTCGTCGCCGTGCTGGACCACCGCAACGCCCCGCCGCTGAAGACCGACTACATCGGCCTGCTGGGCACCGGCCCGGACCCGACCTGCGCGGTCTTCCAGAACGACCGAGTGCCCCATCTGGGCTGGCCCGTGGCGCTGGTGGTGGCCGAGACGTCCGAGCAGGCTCGCGAAGCCGCCGAGGCTCTCGTCGTGCACTACGAACAGGTGCCGCACGACGTCGGGTTCACGGGCGACCACCCCGAAGCCCATCCGTCCGACGGCCATATGCCCGCCGTGACGCAGAAGGGTGACCTGGAGGCCGAACTCGCCGCGTCCGCCGTCGTCGTGGACGCCACGTACACCACTCCGGAAGAACACCATCACCCCATGGAGCCCCATGCGGCCACCGCCCGGTGGGAGGGGGACCGGCTCGAGGTGGTGGACTCCAACCAGGGCGCGACCTGGGTCGTCGCGGAACTCGCGAGCCTCTTCGCGCTCGATCCCGCGTCGGTGCGGGTGCGCTCGGAGCACGTCGGCGGTGGTTTCGGCAGCAAGGGCGTTCGCGCCCACCAGGTCGCCGCCGTGATGGCGTCCAGGATGATCGGGCGCCCGGTGCGGGTCGTTCTGACCCGGCGTCAGATGTTCACGCTGGCCGGCCACCGCAGCCCCACGATCCAGCGGGTCAGGCTCGGGGCGGGCACCGACGGGCGGCTGCGCGCCCTGGACCACCTCTCGCTCAGCCGCACCTCCACCGTGTACGAGTTCGTCGAGCCGAGCGCCGGCGTGGCCAGGGTGATGTACGACGCCGACGCCCACCGCACGGAGAACCGGGTCGTACCTCTCGACGTGCCGAGCCCGACCTGGATGCGCGCTCCGGGCGAGGCCCCGGGGTCCTTCGCGCTGGAGGCCGCCCTCGACGAACTCGCCCACGGGTGCGGCATCGACCCGATCGAACTCCGGCTGCGCAACGAACCCGACCGGGGCCCGGTCTCCGGCCTCCCCTTCGCCGGCCACAACCTGCGCGCCTGCTTCGAGGAAGGCGCCCGCCGCTTCGGCTGGGCCCGGCGCGATCCGCGGCCCGGGGTGCGGCGCGAGGGGCGATGGCTGCTCGGGACCGGCACCGCGGCGGCCTCCTTCGGCGCAGGCGCCGCCCCGTCCACGGCCTCGATCACCGCCGAGGCGGACGGCCGCTTCACCGTACGGATCGCGGCGGCGGACATCGGCACCGGCGCGCGGACCGCTCTCACCCTGGTCGCCGCGGACGCCCTGGACGTCCCGCCGGAGCGCGTACAAGTGCGCCTGGGCGACAGCGCGTTCGGGCCCGCGATGATCGCGGGCGGTTCCATGGGCACCCGGTCCTGGTCCTGGGCCGTGATGGCCGCCGCGGGCGAACTGCGCGACCGGCTGGTGCCGGGCGCGGCGATCCCGGCCGAGGGCATCACCGTGCGCTCCGACACCACCGCGGCGATCGCCGCCCTCGCGCAGAAGGAACGGCACTCCTTCGGCGCCCAGTTCGCCGAGGTCGCCGTCGACACCGCCACGGGCGAGGTGCGGGTACGGCACATGCTCGGCGTGTTCGCGGCGGGGCGCATCGTCAATCCCCTCACGGCGCGCGGCCAGTTCACCGGCGGCATGATCTGGGGCATCTCCATGGCCCTGCACGAGGAAGCCGCGCGCGACGCGGCCTCCGGTGGGCCCGTCGGTGCGGATCTCGCGGGCTACCACGTGGCGACGCACGCCGACGTCCCGCGCGTCGAGGCGCACTGGGTGCGGGACGACGACCCCGAGGACCCGGTCGGCATCAAGGGCATCGGCGAGATCGGCATCGTCGGCGCCGCCGCGGCCGTCGCCAACGCCGTGTGGCACGCGACCGGCGTACGCCACCGCAGCCTGCCCATCCGGCCCGACCGTGTCCTGGCGGGCGGCCGCGATGCTTGATCTCGCGCCGCAGCTGGGCGACTGGCTGGCCGAGGGCCGGAAGGCCGCCGTCGCGACCGTCGTGTCCGTCGGCGGCAGCGCGCCCCGCGGTCCGGGCGCCGCCCTCGCCGTCGACGGCGAGGGAACCGTGATCGGGTCGGTGTCCGGCGGGTGTGTGGAGGCGTCCGTCTACGACCTGTGCGCGCAGGCACTGGAGACCGGCGACAGCATGCTGGAACGCTTCGGCTACAGCGACGAGGACGCCTTCGCCGTGGGACTCACGTGCGGCGGCGTCCTCGACGTCCTGGTCACCCCGGTCACGGCGGACGGTCCGGTCGGGGCGCTGCTGCGCTCCGCCCTGGACACCTCGGCACATGGCGAACCCGTCGCCCTCGTCAGGGTGGTCCGCGGCCCCGGGGCGCTTCTCGGCGCCGCCGTGCTCGTGCACGCCGACGGTTCCCGCGAGGGCGGACTCGGCGGGCACGAGGAACTCGACCGCACCGCCGCGGCGGAGGCCCTGGCCGCGCTCGACACGGGCCGTACCGCCACGGTCGAGCTGTCGCAGGACGGATCCCGCTGCCCCGGCGGTCTCACCCTCCTCGTCGAGACGAGCGTGCCGCCGCCCCGGATGATCGTGTTCGGCGCCGTCGACTTCGCGGCGGCCCTGGTCCGGGCCGGCAAGTTCCTCGGCTATCACGTCACCGTGTGCGACGCCCGGCCCGTCTTCACGACGGCGGAGCGCTTTCCCGAGGCCGACGAGGTCGTCGTGGACTGGCCGCACCGCTATCTGCGGGACACCCGGACGGACGGGCGCACCGTGGTGTGCGTACTCACCCACGACGCGAAGTTCGACGTCCCGCTGCTGGAGGTCGCGCTGCGGCTGCCGGTGTCGTTCGTCGGCGCGATGGGTTCACACCGCACCCACACCGACCGGGACCGGCGGCTGCGTGACATCGGTCTTCAGGAACACGAGTTGGCAAGGCTCAGGTCGCCGATCGGCCTGGATCTCGGAGGCCGTACGCCGGAGGAGACCGCCCTGTCGATCACGGCGGAGATCGTCGCCGCCCGCCGCGGCGGGACGGGCCTGCCACTGACCGGTTCGGACAAGCCGATCCATCACCGCCACTGCGCGTGAGGCCCGACGGCCCGGCTGTACGACGGAAGCGCCCGGACGCGGCCAGCCGTACGGCGAGGTGAGGTGTGTGGCGACCGCCCCGGAAGTGATCGCGAAGGCGGAACCGGTGAGGCGCTGTCGCGTCTCACCGGTTCCGCACCATCCGCTGTGCGGATGTCATTTCAGGGTCCACTTCTGGTTGTCCTGACCGCCGCACGTCCAGAGGATCAGCTTGGTGCCGTTGGCCGTTGCCGCGTTGGCGGCGTCCAGGCAGAGGCCCGAGAGGTTGTTGGTGACGGCGCCGTCGGAGTGGACGGTCCACTTCTGGTTGGTGCCGCCCGTGCAGTCCCAGATGATGACCTTGGTTCCGTTGGTGGTGCCGCTCTTCTCGGCGTCGAGGCACTTGTCGGCGTAGACGACGAGTTCGCCGCGCGAGGTCTGGGTGAAGGTCTCGTTGCGTCCGCCGGAGCAGTCCCAGAGCTGTGCCTGGGCGCCGTTGACATTGGTGTTCTTGTCGAGGTCCACGCAGCGGCCGGAGGCGGAGCCGACGAGGGCGGCGCCGTCGGTGCCGGGGATGCCCTGGATGCGTACGGCGTCGATGTCGGGTGCCGTGCCACCGCTGACCGCGGCGAACCTCACGGTGTTGGCGCCCTTGGCCAGGTGTGCGAGCGCGGACACGGTGCGGTAGGTGGTGGCCGAGCCGGTCGGCGGGAAGGCCACGACGTACGTGTACTGGCCGTTCACCTGGATGGTGGCCTTGCGGGTGGTGGTGCCGCCGTTGGCGTAGGTGATGTCCACCAGCTTCGTGCCGGCTGTGGAGGCGGTGACGTTGCCGAAGGTCGGCGTGGCGGCGGCGGTGGTGTCCTCCACGGTGGTGCCGGAGGCCTCGGTGCCGGAGACGGTCAGCAGGACGGCGTCGTTCGCGGGCACGGTCGTGGTGTAGCCGGTGCCGACGGAGCCGACATCGGTGCCCGTCCAGACGTTGCGTACGGACGCGGTGGCGGAGGTGAGGCCGAGGTCGGCCCAGCGCACGGTCATCGACGCCGCCGAGCCGGTGCGGTTGAGCAGCAGAACGGCGCGCTTGCCGGTGCCGGAGAGGACCTTGCCGTACACCTGCAGGTTTCGCGTGTCCTCGGCGACCTTGACACCCTGCAGCCCGCGCGGGTCCTGGTCGATGGCGATCATGTCGCGGTTGGTGAGGATGTCACGGGTCTCCGTGCTCATCGAGGCCAGGTTGTTGCCCGCCAGCAGCGGAGCGCCGGAGATCGCCCACAGGCCCATGTGCAGCCGGTTCTGGGCGGCGCTCAACCCGCTCATCCCGGTCATCAGCATGTCGGGGTCGTTGTAGGAGCCGGTGTGCTGGGCGGCCGGTTGCAGGCCCTGGTCGAAGTTGGTGAGCATCATCGCGGTGGTCGGCTTCTGGCCCCACAGGATGACGTCGCCGCTGGTGCGCCACAGATCGCCGTAACCGGTCGCCCAGTTCCACGGCAGTCCGGTGCCCCACTCGCAGAAGGACAGCACGAGTTTGCGGCCGGTCACGGCCGAGGCGGCCTCGTTCGCGGCGGCGATCTGCTTGTACTGGGTCTCCTGGTCGAGGCCCTCCACGCGGCCGCCGCACCAGTCGATCTTGACGTAGTCGAAGCCCCAGCTCTGGAAGGTCTGCAGGTCCTGCTGGTAGTGGCCCTCCATACCGGTGCCGGGGGCGGCCGGGCGGGTGGTGGGGTAGTAGTAGCCGCAGCCCTGCTTGCCGGCGTCGGTGTAGATGCCGGCCTTGAGACCCTTGCTGTGGATGTAGTCGGCCATGGCTTTCATGCCGCCGGGGAACAGGTTCTCGTCGACGACGATGTTGCCGTTCGCGTCCCGGTCGCCCTGCCACCAGCCGTCGTCGAGATTGACGTACTTGTAGCCGGCGTCCGCCATGCCGGAGGAGACCAGGGCGTCCGCCTGCTGTTTGATCACGTCGTGGTCGATGCTGCTGGCGAAGCTGTTCCAGGACGCCCAGCCCATCGGCGGCGGTGTGACGCCTGTCTGGCTGATGCTCACGGCGGCCGGTTCGGCGGACAGGGGCGCCGAGGGTTCCTGTCGCTCCAGGGCCGCCAGACCCATGACACCGAGTCCGACGGCGAGGACCTGGGCGGTGACGCGTCCGGCCCGTCTGCGAGCAGGGGGGTGCGACATGCGGCTCTCCTGGAGAAGGGGAGGGGAAACTGACATCGCGAGAACACCGGGTCCGTCCGGTATGTCGAACGAGGTTCGTAGGGTCGGTCAGAAAGTAGAGGCGGGACACCGACAGGTCAATGGTTCTGTCATTTCTCGTGGTTTCCGGGTGGCGGAATGAACGGGAGGACGGCCGGGACAACCCAAGATCCTCACCCTGCGCCGGGGCGTGGACCCTCGCCCATGCCCGGGGCCATGAAAGCGGGGAACTCGGGCTCACCGGACCGGACCACCCGACACCGACGGCAACAGCGTTCCCGCAAAAGGCGGTTGGCGCCGCAGGTCACCAGCGAAGGCGCGGCGGCCCCTTGCGGAACGGAAGGCGATAACAGTTTTCTGCCGATCTCCCCGCCACAGCGGCCGACCCTCTTTCCGCAGCCGCCTTGACACCCTCTTACCTGCCCTATAGCGTCTGGCCGAATTTCCAAACGGCATTCTAAATATCGAACAAAATGAGCCGTTGCTCTCGCCTCGCTCGCGTATCCGACCTATGCAAGCGACTGCCTTGAACGGTCTGTTCGTCCGTCACCACCTCAATCGGACGAACGGCACGACCACCCTCGACATCCCGGGTCATGACGGAAGCGCGACGGTGTCCGAGCGCACAGCCCGGCACGACGACGCGTCGGGAAAGAACACCGCGCTGACGCTCCCCGACGCGAACAAGGATGTCCCTGTCCTGGGCATTGCGGATATCCGACTACGGAGCAGTTCCTCGCTCCTCCGACGGCTGTGCGCTACGGGGACGGCTCTCGCCGCCGTCACCGAGGGCGCGACAGTCGCCACCGCCTTCCCATGGTCACGCATGTGAAAGCCGCACACGTGCCTGGCCTCCGTCACCACTGATCCTCCGGGCAGACCCAGACGTCCCTCGAACAGCACCGACCGTCTGCCGGACGGTCCGCTGAACCCACTCCCATGTGATCGAGGCACTCGAAGAAAGACAGGAAATGCACATGTCCGCGCTGTTCTCACGGCTGGTGACGCTCTTGGTCGCCGTCGGCCTTCTCCTCACCTGCCAAACCCTCACCGCACCGCAGCGGGCCGCCGCCGCTGATCCGGGCTACCTGATGGTGCACTTCACCGGGGAGGGGTCGACCAATCAGCAGATGTACCTGTCGCACAGCACGGACGGCGTGCACTGGAACGACCTCAACGGCGGCGGCATGGTCCTGCGCTCCACGGTCGGCACGAAGGGGGTGCGCGACCCCGCACTGGTGAGATCCCCCGACGGCAGCAAGTACTGGATCATCGCGACCGACCTGTGCATCGGCTGCGGGCAGACGTGGGGCTCCTCCCAGACCGACGCCAGCCGCAACCTCGTGGTGTGGGAGTCCAGGGACCTGGCCACCTGGTCCCAGCCACGGCTGCTCAACGTCGCCGGCGCGATCCCCGACGGCCGCAACGCCTGGGCGCCGGAGGCGATCTGGAACCCGGAGACCAACGACTACGTCCTGTACTGGGCGACGAACGCCACGCTGAACGGCGTGCTGAAGCACCGCATCTACTACGCCCGCACCACCGACTTCCGCACCATCACCACCCCCCAGCTCTACATCGACCGCCCCGGCACCCAGGGCATCATCGACACCCAGATCATCGAGACGCCGTCCGGCGTCGGCGACTACCGCTACGTGCGGGCCTCCGGCGACGGCCAGATCACCCTCGAAGGCAGCAACTCCATCCTCGGGACGTGGACCGACCTCGGCAACCTCTCCGGCATCGGCCTCACCGGCTCACAGGTCGAAGGCCCGATGTGGATGAAGTTCAACGGCAGCAACAAGTGGGCCCTCTACCTCGACCAGTACGCCACGGGCGGCGGCTACATGCCGGTCCTGACGACCGACCCCTCCGACCCGGCCGCATACCAGAAGCAGGCGTCGGGAAGCTACAACATGGGCGGCACCAAGAAGCGCCACGGCTGGATCCTGAACCTCACGGCCGCCGAGGAGAGCCGCGTGCTCGCACGCTGGCCCAACACCGCGATCAACCGGCTCCAGTCGTTCAACTTCCAGGACCGGTACGTGCGGCACACCAACTTCGACGTGCGCATCGACCCGAACGTCAGCCCCGTCGACGACTCCCAGTTCCGGATGAGGACCGGCCTGGCCGGTTCCGGCACCGTCTCCTTCGAGTCGGTGAACTTCCCCGGATACTTCCTGCGGCATTCCGCGTTCGATTTCCAGCTGGCCTACAACGACGGCACCACCGGGTTCGCCCAGGACGCCACCTTCCGTCAGGTCGCCGGACTCGCCGACTCCACATGGTCGTCGTTCCAGTCCTACAACTACCCCGACCGCTACATCCGGCACTACGCCTACCAACTGCGGCTCGACCCGATCACCACAGCAACGGCACGCGGTGACGCCACCTTCCGCGTGACGAGCTGACCCGACCGGGATGCCGGCGCCCTCACGGCGCCTTCCCCCCGCCGCCCGCCCCAGCGGGCAGGGCGCCGGCATCCCCCGACATCCGGCCTCGACGATCCCGGCTCCTCCGTTCCCTTCCACCCCCTCCTCGCATGGAGCGAGGAGATGAGCGCGGCCCGTCAGTAGTGGATGGGCCCGCGCATCCCTCCGGGACGCAGCAGTTGCGGCCCACCGACCTGATCGCCGAGCCCCTTCGCGCCACCGGCCGCCGCGAGGCCGTCCCCGGACTACCGCCGGACCATCGGCGCCGGCTGCTCGCGGTGGGCCACGACCGTGTACTCCTGCGGCGCCGGCGCGACCGCACGGTCGACGGGGACACACGCTGGGCGAGAAGGGCCGCATCGGCAGAAGGGCTCCCGCAAGTCATGTCCTCGCGGGAGCCCTCTGTTGTGCCGCCTGCAAGTGAAGGTTGAGAAGACGATCACGAGCAGGACGTCTGTGCGAACGCGGACGCGATGACGGCGTCACGGCGCCCGCTGCGCTCACGGCGCGAGCAGCAGGCTGTCGCCGCGCTCCTTGGCTGCGGCATGACGCCGGGCCACGTCCTGCCAGTTGACGACGGCCCACATCGCGTCGATGAAGTCGACCTTCTGGTTCTTGTACTGAAGGTAGAAGGCGTGCTCCCAGGCGTCAAAGACGAGGATCGGCACGGACCCCTGGCCGACGTTGCCCTGGTGGTCGTAGACCTGCTCGACGATCAGACGGCCGCTGAGCGGCTCGTAGGCGAGGACGCCCCAGCCCGAGCCCTGCGTCGTCGCGGCCGCCTTGGTCAGCTGGGCCTTGAAGCCGGCGAACGAGCCGAAGGATTCGGCGATCGCGTCGGCCAGGTCGCCGACGCCGTCCGCCGCGAGGGGCTCGCCGCCGCCGTCGCCGGTCATGTTGTGCCAGTAGATGGAGTGCAGGATGTGCCCGGAGAGGTGGAAGGCCAGGTTCTTCTCCAGGCCGTTGATCGAGCCCCACTGCTCCTTGTCGCGGGCCTCGGCCAACTGCTCCAGGGTGTCGTTCGCGCCCTTGACGTACGCCGCGTGGTGCTTGTCGTGGTGCAGCTCGACGATCTGCGGGTTGATGACCGGTTCGAGCGCCGCGTAGTCGTACGGAAGCTCCGGGAGCGTGTAAACCGCCATGTACAACGTCCTCCGACGTTATTGCGAATGGGTTGCAGCTGCACGTTAGCAGTAAGAGCAACCTGTTGCCGATCAGGCATTGGACCTAGGACTGGGACGGGTCGCGACGGGTGCGGCCCGCGGCCCTGGCGAGCATGCATCTGACCGAAGCCCTGGGCAGGATCGAGGAGTTGACGGGGCTGCGGCCCGGCGTCTCGGGTCACTGCTCATCTACGGCCGGTGCGTCGACTGCGGCGAATGAGCGGAGACGGAGTGCGGAGCGCCGCCCATGGATGAGGAGCCGCTCGGCAACGCCGTCCAGAGCCGAGGGGTTGGCCTGCTGGAGGAACTCGCGGTCACCGATCGGCGATCACCACTTCGGAGCCCGTCCGGCACGGCGAGACAGAGGAACGGTCCAGCGGTTCTCGAGACCGGAACCTTACCGTCGTAACCGCCAAAGCGATCGCTCACCCCTTACACAAGGAGATGGTCACATGAGCGACCTCATCGTTCTGCCGGGCGAGGGGCGAAAACTGGTCACCAAAGCGCAGGAGGTGACCTTCAAGGCAACGGGAGCACAAGGCTCCTCCGTCTCGATCTTCGAGGTGGTCGTTCCTCCCGGATTCGACACCGGTGCGCACTTCCACGAGAACTCCCAGGAGTTCTTCTTCATCCTGGAGGGGGAGCTGGAGCTCCTGGCGTTCGAGCCGACGGAACGTACGGAAGACGACTGGCTGGGCTGGGAGTCCGCCGACGGCGACCGCGTGATCCGTGCGGGTGAGGGCAGCAGCATGTTCGTACCGCCCAACACCCCGCACGCCTTCAGGAACGCCACGGACAAACCCGTCCGCATGCTGTTCCAGTGCTTCCCCTCGCCCGAGCACGAGCACTACTTCGAGGAGATCGCGGAACTCTGGTCGACCGGCCGGCCCGTGGACGCCGACGCGGTCGAGCGCATGCGCAGCCGCTACGACGTCAAGCAGATCACGCCCATGCGATTCGAGCCGTCCGCGGTTGCGGACGCGGCGCCGGCCACGGATTCATAGCCCTGGACGCCACGCCGGGGCCCGCGCCCACGCAGTGCCCCAAGAAGCCCAGGGGTGCCGGGCGGACGGGCCCCGGTGCCTTCGTCAGCAGAGACGCCGGTCCAGGGGTTCACCGGGTTGGGCGCGAGCACGCCCAGGGTGGCAGCGCGGATGTGCCGTTCGGTGAGCCGCCCGTCGCGCTCGTAGGCCTCGCCCGGAAGCCCCGGCGCCGCACCGAGGCGCGGGGCGGCAGACAAGCCCTGGCCAGGATGCAACCTTCTGCGGCTGGAATTCGTCCCCTTCTCTCGAGTCGACGAGGCTCGTGAAGATCTCGAACAAGCACGATGGGGGACGAATCATGAACCTGACGCCGAGGAAGAGCCGTCGCAGACCGGGCGCCATGCGAGCGGTCGTGCTGAGCGTATGCGCCGCGGGTGCGCTGGGCCTCACAGGCTGCTCCGGCGACGGTGACACGGCGGACGCGGGTGGTGGCTCGAAGCCGAGCGCGACGATGGTGAGCGGCACCGGCGACACCACGGAGGCGGACGCCGGCACGACGGGCACGAAGCCCGGCGCGAAGGCTTCCCCGGGCGCGGGCAGCGGCGTCAAGTCCCCCAGCGTCGTTCCGGTTGCCTCCAAGTCCCCGGCTCCCGCCGCGACTGGCTCGGTGAGCGCTGGTGGCGAGGGTGACGGTGACGACTGTGACCACAAGATGCCCATCTCCCCCGACGAGGTCGCGGTCTACCGCTACACGCCGGAAGGGGGCTCTCTGAGCTTGATCGTCAAGTACGGCAACTGGGGGTGCGGCTCGCCCGACTCGGATGGTGCACCGTTCGAGACCGTCGGCAAGGAGACCTACCTCCCGATGGACCAGGCCGCGGACGTCACCGTGACCAACCCCATCGTGGAAAGCACCGAGAACCAGCCCATCGGCGTCCAGGAGTTTCTCGACTGGCTCGAGGCGCACCCGAACTCGGGGCTGGTCTTCACCTACCACCTCGGTGCCGACGGAGCCATCGACCGCCTCGACGAGGTCTTCACTCCCTAGCAGGCTCCGTTGCGGACGGCAGGCACGCCGAACGCGCTGCGGTGACCGGGCAGTGCCGGTGGGCGCGAACGTGGCGCGGACCGCGCAGGAGTGCCTGCGTACACGTCACTTCTGGAGGCTGTCGGCCGGTTCCGGGCTGTGCGTATTACGGCCCGCCCGCAGTCGGCCTCGTCGCTCGTCCGCCGAGGGCGTGCCAGTCCGGCCCGACCCCTTTCACCGGGTGCCGTGCGGGTCCTGCGTCCGGGCGGGCACCCCGAGGGCGCCGGCCTACGGCGTGCCGGGAAGCCGGACCGTGACGAGGAGACCGCCGGCGGGGCGGGGGGCCAGGTCGAGCGTCCCGTCGTGGGCGCGGACGATGCTGTGCACGATGGCCAGGCCGAGGCCCACACCGGCGTGTTCGTCGGTGCGTACCCGTTCCGTTCCGCGCCGGAAGGGCTCGGTGAGCGTCGGTAGCAGTTCCGGGGGGAGCCGACGGCCCGAGTTCTCGACCCGCAGCACGCTCGTGCCGCCGTGCGCCTCGGTGTGGACCGTCACGGTGCCACCGGCGGCGAGGTTGTGGACGATGGCGTTCTGGACGAGATTCGTCGCCATCCGCAGCAGGAGTTCCGCGGAGCCGCTGGTCCGGGCCGCCCCGCCGGTGACATCGAGCGTGATCCGGCGCCGTTCGGCGAGGGGAAGCAGCGTTTCGGCGGCCTCCTCGGCGACGAGGGAGAGGTCGACGCTCTCGCGGGTGAGGTTTGCGCGGTCGCCGCGGCTGAGCAGCAGGAGGGCCTCGGTGAGGTCGATCGCCCGCGTGTTGACTGCGTGCAGGCGTTCGACGAGTTCGCCCGGGTTGCGCGTGGGGTCCTCGCGGGCGACGTCGAGGAGCGTGCGCGAGATCGCCAGCGGGGTGCGCAGTTCGTGGGAGGCGTTCGCGGCGAACCTCTGCTGCTCGGCGACGTGGGACTCGAGCTGTTCGAGCATCGAGTCGAAGGCGTCGGAGAGTTCACGGAACTCGTCCTGGCGGTCCTTCATGCGGATCCGGTGGGACAGCGACCCGTTCCCGGCCATGCGTGCCGCATCCGTGATCCGTGTGAGGGGTGCGAGCATCCGGCCGGCGAGGAGCCATCCCCCCAGGAGGCCGAACGTGAGGAGGAAGGCCAGCGCCGTGGCCGCGGCGGGGGCGAACCCGCGCAGGAGGTCGGCGCGGTTGGGCCCGACGATGATCACGGCGCCGAACGTCTCCTGGAGCGATCTGGGGTCGCTGGTCGGTAGCCAGCGCAGCACGAAGACCCAGATGACGGCCAGCAGGAGAGTGCCCGCGACGACGAGGAATCCGGCGTAGCTGAGGGTGAGTTTCAGCCGGGCGCTGCGCGCCGGCCTATCCATGAGTGCCGCCGGGGTGGGTGGTGTCCGTACCGGTGTCGATCCGGTAGCCGACGCCGGGCACCGTGGCGATGATCCAGGGCTCGCCGAGCCGTTTGCGCAGTGCGGAGACGGTGATGCGCACGGCGTTGGTCAGCGGGTCGGCGTTCTCGTCCCAGGCCCGTTCCAGCAGCTCTTCGGCGCTGACGACCCCGCCCTCGGCGGCGACGAGGACCTCCAGTACGGCGAACTGTTTGCGGGTGAGCGCGACGTGACGTCCGTCGCGGAAGACCTCCCGGCGGAAGGGGTCGAGCCGCAGGCCCGCGATCTCGCGGACCGGGGGCCGGGCGTAGGCACGTCTGCGGTCGAGCGCCCTGAGCCGCAGGACGAGCTCCCGCAACTCGAACGGTTTGGTGAGGTAGTCGTCCGCGCCGAGCCCGAACCCCGAGGCCTTGTCGTCGATCCGGTCGGCGGCGGTGAGCATGAGGATCGGGATGCCGCTGCCGGAGGCGACGATGCACCGGGCGACCTCGTCGCCCGAGGGACCGGGGATGTCACGGTCCAGGACCGCGAGGTCGTAGGAGTTGACGCTCAGCAGTTCCAGGGCGGAGTCGCCGTCTCCGGCGATGTCGGCGGCGATCGCCTCCAGCCGCAGACCGTCACGGACGGCTTCGGCCAGGTAGGGCTCGTCCTCCACGATCAGTACGCGCATGTCCGAAGCCTATGCAGCACCACGTATCGCCGACGTATCCAAAGGCGTGGGCACACCGGGCACCCGGCTCAGCCTGCCGGTGCCGGGGCGGGGCGGGACCGGTCCGGCGACGCTTGTGCCGGGGTACGCCACCAGCGGCGCGAGGCGAGCGCGGCCAGCACCGCGCCGGCGGCGTTGACCAGTACGTCGTCCACGGAGGACACGCGGTCGAGGCGCAGGACGTACTGTGCGGTTTCGACCAGGACCGAGCACCCCGCCCCGAGGGCCAGTATGCGCGGCAGGGACGCCGACGCCGTGAACCGCATCGGGGCGAAGAATCCCAGCGACGCGAAAACCAGCAGGTTGCCGACGATCCCGAGGGGCCCCATCGTGACCAGGTCCCGCAGCGGTATCAGGCTCACCCGGGCGGGGACGACGCCGGCCCCGGCGCCCGGCATCATGGTCAGCCACAGGAACGGCACCGTCCCGTGGACCATGCCCACCTCGGCCAGCGACATCCGCCAGGCCGATGCGACGCCGGCGGCACGCCGGGCACGTGCCAGAGCCCACACCACGAGCGCGGCCAACGGCAGCGTGACCAGCGTCATGAGCACCACACCGTTGAACGTGTCGAAGCAGCCGTGCCACCGTCCGGCGACACACATCGGAGCGGACATCATGAGCGGCCGCCGCACGACGAACACGGCGCTCGCCAGGCCGAGGACCGCGAGGACGGCGAGCACGAGCCCGCGCGTGCGGCGGAGGGGTGCTGACAGGGACGCGTTGGTGTTCACGTCTCCATGGGAGCCGCAGGGCCGTTGCGGTGGCGTATGCGATTTTCGATACGCCGGCGATACACGGAGTCTCCGTCACCCCCGAAGGGCGCGCGCCCGGTGCGCTTCACGGCCAAGGAGGCGGTGTACGCGGTCGATTCGGGAACGCCGGAGCTTCAGCTCGACGCTGTAGGCACCAGTCCTCGACGCCCACCGCGGCAGAGTCACCGGACCAGGTGTCCGACGCCGCCGCCGTCCCCGGCGCGATCACCGGCGGTGGGCCCGTCCCACCGCCGGCTTGCGCCGGTTCCGAGGTGGCGTGGCCGTCACCGGCCGGAACATGGGTCTCCGCCGTGCTGCCGGCCGGGACCTCGACCGTCAGTCAGACGGCAGCGGTCGTCCGGCGGTGTGGGCGGAGGCGGGTCAGTCGCGGCGGACGTCGACGTCACCGTTGACCGTCGTCAGCGTCATCGCCGGGCCCTCGCGGTCGTCGCTGGTGGGCACGTCCACCGTGGCCCGGCCGTTCTCCGTACCGGCCGCGACGCGATACGCGGGGGCGTCGGGCGCAACGGTGACGCCGACCGAGCCGTTGGTGGTCCTGGCCGTGACGTCCGACGGCGCGGTGGCACACGCGAGGATCACGTCGCCGTTGGTCGTCGCCGCGTGCAGCCGGCCCGCGTCGAGTGCCGTCGCGCGCACGGAGCCGTTGCGGGTGACCAGCCGAACCGGTGCGTCGTCCTTCCCGGAACGGGTCACCGTCACATCGCCGTTGACGGTCGTGACGTCCAGCGCCGCGGCGAGTCCCGCCACGTCCACGCCCGCGTTGCGGGCACTGACCGTGACGCTGACGCCGTCCGGGACCTTCACGTAGGGCATCCGGGGACACGCTTGCTCACGCCGCTCCCGCTCCCCGTCCCGGTCCCGGTCCGCGCAGGACAGGTCCAGGGTCCAGGTGTCGTCGTCGTAGGACCAGTCGCCGTCGGCGCGGTCGTCGACGGTGACCCGGCGGCCGTCGGTGGGGCGCAGCAGCAGCCCGTTCTCGGTGGTGATGACGAGGTGGGCCCCGGATCGCGCCAGGGCGGGCGGTCCCGCCGCGGTCGACCCACCGGCCCCCTCGGGTTTCTGATCACCGCAGGACACGGCGAGGGGAAGGACCGTCAGCACAACGGTCGCAAGCAGCACGCGCTTTGCCGGCTTCGCCTTCATGCTCCTCCGGGTGCCCCGGGTCGGCACTGTCATGACCGCGGCACACCGCACGGCTCGCACCGGGCCGCGGGGATCGGGGCCGCCGCAGCCGGCACGTCGGCGGCCGCCCCCTGAGGGACGGCCGCCCTTCGCGCTCCTCGGCACACCGTCGGCCTGCCGCCGGAGACGCCGACTCGCGGCCCCGGCAGCGGGTTCATGTGCGCGATGTGCCGGTACTCCCGTGGACCAGGAGAACGCGGACCACAGAAACCTGGGTCACGGAACCTGGGTCACGGAACCTGGGTCACGGGAACGAGGTCACCTTCGACGGCACCGTGTCCGTCCCCGAGGTCGGCGCGCCGGTGTCGTTGATGACATGGGCGTACTGGCCCTTGCCTCCCAGCGAGATCACCTGCAGGTTGTGCATCTTGACGCCCGCCTTGACCGGGACCTGGAAGCCGTGGTGCTGCACGATCGAGGGATCGGAGGTGTAGTTGCAGTAGCTGCCCAGACCCCACGCCTCGTGCACGGCCACCGTGTCGGCGACCTTGTAGGCCGCCCATCCGACGATGCCGTCGTGCGTGATGGCGGCGGCATTGGGCGCGTCGTACGCCTTCTCGTTCTGGAAGAAGATCGTGCGCCCCCTCTCACCGCTCCATACGACGTCGTACTTGTTGAAGTGCTCCACGAACAGGCCGGTCGCCAGGACGTCGTCGCCGTTGACCCGCAGTCCGTAGTCGGCCCGGTTGGTCTCCCAGCCGACGCCTTCGCCATGGTCGGCGCGCCAGAGCCAGGTGTGGTCGATGACGACGTCGTCGCTGTTGACCACGACGGAGTCCGTCGCCAGGCCGGGGCCCGCCCCGCCGACGCGTACGAAGACGTCCTGCATGGTGGTCGGGTTGGCGGAGTGGTCGGCCGCCGCTGTGGCGGGACCGATCTGCAGAAGGGTGCCGGACCGGGTCGCGCCGGCGTCGATGAGGAATCCGGCCAGCCGGACGCCGTCGACATCCGCGACGTGCATCGCGTCGACGCCCCCGTCGGGCACGATGGTCGCCAGCCCCAGCCCGAGCACCACGGTGTCGGCGCGGGTGACGTTGATCGTCTGGTCGAGGTGGTAGACGCCGGGCGTGAACAGCAGGTTCAGGCCCTGAGCCAGGGCGGTGTTGATGGTGGCGGCGGTCGCGCCCGGCTTGACGACGTAGAACTGGCTCAGCGGGAGCGAGGTCCCGGCGTTGGCGGGCCAGGACACACCGCGCGCGTTGGTGCGCTTGGCGGGGACGAAGACCTTGTAGTCGTTGCCGTCGAGGTAGAGGAACGGCTTCTCGCGGGAGACCGGGGTGGTGTCCAGCGTGGTGTAGGGCCCGGTGTCGAAGTTGGTCGCCGGGGCGCCCTGGACGCCGGTGAACGTCATGTTCCACACGCCGTTGGTCCAGCCGCCCACGGAACTGTCACGGGTGTACCACTGCTGCTGGGAGTACGGGCCGACCGTGCCGTCGATCTTCGAGTCGGCGATGTAGCCGCCGGAGGCCCATCCGTAGCCGTTGGGGGCGAGGTTGAGGCCGCCCTTGACGTGGATGCGGCGGAACGGAGCGGCCTGGGCGACGGCCCAGCGGTCGGTGCCGTTGACCGGCGTGATCGCCAGGTTCTCCGCCGAACGCCAGAAGTTCTGCGTGGCGTTGCCGTTGAACCAGCCCGCGTCCACGGTGATGTCGCCGTTGATCTGGGTGTCGTCGGGGTTCAGTCCGAGGCCGGAGATGGAGGTGTAGAACCCGAGTTGGGCGTTGATGCCGTTGTAGGTCCCCGGCTTGAGCAGGAACTGGTAGCGCCCGGAGCCGAACTGCGCGGTCTCCTGCTGGGCGAAGACCTGGTCGAACTTCTGCTGGAGGTTGGGCGTGGAGGGGTCGACGACGATCACGTTCGGGCCGAGGTCGCCGCCCCCCTGAACGGGGCCCCCGGTGCCGCCGGACGCGGTGTGGACGGCGACCTCCCAGAGCGAGTAGCCGTACGCCGTCCCGCGAGCCGTCCCGAGGACACGGACGTAACGGCCCGTGCCGCTCACGTCGTAGGAGGCACGGCCGCCGGTCGCACCGGTGACGGTCTTGAGCGTGCTCCAGTTCTGACCGTCGGCGGACGCCTGTATCTGGAGGTCCCTGCCGTACGCGGCTTCCCAGTTCAGGTCGATCCCGCAGATGTCCTGGGACGAGCCCAGGTCGACGCGCAGCCACTGCGGGTCCGAGGCCTGGCTGGACCAGCGGGTGGAGTCGTTGCCGTCGAACGCGGCGGACGCGGGGGTGCCGGCGTTCTCCGTCGAGGACGCCGAAGCGGTCTTGCCCTGCGCCGAGTTGGCGGTCGAGCAGCTACCGGGCTGGGACGTTCCGCCGGTGGTGCCGAACACCTGGAACTCCCAGACGGAGTAACCCCATTGGGTCGCCCGGTGGACGCCTTGAAGCCGTACGTAACGGCCCTGGCCGGACACGGCGAGCGTGTCGGTGCCGCCATCTCCGTCGGCGACCGTGCGCAGGTCGGTCCAGGTGCTGCCGTCGGACGAGGACTGGATCTTGTAGTCCTTGCCGTAGGCCGCCTCCCAGTTGACGACCACTTGGCTGATCGTGGCGCCGCTTCCGAGGTCGACCTGGAGCCACTGGTCGTCGGTGGCCGCCGAGGACCACCGGGTGCCGGTGTCGCCGTCGACAGCGGAGGCCGCGGGCGTGCCCGCGTTCTCGTTCGAGGATGCCGTTGCCGTTCTGCCCTGGGACAGGTTGGCGTCGGCGGCCGCGGCCGCCGGTGGCCGGATGGCCGGAAGGGTGATCAACGCTGCCGTGGCGGCGAGCGCGACACCCAGGGATCTGAGTCTCATGGAGGTCCCTGCGGGTGCGTCGGGAAAGGACACGAGAGCGTCGGCAGCAGATGTGGCGGCATGCCAAGGTCACTGCTGCGACGCTTAGTTCACGTCTTGATTTAACTGATGAGACCTCAGTCTCGGCAAGCCTTCGAAAGTTGAAATCTTTCCGGACTTCCTTCGGCCGCATCCCTTGACACGTTGACGACAGGCCCTCGGCACCCCTCGTCGACAGCGTGCTCCCCTCCCCCGCCCGGCGCCCCTGACGCTCTCTTCGTTCAAGTGTCGACGCCGCCTCCGACGGCCTACGGGCTGGTGAACGCGCCCGGACACCCGGACCGTCCGGACCGCCCGGCCACTACGATCGTCCTGCGCACCCACGTGAAGAACCCAGGTACGTACCCGCGACCGGGCCTGCCTACCTACCCTCGACGTGCGTTTCCTCGAGGTGGCCGCGTGGGACCGGTGTCACGGTGCGCCGCTCCTGCGTCCCGGAGCCCCACTCCTCCCCGGCTTCTGCTGCGGCGGGCCGACCGATTCCGGCAACTGCTGTGCCGGTCGCAGGCATTCGATGAGGTAGTCGCCGGCGTCGGGGGCGAAGGCGGTGTCCAGCAGGTCGACGAGACCGACGGAGCGCAGGTGGTCGTGCATGTCCTGGCACAGCTCGCGCAGGTTCCGCCGGCGTATCGCCTGGGATGCTTGGCGACCAGTGCGGGCAGGGCCCGGTCGACTGGTTGCCGCTGCCGGTCGCATCACCGGGGTGCGGGGTCACGCGGTCCGAAAGGCGGCGGACGGCAGACGGCAGACGGCAGAGGCAGACGGCAGACGGCAGACGGCAGACGAGGATTGCTCGCGCCGGTAAGCGCTATCTATGCTGACAGGCGTGGATCAAGAAGGCGTCGCCGAGGACTCCTATTTCGACTACTGTCCCTGGGACTTCGCGCACAGGGCCTCGTCCGTACAGCGAGCGGCTCAGGCCGTGCACCAGGAAACGTTGATCGCGGCCGGTGCGAGTCTGGGACCGCGCTGCTATGTCTCCCCCGCTGCCGCCGTGTTCGCCGAGGTCCTGCGACTGGGCGCCGACTCCTACATCGCCCGATACGCCTATGTCACGGGCGAGGTGCGGGCCGGGCGTGACTGCTCCGTCAACCCGTACGCGACGGTGCGGGGGCGCGTGACGCTCGGGGACGGGGCGCGCATCGGCGCACACGCTTCCCTGCTCGGCTTCAACCACGGCTTCGCGCCGGACCAGCCCGTGCACCGGCAGCCGCTGACGAGCAAGGGTGTCGTCGTCGGGGACGACGTGTGGATCGGCTCGAACGTCGTCGTCCTGGACGGGGTGACGATCGGCAATCATTGCGTGGTGGGGGCGGGGGCGGTCGTCACCAAGGACCTGGCGCCGTGGACGATCGCCGCCGGCAACCCCGCCCGCCCGCTGCGCGACCGCCGTCGGCACGGCGCTTCGGGGGTTGTCACGCCGGAAGCCGAACTGGGGGACGCCGTGGCCGAGTTCGCCGAGCGGGCCCGGGCGCAGGCCCACGATGTCCTGGCTCGCTGCTGGAGCGACGACACCGGCCGCTACGGGGATCGGCCGGGCGTTTCGGCGACGGTGCGCGCGCACTGCGACGCTG
Organism: Streptomyces rishiriensis; assembly: GCF_030815485.1. NCBI lineage: Bacteria > Bacillati > Actinomycetota > Actinomycetes > Kitasatosporales > Streptomycetaceae > Streptomyces > Streptomyces rishiriensis. Next base: position 8,246,320 of record NZ_JAUSWV010000002.1, on the reverse strand, counting down.
TGGAGATCGCCGATCTGTTGCTGGGCGCCCCTCCCGGGCAGCTGGCCGCGGCCGAGCATGCCGAGCGACTGCGCGCGCTGCAGGATCCGGTGAGCGGCCTGGTACCTGAGCTCGCTCGTGGAGGCGGACCGGGCACGCTTGCCGCGCCGGCCCGCGACGGGTGGATCGAGGACGGCACTGCCGAGTACCACGTGCTGTCCGTGGGCTACGCGCTCGAGTTGCTGGACTCCCGGTTCGCCCACCCGGTACATGTCGTGGACGAGATGACGGCTGGTCAACTGGTGGCACGACTGGATGCGTTGCCCTGGCGGACTCAGGCCTGGTCGGCGGGCGCCTGGGTGGACTGCTGGGCGACCGGCGCGTATCGCAACCGTGAGATGTCGGGCGGGTCGTCCGGCGGCCCGGGCGCCTTGGAGGCACTCTTCGGCTGGCTGGGTACGCGGGTGGATCCGTGGACGGGAATGTGGGGCGAGGCGCCGTCACCGGCCGCGGGCCGGCTCCAGCTGGTCAACGGCTACTACCGGCTGACCCGTGGTTCGTTCGCCCAGTTCGGGCTCCCCGTGCCGTACGCGGAGCGGGTGGTGGACACCGTGCTGGCCCACGCGCGTGATCCGCGCTGGTTCGCGGCTGGACGGCAGAACGCGTGCAACGTATTGGACGTGGCGCATCCGCTGTGGCTCGCCGGACGCCAGACCCGTCATCGTGAGGACGAGGCGCGGGCATGGGCGAAGGAACAGCTGATGCCCGCGTTGGGGCGCTGGCATGACGGAGCGGGTTTCGGCTTCGGCCCGGCGGGAGAGGGCGGCTCGGGGCCCGGACGGGAGCCCGGGCTGCAAGGCACGGAGATGTGGTTGGCCATCATCTGGCTGCTGGCCGATCTGGTGGGTGTGGCGGATCGACTGGGTTACCGGCCACGGGGTGTGCACCGCCCCGAACCGGTCCGCTCACCCATGTTCACGACGCCCCACCCCGGCCGGTCGTAGGGGTCTTCACATGTGCGCGCCGCACATGTGGCGCGCACGGGCCTTCGACCCATCCATGGCCTCGTGGATCCCTGTCGCCGAACAGGAGCTCAACCGGACGGCGTGACCGAGGACCACACGCCGAACCACTGCTCGGCGCCCCACTCCTCGAACCGTTGCACCTCGGTGAACCCCAGCTTCGCCGCGAGGCGCATCGAGCGGTCGTTGGCAGTCTGGGTGCAGAGCGCCACCGGCTGACCGGGATGCGTGTCGGCGAACCAGCCGAGCGCCGCCGCACACGCCTCGGCGGCGTACCCGCGTCCCCAAACCTCTGGCCGGAACAGGTAGCCGAGTTCGGCCTCCCCGGCATCCGGGCGGACATGACTGCGATGCTCCGCGTCACGCCGGTTGAGCTCGACGGTGCCGATCATCGCTCCGTCGAGCTCGATCACGAAAAGGCCGGGGCGCCGCCCGGGTACCTCAGGCACCGCGCGTTGCAGCTCGTCACGCGGTCGAGGGCCACCGATGTAGACGCCCACCTCCGGCGAGGCGAACAGCTCGATGAACGCCGCACGGTCCCGAGCCTCGGACTCACGGAGCACGAGCCGCTCGGTCCTGATCGGGGCAGGCGGCCAGGCGCCGGGTCCGAGCTCAGCCATGACGGGCAACCTATCGCACGCCCGCCGGGCAGGAGCATCGGATGACCTACGGCGGCAGCGGCAGCGGCAGCAACGGCTCGGCGCTCAAGGTGAGTCGCGACGTCGACGTGACCCGGCGTCACCTGGCGTCGCCTCGTGGCGCCCGGTGGCGACTGCTCGTCGTACGGAGGGCCGATTCATGCAGTTCCGGCTGGCCGGCCGTCGTCGCCGTGGCCTCCCGGGAGGCCGGAAGCTCCCGTCCCAGTCGGGCGAGCGGGGACAAGGCCATCACCACAGGGGACAGCAGCATGCCTGCGGCCGTCACCAGCAGGCTGGTGCGCAACCCCCACTCCGCCGCGAGGAATCCGCCGAGCAGAGAACCGAGCGGGGTCGACCCCATGCCGACGAAGGTGATCGTCGCGGCCGCACGGCCCTGCATTCCTTCCGGAGTGACGGCCTGTCGGACGGCCATGACCGTGACCGTCACCAGCTGGCCGCCGATCCCGAACACGAAGCTGACGGCCAGGAGAGCGAGCACCGTTACGGCAGAGGGGCCGTGCAGCGCGGGCACGCACAGGAACGCGCCGTCGCCGAGTGCCGCCGCGGTCACGAGTACGGGGCCGTACGCGAACCGGTTCGGCAGGCGTGCGGCCAGTACGGAGCCCAGGAGCGCGCCCGGTCCCGTCGCCGCGAGTGCCAGCCCGACGGCAGTGCCTGACAGCTGCAGTTCCCGCGGAAGGAAGAGCACATAGACGGTCATCACGGCCGCGAAGGAGAACTGGAAGGCGGCCGAGGCGAGACACACGGCCCGCAGCGAGGTGTCGCTGATGACGAACCGGAGGCCCTCATGGATCCGCCGGCACATACGAGCGGGGCGTTCCGAACCTCTCGGGATGGGTTCGTCCCTACGGATCCCTCGGATCGACAGGAACGACAGCGCGAAGAACAGCGCGCTGGAGGCGATGGCGATAGGCGCCGACAGCAGGGACACCAACGTGCCGCCCAGGGCGGGACCACCGATCTGGGCCGCGGACCGGCTGCCCTCCAGCACACTGTTGCTCCGCACCAGCTGATCACGTCGCACCAGCCGTACGAGAGACGCCTGGTATGCCACGTCGAAGAACACGGACAGGGCCCCGACGGCGAAGGCGACCACGAACAGCGCGGGCAGCCCGAGCCAACCGAGGAGGCCGGCCACGGCGGCGGCGCCCAGGGTCAGGGTCCGGCCGACGTCCGTCAGCACCATCACCGTGCGCGTCCGCCACCCGTCCACCCAAGCGCCGACGAAGAGCGAGAGCAACAGGATCGGCGCCTGTCCTGCCGCGCGCAGCGCGCCCAACTGGCCGGCACCGGCGTCGAGCGTCAGGACCGCGAAGAGCGGCAGCACGACCAGGCTTGCGTGTTCGCCGAGTTGAGAGACCGCCTGGCCGAGCCAGAGTCTGCGGAAGTCGCCGTCGCGCCACAGGCTTGACGGAACAGGGCGACCGGAACCGGATACACAAGAAGAAGAAGCGGACGGCACGAGGATCCTTGGCTTGCCGACAACGAAGCACCCGCCGTCGAGCGCACGACAGACGCACCGAAGGTCCGGGCAGGGAAGGTTCGCTGTGCCGCAACATCAAGGGCAGCACGCGATGACGGGCCGGTGGCGGCCTACGACGTCAACGCGCGCTCGGGCGACCGATCATGACTTTGGCTCCTCGTGTGTCACTCGCTGCACCGGAACAGTAGCCCCCGGAGGCCCGGCGCGAAAGCGGCCCGGCACGAAAGGCGATGGAGCCGGGCGACGGCATTTCGACGCACTCCCCCCAGCGCAAGGGCCCCTGACCGAACGGGAATGACCGAACGGCCGTGACCGAACGGGCGTGACGTGGCACGTGCGGCCGCCGCGGACGTGGCGCAAGTCGGACCTCACCAGCGATCAGATCAGGGCCTCGTCGTTCAGCGAAGGCACGGCGCAAGGACGGAGCACCATGAGCGAACTGTCCAAGGTGGCCGCCATGGCGAAGGGAAATCGGTTCACCTCGAGGCAGAGCGCAACGTCGTCAGGGTGGACTCCTTGACGCACGCCCTCCGCCAGTTCCGCAGCGGCGCGGGACTCGGCAGCGCGGCGGAGGAACTCGCCGGCATCCGTCTCAGCCCCGGTGACTCTCCGAGCGATGTACTGAGCACACGCCAGATCTTCATCGGCCCGGCCCTCTTCACCGGTGACCACGAAGGTGACACTGTCACTCTTGCGCGTCCGCAGGAACCGAGCCGTTGCCTCCGCCACGACGAAGCCGGCGCACAGCACCAGCGACGCCTCCTTGGCCGCGAGGGCGCCGACCGTCCCGGCCGTGGTCTTCTGCACAACGGTCCGTCCGCCGACGTCAACGGACCGCAGCAGGCCCGGCGAGTTGACGGCGTCGAACCCGGGCGCGGGCGGACCGTCTTTGAGCGCCACCCAATCCGGGTGGCGAGCCTTGAGTGCCAGGGCTTCCTCAAGCGACTCAGCGAGAACGATCTTCTCCGCTCCCTGGGCAAAGGCCCAGGCGGCCACGGTGAAGGCGCGCATGACGTCGACCACGACCGCCACGGACGGGACTTCGGCCAGCTCGGCGATGCCGAGGAAACGAGCGTCCATTCCGATCATGATGGCGCATGCCCGACGCACGGCACTCCGGAAGTGATGCGTCGCATAACGTGAGTCGCGCAAGGGCGATGCACCGGCTTGATGGCGGGACGTTGCGGCCCGTGCGATGCAAGGCGGCCGATGCCGGTCCGACGGCCGCAGCCGTTGTGTCGGAACGCGGTGCACGCGACCACTCTGCGGTGACGGCACGTCAGAGGCGGGACGAGTGAACGTCTTTGTCAATCCGGCGGCTGCCTAGCCCATCGAGGCGGGCTTCCAGTCCTGGGCCAGGAGCCCGAGCACCACCTCGTCCAGAAACTCGCCCATCACCCATGCCGAGGAGCGCAGCACGCCCTCGCGGACGAAGCCGCTGCGCTGAGCGGAACGCAGCATCGCGGCATTGTCCGACAGCGTCTCGATCTGTATCCGCTGCAGGCCGCGCACGACGAAACCGTAGTGGCACAGCACCGCGACCACTTCGGTGCCGTATCCCTTTCCGCGGGAGGACGGCAACAGCCCCATCCCGATGTGCGCGGACCGGTTGTGGTTGTCGATGCCCCACAGCGCAGCCGTGCCGACCAGGGTGTCGCCCTCCAGCTCCACCACGGAGAACTTGACGTGCCCCTGCTCCTTGTCGTCCGCCACGAGCCGTGGATCCTTCGAGCCGGGCGTGATCGGCCGCCACGGCCCGGCTTCTGAGCGTGAGGAGTTGACCACGTCGTCGTAGAGCTCGGCCCGCAGGATCGGGATGTCGTCCTCGTGCCGGGCCCTGAGCCCGACCTTGTTGCCCCTGAGCATGCAAGCTTCCTATCCGACCGCAACTATCGGCGGCAAACCAATAAGCACCGGGGCGGACGCCACGTTCCGCGGCCGGCACGCAGCGCACCGAGGCACGGCCGGGGGTCGATGCTCACAGCGGGAGGGCGACAGCGAACTCGCCGAACTCTTCGGCAAGGCGCAGGCCGACAGCCGTAAGGGAGCCGAGTTCGGCAAGCAGTTGCTGCGCAGCCGCTTGAGCGGTTGAGACCACCGAAGGCCCCGGACCACGGTCCGGGGCCTTCGTACGATGCTGTCGGCCGGTCCGGGCGACCTGCCTCGACACCCTCCTGCGATTCCACACGGAGACGCACGCTGTGGCATATGAGGCCTATGAGACCTAGGCCCGGTGGCTCCCGTAGTAGCCGCCGATCACCTCGTGATAGCCCGGGTCCCCGGTGTGCTTTTCCTTGTCGAATTCGGGAGCGTTCTTGATCTGCTCCTTGGTCCGGTCGACGTAGATCGTCTCGCCCGCTGTGTCGATGCCGCTGACGAGGCCCGCCGGGATCAGGACGTGCTTGCCGAAGATCCACACCCCGGTGTCGACCACGAGATGCGAAGTCCCGACGTCGTCGGAGTGCTTGTCGACCTTGCCGATGCTTCCGTCCGTGGCTTCGACCTTGTAGCCGATCAGACTGCTGCCGGTCGTGTATCCGGCCATCGGCTGGTAGCCCCACATATCAGCGCTCACGAATACATCTCCATTCTCCCAGACCTTCACTGCCCCCGGATTCCTCGCCTTTTTCATGCCCCGAGTTCCCCTCGTTCCCGGCATTACTCGCCCCCGAGCAGGCAGGGCGGGAATGCCGCCGGACCGGGCACGGACGGCGGCGGGAAGCGCGGCCGACACCGCCCCACCGCCGGGGCGGGATGACATACCGCAACGCCGGTTTCGGAAATGAATCAGCGCTCGCCACACGATCACACAGCCCGGCCTTTCGAGGAGCCCCAGGAAATGAGGGGTGCCGAGGTGCGCCTCGGGGAGAGCAGGCCGACAGGGCTTCGAAGCGTCTGACGCCAAGGCTCCGTCGGGCTTCGAGGCGACCCTCGTCGACGCCTGTCGGCGGCTCCGTCTCCAGGAGACACCGGTGACCGGCCGCACAGACCGACCGCTCGACACCAACGTTCATACGCCCGTATTACACGTACGTACGTCTTGTACGCTCGTATAGATATCGCCTACGGTGAGCCCATGAACACCGCCAACACCAACGCCAAGCGCTCCGCCTTCACAGTCGGCGGCCGCACCCTGTCCTACGTGGACTTCGGGGGGCCGGGCCGCCCGCTGCTCGCCCTGCACGGACACATGTCCGAAGGCAGGTCGTACGCCGATCTCGCCGCCCGCCTCGCCCCGGACTGGCGGGTCATAGCGCTCGACCAGCGAGGCCACGGCGACTCCGACCGGGCGGCCGACTACAGCCGGGAGGGCTACCTCGCCGACGTGGAAGCCCTCTTCGACCACCTGGAACTGGACCGCGCGGCGCTCCTCGGCCACTCGCTCGGCGCGATCAACGCCTATCAGTTCGCCGCCCGCCACCCCGAGCGCGTGACCGCGCTGGTCAACGGCGAGGGCTGTGCCGAACTCGGCCTGGACGGCAGCAACCCGCTGGCGTTCGTCCTGAACCTTCCGGAGGGCACCGCTCCCAGCCGGGAGGCGTTCGTGGCGCAGTTGGGCCCGTTCGCCCCCTACCTCGAATCCGCCGTCCGCGAGCGGCCGGACGGAGCTTGGGGCCTGCCCTTCCACCCCAGGGACATCTACGAATCCGAGGAGCAGGTCCACGGCGACCACTGGGCCGACTGGACCGGCTCCACCTGCCCGGCGCTGCTGGTGCGCGGCGCCGAAGGCGGTGTGCTGTCGGCGGAGCAGGCGGCCCGGATGGCCGCTCGGCGGCCCGGCACCCGTCTCGTCGAGCTGAGGACGGACCACTTCCTGTACGCCAACGATCCGGTTGGTTTCGCGGACGCGGTCCGGGACTTCCTTGCGTCGGCACAGTCAGTGACCCACTCCCGCTGAAGAACGCATCGGCCCCACGCCATGCCGTGGTGTCCGCGACCTCGCTCCCCGGGGCGCCGCCACCGCCGAAGCGCTCGACGGCCTTTCGAAGACTCGGGGCACAACGGGTGGCCTGGGCCGTCCGAGTCCGCGATCCGTGTCGGGCGTCGCCTCCCGGGGTCCGGAGCCCGCGGACGGGATGTGCTGCCGTTCAGCCCTCGAGGCCGGTGGTGGAGTGCGGGGCGCCGACGGGCTTGGACTCCGGCGATCCGCGCTGGCGCAGGTAGACGGAGAAGATCGCCATCGAGGCGACGGCCAGCAATTCGGATTGCCAGTTCTGCAGGCTGCGGCTCCAGAAGTCGGCAGAACTGACGTAATGCCCCCAGTCGACGGGGGCTTGGAGCTGTCGGAGCTGCTGTTCGTTGTAGGCGGCGACGCCCGCGACGGACTGAGCCAGCCAGGAGAAGAAGAACAGCGCTGCCATCAGCAGGCCCAAGGACCGGGAGAACAGGGCCTGGCGTACCCCTCCCGCGCTCGCCCACCGGGGGGAGTCGGGCGCGGCGTGCTCGCCCACCCGCTGGTCCTCGTCCGACTCGGGGCCCGCTTTGTCCATCTCCTTCGACTCCGGGGATCCGCGCTGGAGGAGCCAGACGGTCGCGAAGATGTACAGGAAGAACTGCAGGTACTCCGACTGCCAGTTCTCCGTGACGTCCACGGCGAAGTCCGAGGAGGTGAGGTAGTCGAGGAAACCGACCTGGGCGAGGCCGTCGACGGCGAGCTGGTTGTTGAACTCCGCGCAGCCGGCGATCGCCTGTCCTGCCAGAGCGAGCAGGAAGGCACAACCGAACCCCAGGCTCATGCCGTTGTCCCGCACGAACCCGAGCACCCCACGGCGGCCTGTGGGCTGCGTCCGACCATGGCCTGTGCCTCTGGGACGGGCCGGCTTCTTCGCTGCGGTCATCGGTGCGTCAGCCCCACGGCGGTGAAGTAGACAAGGCCTCCCAGGACGAGGGTGAGGCAGAGGGTGAACATGGTGCGCACGGGTCAGTCCCCCTTGACGGAGCACTGGTAGGGCCGGCCGGGTCGGGGCCGGCATCCCGCGGCGACGATCTTCCAGCCATCCGGGAACTGCGACAGGAACAGGGTGTCCGAGGCGAGTACTGCCCGCGCCTGACGGCCCCAGACGTCCACACGGCGGAGAGGGCCCCCAGCCGTGAGGCTCTGCGAGCTGACGGCGTCGGGGCACACCTTCTTCTCCGAATCCTCCACCTCACTGCGCGTCTGCGGGGCCAGCGCCGAGCACATCGCTGCCCGGTCGCCTTCGCCGACGGCCCGCTCCAAAGCCGTGACCGCGGAAGACGCGGCATCGACGCGCCCACCGGGAGCGCCGCACGCGCCGAGGGCCGCCACGAGAGGGCAAACGGCGAGGAGTGCCCTGGCCGAAGCTGTCCTACGCCGTCGTCCGCTCACACCGAGCCCTTTCGTCCGACAGGTACAGGTCCTGGCGCCATCGTGGGCGGCCTGCTGCCGGAAACGTTGCGGGACACGCGCCGAAGACCCGCTGAGATTCCGTGCAGCACGGCTTCGGCGGGGCCCGACCTGTCCAGCGCTCCCGTGCGGCCGGCCGTGCTCAAGGCCCCGGCGTCCGAGGCCCTCGGCGCTGGTCGCCACTGTCCCGGCGGAGCCGGTCGGTGTGGCGGGCGACGTCGTGGACCAGCGCCGCCAGTTCGGGGTGGCCGGGTGTCAGATACGGGTGCGTGACCGTCAGGGGGCCGACAAGGGCGGCAGCGTCGTTGTCGGCGAGGGCGGCGGTGAGCTCGACGAGAGGGGTGCGGGCCGCCGCGGGGAGGTCGGTGAGCGCGGTGATCTGACCGGCGAGCCGGCGCAGGTCCGCCGCGTTGTCACGGGCCCAGGCGGTGACGGTGCGGTCGGCGGCGCGACGATCGCGGGTGGCCTGTACCCGCTGCTCGCCGGTGGACCCGGGGGTTCCGGGACGTACGCGCAGATAGCGGCGCTCGGCGGCCTGACGGCTGGAGACGCCGAGCGGGTGGGCCAGATCCGCCCAGCTGCTGCCCGCCTCCCGGGCTTCTTCGATCAGCCCCGGTTCCCACTCGGCGAGCTGGTCGCGCACTTCGCGGAGCAGCAGGAGAGCGGCGAGTGCCTGCTCGGAGCTGGTCTGGGCGGGTGCCGGCTGCTCGCCGTCCCACGATGTCTGGGCGGTGTGCAGGGCATCGCGGATCGTGTTCAGCGCCGCGGCGGCAAGGAAGGACGCGGGGGTGAGGCCGCGGGCGCGGGGGACGGGCTGATCCTCTTGTGTCATGGAACCTCCAGGATGTCATCACTTCGATGACGCTTCACTTGTCATCGCTTGGATGACATGTTACAACGGTTGGCAGGTGAACCGCATTGGCAGCACAGCGCTGACCCGAACACTGGAGGTGTTTCCCGATGTTGATGCGCACCGACCCGTTCCGTGAGCTCGACCGACTCACCCAGCAGCTCCTGCACACGCCCGGCACCTGGTCGCGGCCGTCGGCGATGCCGATGGACGCCTACCGTGAGGGCGAGGAGTACGTGATCGCGCTCGACCTGCCCGGCGTCCCCACGGACGCGATCGAGATCGACGTCGAGCGGAACATGCTGACCGTCAAGGCCGAGCGGCGCCCCGTCGCCAAGGCGGACGACGTGCAGATGGAGCTCTCCGAGCGGCCTCTGGGTGTCTTCTCCCGCCAGGTCGTCCTGGCCGACACCCTGGACACCGACCACATCAAGGCGGACTACGACGCCGGGGTGCTGACGCTGCGCATCCCGATCGCCGAGCGCGCCAAGCCGCGCAAGATCGCCATCGGCGGCGGCTCCGCGCACAAGGAGATCAGCGGCTGAGTTCCTCCCGGCCGAGACCGAGGCGGGCAGGCGGCCTCCCCTGCTGCGGCCGCCCCCGCCCCTCCGCACTCGCCGCCCTACACACGAGGGAGCAGCGATGGCCATGCGTTGGGAAGCGTTCCTGGACCAGGTCAAGGAACGCGGCGCGTACGAAACCACCGAGGAAGCCGAGCGGGCCGCCCGCACGGTGCTGGCGCTTCTGGGCGCTCACCTGGTGGGCGAGGTAAGGGCGGAACTGGCGGCCCGGCTGCCGGAGGGCATGGCGCTCCTGCTGCTCAATCCGCTCCAGGCGCACGAGCCGCTCTCCCCCGAGAGGTTCGTGCGGGCCACCGCGGCATGGATCGAGGGAGCCACCGAACGGACCGCGGCCTGGGATGTGAGCGCGGTGCTCAGTGTGGCCTCGGACGCCGCGGGCGAAGAGCTCACCCGCCGGATACTGCTCCAACTCCCGGCGGGCTACGACCTGCTGTTCGGCCATCCCCAGCCCGTATGACCCCCGAGCAGCGACACCCCCTCCCCTGACCGACCGAGGTGGTGACCGGCCGGCGAGCCCCGGCCACCACCTCGGGATCACCCCGGAAGAGAAACACCCCAGACGAGAAAGGCGACCGCGTCACCGATGATTTCCCAGCTGGAGCCGTGCCGGTCCACCACGGGCACGACGTTCGAGCAGATGCTGGAAAGGGTGAGGTACGAAGGCGCGTACCCCACCCGCGCACAGGCCGAGAGGTCGGTGCGCGCTGTGCTGGCCGCTCTCGGGCGCCAGCTCACGGGCGAGGAGCGGGTGGAGCTCGCGGCCCGGCTGCCGCACGAGGCAGCCGTCATCCTCACTTCCGAGATCCCCGCCACCGAACCCCTCACCGGCTGGGGTTTCGTCAAGGACCTCGCGTCCCGCACCGGCGGCTCGATGGCCACCACCCGATGGGACACCGGCACCGTCCTGCGCGTCGTGGCCCAGCTCGCCGGCGAGGAACTCCTCAGCCGCGTCCTCGCCCAACTCCCCTCCGGGTACGCCCTGCTGTTCGGTCGCGCCGAACTCACCCGGGCCGCCTGAGCCACGAGGCGCCCGGCGTCGTACAACGGCCCAGAGGGGCATGGGGCCCAGTGATCGGATTCCGGGCGCCTCCCGGCGGGCCGGCTCCTGCTCTGCTCGGCCCACGTCGAACGGCTCCCGTCCCGGCTCGGGGCACGGGACGGGAGCTCGTCACCTTCTTCTGCCTCGCATCACGGCCGTACGGACGCACGCGGTGCGAGTGGCTTGCGAAAGTGCGTCAGAGAGCCGCGGGGGCGAGCCGGACGGGGAGCTCGAAGAGGTCGTTCTGGGTCACCACCGGCTTGTTGCGCAGGGCCGACGGCTCCACCGCCAGATGCAGGCCGGGGAAGCGGGCGTACAGCGCGGGCAGCGCCACGCCCGCCTCCAGACGGGACAGGGCCGCGCCGGGGCAGACGTGCGGGCCGTGACCGAAGGAGATGTGGCGGGTGCGGGTCTCACGGGTGATGTCGAACTCGCCGGCCGAGGGGCCGTGCGCCTCCTCGTCGCGGCCTATCGCGCCGTAGGAGACGATGAGCGCGTCGCCCGCCGGGATGACCCGGTCGCCGACCGGCACGTCCTCGGTCGCGAACCTGATCAGCACGTGCGACGTCGGTGTCGACCAGCGCAGGGTCTCCTCGATCACCGCGGACCAGTCCACCTCGCCCGAGAGGACCAGTGCGCGCTGGTCCGGGTGGGTGGAGAGGTTGACGACGGCGTTGACGATCAGGGAGATGGTGGTCTCGTGGCCGGCGGCGACCATGAGCTGGAGCGTGGAGACGATCTCCTCGTCGGTGAGACGGTCGCCGTCCTCCGAGGCCAGGACGAGCGCGCTGGTCAGGTCGTCACCGGGCTCGGCGCGCTTGGCGGCGACGGTCTCGGCCATGATCCCCGCCAGTTCGACGAGGGTGGCGACGACCTCCTGCGGCGGGGTCTGGGTGGAGAAGAACTTCTCGAACAGCACCTTCAGCCGCGGCAGTCGGCTCTCCTCGATGCCCATGAGATCGGCGACGACGTACATCGGCAAGGGGTAGGCGAACTCCGCCTTGAGGTCGACGACGTCGGCGTCGGCGGGCAGCCGGTCCAGCAGCCGCGCGGTGAGCTCCGTGATCCGCTCGCGCATCGCCTCCACCCGGCGCGGGGTGAGGGCCTGGGCGACGAGGCCGCGCATCCTGCGGTGGTCGGCGCCGTCCACGGTGAGCATGGAGCGGCCGGGGTTGGCCAGGCCGATCAGGGGCCAGTCGGACGGGATCTCGCCGCGCCGCCAGGCGCCCCAGACCTCGATGTCCTTGACCAGCCTCGGATCGGTCAGCAATGCCCTGGCCTCGGCGTGCCGGGTGACCGCCCACACCGGGACCCCGCCGGGCAGTTCGACCGCGGCGAGCGGCCCGGCCGCCCGCAGCTTGGCGCTCTCACCGTCCAGGTCGGTGACGAACGGGTCCAGGGGAATCCGCAGCTCTTCGGTTCCGGACGTCATGATCAGTTGCCTCCCAGGGCAGGGGTGGGTGTGAACCGCACGGGCAGTTCCGTCAGCCCGCGCAGCCAGGGCGACGGGCGGCGGGTCAGGAGGTCGGCCGGGACGTCGAGATCGATGTCGGGCAGCCGGTCGAGGACGACCTCGATCCCTGTCCGGGCGATCACCTCGGCGACCTCCTGGGCCGGGAACGGGCAGCGGTGCTCACCGTGGCCGAAGGAGAAGTGGGCGTTGTTGCCGCCGGTGAGGTCGTCTCCGACCGGACGCACCTGAGGGTCGGAGTTCGCTGCCTGCAGGCCGAGGAGGAGCAGGTCGCCGGCCCGGATGTGCTGCCCGCCGAGGTGGGTGTCGCGCGACGCCCAGCGGCCGGCGACGTTCTGGGTCGGCGTGTCCTCCCAGAGCACCTCGTTCATCGCCTCCGCGACGCTGTTGCGGCCACCGAAGAGCGACGCGGCGAAACGACCGTCGGTGAGCATCAGCCGCAGCGAGTTGCCGATCCAGTCGGCGGTGGGCTGGTGTCCGGCCGCCATCATCACCATGAGGTCCTGGGCGATCTCCTCGTCGGTGAAACCACCGGGGGTCGGCCAGCATGCGGGAGACCACGTCGTCGGCGGGTGCGGCCCGGCGGGCGGCCAGCAACTCGCCCATGGAGCGGGCCAGATGGCTCTGACCGGCGAGGGCGCGCTCCCGGCCGTCGATCATGTCGTTCAACGCGGTGACCAGGCCCGGTCCGTCCTCGTCGGAGAAGCCGTACAACTGCGCCAGGACGCGAACGGGCAGCAGCATGGCGTACTGGCCGACGAGATCGGCCGTTCCCTCGGTGCACAGCGCGTCGATCAGTTCGTCGGCGAACCGCTCGGCGTGGCGGCGCAGCCGGGTGGGGTCGCTGGCCTCCAGCGCGTTGCTGATCATGGCGGCCCGCTCGCGGTGCCGCTCACCGACCGTGTAGAGGATCGACGGCTGCTTGCGGCCGATCATCGGCAGCAGGGGCCAGTCCCCGGGAATGGTGTCCCACTGGTTCCACAGCTCCGAGTCACGGCTGAACAGGACCGGGTCGCCCGTGACCTGGTGCAGTTCGCGGTAGCCGAGGACGAGCCAGGCCGGGACGTCGCCGTCCAGCAGGACGGGGGCGACGGCGCCGTGCTGCGCACGCATCTCCCGGTACAGCCGGGAGGGTTCGGTCTGGAAGCGCGGACCGCTGAGCGGAACGGCGTCGGTGCTCACACGAACTCCCGTGATGAAGCGGCGGCGTGGTCCCGCTGCCCGGCGTACCGGCTCTGGATGTGCTGGACCAGCGTGATGAGGACCTGCTTGCTGGACTCCCGGGTACGGGCGTCGCAGTCGATCAGGGGCACCTGCGGATCGAGGTCGAGAGCCTCGCGGACGTCCTCGTGCGCGTGGCGGGCGCCGCCGAAGTCGTTGCAGGCGACGATGAACGGCGTGCCGTGGCGCTCCAGACGGTCGATCGCGTACCAGGAGTCGCCGATGCGCCGGGTGTCCACCAGGACGACCGCGCCGAGGGTGCCGGAGAACAGCCGGTCCCAGAGGAACCAGAAGCGCTCCTGGCCGGGCGCGCCGAAGAGGTACAGCACGTTGCGCTCGTCGAGGGTGATCCGGCCGAAGTCGAAGGCCACGGTGGTCGCGGTCTTCCCGCGGATCTCGCTGGTGTCGTCGACCGTCTCGCCGGCCCTCGTCATCGTCTCCTCGGTGTTGAGGGGACGGATCTCGCTGACCGAACGGACCATGGTCGTCTTTCCGACGCCGAAGCCGCCCACGACCACGATCTTCAGACCGTTGTCGGCGGTGGCACCCAGGGGGGTGCGCACGTCAGAGGTTGCGGAGTCCAACGAGCACCTGCTCCAAGACGTCGGGATCGGGAAGGGCGGAGTTGCGGGGGTGGCGGGCGCTGACCCGGCCGGCGGCGAGCAGGTCGGAGAGAAGGATCTTGGTGATGCTCACGGGAAGCCCCAGTTCGGCGGCGACCTCCACCACGGCGGTGGGCGCCTGCGCCAGCCTGAGGACCGCCGCGTGCTCGGACTGCATGCCGACGGTGGGGTCGCTCTCGGCCACCACCAGCGTCACGAGGTCGAAGGGACTGTCGGGCCCCGAACGGCTGCGGCCCCCGGTGAGGGTGTAGAGCCGGTCGGGGGCGTCGTCCCTGCCCGGGCGCTTCACGCCGTGCGGGGCGGGGCCGTCAGGTGTTCGCCGAGCTGTTCCACCAGCTCGCTCATGTTGTGCCCGACGAGTCCGGGTTCGGCCTCCTCGGTGGTGACCACGGCCAGGTGCGCGCCTTCGCCGGCCTCCACGATGAACAGCGTTCCGCCGTAGAACTCGGTCATCGAGGAACGTACGCCTCCGCTGCCGTCGCCGAACTCGACCGAGGCGCCGTGCGACAGCGACTGGATGCCGGCGGCGATGGCGGCGAGCTGGTCGGCCTGGTCGACCGTCAGTTCCGGGGTACGGCAGAGCTTCAGCCCGTCGCGGGAGAGCACGAGGGCGTGCCGGGCGCCCGGGGTGCGCTCGAGGAGCCCTTCTATGAGCCAGGTGAGCTTCTCGTCGGCGGTGGTCGTGCCGGTCATGAGGTGGTGTCGCCTTCCGGGTGCGAGGGGGTGGGACTGCCGGGAGCCGTCTCGGTCTGCGGGGACGGCGTGGAGTGCGGGTCGTCGGGGACGGTCGGCAGCGGGTGCCCGCCCGTGCGCTCCGCCGCGCCGGCGGCGCGCACCGCCTGGCGGAAGGCGCCGAAGCGGTTGGCGCGCGTGCGGATGTCCTCGGGCGGGTCGGTACGGCGCTCGACGCTCTGGGCGGCGGCGCGTGCGCTCTCGGCGGCGGCCAGGGTGCGGCCGCGCCGGCGCTTGGGCAGCTCGTCGCCTGTCCGTGCGGCGTCGGCGCCGCTCTCCTGGGCCTCGGTCTGCTGCGGGGGCGCGTCGGCGGGCGCGGGCGCACCGAGGTCCGGCTGCGGGGCGCGCGTCGGGGCGCTGCGCGCGGGCGGGTCCGCCGGGCGTCGCACGGGGGACGGCGCCGTGGTGAGGATGTCCTGGGGGATGAGGATGAGGACCCCGGTGCCGCCGCGCGCGGACGGCCGGAAGGACACCTTCATGCCGTGCTTGCGCGAGAGGCGTCCCACCACGGCGAGGCCGAGCCGGGTACCGGTGAGCCCGCCGAGTCCGCCCGCGTCGCCGGAGACGGCCCGTTCCGCGCGGCGCAGCTGGACGTCGCTCATGACGAGCCCGCTGTCCTCCACCGAGACGATGGCTCCCGCCGGTACTTCCTCGACGTAGACGTGCACCTCGGCGTTGGGAGGCGAGAAGTTGGCCGCGTTGTCCAGCACTTCGGCAAGCGCGTGCATCACGCCCTCCGCCGCGTGTCCGGCCACCGCGGTGTCACTGACGGAGTGCAGGCGGATGCGCTGGTAACCGCTGATCCGGCCCATGGCACCGCGCAGAACGGACTCCATCGAGATGGGACGCGCCCAGCGGCGGCCCGAACGCGCGCCGGTGAGGACGGCGACGGAGTCGGCGAGACGGCCGGCCTGGGCCGTGCGGTGGTCCAGGTGCAGCAGGTCGGCGAGGACGTCCTCGTCGCTGTGCCGTTCCTCCATGGCCCGCAGGTCGGCCAGTGTGCCGGTGGCCAGTGCCTGCATCCGGGCCGCGGCGTTGGCGGTCGCGGCGATCGCGGTGTCGCGGTCGCCGAGGGCGCGGTCGAGCTGCTCGGAGAGCCTGCGCACCTCGGCCGCGAGCCGGGCCCGTTCGGCCTCGGCCTCCTGGGCGCGCACGGCGCGTTCCCTGGTGAACTCCTCGGCGAGCCGGGCCCGTTCGTGTGCGGTGGCGTCGGTGTGCCGCTGGTGCTCGCGGCGCCATCGCTCCGCCTGGAGGTCGCGCTCCTGGGCGGACCGCTCGGCCTCGGCGGTCGCCGTCCGCAGCGCGGCGCGTACGGCGAGCCCGGTGCGCCGCGCGTGCACGGCGACGGTGACGGCCACGCACAGCAGAACCGCGGCGGCGGCGCCACCGCAGCCCACGAGGGTCTGCGCCGACTTCGGTACGGACGTGACGGTCCACAGCACGGCGAGCGCGGACAGGGCCGCGGTCAGCAGGGGCAGGGGAAGCAGCGAACGAATGGTGGATCGGTCGCCGGAAGGGGCGGGCGCGGTCATCGCTCAGGTCCTCGGGTGGCCGCTCGGGAACGCGACCCTTGTGTTGTCCTAAGGGGCAGATAGTGCACAGAAGTTTGCAGTGGGTGATCAACCGGGCGTCACTATACGAGAGTTTCGATCAAGCCGAACAGTGTTCGATCAGCAGAGTTCGCAAACTCCTCGCCGAGAGACGCGACATGACGGCGCCGGACGACTCGACTCGACGGCTCCTCCCCCGGTTGACCTGAGGTTCTTCGGGTGAGCGGGGCCAGTCGCGCGACCGGACGGCCCGGCCGGGAGATGTCCGGGACGCGTTGACCGACAGGTCGTGCGCCCCGCCTCCGGACCGTGCGCACGACAGGAGGTGGGTGTCCCCCGTCGGCGAGTGGGCAGGCGCAGCCGGTGCCGTCGGTATCGGCCGGAGTGGCGAGCCGATCACCCTGCCGCCAGGCTGACGGCAGACGCAACGGCAGCGGGACGGACGGACAGACGCACGAAGGACTGGTTCCCCATGCAGATCGATCTGACGGGACGCACGGCTCTGGTCACGGGCTCGACGCAGGGCATCGGCGCGGCCATCGCCGCCGGGCTCGCGCGCTCCGGCGCCCGTGTAGGGGTGAACGGCCGGGACGAGCAGCGGGTCGCGGAGGGTGTGGCGCGGCTGTCGGCGGAGGTGCCCGGCGCCTCCTTCGTGCCCGTGGCCGCCGACGTGGCGAACGAGGAGGGCGCACGGCGGGTCCTGGAGACACTGCCGGAGGTGGACGTCCTCGTCAACAACCTCGGCATCTTCGGCTCCGCCGACCCGCTGGAGATCAGCGACGAGGAGTGGCGGCGCTACTTCGAGGTGAACGTGCTGGCCGCGGTACGGCTGACCCGGCTGTACCTTCCGGGCATGACGGAGCGCGGTTGGGGCCGGATCCAGTACATCGCCAGTGACTCGGCGGTCGTCATCCCGGCCGAGATGATCCACTACGGCATGTCCAAGACCGCGCTCCTCGCCGTCGGCCGCGGCTTCGCGAAGCAGGCGGCGGGCACGGGGGTGACGGTCAACTCGGTCATCGCCGGCCCCACGCACACCGGCGGCGTCGAGGACTTCGTCTACGAACTCGTCGACCGCGACCTCCCCTGGGACGAGGCTCAGCGCGCATTCATGCGGCAGCACCGGCCGCAGTCCCTCCTGCAACGGCTGATCGAGCCCGAGGAGATCGCCCACATGGTCGTCTACCTCAGCTCCGACCAGGCCTCGGCCACGACGGGCGGAGCACTGCGGGTCGACGGCGGCTACGTCGACTCGATCCTGCCCTGACGGCGTGGCTCAGACGTGCGGGGTGGGCCGGTAGACGAGCTCTTGGACATGGCTGTCGAGCGTCCGGTGCTCGATCAGCTCGAGGTCGAAGTCGGACGCCCCCCGGAAGACCGGATCCAGCCCGGTGCGACCGGTGATCACGGGGAAGAGCGTCACCTGGACGCGGTCGACCAGACCGGCGGCCATCAGCGCCCGGTTCATCGACAGGCTGCCATGGGAGCGCAGCGGTACCGCGGACTCTTCCTTGAGCCGGGCGACGACGTCGACGGCGTCGCCGCGCACGACGTTCGCGTCCGGCCAGTCGAGGGGTCCTTCCAGCGTGGTCGACACCACCGTGGCCGGCAGGCTCCTCATCCGCGTGACCCATGGGTCACGCACTTCGGACTCCTCGGTACCGGAGGCCAGCATGCGCGCGAACGCCCGGTACGTGTTGGCCCCGAAGACCATCCGCTGCTCGTCGCGGTAGAGGGCGAGGCGGTGGTCGAGCAGCTCGGGGCCCTGCTTGCCCCAGTAGCCGGTCCAGTCGCCGCCGGCGGCGCCGAAGCCGTCGAGGCTGGAAAAGACGTCGAAGGTGTAGGTGGCGGTCATGACGCTCTCCTCGATTGCGGTCGATCGCCTGTCGGGGATGCAGACCGACGATCACGCCGGGACTCATCGCCCTGCCGGGCTCCTGTGGTCCGGGTCCGCCCTCTCGGCGGCCGTCCGTCGGACGTCTCGCCTCACCAGCCGTTCGCCGTCGGGCCGGTGCGGACGACGGCCTGGTCGCCGTGGGGGCCGAACAGGTGCAGGATTTCCACCGCTTCGGTGTCGGCGGGGCCGAACCAGTGGGGTTCAGCGGTGTCGAACTCGGCCACCTCCCCCGGCCGGAGAGTGATCTCGCGCTCCCCGAGAATGAGGCGGAGCCGGCCGGCGAGCACGTAGAGCCATTCGTACCCGGAGTGGGTCACCAGTCTCGGTTCGCGGTGCGCGAGCACCTGCTTGAAGACCTGGACCCGGCCCGGGTGCTGCGTCAGCGGGACGAGGACACTGCCGCGCTCCCGGCTTCGAGGCTTCAGATGGACCCGCGGATCACCGGTCGCCGGAGCCGTCACCAGCTGGTCCAGCGCGACGCGGTGGGCGCGGGCGAGCGGGATCAGCAGGTCGAGCGTCGGACGCCGCAGCCCCGACTCGAGACGCGACAGGGTGCTCACGGAGATTCCGGTGTCCTTCGCGAGGGATTCGAGGGTGAGGCCGCGGTCGCGCCGCAGGGCGCGCAGCCGGGGCCCGATGCTGTCGAGGAGTTCCGCGAGTTCGGCGTCCATGCGGCCATTTTGCGGTGTTCGCAAAGTTCCTGGGTCCGAAGCCCCACTCGGCCCGAGCCTGGGCGGCAGCCGATCCCGTAGAAGGGGGACCTCCCGTGCTCACCACAACCCTGGCCTCTCCACCCTCCCCGCTGAGCGCGCGCCGGCGCTGGACGGTGCTGGTCGTCTGCGCGCTCAGTATGTTCCTGGTGGGTGTGGACACCACCATCGTCAACGTGGGCCTGCCCGAGATCGGGTACGGCCTCGACGTGGACACCCGCGGTCTGGAGTGGGTCGTCAACGCCTACACCGTGGTCCTGGCCAGTCTGCTCATCGTCTCGGGCTCGCTGGCGGACCGCTTCGGACGCCGCCGCGTCTTCCGGTGCGGACTGCTCGTCTTCGGCATGGCCTCCCTCGCCTGCGCCCTCGCCCCGTCGCTCGGCGCGCTCGTGGCCGCCCGGGCCGTCCAGGGGGTCGGTGCCTCCATGCTGAGTCCGGTGGCCCTGGCGATCGTGGTGAACGCGATGCCCGACCCGCGGGAACGGGCCCGGGCGATCGGCGTGTGGGCGTCGGTCTTCGGGCTCAGCATGGCCGTGGGCCCGGTCACCGGCGGCGCGCTCATCGCCGCGTTCGGCTGGCGTTCGGTGTTCTGGATCAACGCTCCCGTCGTCGTCGCCGCCCTCGTGCTGGTCGCCATGTTCGTGCCGGAGTCCCGGGCACAGCGCGCCCGGCCCCTCGACCTGCCCGGCCAAGCGCTCCTCACCGTGATCCTCGGCCTCGTCGTCGGCGTTCTCATAGACGGACCCGGCATCGGCTGGACCTCGCCCGCCGCGCTCACCGGCTGCACCCTGATCGCGGCGGCGACGGCAGGGTTCGTCCTGGCCGAGCGGCGCCGCGGCGAACCCCTGATGGATCTCGCCCTCTTCCGCCGGCCGCCGTTCGCCACGGCCGTTCTCGGCGCCGTGGCGGTCTTCGTCGCGCTGAACATGACCCTGCTGCTCAGTACGCTCTACCTCCAGCACACCCGCGGCTGGACACCGCTCGCGAGCGGTGCCGCGACCCTGCCCATGGCACTCGGGGCCACCGTCTGCGCGCCCTGGTCCGGCGCCCTGGTCGGGCGCCTCGGACCGCGACGCCCGCTCGTCCTCGCCGGCGCCTTCACCGCGGCCGGCGGTCTGAGCCTGATGAACCTGGGCCAGGACACCAGCGTGCCGCTGATCCTTCTCGCCCACCTGCTGATCGGCGTCGGGTTCGGCTTCGCCAACGCCCCCCTCACCAACACGGCGGTCAGCGGTCTCCCGCTCGCCCGGGCCGGCGTGGCAGGGGCGATCACCTCCACCGCGCGCCAGGTCGGTGCGGCGGTCGGCATCGC
This sequence comes from Streptomyces rishiriensis, assembly GCF_030815485.1. Taxonomy (NCBI): domain Bacteria; kingdom Bacillati; phylum Actinomycetota; class Actinomycetes; order Kitasatosporales; family Streptomycetaceae; genus Streptomyces; species Streptomyces rishiriensis. The sequence continues at coordinate 8,225,826 of NZ_JAUSWV010000002.1, read as the reverse complement.
CCTCGCCGGCGCCCTCGTCGCGGGCGCCGGCCCCAGCGGCCTCGCCGCCGCGTCGCGTCCAGGATGGCTGCTCGTGGCGGCCTGCGGGCTGTTCCTGTTCGTCGTGGCGCGGGCCTCACAGCCGACGGCCCGCGACGCGCCCCGCTAGCTGTACCGACCCGTGAGCTCGGGGACGCCGAAACCGGCGTCCCGCTCCGTCCCAGGGGCAGCTGCGGTCGGCGTGACCGCGCCGTCCCGCGTACCGCGCAAGGCCACCCGCGCTCCCGGTGAACCGGCGCCGCCCGGCCGTATCAGCCGCTCCATCCAGTCGACGCCCTCCTCGGCGTCCGAACCGGCCGCCACGGGTTCCGGGACCTTCCTGTCTGCGACCACCAGCACCGGCCGCTCGACCCCTTCGGCGTCCCGCGCCGTACCCGTGCCGACCCACTGGTCCCCGTACGCCCCCGCCCGCGTCTTCACGGCACGGCCCTCGAAGGGCATGAGGAGAGCCGCGCCCGAGCGGTCGTCGATCGTCGGATCGGTGAAACCGTCGAGGACCAGGGTGCGCGGGCGCCGTACCTGTTGTCGAGCAGGTCGGTCAGAACCTGCGGGTCCAGACCGCCGGGCAGATACATGGAGCCGTCCTCCGGGCCGAGCTGGGCCGGCAGGTCGTCGGCGGTCGTCCGGGTGAGCTCCATGGCGGCCGGTGAAGCGCACCGCGCTGACAACGGGACGTGCCCGGACGGACCGGGTCACTGGCCGCTCATCCCCGTGCGTCGGGCCCGGTCTGCTCCGGTCGGCGTTTGCCGTGCCAGTCCAGTATCAGGACCGTGGCGTCGTCCTTGAGGTTGTCGTGGCAGGCGTCGAGCACCGCGGCGGTAAGGCTGCGGACGGCTTCACGCGGGTGCAGTGCGCGGGTGTCGTAGATGACCGAGGCCAGGTCGACGGCGGCGGCACCGCGGTCCTGCATTCCGTCGGTGAGCAGGACCAGGCGGTCTCCGGGAAGCAATTGCAGTTCCTGTACGCGGTAGGCGGTGGGTGCCGCCACTCCGAAGGGCAGGTTGGCGGAGAGTCTGACCTCCTCGACGGTGCCGTCGCGCAGCCGCAGCGGACGCGGGTGGCCGGCGTTGACCAGCTCGCACAGGCCTGTTTCGAGCTTGACGCAGATCAGCTGCCCCGTGGCCAGGCCGCGATTGTGGCTGAGCATGGCCTCGTGGGCATGGTGGGCCTGCTTGAGGGCGTCGCAGCCGCTGCGGCGCGCCCGGCGCAGCGCGCCGACCAGCAGGGTGGCCAGCAGGGCCGAGTTCGTGTCGTGGCCCATGGCGTCGGTGATGGACAGGTGCAGGGTGTCACGGTCGAGGGTGTAGTCGTACGTGTCGCCGCCGATGTCGTCCGCCGGGACCAGCCCGGCGGCGAGGGTGAACTGGGCCGCCTCGCAGCAGGGCGCCGAGGGAAGCAGCTGGTGCTGGATCTCCGCGGCCAGGCTGGTCTCGGTGGTGCGCCGGCCCAGGTGGTACAGATCGGTGAAGCGACGGTCCGTGACGATGATGTAGGCCAGTGCGTGTGCCGCGTCGCGGACCTGCTGCAGCACGGTGTCGTCGGCGGACTGGAGGGTCGCTTCCAGGACGCCGATGCAGTCACCGCGGTTGGTGACCGGTGTGATGACGCGCCGTCCGCCCTGGCCGTCCGGTTCCACCAGCTGGCGCTGACTCCGCAGAACGTCGTCGTAGACGCTGCCGTGCAGGTCTATCGGCTCGTCATCGTCCGGGGCCTCGCCGCCGAACGCGGCAAGCCGCACCAGACGCTGACCGATGAGGTCGACGAACAGGAAGGACACACGCTCCGCACCGAACCGCTTCTGCAGATCGTGCGCCACGACGTCGACGGACTCACCGGGCGGCGCCGCCTCCGCGGCGGTGAGCAACTCGCCCAGTTCCAGGTCTCCACCCTTCACGACAACCTCCTATCGGTTGCCGCAACTTCTTCCCCGAGTCTCCGCAACCTCACCTGGTGGGCTCATTTTGCCTGGTCAATGCTGTGGACCAGAGAACGGAACCACTCCCTACCGGCGTTGAGCCCGACGGCGCGCGCCGGAAAAACCGGTGGAGCGACGCCGCTGCGAGCCGCTACCTTGCTGCCGAACCGAGCTGCCGAGGCAAGGACGTGCCGTTGTACACCGTGTGAGACCTCCCGAGCGCTGTGTGTCGCGCGTCGCGCATCTGCGTGCCGCGCTCCTTTCTGCTGCGGTCTTCTCACTGGAACCGGTGTACTTCTGTGTTCGAAAACTGGGTGGTCATGCCCACCTGCCTGCCGGCGGTTCTCCGCCGTTGCCCCGCGTGCTCGTCCGGCCGCTTCCGGGCGAACGGTAAATTTCGCGTCAACGCGAACCACAAGCTCCTCGATGCCTGGCTCCTCGTGCTCTGCACCGCTTGCGGGGACACGGCGAAGCTCACGGTCCTGGAGCGGATGAACGTGCGCTCCGTACGACCTGAACTGCTGGACCGGATGCACGGCAACGACCCCGGCCTGGCGGCCGAGTTGCTTCTGGACCCGGTTCTGCGGCGCCGTAACCGCATCGCCCTCGACTGGGGCGACGCCTGGCGCCTCGACACCGGCGGCTCGGATCACCTGGATCAGGAGGTGATCGACGTCTCGGTCCGCTTCGCGGCGCGGATCCCTGTCCGGCCGGTACGGCTGATCGCCGAAGGGTGCGGCCTCTCGCGGGCCGAGGTCGGGCGACTGATCACGGAGGGGAGCCTCGTTTCGGCGGTCCGGCTGAGCGGCAGGCTCTCCGGCGACTTCACCTTCACGCTCAAGCGCTGAGCCCTCCTCGGGACCTCGGGCCCGTCCGGCACGATCCGCCGGACGGGCCCTCCCGCCTGCCCGGCAGGCGGGGGTCCCAGTGGCTCGGCCGTGCAGTGAGCGGTAGGCCGCGACCGCGCCGGGGTGCGGTGCGATGCCGCCCGTCCGATCGGGCTGCCGGCATCGAGAAACGGCGTGCCGACCGCGTCGCCGGGAACGGGCGCGCTCGCCCGCACGACCAGCAGGCGGGTCGGCGCGTCGGCCACTCGCCCTCGCCTCCGCCTGCTTCTTCGGGTTCGCGGGCATCGACAGGCTCGCGACCACCACGCCGAAGCGGGTCCCCCCGAGCCCTAGCCCGAGCCGGCGCCCCCGGTGGGCCGGCAGCCGGAACCGGCCGGGGTCAGGTCTGCTTCTCCATCCGGATGGCCTGGCGGAGTTCCTCGCTCGCCGCTCCCGGTTCCTTCCGCTGGATCTCCAGCAGTGCGGCGGCGATGGCGTCGAGCTTGCGCTGGATGGCGTGCTCGGCCCGCCGTTCGGAGTTCTTGAGCAGGGCCAGGAGCAGCAGCGAGACGGCGGACATCGCCTCGCCCACCAGCAGGAGCCACGGCGTGGGCAACTTCAGCGCGTGCGCGGTGATCGCGGCGGCCACCAGGACGAGGCACACACCGAAGAAGGCGGGCGAGCTGGTGAAGTTCGAGGCGTGTTCGGCCAGGCGGGTGAACCGGCCGGGCCGGTCGCCGTCACGGTGTGCGGGGTGCTGAGGTGCCATCAGGTCACCAGCGGTCTTCACGAGACCGGCGGGTCGGCAGGAGCCCCCAGGGCCCAGCCGGAGACGTCGCCCAGCCGTCCACGCCACAGCGGAGCGGTCGCGGTCCCGGGCACGGACAGGAACGTCACGTCGACGAGGTGGATGAAGGCGTGCAGCCCGTCGCCCGTTCCCGGCTCGGACGCGGCCTCCTTCACGGCGGCCCGGACGGTGTGCGCCAGGTGTGCCATGTGGTCGGCCGTGTCTTCCGCCCCGGTGGCCGTCGACACCACGTCCTCCCACCGGTCGGCCCAGGCGCGGGATCCGACCAGGTTCCCCGCGACGATCCCACCGGGCGTGGTCAGGCAGATCTTGAGGGTGGCCTCGGGCTGCGCGTCGACCAGCCGCAGCAGGATCTCCAGATGCGCGTCGATAGGCGGGAGCGCGGCACCGTGTTGGCTCACCACATGTCCTCTCTGCATACATGCCCGGGCCACGGGTGTCGGTTCCCTGGGTGCTGGTTCCACGGGTGTGGGTTCCACGGGTGTCGGTTCCGTGCGCGCTTCACTGGGTGGTGAGCATGCCCTTGCGCAGGCGCTTCAGGGTGCCGGACAGCAGGCGGGACACGTGCATCTGCGAGCAGCCGAGCCGTTCGCCGATCTGTGCCTGGGTCAGCTCTTCGACGAACCGCCAGTGGAGGATGCTCCGTTCACGCTCGTCGAGCTGGGCAAGCAGGGGCGCCAGCGCGTGGAAGTCCTCCACCAGTTCCATGGCCGCGTCGTCGCACCCGATGAAGTCCGCCAGTGCTGTCTCGCCGTCGGGGCCGCCCCCGATGGTGGCGTCCAGCGAGGCGGAGTTGTAGCCGTTGGAGGCGAGCCGGGCCTCGATGACCTCCTCCTCGGTCAGGTCCATCAGTTCCGCCAGCTCCTTGACCGTGGGAGTCCGGCCCATACGGCTCTGGAGCTCCTCGGTGGCCTTCGCCAGTTGCACGCGCGCCTCCTGCAGGCGGCGCGGCACGTGTACGGACCAGGAGGTGTCCCGGAAGAAACGCTTGATCTCGCCAACGATGTACGGGATGGCGAAGGAGGTGAACTCCACCTCCCGGGATATCTCGAACCGGTCGATGGCCTTGATCAGCCCGATGACGCCGACCTGGACGATGTCCTCCATCCCGTCCGCGCCGCCCCGGTTGCGGAACCGGCCGGCCGCGAAGCGGACCAGGGACATGTTCATCTCGATCAGGGTGTTGCGCGCGTACTGGTGCTCGGGCGTGCCTTCCTCGAGCACTGCCAGCTTCGCGAAGAACAGCTTGGACAGGGTGCGGGCGTCCTTGGGCGCCATCTTTCCCGGTTCGGGGATCTCCGGCAGTCTCCCTGTCGCCAGATCCTTGTCCGTCTGCGCGATCGTCGCTGTCATCTGTGATCTCCCCACCCTGCCGGTGCCCTGCGTACGAGCTGATGTGGCCGCGTCTACCCCGCCATCCTCAGAGCATGCACCTGCCGGTGTTCGGATTCTTCCCGGTCGGCGAACCGTCCGCCGGAGAACCTCGCCTGCTGCGTCAGAGTGTCTTGATCCGGGCCTTGAGCAGACAGAACTCGTTGCCTTCGGGGTCGGCCAGGACGTGCCACGACTCGTTCCCCGTCTGGCCGACGTCGGCCGGACGGGCACCGAGCTCGAGAAGTCGTCCGAGCTCGGCGTCCTGGTCGCGGTCGGTGGCGCTGACGTCGATGTGCAGCCGGGTCGCCCCCTTCTCGGGCTCGTCCCTGCGGCTGAGGAAGATCGTCGGCTGCGGACCGCCGAACCCTTCGCGCGGGCCGATCTCCATGGAGCCGTCGTCCTCGCGACCGAGCACGACGAAGTCCAGGACCGCGCACCAGAAGCGTGCCAGGGCCTCCGGATCGCGACAACCGAGCACGAGCTCACTGATACGACACGCCATGGACGGGAACCTGCTCTCGGCCTGGGGAACCGGCAGCACGGCCGCACGCGAACGTCATGGCCGCCGGCAGCGAAAACGACCTCGCGACCGTATCGGACCGGGCGAGCGCGGGCGTAGTGATTTCTGGGCTGCCCTGTTCGGCCGGGCGGGCGGGCCATCGGGCACTGCGTCGGGAAGCCGACGTCGTGACAGGGTCTCTGGGCACCGCTTCAGCGTGCGGGCGGTGTGCCCCGACGCCGCCGGCCCTCGTCCCGGGCCTGCTGATAGGCACTGAAGATCGTTTCCGCGGCCCCGGACAACGCCCCCTTGGTCTTGCCGCGGGCGCCGGACTCGGTGATCTTCTCCGTGAGTTCCATGAGTCCGGCCGGTTTACGCGGGCCCGACTCCAGGTCGAGACGGTTGCACGCCTCGGCGAAGCGCAGGTAGGTGTCGACGCTGGCGACGACGATCCGTATGTCGATCTTGAGGATTTCGATGCCGACGACGGAGACGCGCACGAAGGCGTCGATCACCAGCCCGCGGTCGAGAATCAGTTCCAGAACGTCGTAGAGGCCGCTGGAACCGCCCCCGCCGCCCTGCTGTGTCGCGACGGTCATGACGACCGACCCCCTCGGGCTCCGTCTCGGCCTGGTTCCTTCGGCGCTGTCCTCGCCGCGACGCAGGCTCTCTGTGCGGGTTGCCCAACGGCCCACGGCCAAACACCTGTACGACTGCGCGGTGAGGCGGGTCCGTCGGCGACCGCTCACATACCGGCGGCGGCGATGCCGTCGGGCCGGCCGTGGGAGCAGTTCCCTCCCGCGACCGCCCGGGGGATGCGCATCCGGCGCAGCAGATCCCGGGTGAGGCGGGTGTCGAGGGTGGTGCGCCAGGTGACGTCGGGGTGCCGGGAACGCAGGTGCGACAGCGCTCTGGTGCCCAACCCGCAGCTCCGGAACGGTTCGTCCAGGACAACGTCGGTGATCACGCCCTCGGCACACTCGTCGCACGCTCGGTAGGTGACCCGCCCGATCACCTTGCGGATGTGCACGAGGAGCAGACACTCCTCGCCCGCGCGGCCCTCCAAGGAAGAGGACGGCAGCAACTCGACGTCGCGGTAGGCCAGCAGCCTGCGGTGCCACCGTCCCCACCGTCGTCCGGTGCGCCGGTGCCTTCCCTCGGCCCGCCGTGGCGGGGCGACTTCCTGCGATCCGGGCCGGCCGTGCGCGTCGCTCATCGCATACGTCTGGTTTCCCTGCATTCCACCGCGTGTGCCCCTTCCCGCCGACCTCATGTCACCGAGCCGTCGACACATCACTCACGGCACGAGTCCGCCGGTGGGCGGCGCCGTTACGGGGGACGTCTCCGCGTGCGATGCGACGAGTCCCCCGTACGGTCGGCGCCAGCAGGTGGTGACCGGGACCTACTTCACGGACCCGGCCATGACCCCCTGCACGAAGTGCCGCTGGAAGGCGAAGAACACGGCCACCGGCACGATCAGGGACAGGAAGGCACCCGGCGCGAGCACGTCGATGTTGCTGCCGAACTGCCGTATCTGCGACTGAAGTTCGACGGTCAGAGGCTGCGACGAGCTGTCGGCGAACAGCAGCGCCACCAGCATGTCGTTCCACACCCACAGGAACTGGAAGATGGCCAGGCTCGCCAGGGCGGGCCGTCCCACCGGCAGCACCAGCCGGGTGAAGATGCGCCACTCGTTGCCCCCGTCCATGCGGGCCGCCTCCAGCATCTCCCGCGGTATCTCGGCGAAGTAGTTCCGCAGCAGGAAGATCGCGAACGGCAGGCCGTAGGAGACGTGGAAGAGGACGACGCCGGGAATCGTGCCGAACAGCCCCAGTTGGCCGAAGAGTTTGGCCACGGGCAGCAGGCCGATCTGTACCGGCACCACCAGGAGCGCGACGACGAGCAGGAAGAGCGCGTCACGGCCGGGGAATTCCAGCCAGGCGAAGGCGTAGCCCGCCAGTGCGGCGATCGCCACCACCAGGAACGTCGTCGGCACCGAGATCAGCACCGTGTTCCAGAACGCCTGCGTCATCCCGGCGTTGCCGAGCAGCGACGTGTAGTTGTCGAACGACAGCTGCCCCGGGCTGGTGATCGCCGTCCACCAGCCGCCCTTGGCCGTGTCCTGCGCCGACCGCAGGGACGACACGAGCAGTCCGGCCAGCGGGGTGAGCCAGAGCAGTCCGATGACCACCAGGACGGCCTGCACCAGGCTGCTGCCGAGCCCGCGCCGGAGCGCACTGAGGTTCATCGCTGACTCCCTCGGAAACGACGGACGTTGAAGACCATGGCGGGGATCACCAGCAGCAGGAGCAGCACGCCGAGGGCACTGCCCAGCCCCTGGTCGTTGCCGCCGCCGAAGGACACCAGCCACATCTGGGTGGCCAGCACGGTGGCGTCCTCCTGCACCGGGCCGGGCGCGATGATGTAGACGAGGTCGAACACCTTCATCACGTTGATGACGAGCGTCACGAAGACCACCGTCAGCACGGGCGCCAGCAGCGGCACGGTGATCCGGCGGAACACCTGCCATTCGTTGGCGCCGTCCATCCGGGCCGCCTCGAGCGTGTCGCGCGGCAGGGTGGACAGGCCCGCCCCGATCAGCACCATCGCGAAGCCGGTCCAGATCCACAGGTAGGCGCCGATGATCGCCGGGGTGACCAGTGCAGGCCCGAGCCAGGAGACGCCGTCGTAGGGCTGGGCGAAGTTAGAGGCGGGGAGGGCGACGGTGTACGAGCCGGCCTCCAGGCCGGGGAAACGGAAGGAGCCGTCGGCCGAGGTGGTGGTGCTCGCGACGGTCCTCCCCTCGCGCACCGCCTCGACCTCCACCTTCGGCAGCCCGCTCTCCTGGCGGTCCACCGCCCCCCGCTTGCCTCCTCCGCCGGGGGTGAAGTCCAGGTAGACGACGCCCCGCAGTTCATCGGAGCCCGCTGGACGGGCGGCCGCCGTGGCGGCCGGTTCCGCGTCTGCCGGGAGTTCCCCGGGCGCCACGCCGACCAGGCCCAGAGCGACCGTGTCGCCGGGCGACACGGTCGTGCCCGTGCGGTACGAGCCGTCGGCGCCCTGGGTCAGGCCCTCGCCCTCACGGGCGCGGGCGGTCGGATAGCCGGCGGTGTCCTGGAAGGCGTCGTGGACGCCGACGGCCGCCGCGTTCAGGACGCCCTTGTCGGGGTCCTCGTCGTAGGCGAGCCGGAAGATGATGCCCGCGGCCAGGAAGGAGACGGCCATGGGCATGAAGAGCAGCAGTTTGAAGGCCGTGGCCCAGCGGACCTTCTCGACGAGCACGGCCAGGATCAGGCCCAGGCCGGTCAGCAGGGTCGGCGCCACGACCACCCAGACGGCGGTGTTGCGTACGGCTTTGAGGGTGGCCGGGTCGCGGAACATCTCGGTGTAGTTGTCGCCGCCCACGAACCGGGTGCCGGAGGCGTCGAAGAAGCTGCGGCCGACCGAGAACAGCACGGGGTAGACGACGAGGGCGCCGAGCAGGAGCAGCGCGGGGAGGACGAAGAGCAGGGCGACGGTCCTGCCCCGCCGCCGGGCCCGCCGCTTGCGGGCGACGGTCGCGGCGGCGGGTGGTGCGGTCGTCCGCGTCAGCGTGGCGGTCATCGCCGTCAGCCCTTGTAGGCCTTGGCCGCGGCGGTTTCCAGCTCGGCCGCGGTGGCCTTCGGGTCGGACGGGTCGCGCAGGAAGTCCTGGAGGATCTTCCACTCGCCGGCGCCCTTCGTCCCGCCGAACGCGGCCGGGGCCTGGTCGGACATGTCGAAGCGGACGGAGTCCCCGGCGGCGATGAGCGACTTGGCGGTGGTGCGGGTGACGTCGTCGCCGTAGGAGGCGAGGTCGAGCTTCTTGTTCGGGGAGAGGAAACCGCCCGTCCCGGCCCATACGGCTGCGGCCTCCGGGGTGGCCAGGTACTCCAGGAGCGCCATGCCGGCCTCGGTGTTCTTGCCGTCCTTGAGGACGACGGCCGCGTCGCCGCCGCTGACCACCGGCGCCTCGCCGGAGCCGACGGGCGGGAACGCGAAGAAGTCGGCGTCCTCGCCGATCTTGCGGCCGAACTGGTCCTTGGCGACGCCCGCGACGAAGTCGCCCTCGTAGACCATGCCCGCCTCGGGCTCGGGCCCGAAGACCTTCTCGACGGAGCCCGGGAAGTCGGTGTTGAGGGCGCCCTTCCGGCCGCCCGCGAGGAGCTGCTTGTCCTGGAAGAGCCTGCCGAGTGTGGTGAGGGCGTCGACCACGCTCCGGTCGGTCCACTTCAGTTCGTGGGCGGCCAGGGCGTCGTACTTCTCGGGTCCGGCCTGGGAGAGATAGACGTTCTCGAACCAGTCGGTGAGCGTCCAGCCGTCCTGGCCCGCCACGGAGAAGGCGGCGAGGCCCGAGTCGGAGACGGTCCGCCCGGCCTTCAGCATCTCGTCGTACGTCTTCGGCGGCTGTACGCCGGCCTGCTCGAGGGCCGCGGGGCTGTACCAGACGGTCGACTTGTGGGCGGCCTTGAAGTAGAGGCCGTACAGGGTGCCCTTGACGCTGCCGTAGTCCTTCCAGACGGTCGCGTAGTCGGCGACGACGGACTTCTGGGCGGCCGACGACAGGGGCTTGAGCCAGCCGTTCCCGGCGAACTGCTGGAGCACTCCGACCTGCGGGACCATCACCACGTCGGGGGCGTTGCCGCCCTCGATCTTGCTGCCGACGACGGTGGAGACGTTGTCGCCGGTGGAGACGAACTGGGTCTTGGCGCCGGTCTTCTCGGTGAACGCGTCCAGCACCTTCTGGAAGTTCTTCTGTTCGGCGCCGGACCAGACACCGGCCACGGTGACCGTCTGGCCGCCCAGCGCCTTGTCGCCGCCGCCCGCGGAGACGGGCCCGCCTCCTCCGCAGGCGGTCGTGCCGAGTGCCAGGACGAGGGCGGTGCAGCCGGTGAGCAGGGGGGTACGTCGTCGCATCATCGTTGATGTCCGTTCGGAGAAGGGGATCTGACGGGAGGGGCGTGGAGTGTGCTCAGGAGTCGGTGTCGTCACCGATCCACCAGGCGGCCGTGGAACCGGGGAGCTCCCCGGCCCGGCAGGGGCCGCTGGACAGCAGGGGGATGCCGGGAACGGGCGCCGGGGCGGGGGCCGTTCCGAAGTTGACGGCGCAGACCAGGCCGTCGCCGCGGGCGAAGGCGAGGACACCGGGCTGGGCGTCCAGCCAGCGCAGCGTGCCCTCGCCCAGCTGCGGCAGAGTGGCGCGCAGATGGAGGCCGTCGCGGTACAGGTGCCAGAAGGAGCGGGTGTCGGCGAGGGCGCGGTCGGTGGCGTACTCGGCGAAGTACTCGGGCTGCGGCAGCCAGGGTTTGGTGCCGTCGACGCCGGAGGTGAAGCCGAACGGTGAGGCCTGTCCGGACCACGGCAGCGGTACCCGGCAGCCGTCGCGGATGCGGGCGCGGCTGCCGGTGCGGCGGAAGATCGGGTCGGTGAGCACGTCGTCGGGCAGGTCGACGACCTCGGGCAGGCCCAGCTCCTCGCCCTGGTAGATGTAGGCGGCGCCGGGCAGCGCCAGCAACAGCAGGGCGGCGGCGCGGGCGCGGGCGGCGCCGAGGCCGCTGCCTTCCACGGCCGGCTCGCCGTACCGGGTGACCGTGCGGACCTGGTCGTGGTTGTTGAGGACCCAGGTGACGGTCGACCCCGTTCCCGCGATGTCCTGCATGGCCTCGGTGATGACCTTGCGGAAGGCGTCGGCGTCCCAGGAGGCGCTCAGCAGGTCGAAGAAGAAGGCCTGGTGCAGTTCGTCGGGGCGGACGTACAGCGCGTGTTCGCGGGCCGTCGGGACCGAGACCTCGCCGACCAGGAGCCGCTCGCGGCCGTCGTGCGCCGTGTACTCCTCGCACACGGCCCGCCAGCGCCGCCACACGTCGTGCACCTCGGGCTGGTTCCAGGCGAGGGGGTTGACGGAGTCGCGGGTGCGGGCGTCGGCCTCGGGGTCCGGCGAGTCGGGCAGCTCCGGGTGTTTGAAGAGGCCGGCGGCGACATCGATGCGGAAACCGTCGACGCCCCGGTCCAGCCAGAACCGCAGCGCACGGTCGAAGTACGCGCCGACCTCGGCGTCGCGCCAGTTCCAGTCGGGCTGTTCCGGCGTGAACATGTGCAGGTACCACTGGCCCGGGCGGCCGTCGGCCTCGGACACCCGGCTCCAGGCCGGCCCGCCGAACATGGCGTGCCAGTTGTTGGGCGGCTCGGCGCCGTCCGCTCCTCGCCCGTCGGCGAAGTGGAAGCGGGCCCGTGCGGCGCTGCCCGGCGCCGACGCCAGCGCCTCCTGGAACCAGGGGTGCTCGCTGGAGCAGTGGTTGGGGACGATGTCGAGCAGCACCTTGACGCCCAGCCGCCGGGCGGCCGCCACCAGCCGGTCGAACTCGGCGAGGTCGCCGAAGAGCGGGTCGACGTCGCAGTAGTCGGCGACGTCGTAGCCGTGGTCGGCCTGCGGGGAGGGGTAGAAGGGGCTCAGCCAGATGCCGTCGACGCCCAGCTTCTTCAGGTACGGCAGTCCGGCGCGCACCCCGGCGAGATCGCCGACGCCGTCGCCGGTGCTGTCCAGGAAGCTGCGGACGTACACCTGGTAGATCACTGCGTCACGCCACCAGTGGTGCGTGGCGATGCGCGTGTCGATGTGCTGGAAGCTCACCCGTTGGCCTGTCTGTGCGGGCTGACTGTTATGCATGCATGTTATGTAGGCGTTTCACGGAGGTGTCAACGAACAGGCAGCAGTCATCTGACAGGCAGGGGAGGCGAACATGGACTTACTATGAAAAATCGACCTCGGTTGATACGCCGACGTTACCTAACACGTAAGTAGGCGAGGTCGTGCCGATCGGGCGGAGTCAGCCGCGGCGGGAGATGTCCGCCAGCTCCCGGGCGAGCCGCCGCGCCGCCGCGTCGGGCGTCGAGCGCCCGGCCATCGCGTCGTGCACGACCGCCTGCACCACCATGCTGACCTGGTCGTAACGAGGGCTCTTGGGCCGCGGTGCGGCCGTCAGGACGCTCGCGCGCAGGGTCGGCAGGTACGGGAACCGGCGCACCAGTTCCGGGTCCTCGTACAGATCCGCGCGTACGGGCGGCAGCGCGCCCCGGGTGAGCACCTGACGCTGGACGCCCTCGCTGGTGAGGTGAGCGATCAGCCGCGCGGCGGTGTCGGCGTGCTCGGCGTGGGCGTTGACGGCCAGGTTGGAGCCGCCGAGCACGCTGGTGCCCGGCCCGTCGCGTCCCGGCAGCGGTACGGCGCCGACCCTGCCGGCGAGCGGGGAGCCCGCGGCGGAGGCGCTGACGTAGGCGTAGGGCCAGTTGCGCAGGAAGAGCAGGTGCCCGTCCTGGAAGGCCTGCCGGGACTCCTCCTCGGTGTAGGTCAGGGCCTTCCTCGGCACCCATCCGTCGCGGACGCCGCGCGCGAGGAACCCGATGCCCTCGCGGGCGGCCGAGTCGACGGTCACGCGATCGCCCTCGTCGCCGAGGATCGTGCCGCCCGCCGAGTACACCGCCTCGGCCGCGTTGACGGTGAGCCCCTCGTAGGGCAGGAACTGCCCCGCGTAGCCGTCGAGTCCGTGCCGGGGCGCGACGGTCTTCGCGGCCCGTTCCAGTTCGGCCCAGGTGCGGGGCGGTGGGACGCCTTCCGCGGCGAGGACGTCCTTGCGGTAGAGGAGCAACCCGGCGTTGGTGACGTACGGGACGGCGTACAGCCGGCCGTCGTACGTCGCCGTGTCCACGACCGGCCGCAGGAAGCTGCCCAGCGGGAAGCGGTCCCGCGGCAGCGGGCGGATCCAGCCGGCGGCGGCGAACTCCGAGGTCCAGGCGACGTCGATGTTGAGGACGTCGAACCGGCTGCGTGTGCCGCCGCGCAGATCGGTGATCATCTGGGCGCGGGTCTCGTCCGCCGAGTCCGGCAGTTCGACGAGGGTGACCTTCTCGCCGGGATGGGCGCGGTTCCAGCCCTCGAGCAGCGGACCCAGGTAGCCGGTGAGGTCGCCGGCGGTGGCGAGGGTGAGCGGTCCGCGGCCCTCCGGGCCGCCGGCCGCCCGGGCGCCGGACGCGCCGTACCCGGCCAGGACGACGGCGAGAACGAGGAGGCCCCTACCGGCGGCACGTATCCACCGCATAGGTTCCTCCCAGTACACCGGCGCCGGGCACCCTCGCCCGGAGTCAGAGGCTATGTATACCCGTTAGGTATGGGCGATACTAGGGCCTGGACCACAATACGAGGCTGCGAGGAGGACAGCACGAGTGCGCCTGCCCCTCCTGGCCCTGCTGGCGCGCGGCCCGGCCCACGGCTACGAGCTCAAGCAGGACCTTGAGCGGCTGCTGGGCGCCGCGTACCCTCAGCCGAACATCGGCCAGATCTACGTGACTCTGAGCCGCCTCGAGAAGACGGGGCTGATCGAGGGCGAGGAGGTCGAGCAGTCGAGTCGGCCCAACAAGAAGATCTACCACCTCACCGACGCCGGGCAGGAAGCGCTGCGCGTCTGGTACGAGGAGACCTCGGACGAACCGCGGTTGCGGGACGAGTTCTTCATGAAGTTCGCGCTCGCCCCGCAGACCGGACTCGCCGACCAGATCGCCCTGATCAACAAGCAACGACGCCACTACCTGAACACCATGCGCACCCTGTCGAAGCTCGTCACGGGCGAGAACCGCGACAACCGGACGGCCCGGCTGCTCGTCGAGGGCGCCATGCTGCATCTGCAGGCCGACCTCGACTGGTTGGAGCGCTGCCAGGAAGAACTGGAGGAGCCGGAGTGAAGGACACCCCCACTCCTGCGCTGCGGGCCGAGAACCTCGTGAAGACCCACCACGGCGAAGGAGCGCCGGCCCATGCCGTACGGGGGGTCGACCTGTGCGTACGGCAGGGCGAGTTCGTCGCCGTCACCGGCCCGTCCGGCGCCGGGAAGTCGACGCTGCTGCATCTGCTCGGCGGCCTCCAGCGACCCGACAGCGGCAGCATCTGGCTGGACGGCGTGTGCACGGACGACTACAGCGAAGCTCAGTGGGCCGTGGCGCGCCGGCGCCGGATCGGCGTCGTCTTCCAGTTCTTCAACCTGGTCTCGAACCTGTCCGTCGCCGACAACGTCGAGCTGCCCGCGCTGCTGGCCGGGGTCTCCCCCAAGCGGGCCCGCGCGGAGCGGCAGGAACTGCTGGCCGAGCTGGGCCTGACGGGCAAGGAGCGGAGCATGCCCGGCGAGCTGTCCGGCGGTGAGCAGCAGCGGGTGGCCCTGGCCCGGGCCCTGGTGAACCATCCGCCCCTGCTCCTCGCGGACGAGCCGGCCGGCAGCCTGGACAGCAAGGGCACCCGCGAGGTGACCCGGCTGCTGTCCCGGTTCCACCAGCGCGGCCAGACGATCCTCCTGGTCACCCATGACGCGCGTATGGCGAGCACCGCGGACCGGGTGATCAGCTTCTTCGACGGCCGGATCGCCGACGACGCGGCGCTCGACGGCTCGCCGTCCCCCGGCAAGGGGATATCCGCGGTACTGGAACTGAAGGACTGACCGTGCGAGCCACCTTGCGCTGGGCGCACTCGGACCTGCGGACGCATCGCGGCGAGGCACTGTTCCTCGTGCTCGCCACCGTCGGGGTCGTCGCCTCCCTGCTGCTGGCGTCGGCGCTCTTCGGATATGCGACGAACCCCTGGGAGCGGGTCTTCACCCAGTCCCGGGGCGCACACGTGTCGATCCACACCGGCCCCTCGGCCGAGGCGGCCGGGCTCGCCGGGCTGGACGGCGTCGAGTCCGTCGCCGGTCCCTACCCCACCGCTTCCACCACGGTCGCCTCCCGCGGCGCCCGCGCCTCCGTCGAGCTGCGCGGCAGCACCGGACTTCCCGCGGTAGGACGTCCCCTGCTCGTCTCCGGCGACTGGCTCGACCCGGCGGCGCCCGACGGTGTGGTGCTGGAGAGCAGCCTCGCCCGGGCGCTGCTGGCCGAGCCCGGGGACCTGCTCACCCTGCCCGGCGGCGCCGGGACGCTGAGCGTCCTCGGCGTCGCCGACAGCCCCGAGCCGCGCTACCGCCAGGGTGAGCGGCCGGGACTGGTCTGGGCGCTGCCGTCCGCCGTGCCGCGCGCCGGCTCCGACCGCGGCCAGGTGATCGGGCTGCGCCTGACGGATCCCGGGGACACGGACTACGCCGTCCAGCGCGCCGTCACCGTGCTGGGCGCCGGCTCCGTGCGGGAGGTCTCCACCTGGCAGCAGGCGCGGGCCGAGGCACAGGGCGACGACCGGCTGCTCGGCCAGATACTGGGCCTGTTCGGTCTGGGCGCGCTCGTCGCGGCGGGGCTCGCCGTGCACGGGGCCATCGGCACCCGTATCCGGGGTCATCTGCGGGACATATCGATCCTCAAGGCGATCGGATTCACTCCGGGCCAGGTGATGCGGGTCTTCCTGCTTCAGCATCTCGCCTACGCGCTGCTGGGCGCCGCGGCCGCGGCGGCGCTCACCCAGGCCCTGGGCAGCCGGCTGCCGGGGCGGCTGGGAGACGCGGTCGGGGTGTGGCAGGGACTGCCGGGACACGCGGCGACGCTCGTCGCGGTGCCGGTGGGGGCGGTGCTGTTCATCGGGGCGACCACCGGGCTCGCGGCCTGGCGGGCGGGGCGGGTGCCGCCGGTTCCGGTGCCCCGGACCGCCGCCCCCGCCGGCGGGCGTCTGTCGGGCGTGGCGCGCCGCGCGCTCGGTCTGCGGCTGCCGCCCGCGATGGTCCTCGGCTGGCACCGGGCGTTCACGCGCCGACCCCGCTCACTGGCCACGATCGCCCGCCTCGCGTTGCCGCTGACGCTGATCGTGGTGGCGATGAGCGCGTGGACGACCATCGACCGCTTCCACCGCAGTCCGGAGGAGATGGGGCTGGCCGCGGCGCTCACCGTCCGTGCCGACGACGGCCTGAGCGACGCCGCGACCCGCACGCTCCTGGAACAGCGTCCCGAGGTCGCCGCCGCCTATCCGGGCGTCGAGGTCGCGGCGCTGGTACCGGGCCAGACGGCGACGATCGCCCTCCGCGGCCTCGGCACCCGCACGGACCCGTACCCCTACACGCTGGCCGAGGGCCGCCCCGCGCGCGGTTCCGACGAGGCGGTGGCCGGGCAGGGACTGCTGGACCTCCTGGACGTCCGGGTGGGCGACTGGGTGCGGATGACCGTGAGCGGCCGGCCCCAGATCCTCCACCTGGTGGGGCGCAGCATCGAGCCGGAGAACGCCGGACGGGTCGTCTCCACGTCGCTCGACACCCTGCGGGAGAACGACGCGGGACTGCGGCCGACGCTGTACCAGGTCCGGCTGCGGGACGGCGCCGATCCGCACCGCGTCGCCGCGGAGCTGACCGCCGCGGCCGGGGGTGGCCGGCTGGACGTGCACACGGTGACGAACCCCGCCGACGGTCTGTCGCCCCTGCGCAGCGTCGTGGTCGGCCTGCTCGGCGTCCTCGCGCTCATCGGGCTCGTCGATCTGCTGACCTCGATCGGCGGCACGCTGCGCGAGGGCGAACGGGACCTGCTGGCCTTCAAGGCGATCGGCCTGTCACCACGGCAGATCAGCGCGATCACCGTCACGTCCACGGGTTGCTCCGTAGGGGCCGCGATCGCCGTCGCCATGGCACTGGGTCTCCCCCTCGCCCACTGGTTGATCGACGCCCAGGGCCGGTCCAGCGGCATCGGAGCCGGCATCGCGCAGGCTCCGTCCGCCGTCGCGCTGTCCGCGTTCGGCGCGGCGGCGTTGCTGGGCGCCCTGGCGCTCGCCGCGCTCCCCGCGACCCGCGCCTCCCGGCGCCGACCGGCGGACACGATGAGCGCGGTGGCGTAGCCCGCGGCAGGGGGCCGGACGCCTTTGAGGTCCCGCACTGCCGGGCATGACGTGTACCGGGTGGCTGACGAAGCGGGGGACGCATGCACGCCAGGGTCGAGGATCTGAGGGGACGCGCGCACGCGGGAGTCGCGTACCTGCTCCGGCACGGCGTGTCCCGCCGGGCGTGGGTGGTGGGGTCCGGTGCGGCGTACTGGCTCTGTGCTCTGGCGGGGGTCTGGTACCTCCTCCGGCAGGGGGCGACGCCCGGTCACGTCTTCGCGCTTCACCTGGTCTGTCTCGTCTTCGAAGCCCTCTCGGTGCTGGGGGTCCTGTGGCCCGGAGCGGCGGCCGGGTCGGCGCAGCTCGTGGACGATCACCAGAGCGTGACGGTGTCCGCCGCCTGCCTCAGCGGAGTCGTCCTCATACCCCCCGCCCTGTTCCCCCTGGGCGCACTGGGCCGGACCGGGCGCCCGATGGAGGCCGTGCTCGGTGCGGCGTCGGCGCTGCTGCTGGCCTCGTTCGCCGGCCTCGTCGCCGTGACGGCCCTCGCCCCGTCGGTCCGCACGAGCCACGAGGGAGCCGGCCCGCCGGACGGCCCGGACTGGCCCGACGCCGCGGACTTCGACCCGGGCGACTAGCGATCCGGGCCGGCCTCGCGCTCTTCCGTCGGTCCGCCCGGTGCCCGCACCTCTATCGCGTTGTGGGTTCAGGGGTGCCGCCATAAGGTCACCGGCATGTCTCTACGTCTTCGTATGCGCCAGGCACTGCCGGAAGCGATGCGCGCCCGTGACAAGGCCGCGGTGAGCGCTCTGCGCGCCACACTCGGTGCACTGGACAACGCCGAGGCGGTGCCCTTGGACGACGCGAAGCTCCGCGGCTCGGCCCTTGAGCAGTCGCCGGTCGGCGCCGGCGCCACCGAAGCGGCGCGGCGGGAGCTGAGCGAGCAGAGTGTGGTGGCTGTCGTCCGCGCCGAGGCCGACGAACGCCTCGAGGTCGCGGCGCAGTTGACCGCGCCCGCGCACGCCGACCGAGCCGCGCGGCTCCGCGCGGAGGCCGCCGTGCTGCTCCGCTTCCTGGAGTCGCCCGACGGCGTGACACCTTCTCAGGGACCCGTCACGGGGTGAACCGGCGACCGCGGTAGGGGCCGCCGCGGCTGCCCATGAAATGCAGCGCGTGATGGACCGGGTGGACCGAGAACCCGCCGGCCCGGAAAACGCCGATCATCGAGTCGAGGTACGCCATCACCGCGGGGGGCGGGGTGGTCCGCGCCTTCGTCCGCGACTCGATGACCGCGGGCGCCCACGGATGGCGCAGCAGCATGCCGCGGGCCGACAGCACCCGCCCGCGCACGGTGGACTTCCAGTCGCTGCCTTCGGCCGGTGGATCGATCTCGGCCATGAGGACGTCGATCATGCCGTCCAGCGACTCGTTCTTGTTGGCCACGTGCTTGTAGAGCGCCATCGGCACGACGCCGAGCGCCTGGGCGAGGTTGCGCATGCTCAGCGCGTCGACCCCGCCCTCGTCGGCCAGCGCGACGGCGGCACCGAGAACCCGCCTCCTGCTCAGCGGCGGGCGGGACTGCGCCGGTGACGCCCACCTTCGTCGTCATCTCCACCATCTCCGCTCCCGTTCGACGACGCCGTCAGTGCGCCGGGCGGGACAACAGGGTATGCGTGAAGGGGGTGACGGGGCGTTCGAGGCGTTCGCCGTCCACGGTGATGTCGACCGCCTCGCCGTAGAAGGCGAGCAGCTCGCCGATCACGGCCACGGCGGGCAGCGGGGCGGGATAGCTCCACACGACGTCGGAGGGCACGTCCGCCTCGCCCGTCCAGGACCAGTACACGGCGGTGCCCTTGTACGGGCAGCGGGTGCGGTGGCCGGTGGGGGTGAAGAGGTCGAGACGGACGTCCTCGCGGGGGAGGTAGTAGCGGGTGGGCAGGCCGGTCTCGAAGAGGAGGACCGGGCGGCGGGTGTCGGCGACGACCGTGCCGTCGATCTCGACCCGCACGTGTCGGCTGCTGGGCAGGGCGTCGACCCGTTTGTGCGGGTCGCGGGGGTGGACGAAGATCTCCTCCTCTTCTTCGTACCAGTGGTCGAGTCCGCTGCCCGTGCGCCGGAACCACTCGAAGGCGATGTACGCGGCCAGGTCCTCGGCGGGGAAGGTCCAGGCCGCGTTCTCCAGCAGCTCGCCGTCCGCTTCGAGGTCGTAGAACACCTGCGACCCCGTGTGGGCGTCGGCCGGCGGGTTCTTCGCCGGCCGCAGCAAATCCGTACGCACGTCCTCGCGCGGGAAGGCGTACAACGGCACCGGCACTCCGGGCTCCCAGACGAGAACGGGATGCCGGCTGTCGACGACGGTGCACCCGCCCTTGCGACCCCGGACCCAGCGCGGGCTGGGCTCCCAGAGGAGGCCTTCAGGAGTGGTACGGACGGATTCGGCGGTGCTGAGCTCGCTCATGTCGGATTCCTCCCTCGGAACCTCCGCTCGTCCTCCGCCTTCCCCGAAGGCGGAACGCTCTCACGGTCCGTCCAGTGCCCGCGGGTCGTCGGCTCCGCTGTAGGTGAACGACCGGAACACCACCTCCCCCTCGGAGCAGACGAGTCCGACCGTCCGGCCCGTCATGCCCGCGGCGACCTCGGTCGAGAAGTACCGGCCGTCGATACGGCCGAGCTCACGGAATCCGTCCGGGCCGGAAGTGCCGGCCACGACCTCGTCGGGCCCCATGTCGGTGCCGAAGGGCGTGGCGGCGCCGTGCGGTACGACGCGCAGTTCGAGGACCGTCTCCCCGGTGGCTGCGGCTTCGCCCAGGACCGCTTGCGCCGCGCCGATCCGGGCGACGGCACGCACCCGGCCGTCCGCCACTTCGACCCCTACGGCGTGCAAGGCGTCGATCCGCAGCTCCAGACCCCCGGATCCGCCGGATCGCCCGGGCGCCGCGGGTCCCCCGGCCTCTTCGTGCACCACCATCGCGGCCCGCGCCCGCAGGTAGAGGTGCTCCTGGCGGCGGCCCACGAAGGCCGGACCGTCCGTCGCGGTCAGTCGCCGACCGTGGTCCGCCGCCTTCAGCACGTCGGCCGGGAACCTCCCCGGCGCCACCCAGGACGGCGGCAGGGGCTGCCCTGCTTCCGTGAGGTGCTCGGTGAGCTCCGGAGCGGCGTCCGGCTGGATCGGTCCGGCGGTGCTGGGCCAGCCCTCGCTCCAGCGCACCTCGCAGGCGAAGGTCTCGCGGCCGAGCACATGCCACTCGGGGCTGCTGCCGCGCGGCCGCACGCCCAGGTAGACCATCGCCCACGTGCCGTCGGGACGCTCTACGAGGTCGGCGTGACCGGTGCTCTGGACCGGAGCGTCGCTGCCACGGGCGGTGAGGATCGGGTTGTCCGGGCACGCTTCGAAGGGCCCGGCCGGTGAGGGCCCCCGGGCGATGGTCACGGCGTGGCCGCGTTCGGTGCCGCCCTCGGCGACGATCAGATACCACAGCGCGCCGACGCGGTAGAGGTGGGGGCCTTCGGGGAACTTGCCGCCCGTCCCCTGCCACAGCCGCCGCCGTTCGGTGAGCAGGGCGCCGGTCCGCGGATCGAGTACGGCCTGCACGATCCCCTCGCCGAAGCGGGTCCAGGTCAGCAGGCAGGCGCCGTCGTCGTCCCAGGCGAGGTCGGGGTCGATGCCCGGCGCGTCGGGGATCCACACCGGCTCCGACCAGGGGCCGGCCGCGTCGTCGGCGGTGACCAGGAACATCCTCGGCTCGGCCGCCAGCAGGGTGCTGATCATCCAGAAGCGGCCGTCGTGATGACGAAGGGTGGGCGCCAGGACTCCGCCCGAGGCCGAGACCCCCTCCAGCGGCAGCTGCGACGGCCGGTCCAGCGCGTGGCCGATGTGCTCCCAGGTGCGCAGGTCGGTCGACCGGTGGATCGGCACGCCCGGCGCGTACTCGAAACTGGAGTTGGCGAGGTAGTACACGTCTCCCACACGGCAGACGCTGGGGTCGGGATGGAATCCGGGGATGACCGGACGGACGGGAAGCTGCACGACGGGACTCTCCGGTGGTCGGTCGGCGGCCGGGAGGAGTCGGCGGCCGGGAGGGCAGGGGCGGGGCGGGGCGCCCGGCCCGCTCAGACGGCCGTTTCGACCCCGGCCGCCGCGTCGTCGTTCTCGGGATCGCGCAGCGGCGGGATGAACAGGGAGAGCACGAGGGCCAGGAGGGTGACGAGGGCGCCGAGCCAGAACACCCAGGCGTAGCCGGCGTCCTGGTAGAAGGCGGTGCCGTCGACCACGGTGCTGTGGGCGCCGAGGAGGGCGTATGCGCCGGCGGTGACGATGGCGCCGAAGAGACTGATCAGCATGTTGAGCATGCCGCTGCCCAGCCCCTGTTCCTCGCGGGAGACGACGCCGACCACGAGCACCGGGGCCCCCGCCACCACGACACCGGCGCCGATGTTGGCGATGCAGGACGTCAGGGAGAGCTCCAGCTCGTCTCCGTGGAAGAAGCCGACGAGCGTGTATCCGAGGGCCATCACCGTCAGTCCCGCGATCCAGACCTTGCGGGGGTCGAGGCTGCGCAGGAAGCGGCTGACGAGAATGCCCGTCCCGAACATCACCAGGTTCCAGCTCACGCTGACCACGGCGTTGTGCTGCGCCGTCCATCCCAGGCCGGCCGAGACACCGGGGATGTGCGGGAAGAGGGCGAGCAGAATGGCCAGTCCCGGCATGGTGAACGCGACCGTCTGGGCGAGACCTCCGGCGGTGAGCGCCAGGGCCACCGCCCGGCGGCGCAGCACCCCCAGGTCGAGGATGGGGTGGGCACTGGCCCGTTCGACGAACAGGAACGCGATCAGGGCGGCGGCTCCGGCCCCGAGCCAGCCGAGCGTCCGGCCGTCCGTCCAGCCCCAGCTCGGGCCCTGGCCGACGGCGTAGATCACGGCGGTGAGACCGCCGCCGAGCACCAGACCGCCCACCCAGTCGAAGCCCGGGTCGAAGGCGTGGCGTGGCGTCTCCGGCACCAGCAGGGCGACCAGCAGGAACGCGACGGCCGTGGCGGCGGCGAGGAACCACAGCGCACCGCGGTAGCCCCACTGGTCGACGAGCCGGCCCGCGAGGAACGGAGTGCCCAGGGCGACCAGTCCGACGCTGCTGCCGATCATGCCGCTGGCCGACTTGACCAGCCGGCGCGGGAAGATGTCGCGCACCGCGGCGAAGGAGAGGGCGCCGAACGGGCCGTAGAACCCGGCGATCGCCCGCCCGACCAGCACCAGCCAGAAGTCCCCGGCCAGGGCGGCCAGCGCCTCCCCGCCCGCTCCCAGCGCCATCATGGCGAGCATGACGCGCTTCCTGCCGTACAGGTCGCCCAGTTTGATGGCGAACGGCGTCAGCAGGGTGGACACGAGGGTGAGCGTGAGCCCGAACCACGCCACCTGGGTGGTGTGGAAGCTCTGCGCGACGCTCGCGGTCGCGTTGGCGCCGAGGATTCCGCCCGCGGCCAGCAACTGGGTGGGCCAGGCGAGCGCGATCAGTATCGCGACCAGGCGGAGGTTCCAGCGTCCGCCGGCCTCGGCAGGGGGCGCGATGTCGAGCGAGGGGCTTGGCGACGTCGGTGTCATGCCAGCCCTCCTTTCACGGAGGTGCCGAAGGGAGTGAGAGCAGATGTGGGGGTGCGCGGAGGATCGAACCCGCCGTTGCACGTCGCTCACCGGGAGGTGACAGCGTGGCAATCCGTCGTCGCGTGACGTCGATGATGACCCGAACACCTAGTGCTTACTAGGTGTTGGGAGAGTGACCCATGTCACACGCCGACCGGTGCTCCCTGTCCGTCGCGGACGCCTCACGGCACCCCGGTACCGTTTCCTCCATGGCGACACCCAGGGGGCCGCGCGGCGGCTACACGGCAGGCCGGGCCCGGCGCACCCAGATCCTCGAGGCGGCTCTGCTGCGCTTCGGCCAGGACGGCTACCGCAAGACCTCTCTCGCCCGGATCGCCCGGGACGCCGAGATCACCGACGCCGGACTGCTGCACCACTTCCGCGACAAGCAGCAGCTCCTGCTGGCCGTGGTCGAGCACTGGCACGACCGCATGGACACCCAGTGGCAGCGCGTGTCGGAGTCGGTCCGGGACGCGTTCCGCTGCCATGTGGAGGACACCGCCGAGACGCTCACCATGCCAGGCATGGTGGAGCTCGCCGTGGTGGTCTCCGCCGAGGCGACCGCGCCGGACCATCCGGCCCACGACTTCTTCGCGCACTGGCAGGAGAAGGGCGTGAAGGAGCTCACGGAGCGACTGCGCGCCGGAAGCCGGCGCGGCGAGCTCCTGCCCGACCTGGACCACGACGGCATCGCCCGCGAATGCGCCGCCCTCGACGCCGGCCTGCGCCAGCAATGGCTCGCCTCCGGCCGCTCCTTCGACCTCATCCCGGTGATGCACGCTCACCTGGACCGTCTGATGCGCTGCATATCCGCCGACGGACAGGGGCTGTAGCAGCCCAGACCGAGCCCCCGCGCAACGACACGACGCAAGGCCGCACACCCCCGCGACGCAAGGCCGGTGCACCACACCGGCCTTGCGCGTGTCATGCCCTCGGCTGCTCGACAACTCCGACGCCGACGCCCGACCGCAACACCCGCACAGCCGCGCCCGCGCCCGCACACCCACAGGCTCTTGCCTGAACGCCGGCACGCCCGCGCCTGAACCGCCCGCGCCCCGTTGCGCACCCCAACGCCCGCACGCCCGCACGCCGTGCCTGAACGTCTACGCGCCGCGCCCGCCCGCCCCTGCCTGCGCGTCCGTCCCC
Organism: Streptomyces rishiriensis; assembly: GCF_030815485.1. Lineage (NCBI taxonomy): Bacteria > Bacillati > Actinomycetota > Actinomycetes > Kitasatosporales > Streptomycetaceae > Streptomyces > Streptomyces rishiriensis. The sequence goes on along the minus strand of NZ_JAUSWV010000002.1, from coordinate 8,201,806 downwards.
GCACCTGGCGCCTGTACACCCATGTCCGCACGCGCATGTGATTCACCTCATACAGGCGAACACCTAGCGTTCACTAGGTATTGGCGCGCATGATCGAGCCTGCTCATCCGCGTTCCACCGACCCCACCCGCCCCCGACACCCCGCCCCGCGGCGCCGAGGACTCGACATGCCCCACCCCTGGACCGCCCGCGTCATCTCCCCCTCCCGACCGGCGCAGCCGTCCGCCACCACGGTCCGCCCGGCCGCTCTGCTGCGCGGCGAGTTCACCGTGCGGGGCACGGTCGTGGCGGCCCGGCTCTCCGTCACCGCGCTCGGCGTGTACGAGCTGGAACTCAACGGCGCCGTGGTGGGCGACCACGTCCTCGCCCCCGGCTGGACGAGCTACCACCACCGCCACCGCTACCAGGTCTTCGACGTCACGGGCCTGGTCCACGACGGGGCCAACGCCTGGGGCGCGCACCTGGCGGACGGCTGGTACCGGGGGCTGCTCGGCTTCAACGGCGGCACCCGGAACATCTACGGCGAGGACACCGGCCTGCTCGCCGAGCTGCACATCGAGTACACCGACGGGACCGCGCACACCGTCACCACGGACGGGGACTGGCGCTGGAGCCCCGGGCCCGTGACGGCGGCCGGGCTGTACGAGGGCGAGGAGTACGACGCCCGGCGCGAGCAGGCCGGGTGGAGCAGGCCCGGCTTCGACGACTCGGCCTGGGAGCCGGTGCGACTCCTGCCGTTCGACACCCGCGTGCTCTTCGAGGCCGACAGCCCGCCGGTGCGCCGCATCGAGTCGGTCGCCCCCGTCGCCGTCACCTCCTCCCCCACCGGCCGCACCCTCGTCGACTTCGGCCGGAACCTGGTCGGCCGGCTGCGTGTCCGTGTCCGGGGCGAGGCGGGCCGAACCGTCACGCTGCGGCACGCGGAGGTCCTGGAGGACGGCGAGCTGTGCACCCGTCCGCTCCGGCACGCCACCGCGACGGACCGCTACACCCTGCGCGGTGACGCGGACGGCGAGGTGTGGGAGCCCCGTTTCACCTTCCACGGCTTCCGCTACGCCGAGATCGACGGTCTGCCCGGAGACCTGGACCCGGCCGACCTCACCGCCGTGGTCCTGCACAGCGACCTGCGCCCCACCGGCTGGTTCTCCTGCTCCGACGCCTCGCTGAACCGGCTGCACGAGAACGTGGTGCGGGGGATGCGCGGCAACTTCCTCGACGTGCCCACCGACTGTCCGCAGCGCGACGAGCGGCTCGGCTGGACCGGCGACGTGCAGGTCTTCGCCCCCACCGCGGCGTTCCTGTACGACGTCCGCGCCTTCCTGCGCTCCTGGCTGCGCGATCTGGCCGCCGACCAGGGCGACGACGAGCGGGGCGTCCCGCCGGTGTTCACTCCCGACATCCCGGTGATCGCTCCCGTCCCCATCCCGGCGGGCAATCCGCCGATGGCCGGATGGTGCGACGCGGCCGTGATCGTCCCCTGGGTGCTGTACGAGCGCTACGGCGACACCGAGGTCCTGCGCGCCCAGTACGCCTCGATGCGCGGCTGGGTCGACGCGGTCGACCGCATCGCCGGAGACGGCCGCGTCTGGGGCGAGGGCTTCCAGTTCGGCGATTGGCTGGACCCGGCCGCGCCCGCCGACGACCCCGGACGGTCGACGACCTCCTCCGACCTGGTGGCCACCGCCTACTTCGCGCACTCGGCCCGACTGCTGGCCCGCACCGCCCAGGTGCTGGAGGAGAAGGACGACGCCGAGCACTACCACGCACTGGCCGACTCGGTCCGCGACGCCTTCCGGGACCGTTTCCACACCGGTGGCGGGCAGCTCGCGCAGGAGACCCAGACCGCGTACGCCCTCGCGCTGTGCTTCCGGCTGCTGGACGGCGACGCCGAACGCGCCGAGGCCGGACGGCGGCTGGCGGACCTCGTGGCCGCGGGAGGGCACCGCATCGGCACGGGGTTCCTCGGCACCCCGCTGGTGTGCGACGCGCTGACCGACACCGGTCACGTGGACACCGCTTTCGGGCTGCTGACGCAGCGCTCCTGCCCGTCCTGGCTGTACCAGGTCGACATGGGCGCCACGACCGTCTGGGAGCGCTGGGACAGCATGCTTCCCGACGGCAGCGTCAATGCCGGCGAGATGACCTCGTTCAACCACTACGCGCTCGGAGCCGTCGCCGACTGGATGCACCGCACCGTCGCCGGTCTGGCGCCCGCCGAGCCCGGCTACCGCCGGCTCCTGGTCCGTCCCCGGCCGGGCGGTGGCCTCACCTGGGCCCGCGCCGCCCACGAGACTCCGTACGGCAGGGCCGAGACCGACTGGCGCGTCGAGGGCGGCCTGCTGCTGGTGGACCTGCTCGTGCCCCCGGACACCTCCGCCCTCGTCGAGCTGCCGGGCGCCGAACCCGTGACCGCGGGACCCGGACGGCACACCTTCCACACCCCGCTGCCCCGGCGGCAGCCGCAGACGTGACCCACGGCCGCAAGGGCGCGGAGGGCGCGTTCGCGTTCCTGCCCTCATCGGGGGCTCCGCGCCCTGACTTTCGCGCCCCGAACTCCGCGACCTGCCCTCGGCCGGCCGCCGACCCCGGCCCTTCGCCGACCGGCACCCCTCCGCCACCCGCGATCCCCCACCCATGGAGCACGCAGTGACCCACCCGTACCAGGACCCCCGCAACAGCGTCGCCGAGCGCGTGAACGACCTGCTGGCGCGCATGACCGTCGACGAGAAGGCCGGGCTGCTCTTCCACCACGCCATCGGCATCGGCGAGCGGCCCGCACCCGCCGGGCGCACCGCCGAGCAGATGATGTCCGAGAGCCTGATGACGCACTTCAACCTGCTCGGAGCCGGTAGTCCGCGCGAGATGGCCGACCTGCACAACCATCTCCAGCAGCTGGCCGCCGACACGCGTCTCGGCATTCCGGTCACCCTCTCCACCGACCCCCGCCACGCCTTCACCGACAACCCGGGCACCGCGATGCTGGCCGGCCCGTTCTCCCAGTGGCCGGAGTCGCTGGGCCTCGCCGCCGTCGGCGACGCCGACCTCGTACGGCGGTACGCGGACACCGTGCGCCGCGAGTACCTGGCCGTCGGCCTGCGCGTCGCCCTGCACCCGCAGATCGACCTGGCGACCGAGCCCCGCTGGGCGCGCGGCTCGGGCACGTTCGGCGAGGACGCCGACCTGACGTCGCGACTCGTCGCCGCCTACATCGAGGGACTGAGGGGGCCGGGCGACGGCCTCGGCGCCGACAGCGTCGCCGCGATGGTCAAGCACTTCCCCGGAGGCGGACCGCAGAAGGACGGCGAGGACCCGCACTTTCCCTACGGCAAGGAGCAGATCTACCCCGGCGGCCTCTTCGACTACCACCTCCAGCCCTTCAAGGCCGCCATCGCCGCCGGCGCCACCCAGGTCATGCCGTACTACGGCATGCCCGTCGGAACCGGGCACGAGGAGGTCGGCTTCGGCTTCAACCGCGGCATCATCACCGGCCTGCTGCGCGAAACGCTGGGCTTCGAGGGCATCGTCTGCACCGACTGGGGACTCGTCACCGACCAGCTGGTCATGGGCGAACCGCACCTGGCCCGGGCCTGGGGCGTGGAGGACCTCTCCCCCGCCGAACGGCTGTTGAGGATCCTGCACGCGGGCGCGGACCAGGTCGGCGGCGAGTCCTGCTCCGACCTGATCGTGGACCTGGTGCGCACGGGCCGGCTCGAGGAGTCGCGGCTCGACGCCTCCGTGGTCCGGCTGCTCGGTGAGAAGTTCCGCCTGGGCCTGTTCGACGAGCGGCGCTACGTCGATCCCGACGCCGCCGAGGAGACGGTCGGCCGCGCCGACTTCCACGCCGCGGGGGAGGTCGCCCAGCGCCGCTCGGCCACCCTGCTCAAGAGCGGCCCGCTGCCCCTGTCCGGCAGGCCACGTCTGTACGTCGAGGGCGTCGATCCGGCGACGGCCGCCGAGTACGCCGACGTCGTCGCCGACCCCGCCGACGCCGACTTCGCGGTGCTGCGCCTGACCACGCCGTACGAACCCCGGCCCGGTCTGTTCGAGTCCTTCTTCCACGCCGGCCGTCTCGACTTCCCCGAGGACCGCCTCAAGGAGATCCTCCGCCTGCTCGACGCCGTGCCCACCGTCGTGGCGATCCATCTGGAACGCCCGGCCGTCATCCCCGAGATCGCCGACCGCTCGGCGGCGCTGCTCGCCGTGTACGGCACCGGCGACCGCGCCCTGCTCGACCTGCTGTTCGGCCGGTCGGCGCCGGAGGGCTCGCTGCCGTTCCAGCTCCCCCGCTCCATGGCCGAGGTCGAAACCGGACGCCCCGACGTGCCCCAGGAGAGCACCGACCCGCTCTACCCCTTCGGCCACGGTCTGCGCTACGCGGCCGACGTGTGACGGCCTCGCTACCGGTGCGCTCACGTAGTCGGCTGTCGCCGGCTTCCTGAGGGGAAGTCAGGGCGATGTCGACTGCGATCGGCTGAAGCAGCTCGGTGACCCGCTGCCTTTCCCAGGCCACCGAGGGCGGTGCCGCCGAGTGAGCTCGGCGCCGTCCCCGCTGTGCTGCTCAGCCGTGTATCACCGCGGGGGGAACGAAGCGGACCCAGCAGGCCCGTCGGCGTCGGCAGCCGGAGAAGGGTGCTGATCCGCTTGCGTCAGCACGGGGCTCGGCCCGGACTCAGCGCGGTGTCAGAGGGTGACCTGCGGGTGTGCGGGGCTGAGGTGGCGGACGGCGCTGTGGGTGGAGTGCTCGGTGAGCAGGTCCCGCAGTTCGCCGGCGGCGGTCTTGAGAAGGTGGCCGTCGCGAGTGGCGTGCAGGGTCTCGAGGACGAAGGCGACGTGGGTGGAGTCTTCGGTGACGCGGGTGCGGTGGGCGTCGCGGTGGTTCCAGTGACGGGTGAGGACGTCGGTGGTGTCGGTGTAGATGATCTCCCCGGCCTTGGGGTTCTCGGCGGTGTCGGGCTCGCCGAGCGGAGTGAAGGTCTCGCCGCCGTCGGCGTAGCGGATCTCGACGTCGCCGGTGACGCGGTCGAGGTCGAAGGCTCCGGCCGGCAGGCCATGGCGGACGGAGACGGCGTTGTAGGAGTCGACGGCCGGGTTGATCCGGGGCAGGGAGCCCTTCTTCGCCAGGCGGCGGCCGAGGGCATCGACGCTGGGGCGGATGCGGCGGGGGTTGGTGCCGAAGGAGCGGTAGGCGCTGTGCCATGCCTCGATACGCGGGTCGCTCTCGTCGGCGGGGGCCCAGGTTCCGGCGGCGAGCCGCTGCTCCAGGTCTTCCTGGACGGCGGCGGTGGCGGGCCAGGCTTCGCGGCCGCGCAGGCCGGTGGCGATGACGACGGCGATGAGGGTGTCGGGGAAGGCGTCGGCGACGGCGGCGCCGAGGCGGAAGGTGGTCATCGCGAGGGGGATCCGTTCCGGTGAAGGGGGCTGGGTGGCGGGGTCACGGCTTCCAAGTGGGCTGGGTGGCGGGGTCACGGCTTCCAGGTGCCGATGCGGTCCAGGCGACGTAACTGCTGTGCGGCGGTGGGCGCGTCCAGGGCGGCGTCCCGGGGGGATGAACATGCCGGGCTCCTTGCGAGCACCTGGGACCGGCCGGGCGGTGCGCGGGACGTGGGCCTTCCTGGCGCCGAGGCCGCCGAGGAAGTCGGCGCATCCGTAGGCCAGGGAGTTGCCCAGGGCCAGCAGCAGAGCGATCACGGGACATCCCTTACTATCAATGGAACGACTACACCGTACAACGCACCGACCGGAAGTCGTCAACCGAACGACCGCACGGTGCAGTGCGCTGATCCGCTGACCGAAAGGGTGGTAGCGATGGCCGAGACCGAGGCGGCGCTGCGGACGCTCTCGCACAACGTCCGCGCGGCCCGTACCCGCGCCGGCCTGTCGCTGGACGAACTCGGCCGACGCGCCAAGGTCAGCAAGGGCGCCCTGGTCGCCCTGGAGAAGGCGCAGGGCAACCCGAACTTCGCCACCCTGGTCCGCCTCGCCGACACCCTCGGCGTCTCCGTCTCCGCACTGATGGAAGGCAGCCCCGAAGAACGCGTCCGGGTGGTGAGCGCCGACGCCGTCATGCCCCTGTGGAAGGGTGAGCGCGGTAGCGAGGCCCGGCTGATGCTGACCACCGGCGGCCCCGCGGCCACCGAGGTCTGGCGATGGACGCTGGAACCCGGCGAGGAGTACCCCAGCCACCCTCACCAGGCCGGCGTCGTGGAGACCGTCAGCGTCACCGCCGGACGAATGGTGCTCGTCGTGGACGGCGCCGCGCATCCCGTCGAGGCCGGGCAGACCGCCGCCTTCGACGCCGACCGCGCGCACACCTACCGCGGCTCGGGCACCGAACCCTGCCACCTGATCATGACCGTCCATCTCCCCCCGGGCCCCGCGTAGCCTCGAACGCCCTGTCCAGCTGGGCATCCAGCGTGACCCCGTACACGTCCGGCGCTCCGCCGCCTCTCCCGTCGCCGCCGTCCCCACCATGGACGGCAGCGGACACCACGGGACGGCCGACGGGCGCGCTGCCGGAAACCGTCCGCCTGCCTTGCGGACCTCCCTTCCGGACCGGGATGCGCCCGCGCACGCCGTGCGGGTTCCTCGCGTCCGGCGTGGGCCTGGGGTTTCTGGGCAGTCGGGACACGGACCCGCTGGTCGGCCCGAGGAGACGGAATGGCGAAGGACTCACCGTTGAAAGCCGTGGGATGGGCGCGTTCGCTGCCCGTGAGCAGCGGGGTGAAGGTCGCCCGGGAGTGGACGCGTGCGCATGTGGCCTCGATCGGCTGGACGCGGAGCGCACCGGACCTGGTGGATTCGATCGTGCTGGCGGTGTCCGAGCTGGTCACCAACGCCCACGTGCACGCCCACAGCGCGGCACAGCTGATCCTCACCTGGGACGAGAAGTGCTTGCACGTCACCGTGCATGACGCCTCGCCCCGGCTGCCCGAACAGCGCGACCCGGGCCACAGCGCGCCAGGAGGGCGCGGGCTGCTGCTGATCGACGCCCTCGCCGACAAGTGGGAGGCCTATCCCTGCCCCCGCGGCAAGAGCGTGACCGCCTGCTTCCAGGCACCCGCGTCCGCCACGCCCGGAGCGACCGGCCCGGAGTGAAAGGCCCGGTCGCCGCGAGGAGGTCACGCCATGGCATCCGACGAGGACGAGAGGCTCGAGCGCGCCATCCTCGATCTCCTGGGACGGCGGCGGCCGGACGTCTCGATCTGCCCCTCCGAGGTGGCTCGGTCGGTCCACCCCGGTACGGACGACGGCTGGCGACGGCTGATGGAGCCCACGCGTGCCGCGGCACAACGCCTGTCCCAGGCGGGTCTGGTGGAGATCACCCAGGCCGGAGAGCCCGTCGACCCGACGACGGCCCGTGGACCGATCCGGATCCGCCGGACACGCTGACGGCCGCCGCGGACGCACGGGCGGACCGCGGCATCTCCGGGGCGGGGATCAGCGCCACACAGGGGCCGCCGGGATCGATCACGTCGCCTCGCCCGGATCCCGCCGAACTCATCTGAAACATTTGCCCCGGCCCACCGCGTCTGTGAGGTGTAGCCAACGGAAAGGCGCCGAGGGGTGGGAATGAGAAGGTCCCGGACATCGTCCCGGACAGATGAGTTCATGGAGTTCGCCACCGGACGTGCCGGGCATCTGCACCGCTCCGCGTGCCTGCTCACCAGCGGGGACACCCACCTCGCCGAGGACCTGGTGCAGGAGACGCTCAGCCGGATGTACACCTTGTGGGGGCGGATGTCCCGGATCGACAACCCTGCCGCGTATGACCATACCGTGCTCGTACGGACGTTTTTGACACACCGTCGGCGGTACTCCGCGGCCGAGCGCCCCCTGGCAGATCTGCCGGACACCGCGATGCCCCGGAGCTCGGAAGACCCGGCTCTGCGGCTCGCGCTGCTCCAGGCCCTGCGCGAACTGCCGCCCAAGGACCGGGCGGTGGTGGTGCTGCGGTACTGGGAGGACCGCAGCGTGGAAGAGACGGCCGACTCGATGAACGTGAGCTCCGCGGCCGTACGCACCCGCTCGACCCGGGCGCTGGCGAAACTCCGCGAACGGCTCGGGGGCAGCCTCACCGAACTGATCACACCGGCCTGACCGTCCCGGCCTGACGCCCCCGGCCGGACTCCCCCGCCGTTCGTTCTCTTCGTCACGAACACCCGGGCCGACGAGGGCCCGCCCCGTTCACCGATCCGCACGCCCGTCCGCACAAACACAGGAACTGGTGGTTCCGTATGCCCTTCGAAGACGAGCTCGGGAAGGTGCTCCGCGACACGGCGGGCACCTTCACCGCCGACCGGCGTTCCCTGGCGGAAGGCAGCCTGACGCGCGGCCGCCGCAGGCTGGCCCGTCGCCGCGCTTCCGCCGTGGCCGGGAGTGCCCTGGCCGTCGTCCTCGTGGCGACGGCCGGTGTCCAACTGGGCGGTGGGCGGGACGGTGACGGCAAGGCCGGCGGCCCGCCCTCGACACCGGCACCCGGCGGCGGTTACCGGAACTTCGCGGTCACCGCCGAGGAGATGGAGAACATCCTGCAGAACGGCATGGAGCGTTCCGGGATCGGTGTCGGGCACCCGAAGCTCCAGGCGCAGGGCAGTTCCGAGGCGAGCCGGTCCGCGACGGCCTCGATCGACTTCGAGGACGGCTTCAGCGCGGCGAGGGTCACGCTCTCGGTGCGCCGGGTCGACCCGGCCGAGGACTCCCTGAGGAAGCTGATCACGTGCCCGCCCGAAGGAGATTCTCCCTATGAGGAGTGCACGGCACAGCCCGACAACCGGGCCGTCAAGGGGTACACCGAGGCGGGCAAGGCGGGCGGGATCAAGAAGTGGGCGGTCACGATGCTCTCGCCGAGCGGGTACCTCATCGAGGTCGCCACCAACAACGTGGCGTCGCCGATCAACGCCACCGAGGAACCGCTGACCCGAAACCCCCGCATGAACCCGGGCAAGCTGCGCTATCTGGCGATGTTCGTCGACGGTTCGTTCCTTGCCGACGGGAAGCCCAACTCCCTGGGCACTGCCGAGCCGGGTTCCACGGCCGAGCCGGGCGACATCCTGCCCCTGCTCAAGGACCTGCTGCCCGAGCGCCTGCACGTCTATTCGGAGGGCGGCACCGCAACGGAGGGCCATGTCGTCGTCGTCGACTCCAAGAGCCGCGCCCGGACCTACATCGAGGCCACCCGGACCGCCGGCGACAAGGAGGCATGGAACGAGACACTGGCCGACGGCACCAAGGTCGGCACCCGGCAACTGCCGGGCCGGCAGCCGGGAGTGGTACAGCTCCGGGTCGACGCGCTCCGGGTCAACGGGCTGTGGATGTCCGTCTCCGCCTACAACGCTCCGAGTCCGACGTCCCGGAAGAGCGGCGCCTCCCCCTTGATCACGGCCGAAGAGCTCAAGGCCATCGCCACCAGCCGGTCCTGGCTGATCGCCCGGTAGCGTCGGTGAGCCGGCGAGCTGCGCCCCCGCCCGGCGGGCACGGCGAGCCTCGGGAGGGGCTCGTCCCGGTGAGCGCCGGAGGCGCGAGCGAGGGACCGGGACGGCCGGCCCGGCGGACGATCACTCGTGCGGATCACCCGGGCCGGGCGCCGGGACGACCCGAGGCGCCCCTTGCGTCCAGGCGAGCGTGATGCGCGTTTCGCTGAACCTCCATCCCGCCGGCGTCAGCACGGCGGTGCAGGCCGTCCGCAGGCCGCTTGTCCGGTGGGGCGGCTCACCGTCCCGGTAGAAGTACACGAGCTGGTTCGCCGTGGCCTTCGCGCGGTCACCGTCGACGCGCACCAGCACGTCACCGTGCACATGCTGGGTGCGCTCCCCCTCGACCTGGCTCCGCTTCAGCAGGGCGGTCACTTCGCCGAGGCCGCGCAGCTCGCCGTTCGGCCCCCGCACCACGATGTCGTCGTGGTAGACGGTGGCGATGTCGTCGTGGCGGCATTCGTCCAGCAGGTCGGCCAGGCGGGCGAAGAGTTCGGCGATCTCGACACGATCGGCGATCCGGTCGGCAGCGGACATCAGGTCTCCTTCTGACGGCTACTCCAATGTGGGTGGGACCCACACTACTGATGGATGTGGGTCCCACCCACACATATAAAGTGCTCGTCATGGACGAGATCCCCCGGCGCCTGACGGCGAAGCCGAGCTGGCTGATCACGCAGCTCGCCGTGCACGCCCGCCGGCTGGTGTTCGCCGGATTCACCGCCGCCGGGGCACGCGGGTACCACTACCGCATCCTGGCGGCCCTGCACGAGTTCGGCCCGGCGAGCCAGGCGGAGCTCGGCCGCCGGTGCCGCGTCGACCGCAGCGATGTCGTGTCGGCCGTCAATCGACTCGTCGAGCAGGGCTTCGTCGACCGGGCACCGGACCCGCACCACGGGCGGCGCAACCAGGTGAGCCTCACCCCGGACGGCGCCGAGCAGCTGCGACGCCTGGACCAGCTGCTCGATCAGGTACAGGACGACCTGCTCGAACCGCTGTCGGCCGAGGACCGGCAGACCTTGACCCGCCTGCTCGGCCGAGTTCTCGCCCACCACGAATCGCGGTGACGGCCCGTAGGCCCGCTCGCCCTCGACCTCCTCCATCGGTCGCAGCCGGCGCACCGAACCGGCCCGGTGGGCGCCCCGGGCGCACCGCTCGGCCCCGCTCAGGCCGTTTTCGCCGCGGACGACTTCGCGGCTCTGCTCCGACCCGCGCCCGCGCTGCTCCGAGTGGGGCCGGCGGACGCCGCCTTCCGGCTCGTGGACTCCTTGGGTCTCGTGGCCTTCCTGGGTTTCGCGGCCTCGTCGGTGCTCGTTCCTGCTCGCGCCGACGCCGCCCTGGTCGGTACGGTCGGCCACTTGAGCTCGAACTCCAGCTCGACCTCTCCGTCTCCGACCTCGACCTCGATCTCGGTGCGCAGGTCGTCGGGGATGCGCAGGCTCAGCATTCCGGGGCCGAACGCCAGTTCCACGTCGCCGCCCTCGCGCAGCGCGGCCGCGAGCGCCGTGAGCTGGTCGGCCGCCTCCAGACGCGACAGCGAGCGCTTCTGCTCAAACTTGAGGTCTTTCACCAACGCCTCCGATCCGGCATGAACCACACATAACGCCAATTCTGCGGTCATGCACGCCATCGGACATCCGGTGCGCTCGCGCGCGAAGGCGCATCAGTCCACCGGATGCCCCGGTTCGATCGCCAAGGCGTCCGCGAGCCTCAGCAGCGGACGGCCGTCGGGCCTGCCCCGCGCGCCGGACCGCACCGGGTCCAGAACGAAACCGACGTGGTCGCCCGCATCGATCCGCTGCTCGATCCTGCCGACGAACCACGCGTACGCGTCCTCGAGGACGAGCGCGCCGCCGTGCCCCTGCGTCCAGCGCGTCCGCTCGAACTTGTCCACCCGGTCGCCTGTCTCGCCCCCGAACAGGGCAGCCACCTCGAACTGTTCCGGCGTCAGCAGATGCACGGCGAGGAACTCGGCGGCGCGCGCCACCTCGAAGGTCCGGTTCACTTTCGACAGCCACACCACGAACCGCACCGGCCGCATGGAGCACTGGGAGGCGAAGCCCACGAGGCAGCCCGCCCGCTCACCGCCCGCCTCGGCCGTCACGACACACATGTCCGGGTCCAGCCGGTCGGTGAACGCGTCCATGTCCGTCATACCGATGCCCCTCCGCCGACCGACCCGCGCCCGGCCTGACGCCGGGCGAGAACCTGGTTCCCGCCGGCGGCCCGACTACACGAACGGGCACCACACTCCACGGCTCCGGCCGTTCGATCCCCGTCCACCTGTCCGCCCCGCCGACCCGTCCACTCGTCGCCCCCTCCACCCGTCCGCCCGTCCACTCGTCGCCCCCTCCACCCGTCCGCCAGGACGGCACGGCTGCTCGAAAGGCCACGGAAGTCTTCCCCGGCGGCTGCCCCCGAGCCCTTGGGACATGGCGGCCTACCCGTCCACGCTGATCGGTACGGCGCCGACGAGGTGCCCCGCAACGCGGGAGACGCGCGTGACCGGCGCCTGAAGAGAAGACACACGGACAGACGGACATGGTGCGCAGAGCAGAACAGGACCCGATGTCCGCCCATGCCGGGCAGCGGCCTGCCCGGCGTTCGGCGGTGCCCGCGGCACCCGGCGCGGCGGCCCGTGTATGGGCCGACCTGTCCGGCCGGGGCCTCGCCGCCCGAGCCGGCACGGACACCATCGCCGCGCTCCAACAGAGCGTCGGCAACGCCGCGTTGAGCCAAACGATGGGCGGCGCGGACGGCTCGCGGTCCCCCGGCCCCACCGGCTCCGCGCGTCAGGTCGTCCAGCGGATCACCACCCTTCCCGGCGGCAGCTACCCGGCGGACCGCGAGGAGGGGGACAAGGGCCCGCACTTCATGGAGCAGGAGCAGGAAGCCAGGGTGGTGACCGGCAGCGGTGCGACCCTGGGCCCTCGTGGCGTCCCCGAGCGCATCCGCTATCCCGCCCGCCAGGTGAAACCGGCCGAAGCGGGGCTGCGCGTCGCGAACGACGGCACGCTCGCCGTGCTCGACACGGACGAGCCGAAGGAGTTCTACGCCGTCCAGCAGGTCGTCGACAACGCCAACGCCTCCCTGGACGCTGCGGGCAGCATCGTGCGCCTCGCCCTGCAGGGCAGGAGCATCACCGTCGGCGGCCGACGGCTCTCCCGCGTGCAGCCGGTGCTCGCGCAGCAGACGCAGCAGCCCACCGGTGAGGAGTTCGTCTCGCTGGTGCGCAGCACCTGCATCACGGTGGCCTGCAAACTGATGGGCTCCAGCCGGGACAAGACGAGCCGGGTGGTGCTCGGCGCCGGCACCGGAGAGTTCGACATCACCCCCGGCTCCGACAGCGATCCCCGGATCAGCAGTCTGGCCGGGCAGATCGCCTCCTCGCCCGACGGCGGCCTGGACGTGCCCGGGGCGGTCGACGCGGCCGGGGCCAGGGACCGGGCGGCGCCGGACAACGGAAGGGTGTACGGCGAGGCCGTCAGGAACGGCGGACGGGACGGGACCGCCGCCCGGCTGGGCGTCAACCAGCACGCGTCACCCCACGTCGGCGAGGGTTTCGCGATCTTCAGCATGGCCGCCGAGGACGAGCGCGACCACTCCGTCCAGCCGCCGGCGGCCCGCGGCGACAACGTCTGGGGTTATCACTTCGCGGCCGTGGTCGCCTCCTCGCTCGACGGCAGCTGCCGGGTGACGCTGGAGAACTACGCGCGCAACGACTTCGACAGGATCGCGCGGGAGGAGCTGTACGACACGCTCTACCAGCGGGCGAAGAAGGCCGGCGGCTGGTTCAGCACCATCAGCGCCCTGAGCGAGACCGACGACCAGCAGACGTTCAAGAAGAAGTTCGACGACGTGATGCGCAGGCTGTGCACGGATCCTGACATCAAGGACGTTCAGGGACTTCCGCGGCGCAGGCTCCAGGAGGACTTCGAGGATCACACCGGTCGTGCGTGGTTCTTCCGCGTCTACGGCGGCGGCCCGGGCGAGAGCTTCCACGAACAGCAGTCCGCCTCCGGCTACTTCAACAATCCGCTCACCGTGCGGGTCGCGAGGCCCTGACGGGCGGTGAGCCGATCGCCCGGAGCCCCGCCCACGAGAAGGCCGCGGTGAGCGGTGCGCGCCCCGCCCACCGACCTCGCGCTGTCTTCGTACAGCCGTAGCACCCCGGCCGACGACTGCGTCGAGGTGTACGGGGACACGGAGCCGCTGCACCCATGGCTGGAACGATCCGGCTTCCGGCTCCGAGAACTGGGACGAGGGCACCGTCCCTCGGGGACGGGAGCGGGGACACGGCCGTCGACGAGGGCCACCGGCGCCACCCGTCACGTCGGCGGGTGGCGAGCGGACAGCGGGCCTCGCTAGGAACCGCTGTGCGGCGCCGCCTGGACGGCTCCACCCGTGGCCGTCGCCCCGGGGGACTCGCCGGTGTCGCGGGCCCCGGCGAGCCGCAGTGTCAGCAGGGCCGCGAGTCCCGCCGGAACGCCGAAGGTGAGAGCGGCCGGGATGCCGCTGCCCAGCTTGGAGAACAGGTACACGGGCCCCCACACGCCGACGGTGTCGTCGATCGCCATGTGCAGCACCTGGCTCGCCAGCAGTGCGCACACCGTTGCGCAGACCGCGCCGACCGCCATCGCCGGCGCCGTGGTCCGGGTCAGCAGACCGGGCAGCAGCCGCAGCGACCACCACACCACGGCCAGCAGGAGCACGTCGGCGGCCCGGTAGAGGAGCCAGTCGCCGAGCTGCCCGGTCGCCGGGCCGGTCCACGCGCCGAGCAGCAGCCACTGACGGAGCAGGTCGCCGGGCTCGGACAGCAGGCCCCCGCCACCGAACGAGGTCTGGATCCGGGCCGCCACCGACTGGTACGAGAGGACGACCACGGACAGCGCGACCACCACGGTCCCGGCGCTCGCGGCCAGGCGGGCGGCGCGCGGCGGCACACTTCGCAGGGGCAGTGGCTCCGGCCCCGTGGTGGTGAGACGTGCGACGAGCACCGTGAGCAGCGCGGTCAGCAGTCCGGCGAACACCGCGACCGGTCCGCTCGACGCGATCACACTCGCCAGCTGCGGCAGCGCCCGGTAGCTGCCGTGTCCCCCGGACGCGATCAGCCAAGGCGCGGAGATTGTCACGGCCAGCGTCGCGGCCACGGGGCCCCAGGCCCACAGCGCGAGCAGCGTGGCCGGCGTACGGCGCCGCGTCGGCGGGATCCGGTGGATGATCAGCAGCGCACCGGCCAGGAAGAACACGAAGACCGCCACGAATCTGATCTGCATGGCGGTGTTGTGCAGGTCGGCGTACCGGGCGCTGCCGGTCACGGGCGTGTCCCCGCCCGCGGTCCCGTCCGACAGCGACTCCGTCAAGGGGTCGTACGACCAGGGGGCGAGCCAGCGCCGGAGTTCGATCACGGACTGGACGTCGAACACGCTGGTGGCGCCGCGCAGGTGGAGTGCCTGCTCGCTCGCCCCGGCCCACCACAGCAACAACGTGATCAGCAGGCCGCCGGTCAGTGCCGGTATCGCCGCGCGCCGATATGTCATGGTGCCTTCCCCCGTCTTGGTCCTGCCTCGGTGAGTGCTTCCGATCAGCCGAAGAGTAGGGGGTGTCGATCGGTCGCGGGATGCACCCCTGGTCCCGGCCCGGCCCGTTGGGCCACCTCGTCCAGTCCGTCCTCACTCTCCCGCCTGCCGGGGTGCGGTGAGTGGCGGGTGGCCGGGGCCAGGGGTGAAGCTGGAGGTGGCCGCCGGGCGCCGGAGAAGCCCGGCGGACGTGCCCTCGGGCCCGTGCACAGGGGTCGGGGGTGCGGTCGGGTGACTTGAAGCCCGGGATCGGGGAACCGGAAGTGGTGCCCTGACACCAGGGGGAACCGAACGTCCGGATGCTCGGCTTTCTCACCGGAAGAAGGACCATGATGGCGCACGAAGAGGACGACGGGCGCACCGGCGGCGACGGCGTCACACGCCGCCGTCCGCTGCGCGAGCGGCACGTCGAGGAGAGGGTCGAGGTCGCGGTGCCGGTCCGTACGGCCTACAACCAGTGGACGCAGTTCAAGACGTTCCCGCGTTTCTCGGCCGTGGTGCGCGACGTCGAGCAGGTCAGGCCCACCGTCACCGCGTGGACCATCGGCTACGGCCCTGTGCGCCACCGTTTCCCGGTCGAGATCGTGGAACAGGACCCCGACGCCTACCTGGCCTGGCGGGGCTTGGAGCAGCATCCCACCCATGAGGGCGAGGTCGAGTTCCGTCCCACGGAGTCCGGGGGCACCGCGATCACCGTCCGGATGCTCCTGCGGCCGCACGGCGCCGTGAAGGTCCTCACCCGCTCCCCCAGGGTCACGGAGCTGGCCGCCCGGCTGGTGCGCGGAGAACTTGTCAGCTTCAAGGACTTCATCGAAGGGCTCGGCCAGGAGGGCGGCGCCTGGCGCGGCACCATCCGCAACGGCCGTGTCCAGCACGACACCCCGGAACCGCCCAGGAGCCGTGTCGCCCAGTGGCCCGTCGGCTGACCTGCCCGCCCGACACGGCAAGAGAAAGGCCAAGCGATGCAGAACCCGCCCGGTGAGGAACCGGATACCTCCCTCTCCGTGACACCGCCGAAGAAGTGGGCGGCCGGGGTCCCCGCCGTCGTGCACGCGCTGGAGTACTCCCTGGAGCAGACCTCCCCGCGCAAGACCGGGGTCGACCTGCTCACCATGAACCAGGTGGGCGGGGTCGACTGCCCCGGCTGCGCGTGGGCGGACCCCGCCCCGGGCCGGCGCCACCGCAACGAGTACTGCGAGAACGGCGCCAAGCACATCAACGACGAGGCCACCACGCGCCGGATCACCGCCGACTTCTTCCGCGAGCACAGCGTGTCCGACCTGGCCGCCCGTTCCGACATGTGGCTCAACCAGCAGGGCCGGCTCACCGAGCCGATGATCAAACGGCCCGGATCGGACCACTACGAGCCCATCGGCTGGAAGGACGCCCTGGGCGTCCTCGCGCAGGAACTCAAAGGGCTGGACTCGCCCGACGAGGCGGTCTTCTACACCTCCGGCCGGGCCAGCAACGAAGCCGCCTTCGTCTTCCAGCTCTTCGCCCGCGCCCTGGGCACCAACAACCTGCCCGACTGCAGCAACATGTGCCACGAGTCCAGCGGCTTCGCCCTGAACGAGACCATCGGCGTCGGCAAGGGCACCGTGAGCCTGGACGACCTCCACCACGCGGACCTGATCTTCCTGGTGGGGCAGAACCCCGGCAGCAACCACCCGCGCCAGCTCTCCGCGCTGGAGGAGGCCAAGCGCAACGGCGGCCGCATCGTGGCGGTCAACCCGCTGCCGGAGGCGGGGCTGCGGCGCTTCAAGAACCCGCAGAAGCCGCGCGGGATCGTGGGGCGGGGCACCCAGATCGCCGACCGTTTCCTGCACATCAAGCCCGGCGGGGACCTCGCCCTGTTCCAGGCACTGAACCGGCTGCTGCTGGAGGAGGAGGACGCGCGCCCCGGCACCGTCCTGGACCACGACTTCATCGACGCCCACACCTCCGGCTTCGAGGAGTTCGCCCGGCACGCCCGCACCGTCGACTGGGACGACGTGCGCGCGGCGACGGGACTGACCCGCCAGGAGATCGAGAAGGTCCGCGACGAGGTCCTCGCCAGCGAACGCGTCGTCGTGTGCTGGGCGATGGGCATC
This sequence comes from Streptomyces rishiriensis, assembly GCF_030815485.1. Lineage (NCBI taxonomy): Bacteria > Bacillati > Actinomycetota > Actinomycetes > Kitasatosporales > Streptomycetaceae > Streptomyces > Streptomyces rishiriensis. Next base: position 8,184,667 of record NZ_JAUSWV010000002.1, on the reverse strand, counting down.
ACCCAGCACAAGCACGGCGTGCCCACCATCCGGGAGATCGTCAACTTCCTGATGCTGCGCGGCAACCTGGGACGTGCCGGCACGGGCGTCTGCCCGGTGCGCGGCCACAGCAACGTCCAGGGCGACCGCACCATGGGCATCTGGGAGCAGATGCCGGACAGCTTCCTGGACGCCCTGCGAGAGGAGTTCGGCTTCGACCCGCCGCGCCCGCACGGCCTGGACTCGGTGAACTCGATCAAGGCGATGCTGGAGGGCCGCGTCAAGGTCTTCCTCGCCCTGGCCGGGAACTTCGTGCGCGCAGCGCCCGACAGCGAGGTCACCGAGAAGGCGATGCGTACGTGCCGGCTGACCGCCCACATCTCGACCAAGCTCAACCGCTCGCACACCGTCTGCGGCGACACCGCCCTGATCCTGCCGACGCTGGGGCGCACCGAGCGTGACGTCCAGGCCGACGGCGAGCAGTTCGTCACCGTCGAGAACTCCATGAGCGAGGTGCACACCTCCCGGGGACGGATCGAACCGGCCTCGCGCATGCTGCTCAGCGAGGTCGCCATCCTGTGCCGGCTCGCCCGGCTCAGCGTCGACGGCACGGGGGACATCCCTTGGGCGAAGTTCGAGGGCGACTACAACACCATCCGCGACAGCATCTCCCGGATCGTGCCGGGCTTCCACGACTTCAACGCCCGGGTGACCCGCCCGGGCGGCTTCCAGCTGCCCAACCCGGTCAACGAGGGCGTGTTCCGGACCGAGACCGGCAAGGCCCGCTTCACCTGCAACGAGCCGGTGGTCCCCCTGGCCCCCGAGGGACACCTGCTGCTGCAGACCCTGCGCTCGCACGACCAGTGGAACACCGTCCCGTACACCAACAACGACCGCTACCGGGGCATCCACGGCAGCCGCCACGTCGTCCTGGTCAACCCGGCCGACCTGTCCGCGCTCGGCCTCGCCCAGGGCGACCGGGTGGACCTGGTGAGCGTCTGGGAGGACGGCACCGAGCGCCGGGCCGAGAACTTCGAGGTCGTGTCCTACCCGGCGGCCAAGGGGTCGGCCGCCGCCTACTACCCGGAGACGAACGTCCTGGTGCCGCTCGACAGCGTCGCCGACATGAGCAACCAGCCCACCTCCAAGGGCATCGTCGTCCGCCTGGAACCCACGGGCGACCGGTCCCGGCCGGCACCCGTCTGACCAGACCGACACCATGGCCGACCTCGGCGTCACCGCCGAGCTCACCGACGAACAGTTCCTCGCCGCGATGGAGCACCACAAGGAGACCGATCCGGAACTGGCGGCCGTCCTCACCGCCGGCCGTCCGCCTCCAGGCCGGAGCTCGGGCAATCGTTGTTGGTTCAGATCCGGCCGGAGCACGGCGATCGCCCCCCGCCACGTCCGGGGGACGGGCAGATCGCCACCCGTCCCCCGGACCGGTCCAGGGGAAAGAAGGGTGGATCGGCTACGCCTCATGCTCCCTGTGTGAGGGACCAGCGCCGGACAGCGCCGGTGCCGACGACCTGGCGACGGCCGATGGTGCGGGCGCTGGCCGGCCGCGGATCGCCTCTCTGAACGACGCTGGATTGCCGTTCGCACGGTGAGGCCGCAGACGTTCCACCACGGCCTGAGAGGGGAGGATGGAGGTGAGCGACGAACGAGGCCGTCATGAAATCCGGAGCCCCTGATGACGACGCCTGGTACTCGCGCACACCCTCGCAGGCCGGGGACGAGCGGGACGAGCCGGGCGAGCGCACCGCAACGGAACAGCACCCGGACGTCCCTCGGAGCGAGCGGGGCGACGATGCCTAGCGCCACTGGACGACCCGTCACGCTCGTCGCCGGCTACGGCGGCGCCCGGATGCTGCCAGTCGGACTCGGTCTCAACGGCGGTCAGCGCTCTCCAACCTTGCCCCAGAGCGTGTTCAGCTCGGAGGCGAGCAGTTGGACGACACGCAGGGAGCCTGCGGTGTGGATACCGGCGATCGCGAGTACGAGGCGCAGGTGGACATCGGGTAGTCGTGCGATTTTACGCGCTTGAAGTCGTCGCTCACGAGCTCGGATCGCTCATGAGGGTGTTTCAGACGTCCAAAGTCATTTGCAGCAACTCATGAAACATGATCGCCGCAGGTGGACCGTCGGGCGGTCCTGTGTTTCACGAGCGACCACCTATGAAACGCGGAATGGCGCTGTCTGCAACGAGGTCATTCTGATCCGGGGCCAGGATCGCTTGTGGGTGGTTCGGGCAGCCAGTCGCGAGCCGGGTCGTACTCCAGCCATCGCCTGCGCCCAGCTTCTCCCGCGCAGGCGGCGGTGAGGCTGTTCAGTCCCGGGTGCCCGCTGCCGGTGCGCCACAGCAGTGACCAGGCGTACAGCGGCGTGGGATCGACCAGGGGGACGGAGCGCAGTCCGGGGACCTCCGGCAGTGGCACATCCGCAGGTACCAGCGAGAAGCGTCGCGGCTCTTCCGTCACCTCGGCAAGGAAGTGGGCCAGCCCCAGGTTGACGCTCGTCGCCGTGTTCTGGATGGCGAACCGGTCGGCGAACCGGTGGAGGAAGTCGAGTCGGTTCAGCGGGCCGGGCGCCCACAGCATGCTGCCGCGCAGCTGGTCCGGTCGCAGCGCCGGTTCGGCTGCGAGCGGATGGTCCTCGCTCAGTACGGCATCCACCGGCTCAAGGCGGACGAGGCGGTGGGCAAGGCCGGCGGGCAGCGGGGGGTGGACCCGACCGAAGGCCGCGTCGATGTCGCCGCGCAGCAGTGCCGTCGTCACCGACGGCAGATCGCGCCCGTGCCCCAACGTCAGCTCTCCGGCTTGTCCAGCGACTTGGGCCAGCGTCCGCATCGGCGCGTAGAGGTGACCCCAGACGTCTACGCGCAACGGATCATCCGTGACGACCACTGCCGCGACGGCGGCGTCGGCGGCGGCCACGGCCTGCCGGGCCGGTAGGAGGAAACGCTGTCCGGCCTCGGTGAGGCGTACGCCGTTGCCGCCGCGCTGGAACAGTTCGGTGCCGAGCAGGAATTCCAGCCGTGCGATCCTCTTGGACAGCGCCTGCTGGGAGATGGCAAGCTGTCCGGCCGCCCGTCCGAAGTGCAGTTCCTCGGCGGTGCGCACGAAGGCACGTACGTGCGCCACGTCGAGATCCATGGCTCCCACCATAGGTGACAACCAAGGGTTGTCGACTGTGCTTGTTCGTTGTTGGATCGCGGGGCAGCCGCGGAGGTTGCATCCTCCTCATGCAGAGACTGATTCCCACGGGAGAAGCGGCGTGCCCGGTCGCCTTCGCCGAGGTCCCACAGGCCGAGCCGGAGCCCGGTGAGGTACTGATCAAGGTCGAGGCGTTCGCCCCGAACCGGGGCGAGATGTTTCTTCTCGAACACCCCCGGCCGGAGCTGCTGCCCGGCAAGGACGTCGCGGGGCTCGTCGTGCAGGCGGCAGCCGACGGATCCGGCCCCGGCATCGGCACCCGCGTGGTCGGGCACCCGGCGCAGGGCGGCTGGGCCGAGTACGCCGCCGTGCCCACGCACTCGCTCGCGGTGCTCCCCGACAGCATCGACAGCGTACGGGCGGCGGCCCTGCCGCTGGCCGGAATCACTGCCCTGCGGCTGCTGCGTACGGCCGGCTCGCTGACCGGCCGGCGGGTGCTGCTGACCGGCGCCTCAGGCGGCGTCGGCCACTACGTCACCGAGCTGGCCGTCAGCGCGGGAGCCGAACTGACCGCGACAACGGCCACGCCGGAACGCGGCGAGCGGCTCGCGGAGCTGGGCGCGACGGTAGTCCACGAGGTCGCGGCGGCCCAGGGACCGTTCGATGTCGTGCTGGAGTCCACGGGCGGGCCCAACCTGCCCCTCGCCCTGTCGAAGATGCGCCCGGGCGGCACGCTCGTCTGGTTCGGTCAGGCGAGCCGTACCCCGGTGACCCTCGACTTCTTCCAGCTTCTCGGCGGACCTGAGCGGGTCACCATCCAGCACTTCCACTACGCCGGCGCGCCGTACCACTCCGACCTCTCGGCACTGGTGCGCCTCGTGGAACAGGGCCGACTGCACCCGGAAATCGGCCGCATCACCGACTGGGCACAGACCGCCGACACTTTGGTCGACCTACGAGAGCGCCGGATACGCGGCAAGGCCGTCCTGCTGACCGGAGGAGCACGATGAACGCCACCGAGTTCGCCGCCGCCCAGTGGACACGCGCCACCGGTGCGGGCGTGGACCCCCACGAGTACCAGCGCGTCACCGCCGGCCTCACCTCCGTCACCGACTGGGGCCCGTCCTTCCTGCGCACCGGACATAGCTACCTCCAGCGTGCGGAGCACGCGAGATCACCCCTCTCAGGGGGTGAATACCTGCTGATGGCGGCCCGGTGGTTCCACCTGGCCACCTTGGCACCCTACGCGGAAACACCGCGGGCCGCTGTTGAGGCGGATCACGCGTTGAGCCGGGCGCTGACGGTGCTGGAGCCCGCTGCGCGGCGGGTGAGCGGCGAGGGATTCACCGGCTGGCTGCGCGGCCCCGCCGACGCCCCGGGGACCGTGGTCGTCATCCCCGGCCTGGACTCGGCCAAGGAGGAATTCCTCGACCTGGTGTCCGCGCTGCTGGCCAGGGGTCTCGCGGTGTTCGCGATGGACGGCCCCGGACAGGGCGTGCTCGCGGCCACCACGTCCTTCGTGCCGGACTACGAGCGGGTCGTAGGCCGGGTCATCGACGCCCTCGGCGTCGCACGCATCGGGCTCGTCGGACTGAGCCTGGGCGGCTATTTCGCGGCCCGGGCCGCGGCGCTGGAGCCACGCGTGGCGGCCGTCGCCACCGTCAGTGGCCCCTTCCGCCTCGACTGGGAGGAACTACCCCAGCCTGTACGGGACATCATGGCCCAGCGCACCGGAGGAGCCGACGCCGCCCGTGAGTTCGTACGGCACGTGGACCTCGCCGCCCTGGCGCCCCGCATCGCGGCCCCGCTGCTGGTCGTGGACGGCGGCCAAGACGTCATCCCCGGCGTGACGAACGGCGAGCCCCTGGCCCGCCTGGCACCGCGCGGCAGCTACCTGTGCGTCCCACACGGCGACCACCTCCTCGGTAACGCGCGGCACGACTGGCTGCCCCACCTCAGTGACCACCTCACGCGCACCCTGACGGGAGCACTGGTATGAACCGTTTCACCGACAAGACCGTCCTCATCACCGGTGGCACCAGCGGCATGGGCCTGGCGACCGCCCACCGCCTCGTCGCCGAAGATGCCCAAGTCATCGTCACCGGCCGCACCCGCGAACGGGTGGACTCCGCCGTCAAGGCGCTCGGGCCGAGCGCCTCGGGAATCGTGGCCGACTCTGCCGACCTCGGCGCGGTGGACTCGTTGATGGAGGCCGTCCGGGACCGTCACGGCCAGCTGGACGGCCTCTTCGCGAACGCGGGCACCGGAACGTTCCTGCCGTTCGAGAACATCGCCGAGACTGACTTCGACCACACCATCGACGTCAACTTCAAGGGGCTGTTCTTCACCGTCCAAAAGGCACTGCCGCTGCTGGCGGACGGAGGCTCGATTGTCATCAACGCCTCCTGGACCCTTCATCGGGGCAACAGCGTCCTGACCCTTTACTCGGCAACCAAAGCCGCCGTGCACAACCTGGCCCGAACCCTCGCCGCCGCACTCGCCCCGCGCGGTATCCGCGTCAACTCCGTCAGCCCCGGCTATATCGACACCCCGATGTACCCAGCCGACGCGCTGACCACAGCGGAGGCAAAGGCGGTCACCGACCAGATCGTCGCCGGCCGCTTCGGACGCCCGGAAGAGGTCGCCGCGGCTGTGGCCTTCCTCGCCTCCACCGACGCGTCCTACGTCAACGGTCAGGATCTCGTCATCGACGGCGGCCTGGTCGGGGCAGTACCCGCCTGACGATCGGCCGAACACACACAGCCCGACGCGTCTTCTTCGGAGCGGTGCGGCCTCTCTCGCGACGTTCTCCACGCTCGACGACGAGAACCCGTCCGAACAAATGGTCGGCCGGGGCGCCGGCAGCGGGCTGACCTGACCGCGACGGACGGGTGCGCTGTGCGCTCCCGCTGGGGCAGGCACCGCGGGCGCTGCCTGCCTCCTGCTCGACCTGCCTAGAGTTTGATAGCCGGTGTGCGGTAGACCTTGCCATTGCTCATCTGCCAGCCAGTGGCGTGGTCACGGAAGCCCTTCGGGCACTGGTACGACTTCGAGAAGGTGTCGTAGCCGGGAATCGTGCCGTCCTTGAGGACCTTCGCGTCCTGGCCGCCGGAGCCGGCGCACGTGACACCGAACTGACCCTTGGCGGACCTGGCGGTCGTGTTCGAGAACTTGACCGTGACCTTGGCGCCACTGTGGCTGATGCACCGCTTGGTCAGCTTGCCGCTGCAATGCCAGCTGGTGGCGGCGTCCGCCGACGGGGAGGCCAGCCCGACGAGCGAGATCGTGGTCAGCGCCGCGAGGGCGAGATGGGCGACTTTCTTCATGAGCGCTACTCCTGGAGAGCTGGTCAGATGAATGCGCCAACCCGGAAACGCGGAACATGCCGTCCCCCGATCGGCTGTGCCAGCTCATCAGGGCGACCGACGCGCCGTCAAGATCGTTTCGTCCCAAAAGAAGCCAGTTGGGCGCTCCCTCAATGGATCTCCCCGAATGTTCCACATCAACGCAGGGCGTCGGCGCCAGACTGGATCCGCCAGTACGGCATCACTGCCCGGGAGCGGTCCTCGTCCGCCCGGACGGCTTCGTCGCCCGGCGCGGCAACGCGAAGAGAACGGGATGGAGTCGTGGAACACATCTGCAGAAAGGCCTGGCACGAGACACCGATGTGGACAGTGACCAGCGCGACGGGAATCGGTCCTGAAGGCCCGATCTCAACAGCGACTGCAACGGCTACCCTGTCGCGGTGACGACCTCGCGAGTACTGTCGATCGCCCTCCAGGACACCGTCCAGTTCCCGCTGCGTCCACTGCCAATCGAAGCAGCCGAACTACTTCACAGTGTTGACGCTCCGCCGCGTTTGGTTGCTCATCTGCGAGCAGTTCACGACGTTGCGGGGCAACTCCTCGAATGGATCGCCACGCGCAACCTCGATCTAGGGATCGACCCGGAGGCCGTCCTCTTCGGAGCCGCCACCCACGACATCGGCAAGACTCTGCACCCCGCCGAGTTGTCCGCTCCCGGTGCTCAGCACGAAGAAGCAGGCCGCGAACTGCTTATGACCCTAGGCGTCGACTCCGCCATGGCACGCTTCGCCGGAACACACGCCGCCTGGACCACCGAGGAGGCCGGGATGGAAGACCTCTTGGTCAGCCTGGCCGACAAGATCTGGAAGAACAAGCGGATCCCCGAGCTCGAAGACCTTGTCGTCGCCAGACTCGCGTCGGCGAGCGGAAGGCCGGTCTGGGAGGAGTTCCTCGACCTGGACAGTGTGCTCGCTCGCATCGGGGGTCAGGCCGATGAGCGCCTCGCCTTCCAGATGTCCTACCCGACAGCCGGGAACGGCCATCGACCTCCGAACCTCCCGGACGCGCTCACGACATGGTTCGCCGAGAACGACGCCGTTCTCCGCACACGTGGGATCACCGCCGACCTACGGCACTCACCAGGAGACGGCCGACTCAAAAAGAGTGCATGGCTGACTGTCGAGGCCGGGAACCGGGCCATACAGATCACCGTCTGGAACAGCGGTGAAGCCGAACTTGACTTCGTGGACCTCGGCAGCGGTGACAACCGTCCTGAGCACCGAGACCTCCAATCAGAGCAAGAACTCCATGCCCTCCTCGGATCCATACTCGACTGGATCGTCCTCGGCACGAACGGCTGATCACGAGGATTGGACACGATTCTGCGGACAGAAGTCGACGACAACTGACGCGGACTCGAAGGAAACCGCAGTTCAACGCTCCGCGATTCGACACTCGATCGCGGAACCCACATGTCTGTACGACATCTCCGGACGGGTGCGGCGACTGACCGGCGTTGCCGTGTTCGGGGTGCCGGTCAGCAGGGCGGTGCTCACCAGGCCGTTCGCCAACGCTCGCGCATGAACGGCAGGACGGGTTGGACGGTGGCGGCGGCGACCTCGCCGCCGTCGGCGAGCATGATCGCGAGATCTACCGCGATCCGGCCGGGGTCGTGCCCGGCGCCACGCGGTCGCAGTGCGTCCGTGAAGGCGCTGGTCAGGCTTGTGACATTGGAGAGATCGGCCAGCAAGCGGGATCCGGCGTGACTGACCACCCCGGGGCCATCGGCCGACACGACGAGCCTGGGACGCAAGTGGGTAGGGTGCACGCAGAAAGTGCCTTCCTGCTGCGATGACAGAGACCGACAAGCCTCATCTTCCCAGCTCAGAAAGCAACTCTCGCTTTCCGCTCAAGCCTTCGGACACCCCCATAAGCGAAACGCGCAGACTAGTGCGACGGAGGGACAGAGCAATACCCGTGCAAGCGCAGGGAGTTGAGGGACCGTAGAACCGACCTCCGGAACGCAACCTGAACCCGCCCCGAAGTCGGCCCGGACTCAGACAGTCCCAGGTATCACAAGCCCCGACTCGTACGCCACGATCACCAGTTGCGCCCGGTCCCGCGCCCCCAACTTGCCCATGATCCGGCTGACATGCGTCTTCGCGGTCAGCGGGCTGAGTCCCAACGCGTCGGCGATCTCGGGGTTGTTGAGACCGCGCGCGACCAGCGCGAGCACCTGCCGTTCCCGTTCGGACAGCCCGCTCAGCCCGCCCACCGCGGATGTCGTCCCGGTGTTCGGCGCGCGCAGAAAGCGGGCGATCAGCCGCGAGGTGGGACCGGGCGAGAGGAGGGACTCCCCCGCGGCCACCGTCCGGATGGCGTCGAGGAGTTCGGCCGGCCTGATGTCCTTCACGAGGAAGCCGGACGCCCCGGCCCGCAGTGCCTCGACGATGTGCTCGTCGGTCTCGTACGTCGTCAGGACGAGCACCTTCACCCCCGCGAGATCCTCGTCGGCGGCGATGAGCCGGGTCGCCTCGATCCCGTCGAGGTCGGGCATGCGGATGTCCATCACGATGAGATCGGCCCGCGCCGACCGAGCCAGCGCCACGGCCTCCCGCCCGGTGCCCGCCTCGGCGACGACCTCCATGTCCCCTGCCGACGAGACCAGCATCGCGAAGGAGGCCCGTACGAGGTGCTGGTCATCGGCCAGCAGTACGCGGATGGTCATCGAACCTCGTCCTCCCGGGACAGCGGCAGTGTGGCGGTCACCTCGAAGCCCTCGGCGGGCCCCGGGCCGGCGTCCAGTGTGCCGCCCACGCTACGGGCCCGCTCCCGCATCCCGATGAGCCCGAACCCTGGTGTGCCGTCGGACGGGCCCACTCCGCCGCCCGAGCCGTCGTCCCCGCCCGTCCCGTCGTCCCTGACACTCACCCGCAGTGCGCCGTCCGCGGTCCACAGCCCCACTCGCACGGTGAGGTCCTCGCGGCCGCCGTGACGTACGGCGTTGGTGAGCGCCTCCTGCACGATCCGGTACGCGGCGGCGCCCACGGAGGGCGGGATGTCGCCCGCGCGGACGGACAGTTCGACCTTGGCCCCGGCCACCCGGCCGGTCTCCGCGAGATCGGCCAGTCCGTCGATCCCGGGCAGCGGCCCCCGCATCTCCTCGGCCCCGGAAACAGAACCGGACACGGAACCGGGCCCCGGATCCGCGCCCACTCCCACGACCGTGTCATGCGCCCGCAGCACCTCCAGCGTCGTACGCAGTTCCCCCCGGGCGATCCGGCAGGTCCCCGCGATGTCGTCCAGTGCCTGGGCGACGGCCTTGCGGTCGAGGCGCTCGGGGTCGGCGGTGAGGACGTGGGCCGCCACGGACGTCTGCACGCCGATGAGCGTGATGCTGTGGGCGAGCAGGTCGTGCAGGTCACGGGCCATCCGCAGCCGTTCCTCGGCGACGCGGCGCCTGGCCTCCTCCTCCCGGGTGTGTTCGGCCCGTTCGGCCCGCTCGACGATGGAGGCAACGTACCGGCGGTAGTAGCGGACGTCGATACCGATGAACAGGACCGCGATGATCCAGCCGGAGATCTCCAGGGACTCCAGCGCCCCCTTCGGGTTGGTGAGGCCGTTGCCGATCGCTGTCGGGCCGAGGACGGCGACACCGGTGAGCAGCGTGCGGCGTACGGCGCCGGTCGCCGCGACGGTGTAGAGCGCTAGGACGGTCGCGGGGATGGGCGGGGCGGGGTTGTAGTCGAGGGCCTGGTACGGAGCCACGCAGGCCACCACCCCGAGCAGGGCCACCACCGGACGGCGGCGCCGCCATACGAGGGGCACATGCCCGGCGAGCAGCAGCGTCCAGCTGAGAAGGTCGGGCCGGATCCCTTCGCCGCCCGTACGGGCGATGGCTACGGCGAGCACGGCGACGCACAGGGCGAGGACCGCGTCGTTGCGGGTGCGGTGCGGTGCGGTCAGCGGATCGCGGTTGATGGCGGACATGATGCGCTCGCCGCGACGGGACCGCCCGCCCCCACCGGCCGCCGTCTCCGCCGCCGACCGTACGCGTACCCCTGTGGTCGTTCCCCGTTCTTCCACGGCTCCATCTTCCGGTACTCGTGCGGACACCCGGGCGCCCCTACGGAAGGAGAGGCACCTGGGCGGGCCCGCCGGATCACGGTGCACGATCAGCGTGCTCGATCAGAGCGTTCGATCGAGGCCTTCGAACAGCGTGCTCAGGGTGCACTGACGGTTTCCGGCTGCCGGGGCGGCTCGGTCGGTCCGCCCCTTCCGCTCGACCCGGCCGGTTCGGCCGGCCCGGGCCGCCGTGAGAGCACGCCCGGCCACCACACCTTCCGGCCCAGGGCGACGCTGGCGCTGGTCACCAGATACGTCCGTACGAGGAAGGTGTCGAGCAGGACGCCGACGGCGATCACGAAGCCGAGCTGGACCAGCTGCACCAGGCCCATGTTCGTCAGCACGGCGAAGGTCGCGGCGAGGACGAGTCCGGCGGAGGCGATGACGCCGCCGGTGGTGCGCAGTGCGGTGAGTGCCGCCGTGGCCGGTTCCGCTCCCGCCAGGGACTCCTCCCTCATCCGGTGCATGAGGAAGATGCCGTAGTCGACGCCGAGGGCGACCAGGAACACGAAGGACAGCAGTCCGAGCCCCGGATCGGTGCCCTTGAGGCCGAGGAGCGGTTCGAAGACCAGTCCGCCGATTCCGAGGGAGGCGCCCCACACCGCGACGACCGCGACCACCAGGAGCAGCGGTGCGACCAGACTCCGCAGCAGCCCGATCAGGATGAGCATCACGAAGACAAGGACGAGCGGTACGACGATCTTCGTGTCCCGGGCGTTGGTGACCTCCAGGTCGATCTGCTGGGCGCTGTCCCCGCCGACGTAGGAGCCCTTCAGTTCGTTCCGCAGGGACTTGATGGTGGCGGTCTCCTCCGCCGACTGGGGTGCGCTCTTCGCGAAGACGGCGATCTCGGTCCAGCCGTCTCCCGTACGCCCCTTCTCCGCGCTGCCCACGCCTGGTGTGCCGCGGACGGTCGCGAGGGTCTCGTCGGCGCGCCCCTGCGGGGTGATCACGTCGATGGGCTGGCTGCCCTGCCCGGGATAGGCCTTGGCAAGGGTCTCCATCGCGACAACGGCCTCCGGCTTCTTGACGAAGGAGTCCTCCTGCTTGAGCGGTCCCGGCAGGTTGAGTGAGCCGAGGGCGAGGGCACCGAGCAGTACGGCACCGCTCGCGAGTACGGTCAGCGGCCTGCGTCCGGCAGAGCTGCCCATCGCCGAGAACAGGCTCCGCCGCTGCTTGGGCGTGCTCCCGAAGGCGGGCACGAGCGGCCAGAACACCCGCCGTCCGACCAGTACGAGGACGGCGGGGAGCAGGGTCAGCATCGCGATCAGCGCGCACAGCACACCGACGGCGCCGAGCGGGCCCATGCCCCGGCTGCTGTTGAGGTCGGCGGCGAGCAGGCACAGCAGTCCGGCGGCGACGGTGCCGGAGGAGGCGAGCACGGCGGGCCCGCAGCCGCGCAGGGCGGCGACCATGGCCTCGTACGGTCGCTCGATGCGCCGCAGCTCCTCCCGGTAGCGCGAGATGAGCAGCAGCGCGTAGTCCGTGCCCGCTCCGAACACAAGGATTGTCATCACACCCGAACTCTGGCCCGAGACCGTCGTGCCGAAGGCCTGGTTGAGGCCGTAGGCGACGCCCATCGACATGTAGTCGGCGATCCCGGCGACGACGAGGGGTACGAGCCACAGCACGGGGCTGCGGTAGATCAGGATCAGCAGTACGGCGACGACGGCGACGGTGGTGTAGAGCAGCGGTCCGCCGAGCGAGTCGTAGACCGCGCCGGAGTCGGTGGCCAGCGCGCCGGTGCCGCCCACATCGACGCTCAACCCGCCCTCGTCCTGGGCGACTTCGCGGACGTCGTTGACGAGCTTGTCCTGCTGCTCCTCGTTCGCCCCGGGCTCGTTGCTGGCGATCGGGTACATCAGGGTCGTGCCGTCCTTGGACTGAATCCCCTTGAGCGCACCGCTGATCAGCTCGTGCTGTCGGGTGATCTCCGCGACCTGCCCGGCCGCGGTCTTCCGGTCGGCGGCGCTGAGCCCGCCGTCCCGGTGGTAGACGAGCACCATCTCGGTGGTCTCGCCACCGGGCAACGTGTCCTCGATCTTCGCCGCTCGCGTCGAGTCCGCGCTCGCCGGCAGGTAGTCGGTGACCTTGTCGTGCTGCACGTCGGCGAGCTTCGCCGCAAACGGCCCGACGAGCGCGATCACCGCAATCCACAGCCCGAGCACCGCCCATGGAACGGCTCGCCCGCGCCCCGTCCTCGTCGTGGTTGTCTCTCCGGCCCTCATCGACCGATCTCCCTCCGGGTGACGTCTGCTTCGGTCCCCAGACTTCCGGTGAGAACCACGGCTTTCGTCGGGCGGGAGGGCGAGGTGACGCGTACTACCGGGGGTGACGGCGGGTGCGGATTACTCCCTGGGGAGTAGTCGGCGGACGGCGCGCCGCCCCGGAAAGGGTGCGGGGAACCGCGCGACCAGCCCTCACCGACCCGCAGCAGAATCAGTCCCCCGCCGGGAGGGCGCGAGGGGCCCGGGCCCACCCGGGGCACACGACGGCGTCCGCGCCGCCGTGAGAACCCCTTCGTCCGTGGCTTCTGCACCACCTCGACGTCGATGCCCAGGGCCGCCGCACCGTGGTTGAAGATGCTGTTCTGGTAACCACCGTCGGCCCAGACCTTGGACACGCTCGGATGTGCCGCGGCCAGGTCCCCGAGGTCGATGCCCTGACTGCTCTCGGCAACGTTCGCCGAGGTCTTCACGCTCTGCCCGTCCACCACGGCGGCGGTCGGCTCCGCAGGACGGCCGTGGAATCGGCGGGTCTTGTCGCGTAACAGGTCGTGGACCTGCTGGGTGGTGCCGTCGGCTTCCCACTTGGCGTAGTAGTCGTAGACGGTCTTGTACGGCGGGAAGTCGTGCGGCAGATACTCCCACGGGATACCGGTGCGGTTGACATGGAGGATCGCGTTCACGATCTCTCGCAGATCGTGCACCCGAGCTGCCTTGATCAAGGCCCAGCGGGCGTCGGACACGTCACTGCGGTAGGACGACGAACACTCACGCCCTATCCAACGACCGCCCATAGCACCAGTCACAAAACCATCCCAGAACACCAACTACCTAGATGAGATGCCCTCTGAGCCCGGTCAGGCCCGGACCGGCAAGGGCAGTCGTCAGGTCGAGCAAGGTACGTGCCCCCCGGCTCCGCATACCAGGACGACGCTTCTCATAGCCGGGGTGGCTTCGACGAGATCGCAGCGGCGTGGGTCACGGCGGACACCGTGACCCGCGCGCGTACGTCCAAACGCGGGACATCCGTGCCTGGAAGGAGCAGGAGAGGCACCGCAGGCAGTGGGCTTATTTAGTAGAATTACGGAGAATCTTGTTTTTGTGCGTTCCTCCCATCCGGTGGCGGACATGGTCGAGCGGGAGAGCCCGGGAAAGCGGCGACGGCTGAATCGCCGACTGGTGCTCACCGCGGCCCTCGCACTCGTCGACCGGGACGGGCTCGCGGCGCTGACCATGCGGCGGCTGGCCACCGAGCTGAATGTGGAGCCGATGGCCATCTACCGCTACACCGCAGGCAAGCAGGAGCTGGTCGACGGCCTGGTCGAGGCCTTCTTCGCCGAGGTCAACAACCGACTGCGCACCTCGTCCGAGGAGCTTCGCCAGGATCTCGCGGAGGAAGCCGGCCGGCTGGGGCAGGCCGCCCAACCAGGGCCGGCCGCCGAACTGCCCTGGCGCGCCGAACTGCACCGGATCGCCTTGGCGTTCAGGGCGGAGGCGCACGCCCACCCCGAGATCCTGCCGGTGGTGGCCACCCGCCCGCTCGCCGTGCCCGTGGCCCGGCGCCCGGCCCCGCAACTCCACCTCACCGAACACATCCTCGCCGTGCTCGGCCGTGCCGGGTTCGACGACCCCACGACGCTGACGATCTACCGTGCGTTCGTAGCCTGGAACCTCGGCTGCCTCCTCGTGGGCGAGCGCCAGGTCGTCGACGACCCCGACGAACCGGACCTCTTGCTGCGCCTGGGGCTGCACCGGCTGCCTGCCGCCGACTACCCGCGACTGCGCGCCCTTGTCCCACGCTTCACCGACCACGACGGCGAACGGGAACTGATGGAGGGTCTCGACAGCCTGCTGAGCCGCGTGCCCGAGCCTCCCCTTGACGCCTTCTACGACGGAAGAGCACGCTGAGAATACGAGGTACACATCGGACATACACCTACGTCGGCAAGTGCGTCGTCGACATCGCCGAGGTGAGTACGACGGCGCCCGGGAAGCGGCCGCCATGTCCAGCGAGAACAGCACCCTCCGCGTCCGTGTCACGGCCGAGGACGCCGACACGCTGCGAGCACTTCTGCGCGAGGTCCGGCCCGACGTCGGTGGCGGCGTCCGCCGGAGTGAGGACGGCACCTTCGGCATCGACGCCTACGTGTCGCCCGAGCAGGCCGAGGCCCTCGACCGCGAGGGCGTGGTGGTCACCGTCCACGAAAACGCCACGGCCACCGGCAGAGCCCGCCAGAGCGAGGTCGGCGAGGGAGACCGGTTCGCTCCCGAGGACGCGGTTCCGCACGGACTCGCCCTCAAGGCAACGCACGCCTAGGAGGGACACATGCCGTATCTGAACGTCACTGAGGTCGAGTCCGCCGTGACCAGGCTGGCCGCCGTCTACCCGGCCGCAGAGCTCACCGAACTCCCCGAGCCCTCCGTCGAAGGCCGGACCGCACATGCCCTGAGGATCGGTACAGGAGGCCGGGACGTCAACGACGCCGTCGTGCTCATCGGCGGCGTGCACGCCCGCGAATGGGGCAGCTGCGAGATCCTGATCGACCTTGCGGCCGACCTCCTGGAGGCCCACCGCGACGGCACCGGACTCACCTACGGCGGCACCGCCTTCACACCCGCCCAGGTGCGCGGCATCCTCGAGGGGCTCGACGTCGTCGTCTTCCCGTTGGTCAATCCCGACGGCCGGCACTACAGCCAGACCGTCGACCCCATGTGGCGAAAGAACCGCAACCCTGCGCTGTCCGGCGGCGACCCGGAGGGAGTCGGCGTCGACATCAACCGCAACTACGACTTCCTCTTCGACTTCGGGACCGCGTTCCACCCGGCCGCTCCGGTGCGGGTCTCGACCGACCCGGCAGACCCCCAGCAGGTGTACCAGGGCCCCAGCCCCTTCTCGGAACCCGAGACCCGCAACGTCCGCTGGCTGCTCGACCGGTTCCCGCGCACCCGCTGGTTCGTCGACCTGCACAGCTACTCCGAGGACATGCTCTTCGTCTGGGGCGACGACGACAACCAGTCCGTCGACCCGATCCGGAACTTCCTGAACCCGGACTTCGACCATAAGCGCGGACTGGCCGACGACCTGCTGTACGGGGAGTTCGTGCCCAAGGCCGACGCCAACGACTCCATCGTCCTCGCGGAACAGTTCAGCCGGGGCGCGAAGGGCGTACGCGGCAAGGACTACACCCCGATGCCCGGCTTCGACTTGTACCCGACCTGCGGAACCAGCGACGACTACGCCTACGCGCGCCATCTCAGGGAGTCAAGCAAGGGCAAGGTCTTGGCCTTCACGGTGGAATGGGGCAAGAGCTTCCACCCGCCGTGGCCGGAGATGGAGCAGATCATCCTCGATGTCGACGCCGGCCTGCTGCTGTTCTGCCTGACCGCTGTCACCTAGTGTGCTGTGACCGTATAGGTTCGCCTAGTGTGCTGTGACCGTATAGGTTCGCCGGGTTGGCGGTCGTAACGGTTGGATGTGCGGCGACATCCGATCCGACCGCTGGAGGCGCGCGGTGGCTGAGCCCGTCCGTGGGCGCAGACTGACCGACCAGGAGGGTCAGAAGCTGCAGCGGATCGTGCGCCGGGGCAGTGCCAGGTTCGGTTCGCTACCGGCGGGCAGCGGGAACGGCTTTCGCCAGTCCTTCTCTCGCCTGTCCTCGACGCCCAGTCGCTCTGCGGGCACGTTGACGTCGAAGAACCCGGGCCGCTTCTCGTCGAAGTGAGAGGAGAGCCCCACCATCAACGCGCGGAACTCCCGCAGCGCAGCCCGGGAGAGCGGCTCCGCCAACTCGATCGCCAACGTCGGACCAGACATGCTGGGAGCCTAGTCCTAGCCTCACGCCCACGCCTGACCGCTCCCGCCCGGGGCCTGGTGAGATCGGTCGGCGACGCCCAGGCCTACGCGGCGCGGTGGAAGAAGAACGGGTCGATCGACGGCGGCACACGCGTCACGTTGTCCAGGTCGAACAGCTGGTGGCTGACGAAGTCGGCGTGCCGTTGGTACGTCACTCCCTCGGGGAAGTCGGCGGGGTCGGGCGTGTTGTTGCCCGAGAACACCCCGTAGAAGTCCCGGCCGACCGAGAGCAGCCGGATGTAGTCGCCCAGGTACGGCAGGAAGCGCGCCCGCGGCACGTCCGCCGGCGCCTGGTGCAGCACGTGACGCTCCGCCGGGGTCTGCCAGCCGTCGCCGGTCAGCTCCAGCGTCGTCACCCACTGCCCTTGCTTGAACTGTTGGTACGCCAGACCCAGCAGGGCGTCCGTACTGACCGCGAGCGCCGGGTTCTTGGCGTCGGTGACGGTGCGGGCATCGGCCGACCAGGTCTGCCCGTGGTCGGTGGAGTGGCGTACGTGCAGCGTGCAGCCGACCCCGGGCGCCGCGCTGCCGCGATCGCACCAGGCCACCCACACGCCGGCCGGGTCCGTCGGGTCCACCGCGATGGCGAGATCGCCGCCGAGGCGCTCCTGTCCCATGGAGGCGTTGAACCTCTCGGTGCGCTCTGCCACCACCCGCTGGCCGATCTCGGAGTCCTCGGCGTCCTTCAGATCCTGGAACGGGTTCGGCCCTACGCCCCCCTCGTCGTCACGGGTGACCACGACGTCGAACGTGATGTTCAGGATGTCCCCGCCGGCTTCGCCGACGTCGCGCCAGCTCTCGAAGACTGCGTACACCGTGCCGTCGGGGTGCAGCGCGATCCGCACCGGCGGCCCGTCCTGGCCGGACGGCGCGCGCCGCTCGATCACGCTGGGCTTGAAACCGGCGGGCGCCGACGCCGTGCGAGCGTTGTCGGAGACGTCGACCCCGGCGGTCTGCGGCTGCCGACCCAGGTCATTGTTGGCAACGTAGACGCGGTCGCGGGTGCCGTCGTGCAGCCGGACGCTGCCCGCCACCACCCACGGCTGGTCCGGCCTGTCCCGGGTGACGAGGACTTCCATGGGCGCCGTCGAGGAGATGCCCGGCGAGCGCAGGATCTGCATGCGGGTCGCCGTGGCCGGGTGCCGTCCGCTGAGGATGCCCGCGTACAGGGCGCCTCCCTCGGACGCGAATCCGACCGAGATGTCCCCGGTGCCCGTGCCGGCGGCCGCGCCCGGGACGATGCTTCTGAGACCCCAGGTCTGCCCGCCGTCGGTCGACACGTAGATCGGGGCGAGAGGGCCTCCCATGGGGTCGGGCGTGAACGCGGTCGCGACGATCTCTGAGGGGCGTTCGGGATTGACCGCGAGGTTGGGCTCAGCGTCCTGGCTGCGGTCGCCGCTCAGCGCGGCGGGAGTGATGTTGACGACTTTGAGCGTGGGCATGCCCGCTCACCTCCGTGCCGCCTGCAGCGTCTGAAGTTTCTGCACCGGCTGGTAGTCATCGGGGTGAAGGATTTGGAACGGGGCCCACTCAGCCAGCGCTCCCTCGGTGGCGTGCAGCATCCACATCCCCTCCTGCGAGGGCTGTGGCTTGGGCGCTTGGTACCAGTGGAAGTCCCGGCTGTTGGGATAGAGCACCGTGATCCGCCCGGGAGCGAGCTCCCCCTGCTCCACATGAGACACGTCGAGCTGCGCGCGCCACCAGTCGGGGGCATGCTCGCTGAACCTCTCGTCGGGGGTCCGTCCGCTGCCCGCCTGCTCCAGGCCCACGACCACGGCGATCACGACAGCGTCCGCCTCGTCGGCGTGCGTGACCAGGCCCTCGTCCTTGATGTCGCGCTCGAGCGCGGAGAACGGCATCGCATCAGCGGTCCTGGCGACGCGGGAGACGTTCGGGGCCACGGCGTCGGCGGGCAGGCGTCCGACCTCCCGGACGGCGAGCCCTTCGCCGTAGGCCATTCCGTCGGTGAAGAACGCGGCCGCGTCGCCGACGGCCGGCGGATCGAGGCCGTCCGACAGCTGAACGGTGACCTCGCTTCCCCGGAGCCTCGTGAAGGCGTCGGGTGCGTGCAGCACCGTGTCCACCTTGACCACAGCCGTGCGTTCGCCGGCCGGCACCTCCGCGAGCCGTGTGTCACCGACACGGGTGACCGTGCCCAGGAAGCTCAGCGGAGTCCGCCGGACCAGTCCCAGCACATCTTCAGGACCATCGGGCATGACGGTCCTCCTCTCGCCTCAGCCGGCCGCGCTATCGCGAGGCGTGCGCCGCGGCCGGGTGGGTTCGCCGCCACTCCGTCCGGGCGCCGAGTGCGCACAGGGCGGTGACCAGAGCCGTGACGGCCACGATGAGCCACTCGACGGCTCCGCTCCCGGCGTCGGGCTCGACGCCGAAGAGCGTTTCGATCCAGTCGCGCCAGATGAGCGTGACGAGGAAGAGCAGTCCGGAGAGGGTTCCCAGGGCGATCTCCGCCCAGAAACGCCTGCGGACCGGCCGCCCCTCCTGGAAGGCGTGGAAGCCCATTTGGAGCCTCCCCTCTCTGCCATCGGGGACGACCCGTCGGGCCGCCCCGGGCGCGCGACAAGGGCTCGGTGACGGAGCCACCGCGGCGAGCACCTCGGCGGGGCAAGGCGGACGCAGCGGTGCTCGACGTACACTTACGCTGCACGCATACGCTGCACGCATACTGCGTATACCAGTCTCCGCGCCCTCAACTCCCAGGTCAAGCGGGTCTCTCGCCGGTCTCGGCGCTCCGGGAAGCCGAGGGAACAGCCCGGCCGGCTGAGCCAGGACAACACTCCGCGCAGCGCCGCCACGGACCGGGAGCGATCTCCGCCCTGGCGACGACGGCATCGAAGCGGGACGCTCGAAGTCCTTGGCGTCGACGTTCCGGCCCGGCGGCCGCATGCCGCGGGAGGCTGCTGCGGCGAGTTCGTCGGGGGGGAAGTCGAAACGGTTCAGGGCTCCTGGACCGGCAGGTTGAGACTTCGAACACCTCACCCGACGGGACGGGAGCCCAACGGCCTCGGGACGTAGCCCTGAATCGCTGGTTCTGCAGAGGAGGGTCAGTACTTGGCGGCGAGACTTACCTGGGTGTCGCCGCCGGCCCCCTCGAGACGCCATCGCAGCCACTTGCGGTCCGGCGCGTTCGTGTTCACGGACAACCAATGTCCGGGGACGACGGCGCCGTGCCAGTTCTCCACCCAGAAGCACTCGTGGCCGCCTATGCAAAAGGGACCGACGCAGATGCACTCCCACACGTCGACGAACAGGGTGCCGTTGCGCGAACCTTCCGCTCCGACCATCGCAATCCCGGTCCCGTAGCCCACGGCGTGATCCGTACCGCAGATGGCCCAGTCCCATCCCTGCACACAGGCTTGGGCACCGTTGCAGAAAGTGTCCTTGAACCAGCTTTGTTCGCCCGTGGTGCGGACGATCCCCTCGCTGTAGCCGGCCGGTTCGCCTGCCGAATGTACTCCCGCCTCGGGCGGGGGCGCGATGTCGCCGGTGGTGGCAGGGAGTTGGTCGACAGCTCGCCCGCCTTCCACGATCGCCCGGACTCCGGAGGGAAAGTCGAGGATTTGCAAGGCGTGGTCGTCCCCCAGATCCATGATGGTGCTGGCTCGCGGCGGAAGCCCGCGCTTGATGCGGCTGTTGGTAGTGGTCATCGCAGCTTTCCTCCCTGTAACACCGAAACGCGCCGGTGATGCGGTCGGCAAAGGCGGGTGTGCTGAAGGGAACTGGGGAGATCGTCAGGGGCCCGGTCGCGGACTCACGCCCGTTCGTCTCCATCACTCTTCAGTCTGGCACGTAGTACACCCACTGTCGTGCCGGCCCGCGGCCGTTCGTAGTTCACCCGCCGCTTGCTCCCCGGCGCGACCGGCGTCCCGGCAAAGCGCGGTCTCGACGGCGCGGTAGGAGCCGTGGCCGTCAGATCTGGCCGTACGGTCGCCGCGATGCAGGTAGGGGCTCCGGAACGTGCATGACCTGGCTGGGTGACGACGAGAAGAGGCGTCTGCTGATGGTTGACCGCGGTTGGGTGGGGGCATTTGAACTCGGCTCCGGTGCCAACCCCGTGGGAGATTCCGCCACTTTCTGCCGCGACCCGTCGCAACGGATGTCCTCCGCAGCGTCAAGGTCGTGTCCTCAAGCGGTAGGTTCCCCTTCGAACGCGCCGCCAAGAGGCTCGTCAGCCCCGAAAAAGGGGCAGAGTGCTCACGTCGTTGGTGAAGCACGGTGACTGCGCGGACACCGACTTTCTCGCCCACGTCGACGATGGGTTCGACAACACGTCCGGCTAACCCTGGCCACCCGCCCAGGCTCACGGTGTGCACGGGGCGCAGGTACGCGAGCCAGGCCGCGCCGGCCGGAGACCTGTGGGCTTCGCGGAGCACGGTGGCAGTTCGACAGGATGCGGAGCCCTACGAGGTCGCGGTGGCCGGAGAGTCCCTGGACGATGGACGGCTGCGGCTTCTTAGCTGGTCAGACCTGAACCGCTCCGCCGGCAAGGCCAGGGGCCGGCCAATACCGGCGGGTCCCCGGCTGGAGTCCTACGCCGACACCGATTCGGGTGTCGGGCGCGCACTCATGCGGTCCCTCGCCTCTGGGTATCGGGGTCTGGTGTGCCGGGACAGGCTGTGGTGTGGGTGATCAAAGTGGTGTTGTGGGGCGGCCGGAGCGTCGTAGACGGCCGCCCCACAGGCATGAGGGATCCCCTCCAGACCAGGCGGGGGCTTAGCGGGCGCGCGGGGCGGTGAGGTGCTCCTGGCCGTGGTCGCTGGCGGCCTGGCTCACCGAGCGGCCCGGCATCGAGATCGTCTGCCGCGACCGCGCACCCTTCTTCGCCGACGGAGTCGCCCGCGGCGCCCCGCAGGCCCTCCAAGTCGCCGACCCGATGGGATCTCTGGCACAACCTGGGCGAAGCCGCCGAGAAGTGCCGCTACCGGCACCGCGGCTGCTTGCGCCCCGCACCGGAACAATCGGAGGCACCCCAGGAGGAGCCGGAGTCGGCCGCGTCATCGCCCTGGCCGACAGGCCACCGGTTCGCCGAAGCACCCGCGCCAAGCACGCCACCATCCACGCTCTCCTCGCCGCCGGTCACAGCAAGCGGTCCGTCGCCCGGCGGCTCGGGATGACGCTCAACACGATCCTGCGTTTCTCCCGCGCCACCACCCCGGAGAAGATGTACACCGGCCAGTGGCAAAACCGTGCGACGAGACTCGACGCCTACAAGCCCTACCTCGATCAGCGCTGGTAGGAAGGCTGCACCAGCGCCTGGAAATTATGGGAGGAGATCAAGGAACGGGGCTATTCCCAGTGTTACGCCGGCGTCCGCGACGACGTCAGCAGGAACCTTCGCGGCAACCCCCATGCTGACACGCCGCATCGCCATGACCGCAGCATCCGTCCTGGCCACGCTCTCCAACGCCACAGCCGTCCGGTGGAAGAGATCGGCACTCAACCGCATCCGATCGGCGACGCCTCGACCGGGGCCAAGCTCACCGCCTGCGACGGCGCGGGATCCAACTCGTACTGGGACGGCGTGCATCTCCTCGGCGCCGACACCCTGACCATGAACGGCAGAAAGGTCGGCTACCGCTCGGACCACAGCTGCCCGCCCAAGCGGCCGCCGCGATGGCGGAGCGGTCATCTCCCCGCTGCGGGGAAGGGTCCGCGGCAGGGCCGGGGTGGTGGGTGATGCCGTAGTCGCGGGTGAAGCGGTTGGCCTCGAGCGCGGAGCGGGACAGCCGGTGCAGCCAGAACGCCTACGCCACGCACTCCATCTGCTCCGGCGAGAGGTACAGCACGTACCCGGTTCAGCAGGAGTTCGGCCAACACCTCCGGCGAGAGGCTGCCGCCGCCGGAGACGGAGGTGACCGCGTCCAGGCAACCGGTCCGCAGCGTCGGAGAGATGCCAGTGGTGGTGCTCGGCAGGCCGGTCCCCGGCCCGCTCCTCCCCCGGGCCGACCGCCGCTCCCTGACGACCCACAATCCTCACACGGCACCGTCCGAAGAACTTGTTGGATCAGCTCGTCCAGGTCTTGATCTGAGCGGCGACCTCCCGCACCGGGAGGCCGTCCCGGGCCGCGCGCGCCAAGGGAAGAACGGTGTCCAGACCGGGGCTCACCGCGAGGCCGCACGCCGAGAGGTAGGCCGCAGCCACCGTGGCGGCGAACAGCAGGTTCCTCACCTCCAAGCTGGGATTCCTCGCCAGCTCGCACAACAGAGCCGCGGCCTTGTGATGGGGTTCGGGATAGATCTCATGGTCCAGGACCGTCGCGCGATGACGCGCTTCCGCCGCCACCGGTACGCCGTAGTCGACGACCTGGGGATCGCCCGGGATCTGCTGCGCCACTGCCAAGATCCAGGCGAGATCGACACGGAGATTCACGCGGCGTCCTGCGGCGCGCTCTCCGCCAGTCCCTCCGGAAGACCGGGGTACCGGTCCTCACCGACCTCCGCCTCGAACGCGTCCGCGTACCCGGCCAGGAACGTCGCGGCGCCGGCCATGAAGGCGGCACGTGCCTGATTCACATCGGCCTCGATCAAGTCAGCCACGTACCCCTGCAGGGTCAGACCGCGGCGCTTGGCCCGGTCCTCGGCTGCCGCCCTGACGGCGTCGTCCAGTCGGATATTCGTCTGCTTTGCCATACCCACCACCATAGCTAGCCACTGATACCGTCGGCTAGCAGTTGCCCTACAGATTCCCGCTGCCACACGCGAGCGAAGATCGTGGACACGGTCCGCTCTACGACCCAGCGGTGGCGTCCCAGGTGTCGGGATGACTCGATGCCCTTGCGGGCGAGGCGGTGCCGGTGCCGCGGGAAGCGAGCCATCGGCGCAGGTGGCGGTAGTCGTAGCCCTTGTCTCCATGCAGCTTGCCGGGCCGCTGGCGTGGCGGGCCGCGGCCGGAGCGGACGGGCGGGATGCCGCGGACCAGCGGGATGAGGGCCTGGCTAGCCTGCCGGGGCCAGGACGCCGGCGCGAGGGAGCCGGCAGTTCACCCAGCAGCCGCCCAAGACGCTGAAGAGCCGGATCGACTTCTCGAACCGCCAGTCTTGGGCAATGCGAAAGCCGTGGCGGTGGAGATCGGTGTCACCGCCGACAGCGTCAGCCGCTGCCGGCGCGGCGCCCGCAAGAACCCGCCCCCGGACATTGCGGCGGCAGTGAATCACTCCGTCCAGACCCGCCCGCGAACTGCACCGATATCTGCGGTGGCGCAACACCAACGCCCGACACTCCGGCGTCCTGGCCGCCCAACGCCGTGAACGTCCCCGCATCCGCAGCGAGAAACGCATTCGTTGAGGCGCGCGCCCTCATCACGGCGGCCTGACGACACCAGCCCGGCGAACCATCCCGGTCACGGCACTAGGCTACGTGGGTTCGTGCCGCTCGCTGCGGCCCATCGACGGAGAGGCAAGCCGATGACCCAGCACGCTGCGGCGGCAGCCCTGGTGCCCGGGCGGCAGCCCGAGCTGGTCCCGGACGCGGGGATGGAAGCGGCCCGTATGGCTGCGGTACGCCGCTACGACATCCTCGACACTCCGCCCGACGGGGCGTTCGACCGGGTGGCGGCGATGGCCGCCCGCCTCTTCGATGTCCCGGTGGCCACGGTCACGATCGTGGACAGCGACCGCATCTGGTTCAAGGCCGCACACGGCCTGGAGGGCGTCAAGGAGATCGGCCGCGATCCGGGCCTGTGCGGCTCAGCGATTCTGCGCGATGACGCGCTGGTCATTCCCGACACCCTTCGTGATCCCGTGGCGGCGAACAATCCGCTGGTCGCGGGAGAGATGGGGGTGCGCTTCTACGCCGCAGCACCGATCACCACCTCCGAGGGTCACCGACTGGGCACGGTCAACGTCCTCGACACCAAGCCGCGCTCCATCAGCGAGGACGACACCGCCACACTGGCCGACCTCGCGGCGATCGTGCTGGACGAGATGGAGCTGCGGCTGTCGGCGCTGCGCGCACTACGCGATGAGCAGAAGCGGCGGGAGGTGGAACGGGCGGCCCGGGAACAGGCGGAGAAGGACAAGACCGCCATCGCCGCGTTCGCCTCCACTCTCCAGCGAACCCTGCTGCCCCCGGCGCTTCCCGTGGTGCCCGGCCTGGAGCTGGCCTGCCACTATCACACCGCCTCCGTACACGATGTGGGCGGCGACTTCTACGATGTCTTCCCCATCGACGCCAGCCGGTGGGCGTTCTTCCTCGGTGACGTGTGCGGCAAGGGCCCCGAGGCGGCGACCGTCACAGCTCTGACCCGCCACACCCTGCGCGTCGCGGCCCAGATCGACCCGGAACCGGTCACCGTCCTGAGCACACTCAATACCACCCTGCTCACCGACGTCACCGCCGGAAGCCGCTTTTGCACCGCCGTCTTCGGCCTTCTGGCACCCCGCGAGGACGGTGGCTTCAGCGTCACAGTGGCCACCGGCGGCCATCCGCCGGCCTACCACCTGCGCCCCGACGACAGCGGCGCGGTATGGGTCAAGACGGTACGCCCCAAGGGCGGCATGCTCATCGGAGCCTTCCCCCAGGCACACTTCACCCAGACCACTTTCTCCCTGGCCCCCGGGGAGGGTCTGTTCCTCTATACCGACGGGCTGACCGAAGCCCGCACTCCCCAGGGCACCATGCTCGGCGAGGACGGCCTGACCGGCTTCCTCCACCAGCGCACAGGGCCCGTGACCGCCACTGCCCTGGTCGAGGAAACCGTCACGTTGCTGGCCTCACTGCCCGACGGAGTCGGCGACGACGCGGCCCTGCTGGCCCTGTCCGTACCTGACTCCGACACCGCGCCCGACACCGGCGTCGCCGCAACCGCCCACACCACCGCCGCACCCGAACACTTCGGCCAGGAGCGATGACCGACGTGACCCACACACTTCACCTGACCGTTCACTGCCCCCACCCCGGCCTCGCCATCGCCACGATCATCGGAGACATGGACGTGCGGACCGCGCCCACTCTGCGCTCCGGGGTCCTGGAAATCATCGAACAAGGACACTCGCGCCTGGCCCTGGACCTGGCACAGGTCGGCTTCTGCGATTCCGCCGGTCTCAGCGCGATCATCGGCATCTGGCACGCAGCCCAGGCAGCGGGCGGCTCCCTCAGCCTCGCCGCCGTCCCCGACCGCCTGATGCGCATGCTCAGGATGACCGGTGTCGACTCACTCCTGCCCGTCCACGCCACAGCCGCCGACGTTACCGATCAGCCCACCTCCGCGAACAGGTAGCGACTCCGTCACCCAGCTCCTCACTGCACGGGCGAGTACGGGTCCGCACGAGCCGGTCAGGCGTTTCGGCGTCCGCGAGGACGGCCCTGACTCTCTGAGGTTCGGGAGTTCGTCGGCGTCGACGCAATGATCGACTGCCGTGAAACCCTCCGCCAAGCACTCAGCGACTGACCTATCCCGTACCGGAGATGCGCTGACCGATCGGCTCAGTGCTGATGGTGGTCGCGTTCGGACACGTAGAGGGGACTGAGCTGGCGCCAGTAGCCGTGCACGAGGTCTTCGGCCTCCTGCACCGCCCGCTGAGCGCGTGGCGCTTCCGTCGGCAGGCGTTGCTCGGCTTGGACCACAGTGGATTCCCTGCGCCGGATCTCCCTCAACGCCGTCCAGCGTGAGGCACGGCGGGATACGGCAGCAGCGCGTGGCCTTTTGCCCCTTCGGCCCGTCAGGCACCAGCGCGCGAGCAGTATCGCGGCCACCACTAGCAATGCGCTGGCGGCATACACTTCATGACCGGCCACTGACTCCTCCTGCCGAACACCCGCACGGACCGTGCCGGGTTCATGTGCCCCGGCATCGCATCGTCAACGTCACCGCTGGGCTAAGAAACCCTCACAGCCATCGCTGGGTGGGGGTGGGGGCGGCAGCGGGGAGAACCAAAGTGCGCTCTGGACGCCGCGAGGCCCCGGGCCGCGGCTGTGCGGGGCCGCACAGGAGCTGACTCCTATGCGAGGCTTCGACCAAATCGGCCATGGCGAAGGTTCCCGACCCGGGCGCCGCAGCGTCGGCGGCCCGCGCAGCGCCAGGCGCGGCGGCCCCGCCCGTCGCGCAACACCAGGAGCGCGCCCCGATCCCCGGCTGCGTCCGCGCCGCCCATCCCGCCGTCCCTCACTCTCAACTCCGGCCAGGGCATGGACAAAGGCGGTCGCAATGGGGATGCCAGAGGCCCGACCACGTCCGTACGGCGGGAATGACCTGCAGCGGTGCGGCGGCGTCGGCGAGGCTCGCGCAAGAGAAGACGCAAGGGAAGCCGCAGGAGAAGACGCAAGGGTTGGTGCAGGAGACCGCGCGGCGGACCAGAGCCGGTTTCGAACAGAACCTGGCCGATACTCAGGACGAACTCCGTCAGGTCCGCGCTGAATTGCAGAGGGTCTACCAGCGGGTGCCATGGTCGGCCGAACAGCTGGCGCGTGGGAGACGGAAGAGAACGCCTGCTGCCCGGTGCACATGCAGGCGCTGGCCGACCAGACCTGGGACAGGACAACGACCGCTCGCCGCGCTCCTGCACCAGCACACCGCACGCGCCGTTGTCAGCGCCCGTATCGACCTCACCGCGGCCGATCTGCGCGGCAGACTGGGCCCTGGTCGCAACCGGCCATGCCATCGCGCTGATACCCGGGTGTTGACGCGCGCGCTGCGGCCCGATGCCACCACGGTGAGCCTGGTCGATCCCCCCACCCGCGGCATCTATACGGTCACGGCAGGTCTCGACCTCCACCCCTGCGCAGCGCCTCTGCTCGACCAACTCGCCGCAGTCTTCGCTGCAGGGTGAGGCCGCAGACCTGGAGTCTCCGGCTCTTTGCCGGCCCCGGTCAGGTGAGGTTGAGGTGCAGACGCACCGTGGTGCCCATGCCGGAGTGCTGAGGTCGCACTTCCATCAGGTCGCACAGTTGTCTGACGGCCCACAGGCCGTGGCCGTGCCGCTGGCCGGGGTCGGGTGGCAGGTATCCGAGAAACCAGTCGGTTGCCCCGGGGCGGGCGTCGGTGATGTCACAGACGATGCGGCCTGCGCTGCGCCAGAGTGCGAGGTGTCCGCTGCCGCCACCGTGTTGGACTGCGTTGGTGGCAACCTCGTTGGCGGCGAAGACCAGCCGGTCGGCCGCGCTCTGCGACATCCCCAGTGACGTGGCCGAGGCGGCCACGAAAGCGCGTACTGGAGTCAGATCAGCGTCGAACCGCATGCCGTGCTCCTGGGTGTCCCGGGAGGCCGGTGCCAGTTCCCTTTCCCAGAAACCGTCCTGCTTCGGATCAGCGTAGTGAGGACTGGGTTCGGCAGCGGGACCGGTGACCATTTCGGGATGCGTGCGCCGGGCGTCAGCGACGAGCGGGGAAGGCAGGGTCCGGGTGTCGTAGGGGCACACGATCCACGCCGGGCAGTCGGCGAACGCGACGTTGATGACCGCTTCGTAGCGGGTCCATTCGGCGGTCTCCAGGGCGTCGCGTCCGTGCCAGACGGGTTCGCCGATGACTCGCACCTGCCGGTGGCGGCCGGTGTCGCCGGTGCGCTGGCCGACGTAACGGTGGTAGGCGGCCAGTGTGCGGCCCGGGGCGTCGTACCACTGGTCGGACCGGACGAACTCCACATGCCCGGCCGCATCGCCCAGTTGCTGGCGCAGCAGGTCGATGTTACGCGGGGTGGTGACCGCCAGGACCGCGTCGTCCTGCGCGAGGCCGTCCAGGCAGAACGGCACGGTCGCGGCAAGGAAGTCCTCGTCGGTGCCGTAGATCAGGGCTTGATGGGTCAGGATCGGAACGTCCCCGGGCTGCATGCGGGAGTTGGTCGTGACGGCGCTCATGCCGACACCCCCTGGGTGTCGATGACCAGCGCGGGATGCTCGTCCCAGCCGACGGTGCTGATCACCTTGGCCAGCATCGGTGCGAGGTGCACGATGCGCAGCCGTCGTCCGTTGGGCAATTGCTCGGCGGTGTGCACCAGGGCGCGCAGGCCAGCCAGGTCGATGAATTCCAGGGCGCTCATGTCCGCCCACACGTCGCCCGACCAGTGCAGGGCCTGCTCCAGGGCTGCGGTGAGGTGGCCGGTGCCGCGGTAGTCCACACTGCCGATCAGCCGCAGTGCCCGCTCGCCCCTTCTGAAGGCCGGGACAATGCTCAGTATGCTGTCCTGGTACAGGGGACTGAGTTCCACCGTTGCGGGGTGGATTCGGTCGAAGGCATCCAGCTCAGAGGGCGCAAACCGGCGGGCGTCATACTGGCAGATCGCCGATGCCCGGTTTCCTGCGAACACCGCGTTGATCTCGGTTTCGTACTCGTGCACATGCTCCGCGCCCGGAACGTCACGCAGGGACCAGCTCATCTCGCCGCTGATGCGCAGGCCCGCGTAGCCGGCCGCGAGACTGTCGGAAACGTGTCGCCGCAGCGTGTTGACCATCGTCTCAGGGTCGAATCGCCCCGTCGCCAGATAACTGTCCTCGACCGTGTCCACCTGCAACTGCCCCCTGGCGACAGCGCGATCGGGTTCCAGTCCCGCGGTCCTCAGCCAGCCCAGTACCGTCGCTGGGGCGTTGCGGTCAGCGAAGTACAGCACTCGCTCGCCGCGTGCCAGACCGGCAGAAACGTAAGAGGTGACCACTCGGCGTTGTTCTGCGTCATCGACGAACGCCAGACACAGGTGGTCGCCCTGCCCCACATCGTGGACCTGGCGCTCCCTGCTGTCATCCGTGATCACGTTCGCCTCACAGCCCTCACCTCTTCGACCGGGGTCCCGTATCCGTTTGTCTCACCGCCTGGCTCTCGGACTGGAAGCAATTGTATGCGCACAGACGGCACTCACCCCAGGTCTCCTCGGCGCACACATCGCCCGGACCGCCCGCGCCCTGGGCGACGTCCACCTGCCAGTCGGCGTGGTCGGCCATCTCCGCCTGGTGGAAGGCGATGACGGTGTCGACCAGGGCGAGACCGTGCTCCCGAAGACCCGTCTTGCTGGCGGCGATGCGCTTCCCGGTGGTCCGGCCGGCCGTCGACGGGAGCTCAGCGGAGGCGGCGGCTTCGGCCAGACCCGCCGGGGTGCAGTACCAGTAGCTCTGCTGGGCACAATGGGTCCGGCCGATCAGAGCCGGGGATTCGGCGAGCAGGTTGCGCAGCGCGCACCGGACGTGGTCGGTGTCCTGCTGGTGGGGCACCAGCAGCGCCTGCTGGTCACCGCGGCGAGCGTGCAGGACTCCATCGCCGGCACCCAGCTCCTGGACCAAGTCGCCACCGAACATCCCCGCATCCGCAAGGTATGGGTCGACGGCGGCTACCGCCAGCACCTCGTCGAGCACGCCGCCGGCCTCGGCATCGACATGGAAACTACTCAACGCAAGCCCGGGTCGGCACCGGCCGTCCGGCCCGTTCAGCGCGGGCCCGAAGGAGCCTGGGCAACGGGGTGTGTCAGTAGGTCAGGACGACGCAACCGTTCGCGCCGGGGAGGCTTTCGGTGTGCTGGTGGGCAAGGCCATTTGCGGAGCCCGATCCGCCCGCTCCGCCGCTGCCCGCTCCGGCTCCGCAGCTGCTGGGCGGAACGGCCCCGGGTGCGCCGCCGGTGCCTCCCGCGCGGGTATCGGCATTCGCTGCGGCGCCTGCCTGGCCCGTGTAAAGGTTGGAGAAGCTGCCGACGCACCAGCTCATTCCGCGATCGCCTCCCGCGCCTTGGGTGCCGGGAAAGGCGTTCCCACTGTGGTGCCCGCCGGCACCGCTCTGCGCAGCGGATCCGCCAGCCGTGTTGTTGACCGTGACGGCCGAGTTCCCACCGGGCGCGCCGTCTCGGTCGAGGCCACTGGCCGCCCCGCCGGCGCCGCCCGCGGCGACGGTGATGGTGATCCCGTCGCCGGGCTTGACGGTCAGGACGCAGGAGGAATTCGCTCCCCCGCCTCCGCCTCCGCCGCCTGGCTGGACCGTGCCGTCCCCGAACGCGGGGCCGGATCCGATCCCGCCGCCCCCGCCGGTCAGGCTCACCGCGACATAAGTCACGTCGCTGGGCAGCGTAATGGTGTAGCTTCCCGGCGTGCTGTAGGTCCGCGTCTCAAGGGCGTGGGCGGGAGCGGCCGTGGCGAAGGACTGCAGTACCCCGGCCATCGCCATGAGGCCCACGATCCCCACTCGCGTACGGCAGGTGGAGCGAGGGCCGAACCGGCGCCGCGCGCCAGGGATGGTGATCATGTGTATTACGTCTCCTTGTGCGTCTGCCCTGTCCGTCGATGCCACACCGTAGGGCTTCAGAGCTCGCGGCCGGGAGGCGCTTCCCGGGGGGGAGGACCAGGTCGCCGCGGCGCAGGAGGCTGAGGTGTTCTGAGGCGGTCGACGGTTTCAGTGCGCACCGCTCGGCTATCTCGCCGACGGTCAGTTCCACGCCGCCGCGGGCAGGAGCTGGTGAGGCCGGGTTCGGGAGAAGACGTTTGTCCGGGCGCGATCGGTGCAGACGATGAGCTGACACAGCCTGATCTCCAGGTCCACCAGGAACGGGCCACCGGCGTGTACTTGCGGGCGTTGGTCAACAGCTCGCTCACGACCAGCTGCACCATGCCCATCGCCCGCGCCGACACCAGCGCCCTCCTCCGCCTCGCCCGCCAGCGCATCAGCGTCCTCTTCGGAAGGTGTCCGCCCACCCAGCAGAGCGTCCAGCGGCACGCCAGCAACGGCATTTGCGCGAGCGTAGACCGAGAAGCCTGCGACCGAATTGCGCTCCCCGCATAGTCCGCTCGCGGTGCTGGACGGTGACGGCATGCGCGCACGGCGTGGACGGCATCGTGCTGGACTGCCCACCGCGAGCGGTCCCGGAGCTTGGCCTCGGCGATCCACATACCGGGCTGCGCAGTGCCGGGTTCGCGATGAACGAGGAGGCCCCATTTGGCAGGTTTGCCGATACTTCTTCAGTCACATTTTCATCACGTGTTGATGCGGCCCGTGTAACAACCTTCACTCCTGCGTAAGCAGCTCACACAGGTGATCACTAGTGATCACTAAGTGACACGGGGGTGGAAAGTTGAGACGTAGGCATCGCGTCAGACATGCGGGTACGAGGTCGATACGAGGTCTGGTGGCTGCCGTCACCGCGACAACCGTGATGAGCGCCCTGCCCGCGATGAGCGCCCAGGCGGTTGCGGACGAACAGGGTCCCAGCCTCTCCGCAGGGCAGCGAGCGCTGGCCGAGGCGGAGGAGTCCGGTCGGCGGGTAGAGGTGGTCACCGAGCGTACGGAACGCACGTCGGTCTTCGCTAATCCCGACGGGTTCTCCTTCACCCTGGAGGAGTCGTCGATTCCGGTGCGGGTGATGAAGCCGGGCGGGGGTTGGCAGCAGCCGAACGCGACCCTGGAGCGACGCGATGACGGCTCTGTCGGCCCGAAGGCCGCTGCGGTACGCATCAACTTCTCCGGCGGCGGCAGCAGCGACCCGCTGGTCTCGATCGCTGAGCGTGGAAGGTCACTCGCGCTGGACTGGCCCGGGAGACTGCCCACGCCCGAGCTGAACGGTTCAAGCGCGGTGTACCGGGAGGTGCTGCCGGGTGTGGACCTCAAGGTGACGGCGACCGTCGAAGGCTTCCAGCACGTCTTGGTCGTCAAGACGCCCCACGCCGCCGCGAACAAGAAACTGAAGCAGCTCACGTTCGGCGTGCACAGTACCGGGCTGACGGTCCGCAAGACCCCCACTGGAGCTCTTGCGGCGGTCGACGCGGCCGGACAGACCGTCTTCCGTGCACCCACCGCACAGATGTGGAACTCAGCCGGCCGCGCAGCCGAGGCCGAGCACCTCACGACCGAAAAGTCTACGGCCTCTGCCGAGTCGGCGACACCGGCGGACCCCGCGGAGACGGCCCCCTCGGGGTCCGGTCTGGAGCCTGGCCAGGGCGACAAGGTGGCCCGGATGGAGGTGCGGGTGTCCGACAACACGCTCTCGGTGGTACCGGATGCCAGGCTTCTCTCCAGCACCGCAACATCGGACTTCCCCCTCTTCATCGACCCGACCGTGACCTGGGGTGAGTCGGAGCGCACGCTGCTGCGCAGCGACGGCTACGAGTCCTACGGCTGGGGCAACGGCGACGACGATCTGGGTAAGGGGGCCGGCCACTGCGGTACCTGGAGCGGGTACTACTGCGGGCCGGGTTACACACAGCGGCTCTATTTCGAGTTCTCGCCGGCCAGCCTGAAGGGCAAGCAGGTACTGGACGCCACTTTCCGGGTCACCGAGCCCTGGGCGTTCCAGTGCGACCCGCGCTGGGTCGACCTCGTCCGTACGAACAACATCTCGTCCTCCACCACCTGGTCCTCGCGTCCTTCGGAGCTGGACTGGATGGGTGACCGTTATGTCTCGGCAGGCCGCGGCTCACTGTGCGATCCGGACTCTCCCGACGCCCCGATCGAATACAACGACAATCCGGAGGAGACGAACGAGAACCTCACGCCGACGGTGAAGAGCTTCGCCGCGGGTAAGTTCTCCCGTCTGACGCTGGAGATCAGGGCCCACGACGAGTCGGACACCGCCGCGTGGAAGCGCTTCCGCAACGATGCCGTGCTGGCTGTGAAGTTCGTCGGTCTGCCCGACACCCCGACCTCGGTAGGACTGGTGACCGGCACTGGAACGGTGTGCGCCAGGACGGAGTCCAACCCGGCGATCGTCTCCGACCCGACACCAACACTGACCGCGACCGCGCAGACCAAGTCGGGTGGTGAGAGCGGCGCACAGCTCCGGATCGCTTTTGACCTCGACCAGAAGAACACCGACGGCACCTGGGCTGACACAACAGCCGGCAATGGAGATGTGCGGCCCTCCACAGGTTTCGTCGGGGACGGGGTGAAACAGTCGATCTCCTGGTCGACGCTGGCCGAAGGCAAGCTCTACCGCTACCGGTCATGGGTGCGCTCGTACTACGACGATGACACCAACTATCTCGCCGGCCCCTCGAACGCCTCGACGACGGGCTGGTGCTTCTTCAAGGTCGACCCAACCGCGCCGAAGGCGCCGACGATCAAATTCGGCAGCCCGTACAGCCTGTGCACCACCAACGCGTGTGTGGCAGCCGGCGGTCCGGGCGTGAAGGGGACCTGGTCCTTCGCCCCTGCCACGGGTGACACCAACAACGTGTCCTACCAGTACACGCTGTCGTCCTGGAACACCTGGCCCACGGTAAGCGGCTCAGCCCCTTCGGTGTCCATCACCCCGGACGCCTCCGGCACCTACACGTTGTTCGTGCGCGCCTTGGACAACGTCGGCCGCTACGGTGCATGGAGCGCGGTGGACTTCCTCGTCGCCGCAGGCTCGGGCCCGGTAGCCAAGTACCACTTCGACGAGGCCAGTGGTGTGGCGGCCGACTCGGCCACGGCCGGATCGACCCGACGCCCTGCGACCCTCGGTACCGGAGCGGTCCGCAACGACCGCGGCCGCCGCGGTCTCATCACCAACGACGCTGCCGGGGTGCCGCTAGACACCCCGGTCACCGACAAGGGGATGGCGCTGGACGGGACTGCCGGTTATGCGTCCACGACAGGACCAGTGCTGGAGACCAGGTCCTCGTATACGGTCTCGGCCTGGGTCTGGGTCGATCCGTCCTCGACGAAGACAGTGTCGGTCCTCAGCCAGACTCCGTCCACGGCCAGTCCTTGGGCCCAGAAGTACAGCCCGTTCGTCATCTCTTACGGCGGCAAGTGGAGCCTGCGGGTGTTCTCCACAGAAGGCACCTGGTCGCGGGAGGCCGCATCGCCGGTCTCTTCGCCCAAGGGAGTCTGGACGCATGTGGCGGGTGTGTACGACTCGGCAGCCAAAAAGGCCTACCTGTATGTCAACGGTAAGCAGATGGCGTCGGTCGATTCCGGTACCCCCTGGGCCGCCGAGGGCAGCACGGAGATCGGGCGGCTGATGTACGCCGACAGCTACGTGGACTATTTCAAGGGCTCCATCGATGAAGTGAGCGTATGGCAGCGCGCTCTGACGCCCAAAGAGGTGGGCGACGAATCGAAGCTCCTGACGTCCGAGAGCTATGCGGGTCTCGAGCTCGTCGGTGACTGGCAGCCCGCGCAGGGCAGCGGCACCACGATCGCGGACACCACATCAGGCTATGGCAAGAGCCTGACGCTGGAAGGCGGGGCCGCGCTCAGCGACGGTGACATCGTCCTGGACGGTGTCGACGACGCCGCGACGGTCACCGGTCCGCTGGTGGACGGCACCGGAGCGTTCACCGTGACGACAACCGTGGCGCTGGACGGCGCGAAGCTGGCGACGAAGGCCGTCGGATACTCCGGTGGTGTGCTCAGCCAGCAGAGCACCGATGGACTGTCCTGGGGATTCTGGTACCAGCTGACAGGCAAGGACACCGTGCTCGACGACATCACCCTCGAAGAGCGCACGGTCCCGGTCGGGAAATGGCATTTCGGCAGCCTCAACGCGGACGGAACATTCAGTTCCGTGGTCTCCGACGAGGTTGCCGCCCTCGACAGCCCGGTGCGGCTGACCGGCGCCTACGACGCGGTGGCCGGGACCATCAGTCTCTACATGGGCCACAACCAGAACGGTGACGCGATGGCGTTCACCGCGGCCATCGGTTCGGGCGCCTTCGCCGTCGGCAAGGGCTACGCGAACTCGGCCTGGAGTCACTATCTTCCGGCCCGGATAGGTGAGGTGCGCCTCTTCGCCGGTGCAGTCGCCGGCTCGGACCAGATCGACACGTACATCGGGGACTGAGCAGGGACAGGGGCGGGCCGCGGTCGTCTCCGTGGCCCGCCCTTCGCTCAGCCACGCACAGCCGGCCCCGTTGGGTGACCCGGCCCTCAACTACGCACGTGGGGAAGGACAGATATGTCCTGGCGTACAGTCAGAGCAAGATCATTCAGCCTGGCGAGATCTGTTTGTGATGGGGTACGAAGACATCGCGTCCGTTCGCTGGTCACCGTGGTGTCGCTGTCCATGGCCGTCCCGGTCGGCCTGGCTCCGATGGCGCAGGCGTCGGGTGGCGGTCTGGGCCGGCCCGACCTGCCCGACGAGCGGGTCAGCAAGGTCAAGAAGGTCGAAGGGCTGGGCGCGAAGAAGGCCCGGGACCAGGTCGCCCAGGACACGAAGGCCAACGCCGACCAGGCCGCCCGGGCACTGAAGGAGCAACGTTCCTCCTGGCCGAAAAAGGGCTCCGCGACCATCGAGCTGAATGGGTCGGCTCCCGCCTCAGCGAAGCCCGGCGGACTGTCTCTCACCGCCCGTCCGGTAGCCGGCAAGGCTGCCGTCCCGGCAGGAACCGAGCTGCGGTTCACGGTCCTCGACACCGCTTCCTCAGACGCGGCCGGAATTACCGGCGTCCTGTTCACCGCGAACGCGGACGCGGCCGGACGAGCAGAAGTCAGCATCGACTACGGGAACCTGGCCGGGGTGCTCGGCGGCGGCTGGGCGCAACGGCTGCACCTGGTTCAACTGCCCGCCTGTGCCCTGACCACCCCCGCCAAGGCCGAGTGCCGCAAGCAGACTCCGCTTCCGTCCGAGAACAACGCCACCCAGCAGACGGTTACCGCACCGGTCTCCCTCCCCGCGAACGGCGGGCTCACCACTCAGCTCGGTGCGAACACCGCACAAGGCACAGGCGCATCGGCGGTAACCGTCTTCGCCCTCACTGCAACCGGCACGGGCGAGGGCCAATCGCCCAACGGCAGCGGCGACTACTCGGCCACCGACCTGGCCGAGTCCTCGTCCTGGGAAGCGGGCGGCAGCTCCGGCTCGTTCACCTGGAAGTACGACTTCGCCGTGCCGCCCGCGGCTGCCGGACCGTCTCCGCAGCTCTCCCTCGCCTACAGCTCCGGCAGCGTCGACGGCCGCTCCGCGGCCACCAACAACCAGGGCACTTCTGTCGGCGAGGGCTTCGGGCTCAGCGAGTCCTTCATCGAACGCACCTACGCCGGCTGCGACGACGACGGCCACGACGGCATCCACGACCAGTGCTGGAAGTACGACAACGCCCGGCTGCTCCTCAACGGCACATCGAACCTGCTGGTCAAGGACAAGTCGAGCGGCAAGTGGCGGCTGGAGAACGACGACGCCTCCACCGTGACCCGCTCCACCGGAGCCGATAACGGCGACGACAACGGCGAGTACTGGACCGTCATCACCGGTGACGGAACCAAGTACGTCTTCGGCCTCGACAAGCTCGACGGCGCCACCACCCAGCGCACCAACTCCACGTGGACCGTTCCGGTCTTCGGCGACGACGACGGCGAACCCGGATACTCCGGCGGCACCTCCTTCGCGGACCGTTCCCTGAACCAGGCCTGGCGATGGAACCTCGACTACGTCGAGGACACCTCCGGCAACGCGGCCACGTACTGGTACGCCAAGGAGGGGAACTACTACAAGAAGAACAAGGCCTCCACGGCCAACGCGTCCTACATACGCGGCGGCTACCTGAAGGAGATCAAGTACGGGCTGCGCAAGGGCGCGCTGTTCACCGATGACGCCGACGCCAAGGTCGCCTTCGGCTACGACGAGCGGTGCACGGCGGCGGACTGCTCGTCCTTGACCAAGGACACCGCCGACAACTGGCCAGACGTACCGTTCGACGCGATCTGCTCCAGTGGCGACGACGACTGTCTGGCCGTCGGTCCGTCGTTCTTCACTCGCAAGCGGATGACCTCCGTCGACACCACCTCATGGAACGCCACGACGAGCGCCTACGACGCGGTGGACTCCTGGGCCCTGACCCAGCAGTACCTGGACGGCGGGGACATCGGAGACACCTCCGACCAGGTCCTCACCCTGAAGTCCATCAAGCGGACCGGCAACGCCGGCACCGCTATCGAGACGAGCCCGGTCTCCTTCACGTACCACATGCGTCCCAACCGGGTGGACGGCACGGACGACATCCTGCCGCTGACGCGCCCGCGTATCTCGACCATCACCTCGGAGACCGGGGCGATCACCACGGTGACCATGTCACCGGCGGAGTGCGTCCGCAGCGAGGTGACCGGCGCGGCGCAGGACACCAACACCCGCTCCTGCTACCCGCTGTTCTGGAACATCAACGGTGCCGAGAACGCATCCGTGGACTGGTTCCACAAGTACCGGGTCCTCGCCGTCACCGTCTCCGACCCGACAGGCCAGAACGAATCCGTCGAGCACGCTTACAGCTACAGCGGCGCGGCCTGGAACTACAGCGACGACCCCTTCATCCTCAAGGACGAGCGGACGTGGTCCGACTGGCGCGGATACCGCGAAGTCACCGAGTACAAGGGCGCGTTGGAGACCACCCGCTCGAAGACGGTCTCCCTGTACATGCAGGGCATGGACGGCGACCGGCTCAAGGACGGCACCACCCGCTCGGTGAACGTCGCTCCCCTCACCGCACCGGCCCTGGGCCTCGCCACCCTCAAGGACAGCGACCAGTACGCAGGACATCTGCGCGAGAAGGCCACCTACAGCGGCTCCACCGTCGTCAGCGCCACCTCGAGTGAGCCCTGGTCCGCGGAGACCGCCCGCCAGTCGCTGCCCGACGCCGGGGACTCCGTAGCCCACTTCGTGCAGCCCAAGACGGAGATCACCCACACCTACCTCACCGCGCCGGGGACCTGGCGTTCCCGCACGGTCGAGAACAGCTACGACAGCTACGGCATGGTCTATGAGTCGGAGGACCGCGGCGACGAAGCCAAGTCCGGCGACGAGACCTGCACCCGTACCTGGTATGCGCGAGACGAGACCCTGGGACTGATCAGCCAGGTCTCCCGCAAGCGCGTGGTCGGGAAAGCCTGCACCGTGGCCGACGCCAACCTGGCCCTGCCCGCTTCCACAGCAACCCGTGGCGATGTCCTGTCCGACACCGCCACGGCCTACGACGGCGCCACCTGGTCGACGACCATGAAGCCGACGAAGGGCCTGAAAACGTGGACGGGACGAGCCAAGAGCTACAGCTCCACCGTTCCCGTTTGGCAGAAGGTCGACAGCACCGGTTACGACACCCTCGGACGCGTCACCTCGGTCACCGACGCGTTGGAGCGTGTCACCACGACCGCCTACACACCGACCGCGGCGGGTCCCCTGACCAAAAAGGTCGTCACCAATCCCAAGGGACACGCGCTCACCTCATTCATCGACCCAAGGCGCGGCCTCGACCTGCGGTCCTATGACGCGAATCTGAAGAAAACCGAATTCGCGTACGACGCCCTGGGCCGGCTGACCGACGTGTGGCGGCCCAACCGCAACCGCGCGGCCGGCTACAGCCCCACTCAGAAGTTCGGCTACAGCCTCAGCCCCACCAAGCAGTCCTGGGTGTCTTCCGCGTCGCTCAAGGCGGACGGGGAAACGTACAACACCACCTACACGATCTACGACTCGCTTCTGCGCCTCCTCCAGGAGCAGGTACCGAGCCCGAAGGGCGGGCGGCTGCTCAGCGACACCCGCTACGACACCCGCAGCCTGGCCTACGAGAAGTTCGAGGAGATTTTCGACACCACCTCGGCACCGAACTCGACCTACACCAGAGCGGAGTACGGCGAGGCACCGAAGCAGACCGAGACGGTCTTCGACGGGGCAGAGCGCGTACAAGCCAGCCAGCTCCTCGTGTACGGCGTCGCCAAGTGGACGACCACGACCTCGTACACCGGTGACTCCACGGCGACCTCCGCGCAGCAGGGCGGCACCGCGACCCGGACCATCACCGACGCACGCGGCCGGGACACCGAGAAGCGCGAGTATGCGAGCCCGAGCCCGACCGACACCGAGTTCGGCGGCGGTCCCGGCGCCGGTTACAGCGCCACGAAGTTCCAGTACACGCTCGACGACAAGCAGCGCGGCGTCACCGGGCCCGACGGAGCGGCGTGGACCTACGGCTTCGACCTGTTCGGTCGGCAGACCGCAGTCAGCGACCCCGACAAGGGATCGTCCACGACGGACTACGACGTCATCGACCAGATCACCAAGAGCACTGACTCGCGGGGCAAGTCCATCCTGACCTCGTACGACGAGATCGGCCGAACGACCGGTACCTGGGACGGCACCCAGGACGATGCCCACCAGCTGACCGAGTACACCTACGACACCGTACTCAAGGGCCTGGCGGCCTCGAACACCCGCTATGTCGGAGGCAAGAGCGGGAAGGCATACACCAAGACGATCACCGGTTACGACACCCTCGACCGTCCGACGGCCACCACGCTCACCCTGCCCTCCACCGACCCGTTGGTCGTCGCAGGCGCACCCGCCACGGTCTCCTTCTCCAGCTCCTACCGCCTCGACGGCACGCTGGGGAACAACGCGGAACCCGCGGTGGGCGGCCTGCCGTCCGAGACCATCGAATACGGCTACACCTCCCTCGGCCAGGTCACCTCGATCACCGGCAGTACGGGGTATCTACTGGCCGCCGACTACTCGGCTCTCGGCCGCGCGCAGCAGTACACGCTGGGAACGGCGAACACCGAAGCCGCCAAGAAGATGTACGTTGCGAACACCTTCGAGGAAGGCACCGGCCGCCTCACCCGCACTCATGTCACGGACCAGACGCACCCGTACATGCTGATGGACCTCAACTACACCTTCGACCAGGCCGGCAACATCACGGCCATCTCCGACCCGGCCACCCTCGGCGGTACCAGCTCGGCCGAGACCCAGTGCTTCGCCTACGACGGCAACCGCCGTCTGAAGAGCGCCTGGACGCCCTCCTCGCAGAAGTGTTCCGACGCCCCCAGTACGGGGAGCCTGTCCGGACCCGCGCCCTACTGGACCGACTACACCTACAACCAGGGCGGTCAGCGCACCGCCGAGACCCAGCACAAGGCGACGGGCGATGCCACGACCACCTACTGCTACAAGGAGGGACGGCCGCACGTCCTCTCGGGCACCAGCAAGACCGCGAACTGCACCACCCCGGATGCCGGATACGGCCACGACACGGCCGGCAACACCACCTCCCGGCCCGGCCCGACGGCGAGCCAGGCCCTCGTCTGGTCATCGGAGGGGCGGCTCGCCCAGCTCACCGAGAACAGCAAGAAGACCGACTACATCTACGACGCCGAGGGCAAGCTTCTGATCCGGAGCACCGAGGGCGGTGAACGCATCCTGTACACGGGCAACACCGAACTCCACCTCAAGGCGAGCGGCGCCACCTGGGCGCAGCGCACCTACTCCTCGGGCAGCCTGAGCATCGCAGTCCGCAGCAACCAGTCCGGCTCAAACAAGCTTTCCTACCTCGCCGGCGACCATCAGGGAACCCAGAGCCTGGCGGTGTCCGCAGACAGTGCGCAGACGGTCACCAAGCGCCGGATGACACCGTTCGGAGACGAGCGCGGCACGACCAGCGGCGGCGCATGGCCGGACGACAAGGGGTTCCTCAACAAGACCAGCGACACCAACACGGGACTCACACACATCGACGCCCGCGAGTACGACCCGGAGATCGGCCAGTTCATCAGCGTCGATCCCGGGCTGGAAACCGACGACGGGCAGTCGCTCGACGGCTACTCCTACGCCGCAAACAATCCGGTAACCACTAGCGACCCGACGGGACGCACCCGGTGCGACGTCGACCCCTCGTTCTGCAACAAGCCGCCGCCCAACCCTGGCCCGGGCGCTCCCTGCCCCAGTCTCACCAACCCGCAGTGCCCGGAGTACCAGGGCGGCGGCGGTGGCGGTGGTGGCGGCGGAGGGGGTAGCGGCGGCGGAGGTGGCACCACCGGCACCGGCGGCGGCGGAAGTTACGTCACTGCCAGCTGCGGCATGCCTCCCCTGCCGGCCTGCACCGGCCCGGTATACGGCCCGCCCTCCCAGCCCCCGCTCCTCATGGGCCCCGACCCGATTCCGCTTGTGTCGTTCTCGGCCAACTGCGGGATCGAGTCCAAGGTGCAGAACTACGTCTGCAACGCTGGCAACGGGGTCATGACCTCAGGCGCCTACCTCCAGGAGAGTTTCAGCGCGGCGGGCAGACTGACGACAGACGCGAAGGCCGCGATGCGGTCCACCCGTCAGTCGAACCAGATCCTGCAGGCCATGAGGAACAACCCCGGTCTCGCGCGAGTGGGAGCCATCGGGAACAGCAGGGCGGTGATGTTCGCCAGCAAGGGTTTGCTGGTGGGCGGTATCGGCTTCACCGCGTATTCCAACTACCAGTCCACCGGTGGTGACGTCCCCCTTACCGTCGCGGAGACCGCGGTCGACACCGCCGTGGTCATGGGTGCGACAAAGGTAGGAGCCACTCTCGGCGCGGCGATCGGCACCGCCATCGCGCCCGGCGTGGGCACGGTCATCGGCGGAGCCATCGGCGCCGGGGCGGGTGCCGTCACCGGCATCCTTGCGACAGGCACCGTCAACAACGCCATGTCGAAAGGATGGAAGGGCGTGAAGGGCTGGTTCAGCTGACCGCTGGACCGTAGCAGGGCGCCGGGCGGGCCCCGGGGGGTGTCACATACCCTTGGGGCCCGCCTGGCGGCTCCTCCCCAAAAGGGAGGGAGCCGAACATGAGCAACGCTGGGAGGGATCGAGCAATGTCGTACTTCATCGGACTCTTCTTCGTGGCGGGGTCCGTCTTCATGACCTGGAAGGTCACTCAGCTCTGGCGTGACGCCGACCTGGTTGACCACTTCATGCAAACCTTCTCCTTCATGCCCTTCGGCAAGGAGGTCAAAAGAGGAGAAGTACGGTCTCTCGCCCTCACCGCCGCCTCCCTCTGGGGCGTCACAGTCCTGCTCCTCCTCGGTCTCCTGGACGTCGACATGACCGGCCCGCTGACCGCCGTCTTTGCCTTCGCGCTGGTCACTGTCCTTCTCAGCCTGCTCTGCGAAATCAGCGTCGTCCTGTTCAACGCCCCGAAGTTCGTCGTACCGCCCCACATGCGTTCCGACCCCGGAGTACTGGCCGCCCGCCGCGCAGGGGGTCAGCGGCAGACCAAATCTTGACCTGCCCTTACCGGTCCCGTGCATTCTCTCGAGACAGCACCGGCCATGGCCCGATCACGGGCGCGTCGCAAATGATCTCCTCATCTACCTCGGCGACCTGCAGCGTGATGTCCTGCGGCTGCTGACCGGCAAGGGTCTTGACGCCGCCGAGAGTGCGCCGCAGGGCACGGCGGAGCTGCCGGTAGAGGGCACCGTTGCCGGCCGGGCCTACCAGTACGGGCACATCGTGGCCGGCGCCGACAGCGCGGACGGCGCCCATGGCTGGTGGGTGCCGCTGCTGGACGGCACCGAACGCCTGGGCGTGCTGCATATGACGTCCGCCCAGGACGGCGAGGACGTCCGCCAGGACATGCTGGCGCTGGCGTCACTGGTAGCGATGCTGGTGGTCGGCAGCCGCGACACCAGTGACTCCTACGCCCGCCTGACCCGGACCCAGCCGATGAACGTCGCCGCGGAGATGCAGTGGACGCTCATGCCGCCTCGCACCTACGCCGACAACAGGGTGATCATCGGCGCCGTGATGGAGCCCGCGTACGAGGTGAGCGGTGACGCGTACGACTACGCCACCGCCGACGACATCGTCTACATCTCGGTCTTCGACGCCATAGGACACGACACGTCGGCCGGCCTCCCTGGTCCGACACCACTTCGACGGCTTCTCCGTTCCCGAGACCCTGCGCCGCCTCACCCGCGCCCACCTGCACCACCACGACAACGAACTGCAGGACGACGCCACCATCCTGCTGTGCCAATGGCTCGGCCCCCACACCGACACCGTCACAGCCGCCGCACCGCTGGCCGGAGTACCCCAGACCCAGACCACCGACTGAACCACCAGCCGCACGGGCCGGAGTCGGGCACCCGGCCGCGCAGGTACCGAGGTCGGTGTATCGGGCAGACCGACGCGGACTGCCTGCCGGTCGAGACCTCCAGCTGGAGTACGCCACGCCTGGGTGGCGACCAAGGCGCGCTGTCAGCTGCCCGCGGACCCGACCGAACATCGTGCCCCGACGGCCAGAAGTGCCGTCGGCGATGAGCGAACCGGTTACTCGAACAGATGCCGGGATGCCCTGCTCCAGGCGATCCTGTCGACGAGTTCAGCCAGAAGTCCGTCGGCCACCCAGGTGGCTTGGGGCTCACAGCCCTGTTCGGCCAGCCGATGCACGAGGTCGGCGTTGTCCTCTTGTCTGGCGATAACAGCGCTGACGATTCCGACGGTCGCGTCAAGGCCGTAGGCGTTACAGAAGACCTCCAGCCGCCGACGGCGGTCGGGAGGGGCCGGGTAGCGCAGCCAGCGCAAGCACTCGGCGTCGTCGCGGAACGGGGCGACGTACTCCAGTGCATAGGCCACGTCGTGCAGCCGCGGTGCCGGGTGGGCGAAGTCCCAGTCGATGATTCCCACCGGTTGGTCACCCTGCCACACGACGTTCCAGGGGCCGAAGTCCCCATGGCAGACGACCTCGTGGTCACCGGGGCCGCCCGCGCCTGCGGACCAGGTCGCGCCCGACGGGGGCGAGAAGCCGGCACAGGCGTCGTGATAGTCACGCAGCAGCCGGGCGAAGTTCCTCAGTCCCTGCTCACCCACGACCTTGGCCCACCCCGCAGTCCCGGAATCGCCCTTGATGAAGGTCAGAACTTCACGCCCTTCAGCGTCGATTCCCAGGGGGCGGGGCGCATAGCCGAAGCCGACGTCCTCCAGGTGCCGCAGTAGCGCGTGGACGCTGGGCGTCCACGGCTGGACGGGCCTGCGGACCGTGTCACCGATCCGCACCACCCGACGATGGGCATCGTCCTGCATCACTTCCTCACCGGCCACCCGATTCACGCTACCCAGGCACCCGAGCCCGCGGCACCTCGATTTCGCCGAGCGACGACCAATGACGGCAAGCGACCCCCACATGTGCTCGTCCTGGCGGGCTTGCCGCCGTCCACGTCCCTCGCCTCCCCGTGCGGTGAG
Source organism: Streptomyces rishiriensis (assembly GCF_030815485.1). Lineage (NCBI taxonomy): Bacteria > Bacillati > Actinomycetota > Actinomycetes > Kitasatosporales > Streptomycetaceae > Streptomyces > Streptomyces rishiriensis. Next base: position 8,140,213 of record NZ_JAUSWV010000002.1, on the reverse strand, counting down.
GCCGCCTCAGCGTTCTGGGCGCATGTCACGGTTCTCGAACGTGCGCCGGACCGCCGCACCCTCGTCCTCGACCAGCCCGGACGTATCCGGCATCTCGAGCACGGCGGCGCAGTGCTCGCACAGCAACGTCCCGTCTTCGGCCGGGACGGCCGGCCTGCTCCCGCACGCCTTGCAGATTCCCTCGCTGTGGTCACTCAACGTGTTCCTCATTCCTTGCACCTGATGCGGGGTTCGCGTTCGTCCAGGAACCCGGGTTCCCTGGAACCGGCCGGGCATAGCAGCCGGGGACGGCGGGCGCTCCGGCATCGTTCAAAGCTCCGTACCCGTCTCTTCGGCGAGTGTCTGCAGGAGGCGGTCCTGGAACGCTTCGTCGTGGACGGCGCGGTGCGGCTGCGTCTGCTGCTGGTGGTACCAGTAGCCTCCGGTGCTCAGCGCCTGTGGATCGTCGCCGGCGGCGAGCCACTCCTGTGTCCGGTGCCCCAGCTCCAGGTCGTCCGGTGCGCTGGGACCGCCCATCCTGGTCGGCACCCATCCCGGGTCCACGGCATTGCTCATCACCTCGGGGCGCAGGCGGGCCACCGCGGCGGCCAACGCCGTGACGTACAACTTGCTGTCGGCGTACGAACCCGCGCTTCGGCCCCGCCAGTCGACTCCGGCGAGCCGGGGGTGGCCGCTGAAGTGCGAGCCGCTGCTGAGGTACACCAGCCGACGCGGCCCACGCAGCAGGGCCGTGAGCAGGTACGGGGCGATGATGTTGACCGGCATGACCGCCGGACCGCTCCATACACCGGCGTTGTGGATGACGGCATCCAACGGCTCGGCGTCGTTCAGCTCGGCCGCGATACGCCGTACGGCGTCCCGCTCGGTGAAATCACCCACCACTGTGCGGGCACCGCGATCGGCCAGCGCATTCATCTCTGCCGCACGCTTCTGGTTCCGGGCGTGCACGACGACGTCATGCCCCTGCGACAGCAACGCATCCGCCGCCGCGCGTCCAAGTCCGTCCGCGGAACCGGTCACCAGGATCCGGCTCATGAGCGCACCGCCTCCCGGATCCGCCGCGTGGGGGTCCGCCCCTCGGCCGGGGGCATCGACACCGCCTGTACCGCTGGCCGCATCGCGGTCACGAGGACCGGCGTTTGCAGGGGCGTCGCGTCCTGCTCACCGAGGCCGGTATCCCCATCGGCCTGCACGGCTGCTGAATCTCTCATGAGGCTCTCCCTCGTTCATGGCCCCGATGTCCTGGCCCGGACTCGAGTGGTTTTCGCGGTTCAGGACGGACTGCGGGTGTCGTCCCGCCTGTCTTGTTCGCCGGCGCGCACCGCGGGTGGCTTCTGGTGCCCGCGAGGGGAGGCTGTCCAGCTGGCGAGGAGCTTGAGCCGGTCTTCGTCGGGAGTTCCGGGCTCGGCGGTGTAGATCGTCAAAGAGTGGGCCTCGTGGACGGAAAGGGGCAGGTCCAGCGGCTGGTAGGTGAGTTTCAGGGGGCCTGCGCCGGGGTGGTGGAAGCTTTTTACGCCGCTGTGGTGGACGCGCACGTCGTGAGTGGCCCAGTGAGTACGGAAGTCGGTGCTCACGGTGGACAGCTCTCCGATGAGTTCGCGCAGGGCCTTGTCGTGCGGGGAGCGCCCGGCTTCGGCGCGCAGCAGCGCGACGGTGGTGGCGACGGCGCCGTCCCGGTCTGCGACGAAGTGGTGTGAGCCGGGGTCGAGGAAGTAGTAGCGGGCGAAGTTGGGCCGGCCGCGTTCGCTCACGGCCGCACCGTCGAACATCGGTGCGAACAGGGCGCGGGCGAGGGCGTTCTCGGCCACGATGTCCAAGCGGCCGTTGGTGACGAAGGCCGCGGACAGTGTCATGGAGTCGAGCAGCCACTGGACACGCGGCGGGACGTCGACCGCCTTGCGGCGCCGGGGTGTACGGCTGACCGGCTGTGCGGCTCTGGCCAGGTCGAAGAGGTAGGTGCGTTCGTCCTCGTCCAGGCGCAGCGCACGGGCGACCGCGTCGAGCACGTCGTGGGAGACACCGCTGACGTGGCCCCTCTCCAGGCGCGTGTACCACTCCGTGCTCACGCCGGCCAGGACCGCGACTTCCTCGCGCCGCAGTCCCTTGACGCGGCGCCGTCCGCCGGCGGGCAGCCCGGCCTGCTCCGGGGTGATCCTGGCGCGCCGGATGGCGAGGAAGTCCCGGATCTCGGAGCGGGTGTCGGGTCGCTGGTCCATGCCTTCCACGGTAGGCATGTATCGCCGGGAAGGGAGGGGGAGCTTGTACCCCCCATAATCGCGACCTTCCTGGTGAGGGAGACAGCCGGTTGTCTGGATACCCAGCCAGGACACGACTGCCGTCACCCCTTCCGGTGGGCCCTGCGGCAGCCGGGACGGCGACCGGGCAAGCCTCGGGCATCCCGTGCCTTCCTGGACACCGACCGGCGCAGACAGCGCCGAAGCGCGACAAGGAGATCCGCACATGCGTGGAGTAGTGATGTACAAGGCCGGCGACGTCCGGGTCGAGGAGCGGGAGGACCCGAAGATCGTCGAGCCCACCGACGCGATCGTGAAGCTGACCGCGACCTGCATTTGCGGCTCGGACCTGTGGCCGTATCGCGGGATCGAGCCCGCTGAACACCAGGTCATGGGACACGAGTACGTGGGCGTCGTCGAGGAAGTCGGCTCCGAGGTGAAGAACGTCAGGCCCGGAGACTTCGTGGTCGGGTCGTTCGTCATCTCCGACAACACCTGCGAAATCTGTCAGGCCGGGTTCCAGTCCAAGTGCGTGCACGCCGAGTTCGTTTCGCAGACGATCGGCACGCAGGCCGAGAAGGCCCGGATCCCGCACGCCGACGGCACTCTCGTCGCCACCCCGGGACAGCCCGACCCCGAGCTGATCCCCGCACTTCTGGCCGCCTCCGACGTGCTCGGCACCGGCTGGTTCGCCGCCGTCGCCGCCGAAGCCGGGCCCGGCAAGACCGTCGCGGTCGTCGGCGACGGCGCGGTCGGACTCATGGCCGTCCTCGCCGCCAAGCAGCTCGGCGCGGAACGCGTCATCGCCATGTCCCGCCACCCCGAGCGGCAGAAGCTGGCCCGCTACTACGGCGCCACCGACATCGTCGAAGAGCGCGGCGAAGAGGGCATCGCGAAGATCAGGGAACTCACCGACGGGCTCGGCGCGCACTCGGTCATCGAGGCGGTCGGCACGCAGGAATCGTTCATGCAGGCCGTCGGCGCCACCCGCGGCGGCGGGCACCTGGGCTACGTGGGCGTGAACCACGACGTGAGCATCCCCGGGATCGAGCTGTTCTTCGCCGGCATCCACACCCTCGGCGGCCCCGCACCGGTGCGCCGGTTCCTGCCCGACCTGATCCAGCTCATCTGGGACCGCAAGATCGATCCGGGCAAGGTCTTCGACCTCTCCCTGCCCCTCGACCAGGCGGCAGAAGGCTACAAGGCCATGGACGAGCGCCGCGCCACCAAGGTGCTCCTCACCCTGTGACACACCTGCCCATGATCTCGGGGGCGCTCCGTGCCACGGCACGGAGCGCCCCCGCAGGAACCTGCCTGACCCGCCCCCGCACGGCCCGCGGTTCGCGGTCCGCGGCATGCCCGCCGACGATCAGCCTGACGGCGGCGCGGTGGGCGAGACGCCCGTGATCGAAGCGCTCACGGGTACCCGGTGCTCGTACGAGCGTGCGTCGACGTTCCGCGGTCCCCGCCCGGCGCGGGGTCGGCCGGTCCGGGCAGGCCGCTGGAACCGGCTCCTGGAACCGGGTGTCCGGGGGCCGGCTCGGCGCTCTCGCCGAGGAAGCCGCCCGACTGGTGCTGCCACAGCTTGGCGTAGGCACCGTTCGACGTGAGCAGCTCATCGTGGGTGCCCTGTTCGACGACGGTTCCGCGGTCGAGGACGACGAGACGGTCCATGCCGGCGACGGTGCTCAGCCGGTGGGCGACCACGAGGGCCGTACGTCCGTCCATCAACCGCCACAGGGCGTCCTGGACGAGGAGTTCGCTCTCCGAGTCCAGCGCGCTGGTCGCCTCGTCGAGCAGCAGGACGGGGGCGTCGCGCAGGATGGCCCGGGCGAGGGCGACACGCTGGCGCTGGCCGCCCGAGAGTTTGACTCCCCGCTCCCCCACCAGGGTGGCGAAGCCGTCGGGGAGTTGACCGGCGAACTCCGTGACGTGCGCGGCCGCGGCCGCGGCGTGGATCTCCTCGTCGGTGGCGGTGGGCCGGGCGAAAGCGATGTTGTCCCGCAGGCTGCGGTGGAACATGGCGGGTTCCTGCGGGACGTAGGCGATCAGTGAGCGCAGGTCGTTCTGGCGCAGCTCGCTGATGTCCTGTCCACCGATCAGGATGCGTCCGTCGTTGATGTCCGACATGCGCAGCAGAAGCCGGGTGAGTGTGGTCTTGCCGCCGCCGGACCTGCCGACCAGGCCGACCCGTGCGCCTGCGGGCACGTCCAGGTCGAGTGCCTGGAAGATCGGCTTCGCGCCCGCGTGGGCGAAGGTCACCGCCTCGAAGCGGATGCCCGTGTCCCGCAGTGCGAGCGGTTCGGGTTCCGTCGGGTCGAGCACGGTGGGCGGGTCCAGCAGCAGCTCCGTGAACTGCGCGGCCTCGGTCATCGAGCTTTCCAGACGCCGATAGATCTGATTGAACTCGAACATTATCTGCGTCGCGTTGGAGTAGTAGGTGAAAGCGACGACGACTTCCTCCACTCCCTGGCCCGGGCCGCCGAAGGCGATGGCGACCAACAGGCCCAGCACGTTGGTCAGTACGGACATGGGGGCGATCAGGGTGTCGACTCGCAGATTGCCGTAGTCCCACGACCTCAGCGTCAGGCGCCGGGAATCCGCGACACGGCTGCGGTGTTCGTCGGCCTCCCGCCGCTCGGCCGCGAACGCCCGGATGGTCTCCATGTTCATGAGACTGTCGGCGACGTGGCCGGAGACCCGGGCGATCGCCGCCTCACGGTCGTTGACGAGCCTCTGCCGGCGACGGATCAGAGGTGTGGCGACCAACACGGTCAGCACGATCATCGCAAGAAGGCCCGCGACGAGCATCGGTTCGTAGCTCCACAACACCACGGCACCGAACACCAGGGGGACGAGACTGCCCACGATCCGGTACGTCACCGTGTCCACGAAATCCTCGAAGCGCTTGCCGAAGCTCAGCACCCGTTTGGTCAGAGAGCCGGCGAAGTTGTCGTGGAAGAACGCCGCGTCCTTGGCGAGAAGTTCATCCATACCACTCACGTAGAGGTGTTCCATGCCGAGGGCGTCCACGCGGTTCAGACAGTGCTGCCCGACTCGCCACACAGCCTCGGCGAGCAGCAGCGTCACACCGAAGCCCAGCACGTACGGCAGCGCCGAGTCGAGGGTGAGACCGTCGTCGTCGGCGGCCTGTCCTGCCAGTTTGGCGACCAGCAGGGGGGCGACGTAGCGGGTGCCGATGTTGCCCACGGCCGGCAGCAGCAGCGCGGGCAGGGCCAGCCGTCGTAGTCGAAGCAGTTCCTGGCCGTAGCGGCGCAGTGCCAGAACGACCGCGCTCCTGCCCGGCGTCGGCTCTCGCGTATCTGTTGACCGCATCACACTCCCGGAGGTTCGGAAGTCGGAAGTGTCCCGTTAGGGGAGGTCCTCGGTCCAGGCATTTACCGCGGACCGGCGAGAACCGGACACCGCCGCGTCCAGCGTACGCAGCGGACGGGTCCCGATGGTGGTGGGGTGGCGCGCACCGGCCCAGTCGATGGCGGCGAAGGACGCCTCAGCCGTCGGCGGTCGAGGAGGACACCGCAGCCCGGCGGAAGCGGCCTCGGGCCCGCAGGCTTCAGCCGATGAGCCCGTGGATCGCCGCCACCACGTTGAACACCGCAGGCAGGACGAAGACGCAGCCGACGCCGATCCACACGCACCCGGCGGTTCGATGACCGCGGCTCGGCGGCGAGGGGTGGATCAGCCGATCGCCTGCCCTCATCGTCTCGCTCGGGGCGAGCAGGCTGCGTCCGGTGCGGCGTTGCCTCCGCCCCACCCATATGAAGACGACCGCGGCCATCGCCGTGAACGCGGCCAGTTGGAGATGCTCCCCCGGCGAGTCGGCGCCGGCAAGCGTCACGGCCACGTACGACACAGCGTTTCTCCCCCCGGACGATCACGGCGAGTGGATCACCTCACACGGGTTCGACCATGTCAAGCGGGTTGCGCCTTGCCTGCGGCTGCCGCAGGGCGGGCGCGCCCCAACGCGCCGGCATCGCCGCCTGCCTACTCGCCACTCCGGGCATCACGCGGACGACCAAGGCGCGACCGTCAGGACGACGCAGTCCTGCCTGTCACCCGACGGCGGACGCGAGCAAGCGCGCCCGCGGCCGCCTCACCGGATTCAGCAGGTGGAGCTGCTGGAGATCCTTATTCCGGTGACGACCACGGAGTTGGCGAACACGGTCGAGTTGTTCGGCGGAAGACAGACCGAGCCCCCACCCTGGAGCCGCAGATACACCACGTCGTCGTTGCGGGTGTTCATCACCCCGTAGTGCGCCCGGGGCGTGACCGCCTGATAGCCACTGGTGACGTCCTGGTACTTCGACAACGGCGTGCCCGCGAGCAAGGCGTTGTTGTCCACGTAGAAGCAGACCCAGGGGTACGGGCAGCCGTGCGTGGGGGCCTCCGCGTGGGCTGCGGACGCGCCGGTCACGGACATGGCCGCGACGGCCACGCTCACTCCGGCGAAGCCTGCGACCCTCCGGATGACGGATTTCATCGAACCTCCAAGAACTCGGCACATCGCTCGAACCTGCCCACGCGTCATGGCGGACACGGCACGGCGGAGCACAGCAGGAGCGGAACATGTGCCGCTGCCGTGAACTCCCCGCAGACCAAGGGTACTTGTCAATGATCACGATCGGGCTCGGCCTGCCCGGGACTGCCCCTCGCCCCTGCCGACGCCGACGCACGCTGGGCTCGCTGGACCAAGGCCACGCGCACAGGGCCCCTACGTCGTTGTCGGCTTGGAGGTGCAACGAACCACATGGCGGTGGGGGCGTGGAACGGACGAGCCTGCTCCGATGTGCTCCGAAGCGGCCTGAACCTTGATCAGGTGCTCGCCCGGGGCCGTCCGCCGGTTGGCTCGTGCGGTGTTCGTCCGGTCGACGGAGAACGTCGCACGAGCCGCCTCAGGTGGGACGGAGTCAGCCGAGTGCGAGGGATCGCTGGGCGGTGATGTTCCGCGACGACTGTGCCGTCGCGAAGGTGTAGGTACCGGGTGTCAGGCTCCAGCTGCCCGACCTGCGGACGGTGAGTTCCCGGACGGGGATCGTGAGGGTGAGCCGCTTGCCCGCGGCCGGGGCCAGGGTGACTTTTCGGAAGGCGACCAGGCGGCGCGGCTCGGCCGCCGCGGCGCCGGGCAGGGTGGCGTAGACCTGGACGACTTCGGTGCCCTTGCGCCGGCCGTTGTTGGTGACGGTGACGGCGAGGGTGACCGCTTCGGCCGCCGGATCGTAGGCGACTTCGACGGAGCCGTGGGCGAAGGTGGTGTAGGACAGGCCGTGGCCGAACGGGAAGCGGGGCTGCTGCCCGTTGACGTCGTAGTAGCGGTAGCCGATGGCGATGCCTTCGGCGTAGGACACGGCGCCGCCGCTACCGGGGTACGTCGCGGAGGTCGTGCCCGGACCCTGGCCCGGGTCGGCCGGGAAGGTGATCGGGAGGCGGCCGGCGGGGTCGATGTCGCCGAAGAGGACGGCGGCCAGCGCGGTGCCCGTGGCGCGGCCGCCGTACCACGCCTGGATGACGGCCTCCACGTCGTTCAGCCAGGGGGTGGCGACCGGGCCGTCGGTGTTGAGGACGACGATCGTGCGCGGGTTCACGGCGGCCACTGCGGTGATCAACTGGTTCTGGTCGCCTGGCAGTTCCAGTTGTTCGTGGTCCATTGCCTCGCCGGCCACCCGGTTGACGATGACGACCGCCGCGTCCGCGGCGCGGGCTGCCGCCACCGCGCCGGGAATGAGCGAGTCGGGCTGCCAGCCGAGGGTGAGTCCGCAGGTTCCGCTCTGTGCGGTGGCGTTGGTGTAGGTCACCTCCAGCGTGACGGCCCGGCCTGCGGTCAATTCGGCGGTGCCCTGGAGCGGGTAGTCGAAGGGACCGAGGAAGAAGCGGCGCATCTGCCGGGTGCCGGAGACGACTGTCCTGCCGTCGATCTTCAGTGCCGTGGTTCCGGCGGGCAGCAGGGAGAAACGGTGGAGGCCGGTGGTGGTCGGGGTGAGAGTGCCGGTCCACTTCGCCGACCAGACGTCGGGCAGGCCGCTCACGGGTGCGGTGGTGAAGTCGACGGCCGTGTCGGTCCGGGTCGTGATCGGTGTGCCGGATGCCTCGGCGCCTGCGTAGTAGGCGCCGGTCAGGCCGGTCGCACCGGTGTCGGTGCGCAGGACGGTCGAGGGAAGCGCCGGCAGGGGGAGGTCGCCCTTGGTTCCTTGGGCGTGCGTGAGGGTGACGGAGCCGCCGGCCCGGGCCCGGATGGCCGCCAGCGGAGTGGTCCAGGCGCCGGGGTCGACGTAGGTGGAGCCGGCTACGCCGGTGAAGGTGTCGGTGCCGGCGGGGCCGATGACGGCGAGAGACTTCAGTGTGGCGGGCAGCGGCAGGGCCGGGGAACGGTTGGCGAGCAGCACGGTGGAGGCGATCGCGGCCTCATGGGCGAGGGCTCGGTGTTCCTGGGTGCTGACATCGTCGGCCGGGTCGGGGAGCGGGTGGTCGAAGAGACCGTTCGCGAACATGGTGACGAGGATGCGGCGCGCGGCGTCGTTCAGCCGGGCGGCGGGTATCGCCCCGGTGAGGGAGCCGGCGGGGATGCTGACCGCGCCGGAGCCCAGTCCGGCCAGGTCCATTCCTGCGCGGGCCGCCGCCACCTGGTCGTCGCCGGCCCAGAAGTCCGGCACGGTGTAGCCCTGGAGTCCGAGACCCTTCTTCAGATGGTCGAAGAGAGCGGGGTTCTGTGTGGCGAAGGTGCCGTTGATCTTCGGGTAGGCCATCATCACCGAGGTGGTCGGTGCGGCGGCGATCACGCGGCGGAACGGCGCCTCGTAGATTTCGTGCAGGGCGCGGTCGGAGACCTCGGTGTCGATGAAGAAGCGGTTGGTCTCCTGGGTGTAGGCGGCGAAGTGCTTCACGGTGGCCGCGACGTTCTGGCTCTGCATGCCGACGGTGAGGGCCGCACCGATCCGGCCGGCGAGCAGCGGGTCCTCCCCCATGCCCTCGGACTGGCGGCCGAAGTGCCAGGTCCGGGTGAGGTCGACGGTGGGGCCGAGCAGGTTGTTGTATCCCTTGCCGCGGCCTTCCGCTCCGATGGCGCGGCCGATCCTGCCCGCCAGGTCCTCGTCGAACGCCGCCGCCTGCGCGACCGGTACCGGGAACGCCGTCACGCCCTGCTCGCCCCGCAGCCCTGCTGAGGCGTCGACCATGACCAGGGCCGGAATGCCCAGGCCGGCGACGGCGTCGAAGTCGCACCGGACGAGAGCCTCCTTCTGTGCGGCCGTCATCCGGGCGAGCAGTGCGTCGGCCCGGTCCTGTGCGGCGGTGCGTGACGCGGCGGCCGCCCGGTCGCTCACGGCGGAGGCCATGCTCATGGCCAGGGCGGTGAAGGTGGCGGCGGAAAGGAATGTTCGTCTGTTCACAGCGGCTCTCCGGGTGTGTGTGGCGGCTGCTCACGAGGCCACCGAAAATATGGGGGCGGGGCCGACCGCGCGTCAGGTGGTTCAGGCGGCCTCTTCTGCCAGTTCCGCCGTGTCGAGCAAGTGCTCGCCCGGCCCGAGGGCGACCGGTGCGCGGCCGGGGAGTTCGGCGGTGGCTGTGCACCCTTCGGGCACCGTGAAACGGGCCGTCATGCCGGTGGGTGTGACCTGCCAGGACGACGACGCTGTTCCGTACGGTGTCTCGTGGCGGGTGCGGGCCCAGGTGATGCCGCCGCCGGGACGCGGCCGGAAGGCGATCTCACGGTAGCCGGGGGCGGTGGCGGTGATGCCGCCGACGACGCGGTGGAGCCAGTCGGCGACGGCGCCGAGGGCGTAGTGGTTGAAGGAGGTCATGCCTCCGGGGTTGAGGGTGCCGTCGGGGCGCAGACTGTCCCAGCGCTCCCAGATGGTGGTGGCGCCCATCGTCACGGTGTAGAGCCAGGAAGGGCATTCGGTCTGCAGCAGCAGGCGGTAGGCGGTGTCCAGGTGCCCGGTGTCGGTGAGCGCGTCACAGATCAGGGGGGTGCCGACGAAGCCGGTGGCGATGCGGGCGTCGTCCTCGGCGACCAGCTGTGCCAGGCGGTCGCCGGCCGCCTGGCGTTGGCGCGGGGTCAGCAGGCCGAAGACGATGGCCAGTGCGTAGGCGGTCGCGCTGTCGCTCGTCATGCGACCAGAGGGCAGGAGGTAGCGGTGCCGGAACGCCTCGGTCACCTCGTCGGCGAGCCTGCCGTAGTGCGCCGCGTCCGCATCGTAGGCCAACTCGGCTGCTGACAGCGCGAGATGGCGGGCGGAGTGGGCGAAGTAGGCGGTGGCGACGAGGTAGCGGTCGGTGCGGCCCGCGGCGGGATCGTCGGGCGGGGCGGCGGGGTCGAGCCAGTCCCCCAGCTGGAATCCGGTGTCCCACAGACGCGTCGGTCCGGCGAGGCGTTCCACGAGGTCGACCCATGCCTTGGCCATCGGGTAGTGGCGGTGGAGGAGTCCGAGGTCGCCGAAGCGCCGGAAGAGCGTCCACGGAGTGAGCGTCGCGACGTCTCCCCAGGCGGCCCCCGGGTGGATCGGCGTCCACATCGGCTCGCCCGGGATGACGGGGACGTACCACGGGACGGTGCCGTCGGGGAACTGTTCCAGGCCGACGTCGGTGAGCCAGGAGTCGAGCAGCCCGGCGCAGTCGTAGAGGTAGCTCGCGGTGGGGGCGAAGACCTGGATGTCGCCGGTCCAGCCGAGGCGTTCGTCGCGCTGGGGGCAGTCGGTGGGCAGGTCGACGAAGTTGCCGCGCATGCTCCACACGACGTTCTCGTGCAGGCGGTTGACCAGCGGGTCGCTGCACTCGAACCAGCCGGTACGGCGCATGTCCGTGTGGTATACGCGGGCGGTCACCGACTCCGGCGTCAACTCGCCCGGCCAGCCGGTCACTTCGGCGTAGCGGAAGCCGTGCAGGGTGAAGCGGGGTTCCCAGCTGAGCGGGCCCGCGCCGGAGAGGATCAGGGTGTCGACGGAGTACGCCTCGCGCAGCGGGCGGGTGGCCAGTTCGCCGTCCTGGAGGACTTCGGCGTGCCGGAAGGTAAGGGTGGTGCCGGCCGGCCCGTCGACGGTGACGCGGAGGCGGCCGACGAGGTTCTGGCCGAAGTCGAGCAGGTACCGGCCGTCTTCGGTGCGGGTGGCGGTGACCGGGGTGATCTCCTGGGTGCAGCGCACGGGCGGTCCGAGGGGGGCGACGAGGGTGGCCGGGTCACGGACGCCGGTGCGGACGGCCGTCCAGTTCTGCGGACCGGCGCCGGAGGGGGTGGCCCAGGCGCGGTCGTGGAGGCGGGCGTCGAAGGTCTCCCCCTCGTAGAGGCCGCTGGTGAGGATGGGGCCGGGGGCGGCGCTCCAGGTGCTGTCGGTGGCGACGACGAGGGTGGTGCCGTCGTCGTAGGTCACCTCCAGTTGGGCGATGAGGCACTGGTCGGTGCCGTAGATGTTGCGGGTGCCGCCGTCGAAGCCGTACTTGCCCCGGTACCAGCCGTCGGCGAGCCATGCGCCGATGGTGTTGGCGCTCTCGGTGAGGTGGGCGGTGACGTCGTGGGTGCGGTAGCGCAGGCGGTGCGGGTACACGGTCCAGCCCGGGGCCAGGATCTCGTCGCCGACGCGGCGGCCGTTGATCTCCACCTCGTACAGGCCGTGGGCGGTGACGTAGAGGCGGGCACGGGCGACGGGCCGGTCGAGACAGAAGTCCTTGCGGACCCGGGCCGGGCGGCGTTCGGCCTGCGGGTCCTCCTCCCAGCCGGCGCCCACCGGTACGGCCCGCCAGTCGGCGGGAGCCAGGAGTCCGGCCTCGACCACTCGCGGTTCGCTCCAGGCCGACGGTTCGGCGGCGGCCGGGGTCCAGACGCGGACGCGGACCGTCGCGCGTTCCCGGGAGGCCAGTGGTTCTGCGGGCCAGGCTACGAGCACCTGGTCGCGGCCGGCGACGCGGCCGGTGCGCTCGAGGCGTCCGGCACGGGCGACTTCCAGTTCGTAGGCGTCCTGGGGGCCGGTGGCCGCCGGCAGGGTCCAGCTCAGGCGGGGAGCCGGGGTGCCGGTGCCGAGTCCGTCCGGAAGGTGCTCGAACGACACCGGGGAGGGCTGAGGGCGGAGCAAGGGGGGACCTTTCTTTCACGTGCGGGAGCGGGGTGGCGGGCCGGGGTCAGCCCTTCAGTGCTCCCGAGGTGAGGCCCTTCATGACCTTCTGGTTGAGGAAGAGGTAGATCAGGAGGGTGCCGAAGACGTTGATGCAGATGGCGGCGAAGAGCGGTCCGTACTGGGTGGCGCCGAAGTCGCCGGTGAAGTTGAGCAGGCCGACCTGGATGGTGCGCAGGTCCTGGTCGTTGGTGAAGGTGAGCGCGATGAGCAGGTCGTTCCAGATGAAGAAGAACTGCACCAGGCCGACGGTGAGGAGGGCGTTGCGGACCAGGGGGACGCTGATGGTCCAGAAGGCGCGCAGGATGCCGGCGCCGTCGATGGTGGCCGCCTCGAACAGCTCGCGCGGGACGCTGCGGTAGTAGGTGGCCATCATGAAGACGGTCAGGGGCAGGCCGGTGCCGGTGTAGGTGAGGATGAGCGGCCACAGCGTGCCGGACAGGCCGGTCCGGAAGTACACGGTGAACAGGGGCAGAAGGATCATCTGCGGCGGGACCATCATGCCCGCGAGGAAGACCAGCAGCGTGAGGCTGCGCCCCTTCCACACCATGACCTGGAGGGCGAACCCGGCGGCCGTGCCGAGCAGCAGCATCAGCGCCAGGGCCGGGAGGACCGCGAGGAGGCTGTTCTGCACGTACAGACCGATGTTGCCGGTGGTCCACGCGTCGGTGTAGTTGCCCCACTGCCATGTCGTGGGCAGGCTCCAGGTGGAGTTGTTCAGGTAGTCGTCGTTGGACTTCAGCGACGTCAGGAACATCCAGATCAGCGGGTAGACCTCGATGACCAGCAGCAGGGCGACGACGGCCTTGACCCACAGGCGGCCTGCCCGGCCGCGGCGCGGGGCGCGGGTGCGCCTGGACGGCTGCCGGTGACGGCGGCTCGCGGTGGTCTTCACCGGGGTGTCGATGGTGGCCATGGTTCTAGCCCTCCGTGAGGTCGCGCCGCGAGACGCGGTAGACGACCAGGCTCACCAGCAGGCACACGACGGTCAGCAGCAGGGCGATGGTGCTGCCGTAGCCGTAGTCGCCGTAGGTGAACGACGTCTGGAACATGTACAGGGTCAGCGGGGTGGTCGCGTTGCCGGGGCCGCCGTTGGTCAGCGCGACGATGGAGTCGAAGACCTTCAGGGTGCCGTTGACACTGAAGACCAGTGAGGACATCAGTACCGGCATGGACAGCGGCAGCACGATGTGGCGTACCAGTGCGAGGCCCGTCGCACCGTCCAGGCGGGCGGATTCGAGAACCTCTTCGGGGATGTCCAGGAGGCCGGCGAAGAGGAGTACGGCGTAGAAGCCCATGGAACGCCAGATGTCCATGACGACCAGGACCCAGAAGACGCTGCCCGCGCTGCCGAAGAAGTCGACCGAGTCGATGCCGACCGCGTTCAGCACGGAGTTGACGGGGCCGGTCTGCGGGGCGACCTGGAAGAACTTCTGGAAGAGCAGTCCGACGGCGACCGTGGGCAGCACCACGGGGAAGAACACCAGGGTGCGGATGAGCGCGGAGGCACGTTTGAGGAAGAAGACGTAGAGCAGGGCCAGGAGGTAGCCGGCGACGACCTGGCCCGCCGTGACGACCACCGCGTACTTCAGGGTGAACCAGAGGGCGTCGTGGACGGCCGGGTCGTCGAGGAGGCGGGAGAAGTTGGCGACACCGTTACCGGTGAAGCCGTCGATGGTGTTGCCCTTGGTGAAGGAGTAGCCGAGCGACCACACCATGGGGACCAGCATGATCAGTGAGTAGACGAGAAGGGCGGGACCGAGCAGGAGCGCGATCGCCCTGCGGTCACCGAGTACGCGGTGCATGGGTGGTGTCCACTTCGTTTCCGTTACAGGGACCTGCCAGAGGGGGCCGGGGGCGGCGCACGCGGGCTGCGGGGTGCGCGAGGAGGCCGGTGGGCCGCCCCTGGCCGGTCACTGGGCGGCCAGCGCGTCCTGGACGGTCTGCATGAACTGCTTCGGGCTCATGCTTCCGGTGACCAGGCCCGCCGCGTTGGTCTGGCTGACGGTGGTGGCCTTGGTGCTGAACAGGGCCTCGAACCACAGCACGTTCTGCTTCGAGGTGCTGATGGTGTCGCGGACCTGAGTGGTGACCTCGTTGGCGTCCTTCACGTCGGTGTTCACCTTGAACCCGGAGATGGAGCCGTGGTCCTTCAGCGCGGTCGTGCCGTAGTTCCTGGCGATGCAGGACACCCAGTCGCCGGTCTTGTCATCGAAGGACTGGGCACCGAGGGTGATGCCGAGACCGACGTTGGAGGGGTACTGGTCGATCGATCCCTTGCCCCCGGTGACGGCGGGGAAGGGCATGAACCCGACGTTCTCGGCCCCGACCTTGTTCTGCTTCCGGTCGGAGATGTTCGCCAGCGCCCAGCTGCCCATGTAGAGCATGCCGGCCTTGCCGCTCAGGAACTGGTTCATGGCGGTGTCGTAGTCGATCGAGCCGACGCCCTTGCCGAAGTAGCCCTTCTTGCCGAGCGCGGCGATCTCCTCGGCGGCCTTGACGTACTTCGCGTCGGTCAGCTTCGCCTTGCCGTCGGCGACGTCCTGCAGGGCGTAGGGGCCCAGGCTCCGGTAGAGGTAGCCGCTGACCATCCGGGTCAGCGGCCAGCCCTGCTGGCCGGAGGCGGAGAACGGCTGGATGCCCTTGGTCTCCAGGGTCGCGGCCGCCGCGACCAGTTCGTTCCATGTGCCGGGCACCTTCAGCCCGTTCTCCTTGAAGATCTTCTTGTTGTAGAAGATCCCCTCGATGTTGTACTCGTAGGGCAGGACCTGGAGTTCGCCGCCGTACAGCGCCTTGATGGTGGAGATCGCGGCCGGCTCCAGCTGGAGGTAGACACCGAGGTCCTTGAGCTTCTGCTCCAGGTCGGCGACCTTGCCCGACTTCGCCAGCTGCTGGGTGAGTGCGGGGGCGTTGCCCGCGGCGAACTGCACCGGCAGCGCGTTCTGGCCGGCCAGCAGTTGCAGCTTCTGGTCCAGGCTCGCCTGCGGGACGGTCTCCACCTTCAGCGGCAGGGCGTCGTCCGCCGTCTTGCACGCGCCCTTCGACAGGGTGGTCAGGGCCGTCTTGACGGTGGTGTTCTCGGTGACGCTCAGGTAGCTGAACTCCTTCGGCGTGGCCGAGGAGCTGCCACCGCTGCCGCCGCAGGCGGTGGCGAGCAGCGCCAGCGAGACGGCGCCGGCGGTGAACAGGCTCAGGCGCGCACGTCGGGCGCTGGGCATGCGAACGGACACGGATGACTCCCGGAGATCTTGGAGAGAGCAAGGAGCGTGGAAGGCGCCGGGGCGAAAAGGCAGACCCGGCGTGCAGCGCGATGAGAGCGTAAAACGTTCTCCACGGCGAGTGGGCAATACCCTGCACCTCACCCCTCACCCCGTCAAGACACAGCACCGTAACGTCGGCGTGACAGGAGCAGGACTTGACGCCACTCTGGGGATGTCGTGTAGACCGTTATACCTACGACGACGAAACTCGGGGTGCTGAGGATGGACGGAGCTCCTGCGGCCAAGCAGAACAAGCGCGTGACCATCACCGATGTCGCCCGGCACGCCGGGGTGTCCACGGCGGCGGTCTCCAAAGTGCTGCGCAACGCCTACGGAGTGAGCCCGGCCATGCGGGACAAGGTCCAGGCGGCCATCGCCGAGCTGGCTTACCGGCCGCACGCGGCGGCACGCGGCATGCGCGGACGGACGTACACGATCGGCGTGCTGCTGGACAACGTCCGCAACGCGTTCTTCGCGGACATCCTCGAGGGCGTACGGGACGAACTCCGCCAGACCGAGTACACCGTGCTGATCGGCGCGGCCGGATTCCGGCCGGAGGAGCAGGCGAGGACCATCCGGTCCATGGTCGACCGCCAGATGGACGGACTGATCCTCATCGCCCCGGGGACCGCCCGCGACGAGGTGCTGGCAACGGTCGCGTCGACCCCCGGCGTGGTCATCGGCCATCACGACACGGCCGAGACCTACGACTCGGTCGTCGATGCCGACGACGTGGGCGCCCGTCTGGTCGTGGACCATCTGGTCTCCCTCGGACACCGCGACATCGCCCTGGTCTCGGCCTCCGGCACCACGGCCAACCAGTGGAAACGCACCCCTGAAACCGTGCTGAGCGAGGGTTACACGCATGCCATGCAGCGCCATGGGCTGACGGAGTTCGCACGCGTGCACCATGCCGCCTACTCCGACGACGGCGGATTCAAGGCGGGCATGACCCTGCTGACGGCGAGCCGGCCGCCGACGGCCGTCATGGCCGGCGCGGACGTCGCCGCACTGGGCATCTACCGCGCCGCCCACGAACTCGGCCTGCGCATCCCGGACGACCTCTCGCTGGTCGGCTACAACAACACGGCACTCGCCGCCCTGGCGCCCGTCCAGCTGACCAGCGTGGATCAGGCCGGGCACACCATGGGCTCCACCGCAGCCCGCATGCTCCTCGAACGTGTGGAACGCCGAAGGGACAGAGCCATGCAGAACACGATGACCCCCCGTCTGGTCGTGCGCGGCACCACCGCAGCACCGCGGAGCAGTTAGGCCGTGGACCGGGTGGCGGCCGCCGGGCATACGGCACACCGGGCCGACCCCGGGGGACGGACGCCAGGGCCGGGGAGCAGGACGGGTTCGCGAATCGGCATCAACGCGCCCGAGCCGGCCGCCTGCTCCGTGGGGATCGACGATGTCGTCGGCGGTCAGGCCGCGGCACGCCACCTGATCGAACAGGGACACCGCTCCATCGCCTACGTCAGCGGTCCCGGCGGCCTCCAGCAGGTGCGGGACCGCCGCCGCGGAGCCCTTGACGCCGTGCGCGCGGCCGGTCTGCCGTCCACGGCTCTGCGGGAGTTGCCCTGCAGCGCCCTCACCGTCGGCGCCGGCAGGGATGCCGGTCAGCGCATCCTCGGCCTGCCTCAGCGGCCGACCGCCGTCTTCTGCGCCAACGACCTGCTCGCCCTGGGCGTGCTGCAGGCACTGTACGAAGCCGGGCTGCGGGTGCCGGACGACATCGCGGTGGTCGGATACGACGACATCGAGTTCGCCGCGTCCGCCGTCGTCCCGCTCACCTCGGTGCGACGGCCGGCCGTCGCCATGGGACGGCAGGCCGGCCGCCTGCTCATCGAGGAAACGGCCGCCGGCGGATCCCTTCACGAACACACCCACGTGGTGCTCCGGCCCGAGCTCGTCGTACGCCGGTCGACGATGGCGGCACCGGCGCGATGACGTCCGCCGCTTGCCTGCCGCACCGAGGGCGCGCGGGCGGCCGGACGGCTGCCCTTCTGCGGGATGGCCGACGGCCCTGACCGCCCGGGGACGGCGGGGCTCGGCGGCGGCCGGTGGGCACGGCGGGAGGGGAAGAGGCATGGCGAGGCTCAAGGGCAGGAAGGCGGCACACCGGCCCCGCGGGACGGACGGCACGGGAGGTCGGCGGACGTCTGCGCGATGACGCGCGAGGTGTCACCATCATCCGGTCCGTGCACCGCCATGCCCACCCCGGCCGCATGCGTGTGCCGGATGGCGCCGATCCGGCCGGTGGATGACGGCCTCGGACACGCCCGCTTCCGGCCCGGCTCACCTCTCGTTCGCGTCGGGCATGCGGCGGCCGACGCGGGCGGCCGTCTCGCGCAACCAGATGTGGGCCGCGTCGTGCGTGTGCACGGGGTGCCACCACATCGCCTCCCGCAGGGGGACCGCCTCGTAGGGCGGTTCCAGCACGCGTACGGCGGCGATGGGGGCCAGCAGCCGGGCGAGCCGGGCCTGGACCAGGGCGATGCGGTGGGTGCCCGCCACCAGCAGGGGCAGGAGCTGGAAGCTGTCGACGGAGACCTCCACCCGCGGTTCGACGCCCAGCATGCCCAGTTGCCGCACGGCAGGGGCGTCGTAGGTGCGCTGGTAGGTGACCCAGGGCAGCTGGGCCAGGTCCTGCCGGGTGAGCCGCTCGCCGACGCCGGGGTGGTCGTCGGCGACGAGGAAGACCCAGCGGTCGTCGTAGAGGTCGGTGGCGGGGAAGTCGCTGATGACGCCGTGCGGCATGAGGAGGCCGTCGGTGGTGCTGAGCAGGGTGTCCGTGGCATCGACCACGGTGGTGGGGGTCTGCGCGAAGCGCAGCCGGATGCCGGGTGCCTCCTCGTGCACGACGCGGGCGAGTTCGGTGCCGAAGACGGCGACGGCGTAGTCGGAGGCGACGAGCTTGAACTCGCGGCTCTCGCGCTGCGGGTCGAAGTCGGCCTGGCTGGCGAAGAGGCGTTCCAGGACGTCGTAGGCGGTGGAGACGCGGTCGATCAGGACCTGTCCGAGCGCGGTGAGTTCGTAGTGGCCGCCGACACGGGCGAGCAGGTCGTCGTCGAAGTGGCGCCGCAACCGGGCCAGGGCCGCGCTCATCGCGGGCTGGCTCAGTCCGACCCGCTGCCCGGCCCGGGTGACGTTGCGCTCCTCCAGCAGCGCGCGCAGGGCGACGATGAGATTGAGGTCCAGGCGACTCAGATTCACAGGGCCCTCCCTGGCTGTACGGCGCCGACCAGCCAGAATCTACCGTATGGATGGAGCCGATCCACACAATCTATTTCCCTGATCGCGGGTGGCGGGTCCAGATTGGTCCCACCGCAATCAGGAGGACATGTCCGTGAAACCTGAAGCCGCGTCCGCACCCTTCGCCGGACCCTTCGCTGTCGCCACCCTCTCGGCCTCCGACGGGCCGGCCTTCCCCGCTCTGGTCACGGCGGACGCCCAGGTGATCGATCTGCGCGCCGCCCTGGACAGCCGGCACCTGACCATGATCGGTCTGCTGGAGGACTGGGACTCGGCCCTGCCGACCCTGCGGGCGCTGGCCCGCGACGGCGGCCCCTCCCCCAGGCCGCTGGCGGAGTTCCGGGTGCACGCACCGGTCCGGCCGCGGCAGGTCTTCCAGTCGGGAGCCAACTACCGCCAGCACGTCATCGACCTGCACGTGGCCCACCGCGCGCCGGACGACGACCGGCCCGAGGAGGAGCGCCGCGCCGAGGCCGCGGAGATCATGGACCGCCGGGCGGCGGAGGATCTGCCGTACGTGTTCATCGGGCTGCCGAGCGCGATCACCGGCCCGTACGACGACGTCGTGCTCCCCGTATGGGCCGAGAAGCCCGACTGGGAACTGGAGTTGGCCGCCGTGATCGGCCGGCCCGCCTATCAGGTCTCCGTCGAGGAGGCCCTGACGCACGTCGCCGGATACACGATCGCCAACGATCTGACCGACCGGGCGACCGTCTTCCGCCGGGACATGCCGCAGATCGGCACGGACTGGCTGCGCAGCAAGAACGCGCCCGGTTTCACGCCGCTCGGCCCGTGGATCGTGCCCGCCGAGTCCATCGCCCGCCCCGAGGACCTGCGGCTGACGCTGAAGCTCAACGGCGAGACGATGCAGGACGAGTCCACCAAGGACATGATCTTCGACGTGGCGCGCATGGTGTCCTACGCCTCCCGGAGCGCCCGGCTGCTCCCCGGCGACCTGGTGCTGACGGGCTCCCCGGCCGGCAACGGCATGCACTGGGGCCGGCTGCTGCGCGACGGCGACGTCATGGACGGCTCGATCACCGGGCTCGGCGCCCAGCGCACCCGCTGTGTGGCGGAGGACGCCTCGTGACCCTGGACCGCACCGACCCCGAAGGCTCGATCGCGCGGGCGGCCAAGGCCTGCTCCAACTGGGGACGTTGGGGCGAGGACGACGTGCTCGGCACGCTGAACTTCCTCGACGAGGCCAAACGCCGCGAGGCAGCCTCACTGGTCCGCCGGGGCGTGAGCTTCTCCCTCTCCCAGCGCTTCGACATCAACGGCCCGCAGAAGGGCTGGCGACGTCGCACCAACCCGGTGCACACCATGCTCGACACCGGCACCGACGCCGCCCTCGGCAACCAGGGCCTGCCGCACGGCATCGGCGGCGCCGACGACGTGATCGCGATGCCGCTGCAGTGCTCCACCCAGTGGGACGGCCTGGGCCACATCTTCGACCACGGCAAGGCATGGAACGGACGGTCCGCCGAGAAGGTCGTCACCTCCGACGGCGACCTCGTCACCGGCATCGAGCACATGGCGCCGCACGTCGCAGGGCGCGGCGTCCTGCTGGACATCGGCCGCGCCATCGGCGAGAACGGCGAACTCCCCGACGGCTTCGCCATCACCGAGGAGCACCTGACGGCGACCGCCGAGGCGCAGGGCGTGAGCGTCGGCCGCGGGGACATCGTCGTGGTGCGCACCGGGCAACTCACCCGGGTGCGCCGCGACGGGTGGGGCGAGTACGCGGGCGGTCCCGCGCCGGGCCTGTCGTTCACCACGGCCGGCTGGCTGCACGGCAGCGAGATCGCCGCGATCGCCACCGACACCTGGGGTTTCGAGGTCCGGCCCAACGAGTTCGAGCACGCCTTCCAGCCACTGCACCAGGTCGCCATCCCGCACATCGGCCTGCTGATCGGTGAGATGTGGGACCTGGACGCGCTCGCCACCGACTGCGCGGCCGACGGAGAGTACGCGTTCTCACTCACCGCCGCGCCCCTGCCCATCACCGGTGCCGTCGGCTCTCCCGTCAACCCGATCGCCGTCAAGTAGTCCGAGGAACAAGGGAGTTCCCCATGACCCAACCCCGCACGGTCCTCGTCGTCGGCGGCGGCGCGGCCGGCAACGCCGTCACGATCCTGCTGCGCCGCGCCGGCATCGCAG
Source organism: Streptomyces rishiriensis (assembly GCF_030815485.1). Lineage (NCBI taxonomy): Bacteria > Bacillati > Actinomycetota > Actinomycetes > Kitasatosporales > Streptomycetaceae > Streptomyces > Streptomyces rishiriensis. The sequence continues at coordinate 8,119,183 of NZ_JAUSWV010000002.1, read as the reverse complement.
TCGACCTGGTCGAGGTCAAGGACGACTGGAACGCCACCGCCGGCTCCGGCATCACCCTCCAGGGCAACGCCCTGCGCGTCCTGCGCGACCTGGGTGTCTGGGAGCAGGTCGAGGCGTCCGGCTTCGGTTTCGGATCGGTCGGCATCACCGCCCCCGACGGCACCGTCCTGCACGCCCAGGACGACCTGCGCACCGGCGGCGACGATCTGCCCGCCACCGTCGGAATGCAGCGCCCCCGACTCCAGCAGATCCTGATCGAGGCCGTCCGCTCCTGCGGCGCGACCGTGCGCCTGGGCACCACCGCCGAGATCGGGGACCAGGACGCCGACGGCGTCCGCGTCCGCCTCAGCGACGGCACCGAGGGCCGGTACGACCTGGTGATCGCCGCCGACGGACTCGGCTCCACCACCCGCGCCGCCATCGGCATCACCGCCGAGCCGGAACCCACCGGCATGGCCATCTGGCGCATCGCCGCCCCGCGCCCCACCGGTGTCACCCGCACCGACCTCGCCTACGGCGGGCCCGCCTACATCGCCGGGTACTGCCCGACCGGCGAGTCGACGCTCTACGCCTACGTCGTCGAGGCCAACCGCGACCGCGCCTCCATCCCGCCGGACACCTACGCGGACGAGATGCGCCGGCTCACCCGGCACTACGGCGGCTTCTGGCCGGAGATCACCGAGCACATCACCGAACCGGCGGAGGTCAACTACACGTGGTTCGACCGGATGCTGGTCGAGGGCTCCTGGCACCGCGGCCGGGTCGTCCTCGTCGGCGACGCCGCGCACTGCTGCCCGCCCACCCTCGCCCAGGGCGCCGCCCTGTCGATGGAGGACGCCTGGGTCCTCGCCCAGCTGCTGACCGAGTCCGACACCTGGGACGACGCCTTGTTCCGGACGTACTACGAGCGGCGGATCTCGCGGGTCCGCCCGGTCGTGGAGGCCTCGGTGCAGATCGGGCAGTGGCAGCTCGACGGCGTCCGTGACGCGGACGTGCCCGGCCTGATGGCCCGCACCATGACCATGCTCAGGGAGCTGCCGTGACCGCCCACCCGCCGCCGACCGTCGACGTGCACGCCCACGTCCTGCTCCCCGAGATCGAGGCCCTGGTGGCGGACCGGCCCGGGCTCGCCGAGGCGAAGGCGCTCGACGCCCGGCGCAACGGCCCCGCCGCGCTCGCCGTCAGCGGCCCCATGGTCCGCGACCGCATCCCCGGCCTGACCGACGTCACCGTGCGCCTGGCCGCCATGGACGCCCAGGGCGTGGACGTACAGCTGGTCAGCCCCTCGCCGTCGCACTACCACTACTGGGCCGACGAGAAGACCGCCGAGAAGGTGTACCAGCTGGCCAACGAGGCCACGGCCGCGCACTGTTCGGCCGCACCGGACCGGCTGCGCGGACTGGGACTCGTCCCCCTCCAGCACCCGGACCTCGCGGTCGACGCACTGGACCACGCCCTGGCACAGGGCCTGTCGGGCGTGGAGATCTCCTCCCACGCCCCGGGCCGGGAACTCTCCGACCCGGCGTTCGAGCCCTTCTGGGCGCGGGCCGAGGACAGCGGCGCGATCCTCTTCCTGCACCCCTTCGGCTGCACGCTCGACGAGCGCCTGGACCGCTGGTATCTGTCCAACACCGTCGGCCAGCCCACCGAGAACGCCGTCGCGCTGTCCCATCTCATCTTCTCCGGGGTACTGGACCGGCACCCCGGGCTGACGCTGATCGCCGCACACGGCGGCGGCTACCTGCCCACCCACATCGGCCGCGCCGACCACGCCTGGTCCGCGCGCGCCGACGCGGGAGCGGGCTGCGCCCACCTGCCCAGCAGCTACCTGAGGCGGCTGTACTTCGACTCCCTGGTCCACGACCCGCACGTACTGCGGGAGCTGGTCCGGGCCGCCGGCGCCGACCGTGTGCTCCTCGGCTCGGACTTCCCCTTCGACATGGGCGCTGAGGACCCCGTCGGCGCCCTGCGCGCGGCCCGTCTGCCCGAGGCCGACTTCCACGCCGTACGAGGCGCCAACGCCGCCGCCCTCCTCCGGAAGGACTGACCCCCATGCGTCTGCTCACCCACCTGCGGCACGTCGACCTCGCCGTGCCCGACTACGACAGGCAACTCGACTTCTACGCCGGTGTCTGGGGCCTGACCAAGGTCGCCGAGGACTCCGGGATCTCCTTCCTGGCCGCCGAAGGCAGCCCGGAACAGTACGTCGTACGGCTGCGCAGGGCCGACGAGAAGCGCCTCGACCTGGTCTCCTACGGCGCCGCGAACGCGGCCGACGTGGACACCCTCGCCGAGCGGCTCCTGGCCGGCGGCGTCCGGCTGATCTCCCGGCCGGGCAAGGTCGACACCCCGGGCGGCGGGTACGGCTTCCGCTTCTTCGACGTGGACGGCCGCACCGTGGAGGTCTCGGCGGAGGTCGAGGCGCGCCGGCACCGCAGGATCGAGGAGAAGGAGGCCATCCCGGTCAAGCTCTCCCACGTCGTCCTCAACTCCCCCGACCTCGACGTCACTCGGCAGTGGTACGAACGCCACCTCGGCTTCGCGCTCTCCGACACCCTCAGCTCGCCGCACATGGGCGAGGTCATGCACTTCATGCGGATCAGCAACCAGCACCACTCCATGGCGATCGCCAAGGGCCCGCACACCTCCCTGCACCACGTCTCGTTCGAGATGCGCGGGATCGACGAATACATGCGCGGCTCCGGCCGTGTCATCCGCGCCGGGTTCAAGAAGGTCTGGGGACCGGGCCGGCACATGGCCGGGGACAACACCTTCACGTACTTCCTCGACCCGCACGGCAACACCGTCGAGTACACCACCGAGCTGGAATGCCTGGACGAGGACACCTGGCACCCGCACGTCTACGACTTCTCCCAGCCCGAGGTCACCGACCAGTGGGGCACCGCCAACCCCATGAACGAACTCATCGCCAAGGAGTCCTTCAACGACGTCGACCGCGGCGTCTTCGTCGCCCCGCCGGTCTGAGTGGCGCACCGCTGACTCAGGGGACGCGGCAGCACGGCCCCGACACGGCACGCGCTGCCGTGCTTCCCGTCCCGGCGCACCTCGCGTTGCTCGCCGAAGGTCTGCGGCGACCCGGGTACCGCCTCGACCGATCCCTCCCAGCTGGAGCCGCACCATGCGTTTCGCCGCTTACGAACATCAGCACCGCCGCCGCGTCGCCGTGGTGGAGGAGGACGGCACCCTGCTCCCGCTGCCGGGCGTCACCTCGCTCACGGCTCTCCTCACGAAGACCGGCGGGCTGCCCGGGCTGCTCGCCGCCGGCGCCACAGCCCTGGACGTGCCGCCCGGCCCCCACGTCTCCCAGGTGCGGCTCCTGCCGCCACTCCAGCCCGCCTCGGTACGGGACTTCGTCACCTTCGAGGAGCACGTCGAGGGGGTGCGCCGCGCCGTCGAGGGGACCGGTGGCGTCCCCGAAGCGTGGTACGCCGCGCCGACCTTCTACTTCACCAACCCGCACGCGGTGTACGGCGCGGGCGACGACGTACCCGTGCCGCCGGGATCGGCCGTCCTGGACTTCGAACTCGAGGTGGGCGCCGTCATCGGCCGTGAGGGCCGCGACCTCACCCCGGAACAGGCACGCGAGCACATCGTCGGCTACACCGTCTTCAACGACTGGTCCGCCCGTGACCTGCAGAGCGCGGAGATGAGGGTCGGCCTGGGCCCCTGCAAGGGCAAGGACACCGCCACCACCCTCGGCCCGTACCTGGTCACCGCCGACGAGCTGGAACCGTACCGGGACGCCGACGGCTTCCTGCGCCTGGCCCTGACCGCCGAGGTCAACGGCGAGAAGGTCGGCCAGGACCTGCTGTCCAACATGAGCTGGACCTTCGAGGAGATGACCGCCTACGCCTCGCGCGGCACCCGGGTCGTGCCCGGTGACGTCCTGGGCTCGGGCACCTGCGGCAACGGCGGCTGCCTCGCCGAACTGTGGGGCCGGCGCGGCGAGCGGACCCCGCCGCCGCTGAAGCCCGGCGACACCGTCTCCCTCACCGTCGAGGGCATCGGCACCCTCGCCAACACCGTCGTCCCCGGCGCCGCCCCCGTCCCGCTGCCCACCGGCAGGCGCCGCACCCGGGAGCGGCTGTGAGCGATCGGTATGCCAGGAGGCTGCCCGGCAAGGTCGTTGTCGTCACCGGTGCGGCCCGTGGTCAGGGCGCCGCCGCGGCCGAGGCCCTCAGCCGTGAGGGTGCCCGCGTCATCGCCACCGATGTGGCCGAGGTGCCCGGCTGTCGCCGGCTCGATGTCACCGACGGGAAGGAGTGGGCCGCGCTCGCCGGCGAGCTGCAGGCGGCGTACGGGCAGGTGCACGGCTTGGTCAACAACGCGGGCATCACCTGGCGAGCCCGCCTCGGCGAGGTCCGCTCCGAGGACATGGCCCGCGTCCACGCGGTCAACGTCATCGGTCCGCTGCTCGGCCTGCAGCATCTCGCGCCCCTCATGCCGCCCGGCTCCTCCGTCGTGAACGTGGGCTCCTCGGCGGCCCTCACCGCTCATTACCCGGTCGCCTACACCACCAGCAAGTGGGCCCTGCGCGGCCTGTCGAGGACCGCGGCCATGGAGCTCGGCCCGCGCGGCATCCGCGTCAACACGATCCATCCCGGTTTCATCGAGACCGAGATGACCGCCTCGGCCGCTCCGGCGTTCCGCGAGGCCAACGTGGCCGAGACGCCACTGGGCCGGACCGGGACCGTCGCCGAGGTCGCCCCGCTGGTCGTCTTCCTGCTCAGTGACGAGTCGTCGTTCATCACGGGCGCGGAGATTCCCGTGGACGGCGGCCTCACCGCGCACGGCGGCGTCAAGTCGGTGTCCGACGCCCTGCGCGCCCCGGAGGCAGGTCCGTGAGGCGACCCGAGGGCAAGGTGGCCCTGATCTCCGGCACCTCACGCGGCCAGGTCCGGGCCGCCGCCCTGCGGTTCGCCGCCGAGGGGGCGCTGGTCGTCGGCGGCGATCTCCTGCACGAGGAGGCCGTCGAGACCCCCGCTCGGCCGAGTCCGCGTCCCTGACGACATCGTGAACGCGGCGGTCTTCCTCGTCTCGGACGAGGCCGCGTACCTCACCGGCGCCGGCCTCTTCGTCGACGGCGGCTGGTCCGGCGTCCCGCCCGGCTCCACCGACTGAAAGGAAGCACACGCACCATGGACAAGGTCATCGGCACCGCCGCCGAGGCGGTCGCCGACATCGCCGAGGGCGCCTCGCTCGCCGTCGGGGGCTTCGGCCTCAGCGGCGTACCCGAAGTCCTCATCCGCGCCCTGCACGAGCAGGGCGCCACCGGTCTGTCCGTCGTCTCCAACAACTGCGGCGTCGACGGCCGCGGCCTCGGTGTGCTGCTCGCCGCCGGCCGCGTCAGCCGGGTCACCGGCTCCTACGTCGGCGAGAACAAGGAGTTCGCCCGTCAGTACCTGTCCGGCGAACTGGAGGTGGAGTTGGTCCCGCAGGGCACCCTGGCCGAGCGGCTGCGCGCGGGTGGCGCGGGCATCCCCGCGTTCTACACCCCGGCCGGAGTCGGCACCCAGGTCGCACGCGGCGGACTGCCCTGGCGCTACGCGGACGACGGTTCGGTCGCCCTCGCCTCCCCGCCCAAGGAGACCCGCGACTTCGCGGGCCGCCCGCACGTCCTGGAGTACGGCATCACCACCGACTTCGCCCTCGTACGGGCCTGGCGCGGCGACCGGCACGGCAACCTCCGCTTCCGCCGGGCCGCCGCGAACTTCAACCCCCCGGCCGCCATGGCCGGCCGGATCACCGTCGCCGAGGTCGAGGAACTCGTCGAGCCCGGCGAGCTGCGCCCCGACGAGGTCCACCTGCCCGGCGTCTACGTCCAGCGGGTCGTACGGCTCGGAGCCGAAGAGGCCGCGGACAAGCCCATCGAGAAGAGGACCGTACGCCCATGAGCTGGACCCGCGACCAGATGGCCGCCCGCGCCGCCGCCGAACTCACCGACGGCTCCTACGTCAATCTCGGCATCGGCCTGCCCACCCTGATCCCCGGTCATCTCCCGCCCGGCGTGCGGGTCGTCCTGCACTCCGAGAACGGCATCCTGGGCACCGGCCCGTACCCGTACGACCACGAGGTCGATCCCGACCTCGTCAACGCGGGCAAGGAGACGGTCACCGTCCTGCCCGGCGCCTCCTTCTTCGACTCCGCGCTCTCCTTCGGCATGATCCGCGGCGGTCACATCGACACCGCCGTCCTCGGCGCCATGCAGGTCTCGGCCCGCGGCGACCTGGCCAACTGGATGATCCCCGGCAAGATGGTCAAGGGCATGGGCGGTGCGATGGACCTCGTCCACGGCGCCCGCCGCGTCATCGTCCTCATGGACCACACCGCCAAGGACGGCACCCCGAAGATCGTCCGAGAATGCGGGCTTCCCCTCACCGGGGAGGCCTGCGTCCACCGGATCATCACCGACCTCGGCGTCCTCGACATCACCCCCGACGGCCTGACGCTGGTGGAGACCGCGCCGGACGTCACCCCCGAGGAGATCACCGCCCGCACCGACGCTCCCGTGCGGATGGGTACCGAGGGCACCGCCCGCTGAGCAACGGCCGGCGCGTTGTGCGCAGATGACCGAGTCCTTCGCCACGACCGTGGCAACGTTGCCCCGGTCATCGGGTTGGCCGGTGCGGTGGAAGCGTGCCCCGGCCGGGCGTGCTGCGGGGCCGGGTGTGCAGGATCTGGTCGAGGTAGCCGGGGCCCGGCGCCGGGACGACTTCGTGAGCGGTGCGGTAGCGCAGCGTCTCGGTCTGCCAGGCGTGGTAGCCGCTCATCCACGCGGTCATGATCTGGAGGTAGGTGTCCACGTCGGCCCGTTCCTGGTGGCGCAGTCCGAGCTGGGCGCACAGGGCGGGTAACTGCACGGCGAGTTCCCGGAACCGCCGGACGCAGCTGTTCACTTGGCGGCCCGCGGCCGTGACGGCCTCGGCACGGGTGAGGTGGCGGGCGTGCTCGAGGACGAGGACCAGGTTGTCCACGTCGCCGCGGGCTTCTTCCTTCTCCACGGAGTACACGTCGTTGCACATCAGGGTGACGTCGATGGCCGTCTGGCGCATGATGCGCAGCTGGGGTGAGTGGAAGGCCGCTGCGGGGACGGTGATGCCGGCGGCGCGCTCGGCGAGGGAGAGCGGCAGGTCGGTGGCGGCTGCGCCGCGGCGTACGTGGAGGTAGGTCTCCATGTCGGCGGGGGTGCCGCGGAGGCGGCCTATCGCCTCGTGGGCGTGTGCGGCGAAGTAGTACTCCCATTCGTGCGCGGTACGGGCGGTCCAGGCAGGGTGGGCGCCGCGGGTGCCGCGAGCCCGGATGTCGGCGAACGCCGCCGTGCAGGGGTCGGCGTCGGCGGGCGCGTTGGCGCCGTGGGCGATGTCGATCAGCTGCTGGCACACGCGGGTGGTCCGGGCAGGGTCCCTGCCGAGCGGGCCGTCGAACTGGTCGTCGAAGAGGAAGAAGAAGCCCATCGCGTCCGCGCACAGGTTCAGGGCGGGGCCCCGTGCGTGGGGGAAGCCGAGGGCGGCCAGCCGGGGCATGTCCCAGGAGGCGTACCAGGCGGCGGCGCGGTCGTCCGTGACCAGACCGAGGCGTCGAACCCATGCCAGGTTGTGCCGACGGGCCTCGTCGAGCCCGGGGCCGACCCCCGCGACGGCGGGCAGGTCGAAGTCGATGTCCTGCGGAACGGGGTCCTCCCGGTGTCCATGGAGAGCAGCACGGTACGGGGGGCGCTGGTGTCCCGGCCCTCCTCAGCGCCCGGTGTTCCTCCGCATCGGCGGGTAGCGGTCCTCGACGCACCCCGTCTCAGCTGTCGGCAGGGCCGCCGGGGTGTTCGTTCCCGGGGGCCGGGGTCGCGAGGTCCAGCGCGAGCGGCTCCGTACCGCCGACGCCGAGCTGTTGGAGGGAGAAGGCCATGGACGCACTGACGCTCTGCGGCGTGCGGAACGCCTCGGTGCTGCGGATGGCGGGCAGTTGCTCGCGGATCGACTCGGGCGTGGGGTCCTCCTTCCACAGCACTCCTTCGGTGACGCCCAGGAAGATCCGCCCGACGCGGCGGCCGGCCGCGTGCAGAAGTTCCCCGGTGAAGGGCACCGACTCGTGGGCCAGGAGGGCCACCACGGACGCGACGAGACGGGCGGGGAACAGGTCGGTGAGCAGGGCGGTCATCGCTTCGTCGCCCTGGAGCGCTTCGAGGGACATACGGGTGGCGGCGATCGGTACGACCGCGTTGGCCTTGATGCCGTACGGGGCTCCTTCGGCGGCCAGCGAGGTGGTCAGCCCCAGCACACCGCCCTTGCCTGCGGCGTACACACTGAGCCCGGTATCGCCGAAGAGGGCATCGGAGCACGTGTTGACGATCCGCCCGTACCGGGACGCGACCATGTGCGGCCACACGGCCCGCACCATGTTCAGGGTTCCGCCCACATGGGTGTCCAGCACACGTCGGCACTCCTCGTCGGAGAGCTCCCCCAGCGGGCGCATGATCGAGATCCCCGCGTTGTTGACCAGGCCGTCCAACCGCCCCCAACGCTCGACAGCGGCACGGGTCAGCGCCCGGGCGCCGAGCACGGTCGCGACGTCGTGGACGTCCGCCACCGCCTGCCCGCCGAGGAGCCGTATCTCCTCGGCCACCGCGTGCGCGGGCGACGGCGACGCCCCTCGCCCGTCGATCCCCGTTCCCACGTCGTTGACGACCACCCTCGCGCCCCGCGCCGCGAGGACGAGGGCGTACTCCCGGCCCAACCCGCGGCCGCCGCCCGTCACCACCACCACGCGATCTTCGAAACGGATCTCGTCCACCTCGTCACCACCTTCCCGGAAAGACGTGCGATCCCCGCACACCCTGCCCCGACAGCGGCGACCCGGACAGGGAGCGCGGGAATCGACCCGACGCATCCGCACCCGCCACACGTGCCACCGACCGCTCCGGCACGCGCCGTTGCACCGAAGGGCGTCCCTGTGGGCGGGCCTCACTGTCCTGGGCTCCTGACAAAGCCGTCGAACCTGACGCCGGGTGATCAGGCAGACGGCGCGGAGGTCCTCGGTCGACCGGGCCCGGACCAGACGTCAGCGAGGCGGGACGCCGCCGCGCCCGTGCGATGGCGTTCTCCGGGCCGACAGACCGGCACCTGTCTGCGACCGCCGTCCGAGCGTGTGCTCCCGGACAGGGCCGCACCCCCGTGGCAGGGCTCCGCCGAGGTGTGTGACAGTGGGCCTGGCTGAGCCGAATGTGTATACGGGGGTAGTGGTGAACCAGGTGCTCTATGGCGAACGTTCGTGGAACCCGCTTGCGCGGATCGTGGAACTGACCGAGCACCACCTGCGCAACGGTGGCCGGATCACGCCGTTGAACGAGCTGAACCTCGCCGCCATGGCCGAGGCGTTCCAGCGCGGTCGCTGGCTCGGAGGCGGTGGGACGGAACGGCCGCTGGACCGGCTCGCGGAGGGTGCGGGAGTGGTGCCGGTGACCCGCGTCACGGGCACCGCCACGCCGGTGAGGGTGCGGCGGAGCGGCGAGTTCGCCCGCAGGCTCGGAGAACTGGCGGTACGGCGATGTGGCGGGCCCTCCCGGGTGGCCGCCCTGGCGGACCGGGCCCGGGCCGAGGAGGTGCCGCTCTGGATCGCGCGGCGCGTCGCCCCGGGCCCGGCCGGACCGATCACCGTCGCCGTGGACCGGCGTCTGGTGCGCGTGGACGTCTGGGGGCCGCACTCCCCCGTCGTGCGCATCCGAGCACCGCACGGCTTCAACCCCTACGGCACTGAACCGTCCGGCGGCCTGCGTCTCACGGTCGACGACGTCGCGGCGGAACTCACCCTGAAGAAGAAGCTGCGCAGATCCAAGAGGTACGCCGAGGTGCGACTGCCCGCGCTGCACTGGGTGCTGCGACGTGAGAACGCGCTGACCTCGCGGCTGCTGCGCGACGAACGCTGTGTCGCCCTGCTGACGAGGCCTCCGCGCCGGCCGGCGCTCGACCCGGGCACGGTCCTGCTGCCGCTCGCCCCTGCGCAGTACGAGAGCCTTGACCCGCTGGACGCCGTCATGGCGCAGGTCTTCGCCGTCGCCTTCGGGCTCGGGGACACGACGGGCTCGGCGCGGTTCCGGTCGGAGCGGCGCGCGGTGAGCGGGGGCGAGCCCGTCGCCACCGACGAAGGCTGGGACCGCCCTTGGTTCACCAACCTCGGCAAGGGGAGCGAGGACAACGAATCCGGCGGCGGCGACGGCTGGGGCGCGGACGGCGGAGACGGCGGCAGCGACGGCGGAGACGGCGGCGGGGGTGACGGCGGGGGCGGCGGGGGCGACTGACCGGCCCCACGGCGGGTGCCCGGCAGGTGCCCGCAGTGCCACGGTGCTTGCTCTGCCCGTCGGGAGACAGTGGAGGGCGGGGGACGGCGCCGCGCGGTGCCGTCCCCCGGGACTGTCAGCCTGCGACGTGGATGCCCGGGCGGCGGGCGGGGTCGGGTTGGTGCTGGCGGATGATCTCGCGGGTGAGGGGGGCGGTGTCGCCGCGGCCGAGGAGGAAGTAGCGGAACATGTGCGTCAGGGGGCTGCCCTCGGCCCAGGCGAAGTAGCAGTGCGGCTGTACGCCGGTGGTCTCGTGCAGGGTGAGAAGGATCGCCGCGATGGCGTTCGGGGCGGCCGGGGCCGCGGCTCGCAGGATCCGGTGTCCGTCGATCTCGACGCCGTGGACGGTGAGGGTCTCGCTGAAGTCGGAGGGGTCCACGACGTCGATCTCCAGGAACAGGATGTCGGCGAGGCCGGGCACCGGGTTGGTGGCACGCTGCTCGCGTTCCTTGTCCGCGTACTCGGCGGCGTCTCCCGCCTGGCGGCGGTTGGCGATGATGTTGATGGCGTTGTCGTGGGCGAGGGTGCCGGAGACGAACCGGCGGGCGGTCTCGTCGAACACGACTTTGTCCGCGCGCAGTTCGGTGGTGCGTGAGATGCGCGAAATCAGCGAGATGGTGATGATGCCGACGATGAACATCGCCGAGATGGTGATGCCGTCCGGCTTGTCGATGATGTTGGCCACCAGCGCGTAGAGCAGTACCGCAGTGAGCGCGGCGAATCCCACGGACAGGGCGCGCTGGCGGCGGCGCAGCGCGGAGACGGTGACGGCGAAGGCGCCGGAGACCATCATGGCGAGGATGCCCGTGGCGTAGGCGCCGGCCTGGGCGTCGATGTCGGCGTCGAAGGCGATGGTGATGATGACGCACAGAGCTGTGTAGACCAGGACGACGGGGCGTACCGCGCGGCCCCATTCGGGGGCCATGCCGTAGGCGGGGAGGTAGCGCGGAACGATGTTGACCAGTCCGGCCATCGCGGAAGCGCCGGCGAACCAGAGGATCAGGATGGTGCTGACGTCGTAGGCGGTGCCGAAGGCTTCCCCCACGTGTTCGTGGGCCAGCCAGGCCAGGGCCCGGCCATTGGCCGCGCCGCCCGCCTCGAACTCCTTGTGCGGAATGAGGACGGTGGTCACGAGGCTCGCGGCCAGCAAGTAGACGCTCATGACGAGTGCGGCCGTCGTGAGCAGTCTGCGGGCGTTGCGGATGCGGGACTTCAGCCTCTGCTCGGCGGTCTCGCCCTCGGCGGAGATCAGCGGCATCATGCTCACTCCGGTCTCGAATCCGGACAGGCCCAGCACCAGCAGAGGGAAGGCCAGCAGCGCGGGCCCGGCCAGGTCACCGAATCCCCGGCCCTCGGTGAGTGCGCCGGTCCACGCCGAGAAGGCGTCCGGGCTGGTGAACACGTCCATCAGGCCGACGCCGATGGTCACCGCGTTGAGCACGAGGAAGACGGCGACCAAGGGGATGGCCACGCTCACGGCTTCGCTGAACCCGAGCAGAAACACCCCGCCGAGGAGCAGCAGAAGCGCCACGGTGATGACGACCTCGTGGCCTTGCAGGGCCTGCGGGGCGTAGGAGCTCTCCACCATGTGCACGGAGGCGTCGGCCGCGGACAGGGTGATCGTGATGATCCACGACGTCACCACGAACCCGAGCAGGACGAGGACGAACAGTTTGCCCCGCCAGAACGGCAGCAGGTCCTCCAGCATCGCCACCGATCCGGCCCCGTGCGGACTCTCGCCGGCCACCCGCCGGTACATCGGCAGCATTCCCAGCAGGGTCAGGACCACGAGCAGCAGCGTGGCCAGCGGTGAGACCGCGCCGGCTGCGAGGGCGGCGATGGCCGGTACGTAGGCCAGGCTGGAGAAGTAGTCGACGCCGGTCAGGCACATCACCTTCCACCAGGCATGGGACTCGCCGGCGCCGGTCTCCGCCGCAGGATTGACCGCCTGCACCCGGTGTCGCAGCAACCACCGCGCCGCAGCGCCGCCTTGGCGCTGCGGTACGGCAGGATGCTCCACCACATCCACAGCGGCCAGATCGTTCACGTCGGTCATGTCTCCAGCACCCTTCAACCCGCCCGGCGTCCGGGGCCCTGTGGCCCCGCGACGATCACCGAGTATGCGGCCCCCCGGCGCCTCCGCCGCACAGGGGGGACACTTCCTCGGGGAGCACGCGTCCCCGCTCTTCTTCCCCGCAGCACACGCGACGTGCGCACCGATCACAGAAGATCGTCCGCCGGGGAACAGGGTTCGGTGGTGCCCTGGCGGCGGGCCGGATGGTCATGCTGTCCGCACAGGGCACGACCGCGCGATCAAGCTGGCATCCTGCCTGCATGGCCGAACCGATCACCCCTCCACTCGCCGATGCCGAACTGACGGCCTTCATCGAGGCCCTGCGACAGGACCCCGGGCCTCCCGCTCGGGACGTGGGCGTGGCGGAGTTGCGGCGTGCGCAGCGACTCCGCGCCGAAGCCCGGCCGTCAGGGCCCGGGTTGGCGCACGTCGAGGATCTGACGGTCGGCTCGTCCGGCGTGAGGGCCCGCCTGTACCGGCCTTCAGCGGCGCTCCGGCCACTGGTGGTGTTCCTTCACGGAGGCATGTGGACGATCGGCGATCTGGAGTCACATGATCGGGCGTGCCGCAGGCTGGCGCTCAGGACCGGCACGGCCGTGCTGAGCGTAGATTTCCGCCGTGCTCCGGAGTATCCGTGGCCGGTCGCTGTCGATGACGGTGTGGACGCCATCCGGTGGGCCGCCTCCGGCGAAGACGGCGGTGTCGCGGGGCCGGTCGTCGTCATGGGCGACAGTTCCGGCGGAAACCTCGCGGCGCTCGCGTGCCTGCGTCTGCGCGATGAAGGGGGACCGCTGCCCGCCGCCCAGGTCCTGGTGTACCCCAACACCGATCTCACCCTGTCCTGTCCCAGCGCGCGTTCGAAGGCGACGGGGTGGGGCCTGACGACCGACGACGTCGCATGGGGGGCCGAGCAGTGGGTCGCGGACCCGTCCCGGCGCGCCGACCCCGAGGTCAGCCCACTGTATGCCGCCGATCTCAGCGGCCTGCCGCCCACCGTTGTCGTCACCGCGGAACACGATCCACTTCGGGATGAGGGCGACGCGTATGCCGCCCGGCTGGCCGCCGCGAACGTCTCGGTCAGACACCGCTGCGAGGTCGGCATGATCCACGGATTCCTCACCCTCGACACCCTTTCTCCAGCCGCCGCGGAGGCGGGAGAAAGGGTCTTCGCGGACGTCGTCGACCTGCTCGCCCTGGTCGGCTGACGCCTCGTGAAGCAGCGGCGACCTTCCGTGCCCGGCCGGAACGCTCTGCGGCGAGTCCGCCCGGCTCGAACCCCTTCACGGTCATGGGAGGACGGTCAGGCACCGGCCCCTGGAGCACCCTGTGACGCGCGCAGCAGGCCCTCCGGTAGGTAGCCGGAGCGGGTGTTCAGCTCCCACCCGTGTACGTGGACCGCCAGTGCGGCCAAGGCGATGGCACCGATCGGCAGCAGGCTTCTGGGCGCGGCGTCGGCGGGCCGGCTCTCGCGGTACTCGATCAGACGGTCCACCAGAGCCCTTTCGAATTCCCGCTGGTCGTCCTGCAGGAGCACGCGGAGCAAACGCTGGTCGGGCGACAGCGCGACGAGAGCGTCCAGCCGTCGTGCCGCCTCGCCGCGCTCGTCGGCTGTGGGCATGCACAGCGTGGTGGTGGGCCACCCACTCGGCAAGTGGCTGCTCGCCCTGGTGAGGTAGCCGCACAGCACGTCCATCTCGACGAGGTCCGCCGGACCCGACCGCGACTCCAGCGGCGAGTACGGCACCCCGTCGTGAATGGCGGGCGCGTAGTCGTTTCGCAGGACAAGACCGATGCCCCGCTTCGCCTCCCCGATCGCGCCGCTGATCACGCACAGCGTGAACGCGTCCAGCCAGGTTCTCGCCGTGGGCACGAGTTCGGCGGCAGGCGCACAGCCGGGATCCGCGCTGCTGAGCGTCTCGCCGACGAGCGGCAGGGGGATCTCGAAGTCGCCCTTGGGGAAAGCCCCGACGCTCAGCACTCCGAGGGCGCACTCCGCCGCGGTGCTCAGGACCGTGCGGGAGAGGGGCGAGCCGAGGGCGGGGTCCTGCAGGGTGGAGGCGGCGGCGTGATCGAGAAGTTCTCCGCCCATCTCCTGGAGCCGCTTCAGACTCACGTAGTAGTACAACTCGCGCCAATGGACGGACGTGCGCCTGTAGATGTCGTCGAGCGCATGGGTGATCCGCAGTTCGCTCACCTTGTGGCGGGTCACTTCCGGCACGGCTGGCGTCCTCCCCTGATCGCTTCCGGCGGGCATGAGCAAGCTACCAACGCCTCTGACCGTGGGCCGCGACCAGCCGGCCTTCTTCGGTGCCGCCGATCCGGGCCGTCACGCCCCCGACGGCAGTCACGCGAGGCGAGCATGCTTCAGCAGGACTCCACGCCGAGGGGTGAGACGTACATCGCGGACAGCACTCCGTCCCCGGCCACCTCCACCGGTACAGGGCCTGTCGTATCGGCCAGCTCCAAGTCGTACGGCAGGGACTCCTGCGGAATGTCTTCGCCGAGGTAGGCCACCGAAATCGAGCCCTGGCAGTCGGAGCCCCCCGGCGGCGCGGTGTCGGGGACTCTGCCGTCCTGCGGGCCCGCCTTGTGGGCCGTGACGTCGATCAGCGTGTACCGGTACTCGTAGCGGGCCGGGGTGACGGCGGTCGCCTCCCTGGTCTTCTCCACCTCCACCCAGTAGCGGGCGAGCTTCACCGTGACCGCCTCGCACGGTCTCCGGGTCGCCTCCGGGGTGAAGTTCAGGCCGGAGGAGTCCAGGGTCAGACCCCTGGAGCGGTATTCGCCGCTGCCGCTGCGCAGTTCTTTGAGATAGGTGGTCAGTTGCTCGACGCTCATACCACGGGTCTTCACGCATTCCACCGGTGCGGCCGTTGTGGGGCTCTGCGCCGGAGTGGCCGGACCGGGAGCCGCCGTGTAGTGGGCGAGCTCCGACGGGGAGGCCTGGGCGGCCGGCTTGTCCTCAGAGCATCCCGAGACCGTGAGCAGCGCTGCTGCGGCACCGACCGGTATGAGGAACTTGCGTGCGCTTCCCATGAGTTACCCCGTCTGCTTCGAGACTCTTCCCTTACCCGGCGGACCCAGACTACGAGTTGGACGAACACGTCCACCGGCGACTCAGCGATCTCCGTCTGCCGGCCTGGGCGCAGAGGAGTCGGCTGGAGTGGGCCGCCGTGGCAGACACCTCATTCGTCTCACCGAATGCGTCGGCGGCCGTTCTCGAAGCCGGGTTTCCCTGCCTGAGGAGCCGTCAGCTCTTCTTCAGCTCCTCGGCGAACATCACGAGGATGCCGCTCGGACCGCGGACGTACGTAAGTTTGTAGACGTCCTCATAGGTCGCCACACCGCGAAGCGGAAAGCATCCGTGCTTTGCGGCTGTCTCCAGGGCCGCGTCGATGTCGTCGACGGAGAAGGCGACGCGATGCATGCCGATCTCGTTGGGACGCGTGGGCTCCGACTCGATCGCTTCGGGGTGGATGTACTCGAAGAGCTCGAGGCGACCGTGACCGTCTGGCGTCTGGAGCATCGCGATGTTGGCGTGATTGCCATCAAGGCCGACGGCGGTGTCGGTCCACTCACCACTGACCGTGTCACGGCCGAGGACCGTGAGGCCGAGGTCGGTGAAAAAGGAGATCGTTGCTTCGAGGTCGCGAACGGCGATGCCGACGTTCTCAAATTTGATGGCCATGCGTTGCATGCTACCGAGCCGAACCGGGCCGAACAGGTAGCGCAGACAAAGCCGTCGAGGTCTACCGTGACCTGTCCACCGGCGTTCGGAGCGTGTGTGCCCGCCGTCGAACGTCTGCGCCGGCAACGCCGGTTCCTGCGGTGCGGGACGAGTACGCGCTGCCCCCCGCCCGGGTGGTCGGCTCGGGTGTGCGAGCGGCCGCCGCACACCCGGGCCGACGGTTCCGCGCCGTCCCGCGCGTCGACGACGGCGACCCGCCGGCCACGCAGGACCGGCGGCGCCGCGGGACAGGCCCTTCGGAACCGCTGCCGCCGCGTCAGTCCGCGCTGTCGTCCCCGTGACTGCGCACGATCTCCTTGACCTTGGCCACCGCGAACCCCCAGCCCTGCTCGACAGTCGGCTTCGCCGGCACCGCGATCTCGTCCGGGTTCGTCAGCACGTCGAGCAGCACCGGCCCGGGGGCGTCGAAGGCGCGCCGTACGGCATCCTCCAGGTCGGCCGGGTCGGTCACCCGGATCCCTGTGATGCCCATGGCCGTGGCGACGGCGGCGAAGTCCGGGTTGTCCAGCACCGTGCCGAACTCCGGCAGCCCGGCCTGCTCCTGTTCCAGCTTGACCATGCCGAGACGGCGGTTGTCGAAGACGACGAGCTTCACCGGCAGCCGTTGCGTCTTGAGCGTCATGAGGTCTCCGAGGAGCATGCTCAGCCCGCCGTCTCCGCAGAAGGCCACCACCTGACGCTGGCGGTCCAGGGCCTGGGCGCCCAGTGCCTGCGGCATCGCGTTGGCCATGGAGCCGAGGTTGTACGAACCGATCAGCCGCCGCTCACCCCGCATCTCGACGAAGCGCGAGAGCCAGACCGTCGCCATGCCCGTGTCGGAGGTGAAGACGGCGTCCTCGGCGGCCAGCCGGTCGACCGCGGCCGCCAGCGCCTCCGGCCGGATGTCGTGAGTCCGGTTGTCGAGCGAGGAGCGCACCCGGCCGAGCAGACCCTTGTCGTGAGCCGGGTCGGCCAGCCGTGCCTGGCCCTCGCGCCACTGCTCGAAACGCTTACGCGCCTTCTCCAGATGCGAGCGGTCACGCACACCGTCCTCCTCGCCGGGCGCTGCGGCGAGATGCACGAGGAGGTCGCGGACGGTCGCGCCGGTGTCGCCGACGAGGCCGATGTCGACGGGCACCCGCCGTCCGATGTGTGCGGCCTCGGTGTCCACCTGGACGACGGTCCTCCCCTCCGGATACCAGTCCCGGTAGGGGAAGTCGGTCCCCAGGAGCAGCAGGGTGTCCGCGTCCTGCAGGGCCGACGCGGCGGCCGGGTTGCCGATCAGTCCGGTCTGGCCGACCTGGAAGGGGTTGGCGTCGCCTTCGAAGCCTTCCTTGGCCTTGAGCGTGAGCACCATGGGCGCGGCCAGCCGGTCGGCCAGGGTCAGCACGTCCTCGCGCGCGGCGCGCGCGCCCCGTCCGACGAGCAGCGTGACCCGTTCGGCGCGGTCCAGGAGTCCGGCGGCCCTCCGCACGGCTGATTCCTCCGGCCGGCTCAGCGGAGCGTTCAGGGAGAACCGGGCTGGGCGGTCCGACTGCAGTTCGCGTTCGCCCAGGTCGCCGGGGACGGTCAGGACGGCGACGCCCTTGCGGCCCAGGGCGTGGCGCACGGCCGTCTCGAGCATCTGGGGCAGTTGGTCGGGTGAGGTGATGGTGGCGCGGAAGACGGCCACGTCGCTGAAGAGAGCGTCGTTGTCGACCTCCTGGAAGTAGTCGCTGCCGATCTCGGCCAGCGGCACCTGGCCGGCGATCGCCAGGACGGGGGTGTGGCTCTTGGCCGCGTCGTACAGCCCGTTGAGCAGGTGGACCGAACCGGGTCCGACCGTGCCCATGCAGACTCCGAGGGTGCCGGAGAGCTGTGACTGGGCGCTCGCGGCGAACGCCGCCGCCTCCTCGTGCCGACAGCCCACCCACTCCAGGTTCCCGGTGGTGCGGATGGCGTCCGTCAGGGGGTTGAGCGCGTCTCCCACCACGCCGAACACCTGGCGCACGCCGAGTTCGCTCAGTGCGTCCACGATGACGCGGGCGACAGTACGGGCCACTTGATTCCTCCAGGTCAGACGGTGAAGCGGTCGGGGTCGGCGGTCTTCCAGTCGGCCGCCCAGGTGTGAGGAGGGCCGTCGAGCAACTGCCCGGGCTCGAGCCACTCGTACAGTTCCTCGTAGGAGCGCTCGGTGTAGGGGTCGACGCGCCGGCGGATCATGTGCGGGCGGAGCTCGGCGGGGTCGGTGACACCCATGGAAGCCATGATCTGCAGGGCGCCGGCCACGGTCGCTTCCTGGAAGCGCTGGACGCGCGGCGTCTTGTCGCGGACGTCGAGGGCGCGGGCGCGTCGGGGGTCCTGCGTCGTCACGCCGGTGGGGCAGGTGTTGGTGTGGCATCGCTGGGCCTGGATGCAGCCGACGGCGAACATCATCGCGCGCGCCGAGTTGCCGTAGTCGGCGCCCTGTACCAGACGTTTGACCAGGTCGGTGCCGGTGGCGATCTTGCCGCTGGCCCCGATCCGGACGCGGTCGCGCAGACCCGCGCCGACGAGGGCGTTGTGGACGGTGAGGAGTCCTTCGGTGAGCGGGGTTCCCACGTGGTCGGCGAACTCCAAGGGCGCGGCTCCGGTGCCTCCTTCGCCTCCGTCCACGATGATGAAGTCGGGGGTGGTGCCTTCCGCCAGCATGGCCTTGCACACGGCGAGGAACTGCTGCCGCGAGCCGACGCACAGTTTGAATCCGGTCGGTTTGCCCCCGGACAGCTCACGCATCCGGGCGAGGAAGCGGACGAGTTCGCGCGGGGTGGAGAACACCTTGTGGTACGGCGGCGAGATCACCGTCCGCCCTTCGGGCACGTCCCGTACCTTCGCGATCTCGGCATTGACCTTCGCGCCGGGCAGGACCCCGCCGATGCCCGGTTTTGCGCCCTGCGAAAGCTTCAGGGACACGCACTTGACCTGATCGTGTGCGGCCTTGTCGGCGAACTCGGCAGGGTCGAAGTCGCCATCCCCGGTACGGCAGCCGAAGTACCCGGTGCCGATCTCCCAGACGAGGTCCCCACCCGGCCTCAGGTGGTGCTCCGACAGGCCGCCTTCCCCGGTGTCGTGGGCGAACCCGCCGGCCGCCGCGCCGCCGTTGAGAGCGAGGATCGCGTTGGCCGACAGCGAGCCGAAGCTCATGGCGGACACGTTCAGCAGCGCCATGTCGTAGGGACGGCTGCAGTCGGGGCCGCCGATCCGCACCCGCGGCGGTGTCTCGGGCACGGGGCAGGGCGCCATCGACGGCACGAGAAACTCGTAGCCGGGCTCGTAGACGTCCCGTTCGGTGCCGTACGGCTGCTCGGCGTCCGTGCCCTTCGCCCGCTCGTAGACGATGGTGCGGACATCCCGGTCGAAGGGACGACCGTCGTAGTTCCGCTCGATGAAGTACTGCTGAAGCTCCGGGCGGATCCGCTCGAGAAGGAAGCGGGCGTGCCCCAGAACCGGATAGTTGCGCAGCACCGAATGCCGGCGCTGCAGCAGGTCCGCCGCACCCAGCAGACCCAGCAGGAGAAGCGGTACGGCGGCCGAGCACCACCAGGGCGAGACGACGGCCGCGCCGACGGCCGCGGCGATGCCGGCGGCCAGTGCGAGGGCGACGATTGCAATGCGTATCACCCCTCGCTCCTTGCCCTGGGTCCGTTGTGCAGTCCTGCGGCTTCGTCAAGAAAGCTGCAAGATCCGGCCAAGTGCACCCCGGCGGACCTCGCTGTTGACCGGAGCACCGCACGGGGAACGGGCCGACGGCGGGGGCGGGGGTGAAGCCCGATCGGGGCTGCGGACTCCCGTGGAGCTTTGTCGGGGTTGCGGACTCCGGTCGGCCCGGCGCTCCCATGAACCGCTCATGTCGGTGACTGGCGCGATGCCGACAGGGGGCCGGCATCGGCTTGCGGACGTCATCGAAACCCGGGTTACCCGCGAGCACCCTTGTAGGCCGCGCACCACCGAGCGCCGTCCGGAGTGAGGTCATCCGGCCGGGGGTACCCGGTCGGCCCGGGAAGCGGTCCGAAGTCCTCAGGAGCGGCTTCCACCGAGACACCGACAAGGAGGGCCGATCATGAGTGAGCAGTCCCCGTCCCAGGCCGAGGGTGAGCGCCACCAGGATCCCCAGTCGGCCGACGCGCCGGAGGAATCCGAGCGTCGCGACGTGCCGCGGACGACCCCTTCGCAGGCGGAGGGCGAGGACGTCGGGGAGGACGAGACCGAGGAGGGCTGATCAGTGGGCAAGCGACTGGCCGGCCCCACGGGTGAAGTCGCGGCGCCGCCCGCCGGAGTACCGGCCGCCGACCGCCGACGGTGGACGGCGCCGGTTTCATGGCCGGTCGGCACGGTGGAAGCCGGCTTTCGTCTGCTGGCTCGTCTGCGCCGAGCCCCGGCACTGCATCCGCATGGCCTGACCTGCACGGCCGATCTGGAGGTCGTGGACGACGGCGGCGGGCTCCGGGGTGTGCCGTGGCTGGACACACCCGGACACCACGCCGCCACGATCCGTCTCTCCCGGGCGGTCGGCTGCCCGGTCGGCTGCCCGACGCACTGGGTCTGGCCGTGCGTGTGGAGCAGGCCGCCGATCCGGGCCGGCCCGTCGACCTGCTTCTCACCAGCAGCGGGCGGGGCCGGGTCACCCGGCACCTGCCCCGAGCGCGCGCGGACGCGCTGGGCGGCCCCTACTCCAGCCTCCTGCCGTACCGGGTCGGCGGCAGCCACGGCGTCCTGGCCGCCTTTCCGCGCCGTACACGGCAGGCGCCGGTGCACGGCGACCCGAAGAGTCTGAGCGAGGCGCTGGCGACAGGAGGGCTCGTCTTCGACCTGTGCGCCGAAACTTCGAGCCGGTCGTGGCGACCGTTCGCGGTGCTGACGGTAGGCACCCCGCTGCCCGTACCGCGTAACGAAAGCCTGGACTTCGACATCTATGCGCACAGCGCTCGCGGATTCCACCCGGGCGGCGCCTTGGCCACCATCCGCCGTGCCGCCTACCGGGGCTCACGGGCGGGGCGACGCGGAAGGATCCGCGACGGCTGATCGTCCGCTGTCGAAGGCCACGCGTCGGCTACCGCCGGAGCTTGCAGAGGGGGCCGCAGCCGACTCGGAGATTTCCGACCGCGGCTCCCTCACCACCGGAGCAGGCACAACCGCCGACTCCGGTACCGCCTCGACTTCCCCGCACCACCGACCGCATACTGCGCCATACGAGTGATCAACACCGGGGCCTCGGATGATCACGAACCGAACGTCATGCGACTACACCGAAGCCCTGGGACTGACGTGACCACGGCACGGCATCCCGCCGGGACTCTGCCCACCGGCCTACTCGCCCGGCGGAACTCGAACGAAGCCCTCGGTCCACTGGTCCTCATCGAGCTCGCAGACGTCGAAGTGGAAGCACTCCGGTTCATCACGGAAGCCTGGTAGCAGTCGAGCCTGACGCATACGTCCTTCAGCCCGTTCGAGGGTTGAGTAGATACCGAGCAGCTTGACGTCGTCGCCGTCCGCCTCTTCGCAGAACACGCCGCTCTCATCGACGTGCACTGTCGAGCCGGCGTCACCTGCTTGGTTCTGGTGGCCGACATGCCACAGCGGATACACGATCATGGACGTGAAGCTATCAGCACGCGAGTTCGTGGGCCTGCGACGTTCGGCGCCCCTCACCTCCTGGGACCTCACGAACACAAACCGGGCATCACGCGA
The DNA here is from genome assembly GCF_030815485.1 of Streptomyces rishiriensis. Classification (NCBI taxonomy): domain Bacteria; kingdom Bacillati; phylum Actinomycetota; class Actinomycetes; order Kitasatosporales; family Streptomycetaceae; genus Streptomyces; species Streptomyces rishiriensis. The sequence continues at coordinate 8,097,328 of NZ_JAUSWV010000002.1, read as the reverse complement.
CTTCGCCGAGGCTCTGGCTCCGCGAGACGTCGTGATCGACGACAAAGCCCAGCCGCGTCACGGAATCAGGACGGCCTTTCCCGTGCAGCGAGCAATTCGCCGTATTCGCTACTCCGCGTCGGATCGGCGGGCTGTGCCGAAGCGGCGCTGATAGGCGGCGGGGCTGATCGACAGGTTTCTCACGAAAACCCTCCGCATGCTTTCGTAATTCGGGAAACCGGCAAGCAATGCCGTTTGTGTTGCGGTATGCCCCTGGTCGAGCAGGGCTTTCGCCATGCCGAACCGGATCGTCTCCACATACCGGGCCGGCGTGGTGGACAGCTCATCGTGAAAAAGCCGCGTGAGATGCCGAGGGCTCACATTGAGGTGCTTGGCGAGTTCGCCGACCGAATGGTTCCCCCCGGGATCCGCCGTGATCAGGTCGGTGATTCTGCGCAGACCCGGAGAGCGGGGTGGCGGTCCTTGCAGTGGGGCGGAGAACTGTGACTGGCCGCCCGAACGCTGCAAATAGACCACCAGCGCACGGGCGACCTCACGAGTGAGATCAGGGCCGTGATCCTCCTCGACCAGTGCCAGGGCGAGGTCGATGCCGGCGGTCACGCCCGCCGAGGTGTACGTGGCGCCGTCCCGGACGTAGATCGCGTCGGGTTCGACGCGGCTGGCCCGGCAGCGCGCGGCCAGCTCGTGCGCGACCTTCCAGTGCGTGGTCGCGCGCTTGCCGTCCAGGAGGCCGGCGGCGCCGAGGATGAACGCTCCGGTGCAGATGGACGCGACGCGCTCGGAACGGTCCGCCAGCGTTCGCACCGCCTCGACGAGTTCACGGGGAACGGGTGTGCGCGGATAGGCGTCCGCACCGGCCACCAGGAACGTGTCGGGACCGGGATCCGTGGCGGCGCCGTCGACCGCGATCCGGATGCCCAGCGACGAGGTGACGTCGGCACCGGTCGGCGACACCAACACGATCTCGTAGTCGGCGCCGAGCCGGTTCGCTTCCCCGAACACCTCGGCGGGGCCGGCGACGTCCAGGAGTTTGACCCCGTCATAGACGAGGATCGCGACCCGATGCGCGGCGGAGCCCACACCCCCGCCGCCCGCCTGTCCGCATTCGGGTGACTCATGGCCGGACCGAGGCGGCGCGGGACGCCGGTCGGAGGGCACTGTGGAGGTCGGACGCACCGTCCATTCCTAGCACACCGATATCGAAAGGCGCGCAGAGGTCATGAGCGAGATCATCGCAGGGGTGGAGATTCCTGAATCGGCGGCGGTCGACGAAGCCACCCGCCTCATTCAGAAGATGACCAGCCCTCTCATCTACCATCACTCACGGCGCGTTTTCGTCTTCGGCGTCCTTCATGCTCGCAGGCTCGGCCTGGAGCCCGACCCGGAGCTTCTCTACCTGTCGGCCATGTTCCACGACATCGGCCTCTCGACGCCCTTTTCCGATGTGGAGCAGCGCTTCGAGGTCGACGGAGCCGACCACGCACGCAAGTTCATGCTCGACCGGGGTTTTCCGACAACGGCCGGCGATCTCGTGTGGACGGCGATCGCACTGCACACGACCCCGGGAGTCCCCGGGCGGATGGGCCCTGAGATCGCCGTCACGAATTTCGGGGTTCTGACCGACGTGCTCGGCTGGGGTCTGGACGAGCTGGATCACGGCCAGGTCGACGAGATCACCGGCCACCATCCGCGAGGCGACTTCAAGAACGAGTTCTTGCAGGCCTTCGTCGAGGGACTCGAGCATCGCCCGGAGACCACGAACGGAACCGTGAATGCGGATGTACTGGAGCACTTCGTTCCGGGTTTCCGTCGCACGACCACGGTCGAGCGCGTCATCGGCGCTCCCTGGCCGAGCTGATCGGAGCACCATGAAAACGAAGGTGCCGGAGCGTGTGAGGCGCCTCGCGACGGGCGTCGTCCCGGGCGGGGTGCGGCCTCCGGCATGACGTTGGCGCCACTGCGGTGGTGACGGCCGCGCAAGGCAGCGTCACCGATCGTCCACCCCTCCCCCAGTAAGGATCCCCATGCAAGCCATCACCGTGCGCGACCGCAACGCCGGTCCCGCCGGGATGTCCCTGACGGACATTCCCTACCCCCATGCGGCCGAGAACGACGTCGTCGTTCGCGTGCACGCCGCCGGCTTCACCCCCGGCGAGCTGGACTGGCCCGCCACGTGGACCGACCGCGCCGGCCGCGACCGGACGCCCAGCGTGCCCGGACACGAACTGTCCGGTGTGGTCGTGGAGCTGGGGTACGGCACCACCGGCCTCAGCGTCGGACAGCGGGTGTTCGGCCTGGCCGACTGGACCCGCAACGGCACGCTCGCCGAGTACACCGCGGTGGAGGCCCGTAACCTCGCCCCGCTGCCGGCCGACATCGGCCACACCGTGGCCGCCGCGCTGCCGATCTCCGGCCTGACCGCCTGGCAGGGCCTGTTCGACCACGGCCGTCTCACCACGGGTCAGACCGTCCTGATCCATGGTGCGACGGGCGGCGTCGGCTCGATCGCGGTACAGCTCGCCCGCGAGGCCGGCGCGCGCGTCATCGGCACCGGCCGGGCCGCCGACCGGGACAGGGCACTCGCCCTCGGCGCCGACGCCTTCCTCGACCTGCAGAGCGAGAAGCTGGAGGACGCCGGAGAGGCCGACGTCGTGTTCGACGTGATCGGCGGCGACATCCTCGACCGCTCGGCCGCCCTGATCCGGGCCGGTGGCACGCTGGTCACCATCGTCACGCCGCCCAGGATCCAGCCCAGGGACGGGCGGGCGGTCTTCTTCGTCGTCGAACCCGACCGCGCCCGGCTCGCCGATCTCGCCACGCGGGTGAGGAGCGGTCGGCTCGAGCCGGTCGTCGGTGCTGTGCGGCCGCTCGCCGAGGCACCCACCGCGTTCACCCCCGGGCGGCGCACCCCGGGCAAGACGATCATTCGGGTCACGGAGGACTGACTCAGAAGATCCGTCGTGATCCGCCTGCGGCGGTGCGAGCCGCGCACACCCGTGCACCGCGCCGCCCCTGAGGGCGGCGCGGAGAGCCCGGCAGGGCAGGTGCTGTTCCGTGCGCAGGCCTTCCGGTCGCATCATCCGCAGCAGCGGCGGCAGGCTGAGCAGGGTGACCACGCCGACACGGCCGCGCCCACACCGGTGTCGCGTATGTACTCCCGCGAGTCGGGCACCGAGGGGTTCAGACGCAGGTAGACCCCGTCCGAGAACCACGCGGGCGCGGCCTCGGCGGGGAGGGCGGCGGGGGTCACCAGCTAACTGTTGTTGTGCCCGGGCCCCGCCTGGCGCCTCCGGCGGCCAGGGCGGTCCGGGGGTAGCCCGGCGTCTCGCGGGTACTTGCGTCCGGCGTGCCTCGGCAACCCGGCGCCCGCAGCAATGGTGCTTCGAAGCATGAGGAGATCGAATGAGGCTCCGTGAGTCGGCTCTGGCGTTGGCCTCCCGGTGTTCCGCCGAGATACTCGCCGGCCGCTACCGCCTGGACGCTCGCATCGGTTCAGGCGGCGCGGCAGACGTCTACCGTGGGTTCGACCTGCGTCTGAGGCGAGCGGTGGCGGTGAAGGTCTTCCGGCCCGGCACCGGCGTCGAATCGGAGGAAGGCTTCGGGAGCGAGGCGGTGATCCTCGCCCGGTTGCAGCATCCCGGCCTGGTCACCGCCTACGACGCCGGACGGCACGACGGCCGCGCCTACCTGGTCATGCAACTGATCGAAGGCACCACGCTCAAAGCCCGCATCGCCGAAGGCGTCCTGCGCTGCGAAGACACCGCGGCACTGGGCGCCGACCTCGCCCAGGCCCTGGCTCACGCCCACGAAGCGGGGATCGTCCACCGCGACGTCAAACCGTCCAACATCCTCCTCGGCGCGGCGGGCCGCCCCTACCTGACCGACTTCGGGATCTCCCGGCTGGTCGACGCCACCACCCGGACCGTCACCGGCACGCTCGTCGGCACCGCCGCGTACCTCTCCCCCGAACAGGTACTCGGCCGGTCCGTCGGCCGGCCTGCCGACATCTACGCCCTCGGACTCGTGCTCCTCGAATGCCTCACGGGCAGGCTCGAATACGACGGAGGCCCACTCGAAGCGGCGATAGCGCGGCTTCACCGCGAACCCGTACTGCCCAGCGGTCTGCCGAACGAACTCGCCGTCCTGCTGCGGGACATGACGGCCCTGGACGAGCAGACCCGTCCGTCGGCACTCGACTGCGCCCGCGCACTGGCCGCCCTGGCGGACACGACCCTCTCCGCACCTGCCGCGCCCACCGCGCCCGCAGCCGATGCCGCAGCCTTTGCAGGGGGCCGGGAACCGGCGCCCGATGACGACGCGACGCACATACGCGCGTCGCCCGCCCCGGACCGAGCCGCTCCGAAGGCCGCTCCTGCGCGCAGCCGGGTGCTGATGGCCGGCGGAACCGTCGCGCTGGCCACCGTCATCGCCGCCACTCTCGCCGTCACCGACGGCTTCCCGCATCAAGGAAGCGACGGCAACACGACACGGGCTGTCAGCCGCCCTGCCGAGACTCCCCACCCCGAAGACGGTTCCGCAGGAAGGAACGACGGCTCCGCAACACCTGAGGCTCCGCCGATCTCGACCCCCGACCCCTCCGACGGGCTGCTCCGTGACGCCAACGCGACGGACACTCCTTCCCCCAGCACGTCCGGCAGCGGTGCACCGGCCGAGTCGAAGCCGAGGACATCCGACGAACAGTCCGGCAAGTCGAAGAAGGCCGGCAAGGCGCAGAAGGCGGACCTGAAGCCCGGAAAGGCGAAGCAGAAGAAGCAGAGCAAGAAGGACTGACCATCGAAGAGGGGCTGACACGCGCCGCGCGCCGCTGCGTGGGCCGGCTCGACCCGTCAGCCGATCACCCCCGACGAGCAGAACGTGCTCCCGCATGTCACCCGTGGATCGAGGTCGTTCGCGGCGCTGTTCCGCGTTCCCCCGGCGGCCACGGAGTTCCGCCCACGCTGCCTCGAGTGCGGGTGGGGAACGCTGGGCAGCCGTTCGACGTCCGCTGTGTGCGCGGAGTGTGGTGAACTTTTCTGGGTAGCAGGCGGACAGCGAGTGGCGCTTCGGAAGTGAGGCGGATGTATGGACCTGGCATGCCCAGATGAAGGTCAGGGCCAACAGCCCCTTGTGGAGCGGCCGATATCGGTTTCCGCAGCGTTCGAGGGCAGTGAGGAGATCGGCGCCGCCCGCGACGCGGCCCGGGACTTCCTGATGTCGTTGCAGACCGTGCATGGGCTGCCGGTGTCGCAGCGGGCGATGGGCATGGTCCAGCTGGTGGTGAGCGAGCTGGTGACCAACGCCCGCAAATACGCCCCGGGCCCGTGCCTGCTGACCCTGGAGGTCAGCGAGGGTGCGGTTGAGGTGACCGTCTGGGACAGCAGCACGACGCTGCCGGCGATCCTGGCACCGGACCCGGTCCGGGTCGGCCAGCACGGACTGGAGATCGTGATGGCGGTGTGCCGCAGTTTCGAGGTGCACCGTGAGCCGGTCGGCAAACGCATCAGGGCGACCGTCGTCCTGGCCGACGACCCGGGCGGTGACGCGGCCGGCCGTCAGATGATGTGATCCACGGCCCAGCCCGGGCCGGTGACCGGGTTCCCGTCCTGGGGACGGCCCCGACGGCGGCATGTGCAGGAGAGAGCAACTCCGCCGGATGGGATCCGCTGAAGCGACTCTCGCAGGTGCGGACCGGCCGACGCCCGGTCCGTGTCCGGGGCCGTTCGGTGCGTACCGTCAGGTGCACGTTCCCGCTCCCGGCCGGGTGGAGGTCTCCATGAGCGACACGGTGAACGGGTGGCCCGGTGCGGTGAGGACTCGCCGGGCCGGTCCCTGTTCGACGAGTTCGCCGGCGTCCACGACGGCGATGCGGTGGGCCGCGGCGGCGGTGTCCAGGTCGTGGGTGATCAGGACGAGCGACAGGTCGTCGCGCTCCTGGAGCAGGGCGGTGAGGATGCCGAGGATGCCCCTGCGCGTGATCGTGTCGAGGCCGGAGGTGATCTCGTCGCAGATGAGGACGCGAGGCCGGGCGAGCAGGGCGCGGGCGAGGGCCGCGCGCTGGAGCTCGCCGCCGGAGAGCCGCCCCGGGCGTCTGCGCACCAGTTCCTCCGCGAGGCCGAGGCCGGTAAGAGTGGTCAGGGCCTCCTGCGTCGCGGCGGAGGTCTCGGTGCCCCGCAGCCGTATCGCCGTGCGCGCGACCTGGTGCAGGACGGGACGGTGTTCGTCGAAGGCGGCGCGAGCGTCCTGGAACACGTACTGCACAGCCGCGAGTTGTGTACGGCTGCGGTCGCGCAGGCTGCGGGGCAGCGGTGTGCCGTCGAGGAGGATCGCTCCCTCGTGGTCGCGGTGGAGCCCGGCCAGGCAGCGGGCGAGGGTGGTCTTGCCGCTGCCGGAGCGGCCCACGACGGCCAGAGACTCGCCCGCGCGCAGGTCGAGTTCCGGGATGCGCAGTACCTCGGTCGTGCCGCGGGTGTGGTGGCGATGGCGGGCGGTCAGGTCGCGTATCTGCAGCACGGGTCGCCCGGTGCCGGGCGCGCTCACGACGGAATCCGTGAACTTCGGTTGCGGGGAGAGCAGTTGCCGGGTCCACTCGTGCCGCGGTGCGAGCCACAGCTGTTGCGCAGGGCCCGACTCCACGACCCTGCCCGCCCGCATGACGATCACCTCGTCGGCGAGTGCCCGGACGACGTCGAGGTCGTGGCTGAGCAGGACGACGGCGATGCCCCGTGCCGCGACGGCCGCCAGTTGCTCGACGATACGGCTCTTCGTCAGGGCGTCCTGACCGGTGGTGGGCTCGTCGGCGACGACGACCGGGGCGCCCAGCAGCAGGGCCTGGGCAAGGACGACGCGCTGTTGCTGGCCGCCGGAGAGCTGGTGCGGGTATCGGCGCAGCAGCTTCTCGGCGTGCGGGAGCTGGGCCTCGGCAAGAGCGTGCAGGACGCGGTCGCGGGCCGCCGTCCGGCGACGGCCCCGGGGCAGGTGGCGTACCCGGGCGCGGGCGATGTCCGTCAGGAGCGCGGAGACACGGCGGGCGGGGTTGAGGACGGCGGCGGGGTGCTGGGGGATGTAGCCGACCGGCCCGTCGGCCGCCAGGCGAACGCCGCCGGTGACGTGGGCGCCGGGCGGGTACTCGCCGAGCAGGGCGAGGCCGGTGGTGGTCTTGCCGCTGCCGGAGGCGCCGACCAGGGCGGTGACCTTGCCGGGCAGGGCCTTGAGGCTCACTCCGTCGACGATCGCCCTGCCCTCGACCTCGACGCGCAGGTCGCGGACCTCGGCCACGGGTACCTCCGTGGTGTCACCGGGGCCGGCGGGCTTGCCGACGCGGCGCGTCGTCTCGTCCGGATGCTTCATCGGCGCGCTTCACTTCCTGCCCGGTTGCGGAGGGTCCTGGTCGCTTGCGGGAGCCTCGTGCCCCGGCCGCGGTCGCTTCGGCGGTCCTTCGCGAGCGCCGCGTCGAAGAGGAGGTTGGTGCCCATCGTCAGGGCGATGATCAGCAGGGCGGGGACGACCACGGCCCACGGCTGGACGAACAGGCCGGTGCGGTTGCGGTCCACCATGACCGCCCAGTCGGCGGCGTCCGGGGCGACCCCGACGCCGAGGAAGGCGGCCGTGGCCACCAGGTACAGCACGCCGGTCAGCCGGGTGCCGACGTCCGCGGCAAGGGTGCGCAGGATGGATCGGCCGACATAGCCGACGGCCATCCGCCACCAGGTCTCGCCCTGCATGCGCAGCGCCTCGACCGCAGGGCGGGAAGCGGCCTCCGCGGCGGCGGCGCGTACGAGGCGGGCCGCGTCGGGCACGTTCACCAGCGCCACCAGCAGGGCGAGACCGACGGCGCCGGGTGAGAACACCGTGGCTGCCAGCAGGATCAGCAGCAGCGAGGGGACGGCGAGCAGGACGTCCAGAGGACGCATCAGCAGTTCCTCCAGTCGGCGGCGGTGGGTGAGCGCGCCCGCCAGGCCGACGGGGAGCGCGACGAGATACGACAGGGCGGTGGCGGCGAGAGCGGTCAGCACGACCGGCCGGCCGCCGTGCAGCACCTGCCGTCCTACGTCCCGGCCCACGAAGTCGGTACCGAGCCGGTGGCCGCCGCCGGCGGTGAAGGACACTGTCCGCGGCGCCTGTTCGCCCGCGAACAGCGGTCCCAGCAGGGCGAGCACGAGGGGTACGGCGACGACCGTCACGCCGAGGGCGAAGCGAGCCGCCCGCGGACGGCGGAGTGGCGTCACGCCGCCACCCCCGTCCGGGGCGCGAGACGGTGGGCAACGAGATCCGCGCCCAGGTTCAGTACGACGGTCAGGACGCCGAACAGGACGGCAAGACCCTGCACCACCGGCACATCGCGTTCGGCGACGGCGTTGAGCAGGACGGTGCCGAGTCCCGGGATCACGTAGAGCGCCTCCACGACGATGACGCCGCACAGCAGCCAGTCGACAGTGCGGGCGAGTTGCTGGGCGGCGGGTGCGAGGGCGCCCGGCAGGGCGTGGGCGTAGCGGATGCGGGCGCCGGAGACGCCGTAGCGGCGGGCCTGGGCGACGTAAGGGGAGGCGAGCGCGTCGATCATGCCGGCCCGCACGAGACGGGACAGGGAGCAGACCGGGCGGGACAGCAGAACCAGGACGGGCAGGACGAGTGCGGACGGGTGGCCGAGCAGGTCGGTGCCGTAACCGACGGCCGTCGGCGGCAGCCACCCCAGTCGGAGCGCGAGGACGGTCACCAGCAGCACGCCGAGGGCGAACTCGGGCATCGCGTACACGACCAGCGTGACCGAGCTGATCAGCTGGTCGACGAGGCGTCCTTCGTGGCGGGCGGCGAGTACGCCGAGGCCGAAGCCGATCGGGACGAGCAGAGCGACGGTGAGTGTGGCCAGCAGAAGGGTCGGGCCGAAGCCGTCGGAGACGTACTGGCCGACCGGGCGGCCGGAGGCCAAGGAGGTGCCGAGGTCGCCGTGCAGAAGACCTGCCGCCCAGTCGGCGAGTCTCTCGTGGGCGGGCCGGTCGAGGTGCATGGCCTCGCGGATGGCCGCGATGCGGGCCGGGTCGGGCTGGTCACCGGCCAGGGCGACGGCGGCGTCGCCCGGCAGCGCCTCGGTGAGCGCGAAGACCAGCAGCACGACGGCCACGGTCTGCAGGGCGCCGAGGAGCAGCCGCCGGGCGACGAAGGAACGCAGTCCGCTCACGCGAGCCAGACCTTGTCGAAACGGGCCCAGTCCAGCGTGTTGGCGGGTGCCTCAGTCGCGACTCCCTTCACGTTGCGGGCGGTGCCGAGGATCCAGTCGGCGAACCCCCAGATCAGGAAACCGCCCTCGGCGTACAGGCGGCGCTGCATCCGCTCGTGAACGGCCGCCCGTTCGGCCTTGTCGCGGGTGGACTGGGCTTGCTGATAGAGCGCGTCGAAGTCCTTGTGCTTCCATTTGGTGGCGTTGGTGGTGGAGTCGGTGAGCAGGCGCTGGGAGATGTGCGCCTCGATCGGCATGGCGCCCGAGCGGTAGCAGCACAGGCTGCCGTTGTCGAGGATGTCGGCCCAGTAGGAGTCCTTGCTGCCCAGCTTCACTTCGATCGTGACGCCCGCCTTCTTCGCCTGATCGCGGAAGATGCCGGCGGCCTCGACGAACCCGGCGGCCACGGCCGAGGCGTCGAGGGTGACCTTCAGCTTCTCCGCGCCGGCCTGCTTGAGCAGGGCGCGGGCCCGGTCGAGGTCCTGTTCGCGCTGGGGCAGCCCGTCGGCGTAGTACTCGTAGCCCTTGCCGAACAGGTCGTTGCCGACCGTGCCCGCACCGGACAGGGCGCCGTCGACGAGTTCCTCTCGGTCGGCGATGAGGAAGAACGCCTCACGCACCCGCTTGTCGTCGAAGGGGGCCCGGTCGGTCTTCATGCAGAACGCCTGCATGGCGCTGTTGCGCAGCCGGACGATCCCGATCTGTCCCCTGCTCTCGTGGGCGCGGGCGGTGGTGGGGTTCAGTTCGTGGGCGTACTCGACCTGGCCGCCCAGCAGTGCGTTGACGCGCGCGGACTCCTCGTTGGCGACGACGAACTCGAGCTCCTCGAGGTGCGGGGCGCCGTCCCAGTAGTCGTCGTAACGGCGGAAGACGGCCGAGCGGCCGGGGGTGAAGGAGACGAAGCGGAAGGGGCCGGAGCCGATCGGCTTCTTGTCGAAGCCGCCCGCCGCCCCGGCGCCCTCCGGAACGATGTACGCGCCGAACGCGGCCAGGACGTTGGGGAATTCGGCTGTGGGGCGCTTGAGGACGAACTCGATGCCCCGTTCGCCGGTGGCGCGGCTGGCGTCGAGGTCGATGGGTTCCAAAGACGCCCTGGCGCGGAACGCCTGTCCGGGATCGGCGATGCGGCGGTAGCTGTAGAGCACGTCGGCGGCGGTGACCGGCCTGCCGTCGTGGAAGGTGGCCCTGCGCAGGGTGATCCGCCAGCGGTCCAGGGTCTTGTTCGCCTCCCACTTCTCGGCGAGGCGGGGCTGGGCGGAGAGGTCGGCGCCGTAGTCGGCGAGCTTGTCGTACTGCGCCTTGGCGCGGGCCGCGTCGGCGAAGAGGTTGGCCAGGTGCGGGTCGAGGGTCTCGCTGCCGCCGCCGCCCGCGAACGCGGCGCGCAGCCGCCCGCCTCTCCTCGGGGTGCTGTCGCCCTTGGCGTCGGAGCGCTCGGTGCCGGAGCCGCCGCATCCGGTGAGGGCGAGTGCGCCGAGCGTGGCGGCGCCGGTGGCGGCGAGGAACCCGCGGCGGTGCGGGCCGGGGAAGCGTTCGTCGTGCATGGGATTCCTTGGGTCGCGTGGTGGGGACATGGGTTGGGCGAAGGCTCAGGGGGTCGTGGTGAGGCGTGCGACGACATGCAGCCGGTCCGCGTCCGTGGCCTCGCCGGGCAGCCGGCCCTCCTGCCACGGCGGCTCGGTGCGCGGGCCGGCGCCGTCGTGGAGTTCGAGCACCTCGAAGCCGTGCGCGGCCAGCAGGTGACGCAGCTCCTGCGGAAACAGCAGCCGCCACGCGGAACGCTGCTCGACCGGCGCCGACCCGTCGTCGGCGGTCCATACGCGTGTACGCCGCAGGAGTTGGGCCGTACGGTCCACGGTGAGCGTCGTGGCGGACCGGTAGGCGGTGCCCTGCCAGACGAAGGATGCGACCGTGGGCGTGTCCAGCAGGTCGGTACGGCCGAGGAAGTACGCGCCGTTGCGCATCTCCCCGACCAGCAGCCCGCCGGGGGCCAGGGCCCGACGGCAGGAGGAGAGGAACGCGTCGAGCTGGTCGTTGGTGTGGCAGTACAGCAGGGCGCTGTCCAGGCAGACGACGGCGTCGAAGGCGCCCCGCCCGAGGTCGAAGCCGTGCAGGTCGGCGCAGACGTACTCGGGCCCGGGGTGGTGGAGGCGGGCGTGGGCGAGCATCGTCGGGGAGAGGTCCGCTCCGGTCACCCTGCGGCCGGCGCTGTGAAGGTGGGCGGCGTCACGTCCGGTGCCGCAGCCGATGTCCAGCACGCGCGGTCCGGCGTCGTGCCGCCGCAGGCAGTCCTCCGTCCAGCGTGCGGCCAGCCGGTCGGGGTCGGGGAAGCGGGCCTCGTACAGCTCGGGGTTGTCGGTGAGCAGGTTGCGCGCAGCAGTGGTGGGGGGCATGCCTGTCCTTCCTCTCAGACCGTCGCGGCTACAGCGGACTTCGTCGGCACCGGCAGTGAGCCGAGCCGGTGCAGCCAGGCCACGCCCAGCGCGGAGGCGAGCCCGAACAGGGCGCAGCACGCCCACGGCAGCCAGCCGGCGTCGCCCCGCTCCCCGGTGTCCATGGCCCATCCGACGACGGTGTTGCCGATGGCCGCGGCGACGCCGGAGACCATGTAGAAGATGCCGAAGTAGGTGCCGGTCAGCTCGGACCGGCCGAAGTCGGGGATCAGCTCCATCACGAACGGCTGGGCGATCATCACCCCGAGGTGGAGCAGCAGCGCGCCGACGAGGACGGGCAGCGCGCGCAGCGCCGCGTCGGCGGTACCGTCCGGGCCGCCGGAGCCCGTCGTGATCACGGCGGGCGGCAGGAAGGCCAGGGCCATGAGTCCCAGGCCCGTGCCGATCCAGCGCGCGCGGTCCCCCCGTTCCTTGAGGGCACGGGTGATGCGCAGTTGCAGCGCCAGGTTGGCGAGGGCGCCGACGGCGAAGACGAGTCCGGCCGCGCCCTCCCAGCCGGTGGCCCGCCGGGCGCCGTCGGGCAACAGCAGGTACAGCTGGTTCTCCAGGGTGAACATGCCGACCATGGCGAGCGCGAAGGCGAGGAAGGCACGGTTGCCCAGGACCTCACGCCAGTCCGCGAGCACGGTCGCCTTCCTCGGCTCCACCTCCTGGGCCGGCAGTACCAGGGCCTGCGCGACGGTGAGGACGGCGAAGATCCCGGCGGCCGTCAGCGCCGAGGTGCGGAAGTCGACGAGCAGCAGTGCGCTCCCCAGCAGCGGCCCGATCAGTGCGCCGGTCGTGGCGAACACGTTGAACAGGGCGAACGCCTCGGCCCTGTGGTCGGCCGACTCCTGGGCGATGTAGGTGCGCACGGCGGGATTGAACAGCGCCCCGGCGAGCCCGCTGAGCACGGAGGCGGCGAGCAGCACGGCCACGCTGTCGCCGAGCGCGAACAGCGCGAACCCGATGGTGCGCAGGGCGCAGCCGGCGATGACGACACCGCGAGCGCCGAGCCGGTCGGCGGCGGAGCCGCCGAGGATGAACAGCCCCTGCTGGCTGAGGTTGCGCACGCCGAGGACGATGCCGACGACGGCCGCCGACAGGCCCAGGTTCTGGCCCAGGTGGGTGGCGAGGTAGGGGACGAGGAGATAGAAGCCGGTGTTGACGCCGAGCTGGTTGACCAGCAGGAGCTGAACCGCGAGCGGAAAACGGCGCATCTCACGCCACGTCCCCGGGCGCCCAGGCCTTGCGAACCCCCAGGCCGGGGCGGCCACTTGGGTGTACGACACCGTCCCCGCCGCCGATTCCGGTCCACGGATCGTGGGCGAGCAGCAGATGTCCGTCGAGGTCGGCCCAGCGGGCCCGGTCGGCGAGGTGGACGGCGGGCGCGAGGCCGAGGCTGCTGGCGGTGAGGCAGCCCAGCATCAGCTCCGTGCCGCTGCCGTCGATCGCCTCGGCGATGCGCAGGGCGGCATGCACCCCGCCGCACTTGGCGAGCTTGACGTTGACGCCCTGGACGCGCCCGGCCAGGCGGCGTACGTCTTCCAGGTCCACGGCGTCCTCGTCCGCGATGACCGGCAGCGGTGAGCGTTCGGCCAGCGCCCCCAGTGCCTCCGGGTCACCGGGCGCGAGGGGCTGTTCGACGGCCTCGACGCCGAGGTCGGCGAACCGGGGCAGCAGCGCCCGGGCCTGCGCCGCGGTCCAGGCCCCGTTGGGGTCGAGGAGCAGCCGGACGTGCGGCGCGGCGTCGCGGACGACGCGCACGCGCTCCACGTCGTCCTCCGGGTCGGGCGTTCCCGCCTTGACCTTGATGACCTCGAAGCCGCTCGCCACGAGACACCGGGCCTGCGCCGCCGCGTGGGAGAGGGAGGTGATGCCGATGGTGCGGGCGGTGGCCGCGACCGGCGGCGCGGCGGTGCCGAGCAGCCTGTGGACGGGCCTGCCGGAGCGCTTGCCGACGAGGTCGAGCAACGCGGCCTCGGCGGCGGCGGTCACGGCCGCGGGAACGTCGACGCCGGCCGAATCGCCTGTCCGCAGGGCCTCCAGGGCGCTCTCGGGGTCGGGGAAGCGGGCGAGATCCTTGCCGACGGCGGCCAGGTGCCGTTCCAGGGTCTCGGTGTCGAGCCGGTAGAAGACGCTGGTGACGGCCTCTCCGTGACCGGTGACGCCGTCGTGTTCGACGGCCAGCCACACGGCGTCGCGGAAGGACATGGTGGAACGGGAGATGCGCAGCGGCTCGGCGAGTTCGAGGCGTACGGTGCGCAGGCCGGCTTTCACGAGGTCCCTTCCGGACCGCGGACGGCCTCGAGCGGGTCGGGGACGGCCTCGAAGGGAACGGGGACGGCCTCGAGCGGGTCGGATACGCGGGTACAGCGGACCCAGCCGGTGGCCTCGGTGGCGCGGGGGTCCGGGATCTCGACCGGGCGGGTGGCCGCCGTGGCGGGGTGGAGACCGTGGGTCGCGGCGAAGTCGTCGTCGTAGACGGTGCCGAGGTAACGGTGCGGGCCGTCGGGGAAGACGGTGGCGACGACCGCGCCGCGGTGGACCTGGGCGGCCCAGGCGGCGACGCGGGCAGCGGCGCCCGTGCTCCAGCCGCCACTGACGAAACTGCCACGAGCCAGACGGCGGCAGCTGTCCACGGCCTCGGCCGGGCCGACCCAGTGGACCTCGTCGAACGCGTCGTAGGCGACGTTACGGGGGTGGATGCTGCTGCCCAGGCCGCGCATCAGCCTGGGCCGGGCGGGCTGGCCGAAGATGGTGGAACCGGTCGAGTCGACGCCGATCAGCCGGAGCGCGGGCCAGCGCCGCCGCAGCGGGCCGATGATCCCCGCGCTGTGGCCGCCGGTGCCGACACTGCACACCAGGATGTCCAAGTGGTCGAGGTCGGCGATGAGTTCGAGGGCGAGCGAGGCGTAACCGGCCTTGTTGTCAGGGTTGTTGTACTGGTCCGGCCAGTACGCACCGGGCAGGACGGCGAGCAGTTCCCGCAGCCTGGCGAGCCGCGCCGCCTGCCAGCCCCCCTCGGGCGCCGGGCGGTCCACGATGTCCAACCGCACCCCGTAGGCGCGCAGCAACTGCCGCATGGATGCTTCCAGTTCACTGTCGCCGACCAGCACGACGGGATGGCCGAGGGCCTGCCCCGCGAAGGCGAGGCCGATGCCCAGCGTGCCCGAGGTGGACTCCACCACCGGTGCGCCGGGCAGCAGTTCGCCGCGCTCACGGGCGCCCAGGAGCATCGACACGGCGGCCCGCGCCTTCATACCGCCCGCCGCGAGCCCTTCGAGCTTCGCCCAGAAGCCGGGGTGCGGGCCGGGCAGGTCGGCGGTGATGCGGACCTGGGGCGTGCGGCCCAGCAGCGTGAGCAGTTCCGGGCGGGCGACGGGGCGTACGGCCGCCGTGGTCATCGTCCGCCCTCCGGGCACGGACCGCCGTAGCAGTGCACGTCACCGGCACCGCCGTCGAGCCAGAAGAAGGGGTACGGCTCGGCGCAGACCGCGCTCACCCCGTGGCCGAGGAATCGAGGAAGCACGGCGCTGCCGGTCTGGGCGAACATCACCAGCTGCCTGCCGTGCGTCAGCGCATGCTGCCGCAGCGGCTCGAAGGTGCCGTTCCCCAGCGTCATCCCTGACACCAGCAGGGCGTCACAGCGACCGGCCTCGGCCGCCGCGTCGGTGGCGACCGTCTCGCCCCACTCGGTCAGCCCGCCCTTGAGGTCGCAGGGCACATAGCTCAGACCTCGCGAACGCAGCGCCTCCAGGAGCGAGTTGACGACACCGACCACCAGCACGGTGGCGCCCGCCGGCAGATCGAGCAGCTCTACGACGGCCTTCGCCCGGGCCCTGGACTTCTCCAGCGACGTCCCGGCGGGGAGCGGGACCGGCCGTGCCCCGTTCCGTGGAGTGTGCGCGGTGACGTGCATCAGATAGGCGTCCAGCGCGGCCACGCGCACCGGCAGCAGCGGATGCTCGAGCAGCTGCGCGACGTCCGCGCCCACACAGTCGTCGATCGCGCCGTCGGGCAGGGCCCCGGGTTCGACCGCGCACGAGCCGACGGCTCCGCCCAGCCGCAGGCTGAGAACCTCGTTGCGATAGCCGGAGCCACGCCCGTCGTGCCGTACCGCCTGCCGCGTGGTGAAGGCCACGGCGATCCGCTGCGTGGCCGGGTCCGGGCCGAGTTCACCGGCGCGGACGCGTGCCACCAGCTCGCCGTACGACTCGAACGTCTCGAACGTCGGCGTCCAGGACATGCCCGTCGTGGCGGTCATCGCAGCACCAGCCCGGACCGCAGTTCCGCGAGCAGCACCTCGACACGGTCGCGGGCGCCCGCTCCCCCGGCGTCGCCGACCATGACGTGGCCGAGGTACTCGTTGTTGCTGCCCGCCGCCCTCACCTGCGTGCCGGGCTCGGCGAGCTGCAGCTCCAGCACCCCTGGGGCCTCGCGGAGTTCGCCGCCGCTCAGGGACTCGAGCGTGCCCGACGCCTGCGGCACGAGGAAGCCGATGGCCGCGCTGCGCAGTGCGGTCTCGCCGCCCCGAAGGTCGGGCTCCCGGCCGAGGGACACCTCGACGAAGGCCGCGGCCAGGTCGACGCCGGTCACGTGGCGGACCAGCTCCGTGATGCGGTTGCCGGCGGGCCGCGGATTGACCTCGACCACGCGCGGACCGGCGGAGGTCAGCTTGACCTCGGTGTGCGCGACCACGCCGTCCACCAGCCCGAGCGCCTTGAGCGCGGCCAGAGCCGTCTGTTCGGCGGCTTCGGTGTCGGCGGGCGGCAGCGCGGCCGGGAACATGTGCCCGGTCTCGATGAACGCGGGCGCCCCGCCGATGCTCTTGTCGGTCACGCCCACCACGTGGACCGCGCCCGCGTGCGACACCGTCTCGACGCTCACCTCGGGGCCGTCCAGCAGCTCCTCCAGCAGGACGGCGGGCACCCTCCGCTGTCCGCGCGCGTTGACCGGGAAATCGGTCAGTGCCCTTACGGCCAGGGCGAGTTGCGCCTCGTCGTCGATGCGCCGCACGTACATGCCCGCGCACAGGTCGACCGGCTTGACGACCAGCGGGTAGCCGATCTCCCGCGCCGCCCGCGCGATGTCGGCCCACTCCTCATGCACGGCGAAGCGCGGTCCGGGCACCCCCGCGTCGGCGAGGACACGGCGGGTGGCGTCCTTGCGGCAGGCGGCCTCCACCGCCTCGGGGTCCGAACCCGGCAGACCCAGGCGCCCGGCGATCCGGGCCGCCATCGGCAGGTAGTAGTCGCAGGAGGTGAGCACACCGTCGAAGCGCAGCACCTCGTGCAACCGCTCGATCTGCGGCAGCAGGTCGTCGGTGTCGTTGGTGTCGGCGGTGATCACATTGCGGGCGTCGAGCAGCGGGTGCGCCGCTCCCTCGGGCGCCGAGCGGAGGTAGTGATGCAGGTCGCGGGTGAGGAACGTGAACTCGTGTCCGCCCTCCCGGATCGCCCGTGGCAGCAGTCTGCTCATCGACCCGACCCAGCTCTCGACCATCAGCAGATGAGCCACAACTCCCCTTTTCACAACGGCGGTTCAGACGCCAGGGCTCAGACGTCAGGGCAGCCCGGAGAGCCCTCGGGTGGGAGGGATCGGGCCTTACGCACCGACAAGCTACCGATAACCATTTTCATTTACCAGCCCCTTGTCGAAGCCCGCCGGGGGGCGCACCCCTGCCGCACCCCGGAGCCCTGCCGCGCACCCTCTCCCCCGCAGCGCCCACTCTCCGGCCCGGGACCCGGCGACCCGGGCGGCTCGGCCCCGGTCCCTGCGGTCGACAGGTGCGCCGACCCGCCACGAGAAGCGGGACGTTTTTGAAAAGCGTTTTCATCTGGCTACCATGGCGGGGCGCGGATCGGATCCCGACTCCGGATCCGGCCGCCAGTGCCGCCGTGCGCTCGGCGCACGCCCTACGGGGAGGAGCCCTCCATGCGTCAGACCGCACCCCACGGATACACCGTGCGGCCCGCGACACCGGCCGATGTCGACGGCGCACGCCGCGTCATGCTCGACACCTTCTACCAGGAGTTCGGGTACGGATACGTGCCCCGATGGCACCCGGACGTGGTGGACATCAAGGGCACCTACCTCGACGACCCACGGCAACTGCTGCTCGTGGCCGTCCACGACGGCGAGGTGGTCGCCACCACCGGGGTTCGGGCCGGCGGACCCGCCCACCCACCGCACCCGCGCCGACTCGCCGACCGCTACCCGGACGGAACCACCGCACAACTCGTCCGCGTCTACGTCCGCCCCGAACACCGACGCCGAGGGCTCGCCGGCATCCTGGTCGCCACTGCCTGCGACTTCATCTCGGACACACCCGGCTACGAGCGCATCTACCTCCACACCAACGCCGATGTCGAGGGCGCGGAGCCCTTCTGGCGAAGCCTGGCCAAGGAGGTTTTCGACGCACGCGACACCGGCGAACACGGCCCGGGCGTCGCCACGGTGCACTTCGAGATCCCGATGTGACAAGGGCCCGGCCAGAGGGCGGGACTCATGAGCCGCGATGCCCCCGGCTCCCGCCGCAGGACGGTACGGCACGTCGAAGGCGTACCCCCGCGGAGCTACCTGGCCCGTGCGCCGAGGCGCAGGTCGCGCGTCTCGTAGGTCACGCCTGGCGGACCGGCGCAGAGGCTCTTGGCCGGGCTCGCTCGGGCCGTTCCCGTCACGAGCAGTGTCGCCGCCCGCAGCGACGGACTCCACGGCCGGCGGACGAGATCGCGGGGCAGGCGGAGAAGGGGTCCAACGGTCGGCTGCCGCTCGCCGTCCGCCTCGTGGGAGCGCCGGCGGCGATCCCCGAGGCGGTCGGCGGCCGAACAGCGGGAGCCGAACGTCGTCACCGGCACCCTCACCCCGCCGCTGACACACGCCGCGTCCGGGTCGGCCGGTTCCGCACACCACGCATGGCCGACCGACGTTCATCGCGTTGTTCAGTCATTCCCCATGGCTTTGCGCACGGCGTCCTTGGTGCGGTCCATGAGGGCGGCGACCGGACCGAGGGCCATGTTCTTCGCCCCGGACTCGACACCCGGGTGGGGCCGGGTGGGCGCCATCGCCTCGGCAGCCTTGACGGCCTTGGCCATCGCGGCGAGGTTGGCGGCGTCGGTGCTGCGGCGGATGTGGGTGAACTCGTAGCGTTCCTCGGCCCGGGCGTGTTCCTGGACGTCCTTGCGCAGCTTGAGCAACTGGAGCATGAACTTGGGGTCGTCGGTGTCCATGTCGTCGAGGGACGCGAGGGTCTCCTTGGCCGCCCTCTCCTCGGCGAGCCGGTCCTCGACGACCTTCTCGCCGCCCGACAGCGCGCGTCGGGCGAAGGGGTGGACGACCTCCTCCTCGGCGGTCTCGTGGACGGCCAGCAGGCGCACCAGGCGGCGGAAGGCGTCGCGGCGCTCCTCGCCCTCGGTGGCCTCGACCTCGTCGAAGAGGTTGCGGATGTCACCGTGCTGACGCATCAGCAGGGCGACCACGTCGTCGTCCTTGGACTTGTCGTCCCCGGCGTGCGGGGTCTGCAGGTCGGACATCTCGGCTCCCCTACTTCTCGCGTTGTGCGGGGTCGGGGTGCTCGCCCTCGGTCTGGACGCGGTACTCGCGGCCGAACATCTGATCGTGCTCGGTCATGACCCGGTCGCTCGGGGGCGCCTCGCCGCCATGGATCTGCTCCTGCATCTTCTCGAACCGTTCGTGCTGGTCACGCACATAGCCGGCGCCGAGCGTGGTCAGGTCCATCTGGGTGTCCAGCAGTTCCCGCAGATACTGCTTGTTCGGCTCGAAGGTGAGCACGTTCGGCAGTACGGGGGCCAGCACCGAGGCCGGATCGCGTCCGTCGTGAGTGCGCATCAGGTCGCAGGCGGTGTGCAGGTGCTCCAGTTCCATGTTCAGGTGGAGCTCCCAGATGGCCTTGACCCTGGGGTCGCTCTCCTGCTCCATGAAGGAGTAGTAGAGATAGCACTCGTTGTACTCGTGGTTGACGAGCTGCTCCCACCACGTCTCACCCGGATCGACCAGCGACTCGTAGTGAGTGACGTGCTCCTCTTCGATGAGCCCGATCTCCTGGTAGAGCTGGCGGGCGATCGGCTCCATGTAGGTGGGCCCGGTGTTCATGTAGAAGTTCATGGTCTGCTGCTCGGCCGACATGATCGTCAGCGCGTGCAGCTTCGACAACGGGTTCGTCTCGTCCTTCGCGTACGGGTCACGGACGTTGTCGACCGGGTCACGATGGTGGTACCGGGTCGGCCGACCGGGCATGACCTCGGTCAACCCCTCGACGATCGACTCCGCCTTGCGGTGCTCGATCATCTCGTACAGGTTCGCGTACCGGTACAGGTGGTCGAAGTCCTCCAGCACACCGAACTGGTACGCCTGCTTCAGATACGGGTCCGGCTCCATCCGAGCCACCCAGGCCGTGAGGTCCACCGCGACCTGCTCGTAGGCGATCGTCGTCTCCAGCACCGACGACACACCCGGAAGAAGCCAGTTGACGACCTTCTGCTGCTGCGCCTCGATGTAGCGGACCCGCGCCAGCTGCCTCTTCACCTCGGGGTCGACGGTGTTGCGGGCGAGCTGGTGGCTGAACATGATCGCCTCCACCTCGATGCCGTTCATCGTGATGATCCGGCAGCGGGTGTACGGGTCACAGTGATCAGGGTCGATCGGTGCCACATTCAGCTCGCGCCAATTGCGTAGCTGACGGTCCAGCGGGATGCCCCGCTGCTCGAGCGGATTGAATGTCATGGGGGTTGCCTCCGGGGGGTCGAAAGAGGAACTCGCGCGCCGCTGGGGTACCCCTTTTCGGGCGACGAGCACAGACCGCCTTCACAGTCTGTTCACGAGGGACGCTTTTGAGCCACCGCTCACACTCGTCGGTTCCACGGTTCCCTCTGGTGGGTCAACCCGGACAGGGGAACGCGTGCGATCCGCCTGAGCGGGTCCACGTCCCGCCGTTCTCCCGTCGTTCGTGAGTCCGGATCCTCCGCCGACCCCGATCACAGCCCCGACGTGGGACTCGGACGCCATGCCCGTCGGGGGGCACGCCTTCCCCTCGCACCGAGGACGCGCCGAACGACCGGCGCGACCGCCACACCTGCGGCGACCAGCGACTCCGCCCCACCGCCTTTCGCCCTGGCAGCGACTTCGCAGGTCCGTGAGGGGACGCTCCCGCCCGTACCCGCCCGAGGCAGGGAAGGTGAGGGCTGCGATCGACGCTCTCGGGGGGCACAGTGGTCGCCTCAGCGGCGCAGTGGTCACCGTGAACCCGGATGCTGCGGCGGTCCGTCCCTTCGGGCCCGGCACAGCAGCCGGACCCTGCGGGGGAGGCTCAGGACCGGCGTATCCCGCTCGGATCGGAGGGAATGCGAGAGGGGCCCGGCTGATGCCGGGCCCCTCTCTCGAGTAGCGGGGACAGGATTTGAACCTGCGACCTCTGGGTTATGAGCCCAGCGAGCTACCGAGCTGCTCCACCCCGCGTCGGTGATGCCACTCTACACGGCGCTCGGGAGGCTCGCGGCCGTCGGCCTCGGACGACGTTCTCGGCCTGGGGACCTTCCGGCCCCGGCTGACGTCGAACGTGACCGCCTCGCCCTCGCCCCTGCCGCTGCCCTCGCCCTCGTACGACGGAACCCGTGGGGCGCGGTCGCGGCCTGGGCGATGCCAAGGGGCAGCGGTCAGGGCGGTGTCGATGCTGCGGACGACGGCAGCGGCCTGGGCGGCGTGGTCACCGCCGGTGGGGTTGCCGGATGCGTCCCACGCGACCTGCCCGGAGAGGTGGATCACCTGTCGGCCGGTGGTGGTGACGACTGGCTGCTGAGGCCGGGGCGGCGTGCAGACCGGTCGGGTCGATGCGCTGGATGGTCACGGGGTGCCTCAGTTCCGGTGCGTGATGGCCAAGGCGGCGGTGAGGCCGTCCGCGAGAACGGTGTCGTCGCTGTCGGCGCCGGCCCAGGCGACGTGGCCGTCGGGACGGATGAGGGCGGCGCGCATGCCGGACCAGCCGGCTGGGGGCTGGTGCAGAGTGCCGTTGTGTATGCGCAGCCCGGGCCGGGTCTGGTGGTCGAAGGGGCGGATCGCGGCCCCGGTGAGGCTGAGCAGGAGGCGGCAGCCCGCCCTCCGCCCCGACAAAGGCGGACAGAGAGGCACCCGCATCCGACCGGTCGGACAGCGCCCATCGAAATGCTCGAGGGTCAACTCCTTAGTCAGGGACGGCGGTTAGGGTGTCAATGATCCATCCCCGATGAGGGTTCGACCTGCACACGAAGCACCGGATCAGCCCTGCCACCGCACCGTCACTGCCACAAGAACGAAGAACAGCGCGAAGAGCGGCACGAAAACTCCTCCAGCGTCGGCTCGGCTCCCGCCGGCCTTTCCGAGAGAAGGTTCTGCATGCGCATTCGAGCAATGGGCGTCGTCCTCGCAGGTGTCACGCTCGCTACCCTCGCGACACCCTCACACGCCGCTGCGTTACCGGCGCCCAACATCGAGGCCGTCCGCGCCGTACAGCGGCAGGCCATGGCGCAGGGCGCGCCGGGCGCACTGACCCTCATCGACGACCAGGCCACCTACTACGGCGTCGCCGGCGGCAAGGCGAACACGGCCACGGGGGCCAGGATGGACACCGGCCGGCGGTTCCGGATCGGAAGCGTCACCAAGACCTTCAGCACAGTCGTCCTGATGCAACTGGTATCCGAGGGCCTCGTCAACCTGGACGCTCCGGCCAACACGTACCTGCCCACTCCCCTGCCGAGCGCCTCCATCACCGTGCGGCATCTGCTCAGTCACCGCAGCGGTCTCTACGATTACACCAACGACATGTTCTACTACACCGTTCCAGGTTTCGAAGCGGTGCGAAACAAGACGTTCAGCTTCCAGGAACTGATCAATAAATCGACGGCGCACCCGCTGACCATGACGCCCGGTTCGGGTTACAGCTACTCCAACACCAATTTCGTGGTGATCGGCCAGATCATCGAGCACCTCACGGGGAAGCCGGTCGCCGAGCAGTACCGACAGCGCATCTTCGAGCCGCTCAAGCTCACCAACACTTCCTATGTCCACCCCCTGACCGACATCGCCGGCTCCGCCTCGCGCGGCTACCTGCGACCGGACGACACCACGCTCCCCCTGGTGGATTCCACGGAGCAGACGGTCTCCTGGGCGCAGTCCGCCGGGGCGATCATCTCCAGTGCAGAGGATCTCAACACGTTCTTCGGCGCCCTGCTCTCCGGCGCCCTGCTTCCACAGAGCGCACTGCGGCAGATGACGACCATGGTCCCCGTCAACGCGGACGGCAGCCAGTCCTACGGTCTGGGTCTGCGCGCCAGGAAACTGTCCTGTGGTGTGACGGTCTACGGGCACACCGGCACGGTGCAGGGTTACTACACCTGGGCGTTCGGTAGTGCTGACGGCAGCCGCACCATGACCTCCATGGCCAACACCTCCAACAACGGGACGGTGAACACCACGTTGGGCGGAACCCTGGAGGCGACCTTCTGCGGCACCGCCCCGACAGCGGCGTCCCTGAGGACCGCGTCAGCGGCGAACGGCGGGTTCCGCGAGGACATAGCGCCGGACGTCGTTCGCGGTCGCGGATGACCGCGTCCGCGCCGCCGAGGCAGGGCTGACGACGCAGCACCTCTGAGGCGGATTCCGGCGGCACCAGTTTGTCGTGCCTGCCGCGCGCGACGGTCAGGCCCGCACCGCGGGACGCGGATGCGGGCCATCACCGCCTCGAACCGGGCGCGCTGGCCCGAAGCCCGGCTACTTGACCAGGGATTCGGCGACCAGTCGCCAGATCTCGCCCTGCCGGTCCCTCGCCGACACCGCCAACGCCGTGTGCCCCTGTCCCTGACCGCCTACAGGGCCTTCCGGAGGCGTGAGCCGGCCGCCGCCCGTTGATCCACATCCACAGCGGGTAGACGGGTCGGCATGACTGAAGTGGTGGAGGCTGGACTGTGGGGTCTGGCGGCAGGCTCGGCCCTGTTGCTCGGTGCCCTGCTGGGGTACGGGCTACGGGTGCCCCAGAAGGTGATCGCGACCGTGATGGCTTTCGGCGCCGGGGTGCTGATCTCGGCGGTCTCCTTCGAGCTGGTCGGGGAGGCGTACGACGAGGCGGGGCTTGCTCCCGCGGCCGTCGGTACCCTCATCGGCGCGGTGGCCTACACCGGGGGAAACGTGTGGCTGGCCCGCCGGGGCGCCAGGCACCGCAAGCGTTCCGGTCACGCGCGGGCTCAGGCACAGCCCTCGGAGGCCGAGCAGGGCGGGTCCGGGACGGCGCTCGCGCTCGGCGCCCTGCTCGACGGGGTGCCGGAGTCCGCGGTGATCGGCGTCAGTCTGCTCGACGGCGGCGCGGTCAGTCTGGTGACGGTGGCCGCGGTGTTCATCAGCAACGTTCCTGAGGGGCTGTCGAGTTCGGCGGGGATGAGGAAGGCCGGCCGCGGCAAGGGTTACGTCTTCGGTGTCTGGACGGCCATCGCGGCGGCCAGCACCGTTTCGGCCGTCCTCGGTTACACGGTGGTCGGTTCCTTCTCGCCCGCCGTGATCGCCGCGGTGACCGCGGTGGCGGCCGGGGCCATCCTCGCCATGGTCGCCGACACGATGATCCCCGAAGCGTTCGACGACGCTCACCTGGCGATCGGACTGATCACCGTCAGCGGCTTCCTCGTCTCCTTCGCGCTCTCCCACACCTGACCTCGCGGGCGGGCCCACCAACCCGTGCTCTGAGACGGAATGCCGTAGAACCGACGGTCGACGCGGTTCGCTGCACAGGCCGGTACACGCCTCGTGCGACGCGTTGGACGGGCCGGGGGGGCGGGGCCGCGTTCGGGATGCTGGTCGGCAGGGTCGTCTGCCCAAGGTCGGCAAGGCCGCTTCAATGTGCGTCGATCGCTTGCGTCGATCCCGTCGATCGCCTGGCGGGCCGGGACGCCGGGGAAAGTGTCCGGGTCGTCGGTGAGGGCGAGGCGGGCCGTCACGCGTTTGCCGACCGGTGCGCGCTGCGCCTCGAAATACTGCGCGACGGCCACGACGATCTCCAGGCCGTGCTGTCCCATCCCCTCGTTCCCGTCCACAATTCCCGGCGCTTACCCGCACATCCGCTGCTCACTCCAGTCTCCATCTGTTGCTTCCGAGACACCCCCCCTCACGCCTGCCTCCGTCGACGGCCTCCGCGTGCTGTCGTCGGCCGAAGACCTCGACCACCACACCGGCACACGCCCCGCCAGACCCCGGACGTCACCGGCACGCCCCGCTCTCGCATCCGCGTCGGCCCGGGTCGGGTCACCTTCCTCGATTCCGGCGGCATCAAGATGATCTCTTCGTCGCCGCCCACCGCACCCCGGGCGAGGCGGCAGATTCGTGATGCGCAGACTCGCCGTCGTCGGCGTCGACGCCGGGCCCCGTCCGGACCGGCACGGACCACCATTGCAGTCCCACGATCCCTGAGGCCTCGCCCCACGCCTCACCTCGCCTCGCCTCGGGACGGCTCGGTCTCGGGCTACAGCCAGTGACGCAGCAGCAGAGCCGGGGCCCGCCGCGTGAGCCAGGCGCTGGCCAGCCCGATGGAGGCGCCGGCGACGACGTCGGTCGGATAGTGGGCACCCGACTGCACGCGCTCGACGGCCACCAAGACAGCCGGCACCGCGCACAGCACGCCCGCGGCCGGCCAGGCCGGGGCGACAGCGGCAGTGAAGGCGACCGCGGCCGCGGTGTGCCCCGAGGGGAACGAGGAAGAGGCGGGGCGGTCGGCCACCTCGTCGTGCGGGATCCACTCCTCCGGCGGCCTGGGGCGGTCGGCGAGCTGCTTGCACAGGCCGTTCGCTGCCAGCTGTGCCACCACCAGGGCCCCGAGTCCGGCGGCCGCCGCCTTGCGGCCCCTCCACCCGCCGAACCACGCCATCGCGACGGCAGCACCACACCACAGTTTCGTACTCTCCGCGGCCTCCTCCACTCCCGACAGCACCTTGGCCACTCCCGGCGGGATCCGGGAAGCCGCCTGCTGCGTCAGAACCCGGTCGGCCTCACGCGAACGTGTCAGCAACCTCATGAACTGCGGCTATCCCCGATGGCCACCTGATAATCAGGCCGACCACCAGGATCACTCCGTCACCCACCGGCCACGGTCGTGATCCGTCCGGACGGCGCAGGCACTCCTCGCCCCACTCGGTCCGAGTGATCGCCGACCAACGGGGTGCGGTGATCGCGCCCGGGCCGTCTGCATGTGGTCACGCCGCACCGGTTACGGCGACACACCGCCGCAACTCTCGGGTGGTGCCCTGCGGGCTCCGCTCACCCGGTCCCGGCGCACAGGTCGCGGATGTACCAGTCGAGCCGCGTCCCGTTCGCGTCGTGCGTGTGCTTGCCGGGGATGAACCCGGCCCGCCGGGCGACTGCGGCAGATGCGGCGTTCTGCGGCTCCACCCGGATCACCGCCTCCTTACCGCCCTCGCTCGCCGCGTACCGGGAGACCAGGAGGACCGCGCGGGTGGCCAGTCCCCGCCCCCTCCAGGAGGGATACAGGCCGTAGGCGACGTTCACCTGGCCGGGAGCCAGGCCCTCTGGTGCGAACCGCAGGTCGATGGTCCCCGCGAGCCTCCCGTCCGCGCCTGCCCGGATGCCGAAGGCGCGGAGCGGACCGGCGGTCTCCCACTGTTCCCGGCAGTGCCGGAGGTACGCTTCGACGCCCTCGCGCGTGCCGGGGTTGCCGCTGAGCCAGCGAACCAGCGGCTCGTCCTCCCCCGCGAGGTGCGCCGCCGCGTCGACCAGGCGCAGCGGGGACAGAGCGATGACCCCGTCGGACAGCTTCACTTCATGCATGCGGCGATTTTCGAGGCCGCAGCCGAGTCGCACCATCGGATTTCGCGGACAGGCACCCGCGGTGGCCGACCTGGCCCGGCGGGTGCCGTTGCGGGGCTCCGGCTGCCGGCCGGCCGGCGGAGCTCGAGACGTCCTCGTAGCCGTCTCGGCGTACCGCGCATGGAAAGCGAGGGGCGGGGTAGCCGCACGCCTGTTGTGGGAAGGGCCGCCAACACCTGGGGAGGTCGACGCGGCCCTTCCCCGCTCCGGCCAGGTCGTCGGCTCGATGACGATCTCGTTGGACCGGACCGCGTCATGGCGCGCTGAAGAACTGAGAGGGCCCGTGCCGCAGGCAGGTGACACCACCCCCCGCGCCGCCTCACGCGCCGGTCCTCCTGGCGCGGGGCCGGAGCGTCGCGCAGCCCAGTGGCCGGAGTGGAGATCACGCAGATCTGGGCCGGACGCCGTCCGGCCTCGGACACCACGGGCCCCGGGGAGTTCGCCCGGTCCCCGGTCCACGGTCCCCGGTATCTGTGCGGCTGTGCGGTAGGCGGGTGGATACGACTGCCGACGGATGCCTGGTCTTGAGGGAATGCCGGGCCCTGGCGCGGTTCAACGAAGTGCGGAGAGAAGAGGAGAGGCGGCGCTATGGGTCATCCGGTGGACGTGAAGATCGATCTGGATCGTGATGTGTTCCTGCGGACGCTGGTGCGGGAGCTGGCGACCTCGCTGGAGTCCGTGATCGGCCTGGAGGAGGCATCCGGCTACATCAGTCTGGTCGGTCAGGCGGTGGGAACGCAGATCGACGACATGTACCTCAAGGCGCTCGGCACCCACCAGCTGTCCCGCGAGCAGGTCGGGGAGGCCCTGGTGGATCTCAAGCGGCGGATCAACGGCGACTTCTACGTCATCGAGCAGGACGACACGAAGATCGTGCTGGGCAACCGGGCCTGTCCGTTCGCGGAGAAGGTGCTGGGCCGTGAGTCGATGTGCATGATGACGTCGAACGTCTTCGGGACGATCGCCGCCCGCAATCTCGGCTACGCCAGTGTCGAACTGCAGGAGACCATCGCCCGCGGCGATGTCAGCTGCCGCGTCGTCGTGCACCTGGTACCCGGCGCAGGTCCGACGAGCGGACGAGAGTACTTCGCCGACGCGGAGCCGCCCATCAGCGGCCCGGGCACCGGTACGGTACCTGCGTGACCCTTGGCCTGTTCGAGGCCATTACGAAAACGATGCCCCACCCCGTCCTCCTGTGCGCGGGGGACGGCACGATCCTGGCGGCCAATCCGGCCGCCGCCGCCTCGATACCCCAGCTCTGCGCGGGCGCCAGTCTCTATGTCCTCGCGCAGGACGACCCCGGCGTGCTGCGGAAGCATCTGGGGAACTGGGTGCGCAGCGGCAGTCCGCTGCCGGGCGGGCTCGTCCTGAAGGACAGCGACGGCAGCCCCGTGCGCTTCCGGTGCAACGGCGTGCGCGCCACCTGGTGGCAGGGGCCCGGGGCGGTGATCCAGCTCAACCTGCACCGCCTGGACCACGCCGACCGGTTCGTCGTCCTCAGCCAACAGGTCAGCGCGCTCAACCGGGAGATCGCCATCCGGCGTACCGCCGAAGCCCAGCGCGAGAAGCTGCTGCTCGCCGAACAGGTGGCCCGCGCCCGTCTGCAACGCCTGTACCAACTGACGGAGGCGCTGGCGTCGTCGGCGACCCTGGCCCAGGTCGCCGAGGCCGTGGCGGCCACCGCGCCGCGGGTGCTGGACGTCGAGCGCGTGGCCTTGGAGCTGCACTCACAGCGCCTGGTACCCGCCCTGGGGCCGGGTGAGGAGCCGCGCGTCCTGAGCGGAACCGCCTGGAGAGACCTCGACCGGCCCCGTGACGTCGCGCACCCCGCGGCCGCCGGAGCGCTACGGTCCGTGCTGGAGGCCGACGGGGTGGTGCTGGGAGCCCTCACCTTGTATCCCGGGGCGGGCGGCGTGCCGGAGGCGGAGCACCTGACCGCGGTGGCCCAGCAGATCGCCCAGGCGGTACGCCGCGCCGGACTGTACGAACACGAACACCGTGTCGCCGAGCGCCTTCAGCTCAGCCTTCTGCCGCGACTGCCGGACGTCGCGGGCCTGGAGGTCGCGACCCGTTACGCGCCCGCCAGCGACATGGTCATGGTCGGCGGGGACTGGTACGACCTCTATGACCTCGACGAGGACCACATCGGCCTGTCGATCGGCGACGTCGCCGGCCATGGCCTGCCCCAGGCGGCCGTCATGGCACAGATCATCGCCGCCCTGCGCGGAATCGTCCTGCGCTGCGGCACCCGCCCGGAGGAGGTGCTGCGTGAGCTGAGCGAGTATCTGCATCTCTACCACCGCGGCCAGATGGCCACCGCCGCCTACCTGCTCTACCACCGGCCGACCCGCACCGTGACCTACGTCAAGGCCGGGCATCCCCCGCCGCTCGTGGTGCGTCCCGACGGCTCCAGCCGCTATCTCGACGGCCCGATCTCGCCGCCCGCCGGGCCCGTCCCCGACGCCCGCTTCCGCCAGGGCCGGACCACCCTGGGCCGAGGGCGAGGCCGTCCTGCTCTACACCGACGGCCTGATCGAACGCCGTAGGGAGACCTTGGACACCGGCCTGGACAGGCTCACCGAGACAGCCCGCCTGGGCGCCGGCTTGAACGTGCACGACCTGTGCGAGCTGTTCCTCAACCACCAGCCCGGCGTCGACTACCCCGACGACCGCGCCCTGCTCCTCGTGCGACCCGACTCCCCTTCTCCGCCTGCCCGGTAGCCGCCCGACGCGTCCGGCCGGCCGGACGCGTCGGGCAGGGGTCGGCGGCGAAGCTCGCCGCCGGGGACTCGCCGCACCTCGACTCATGGCCGACCGCTTCAGACGGTCCGGTCAACACGTCGTGTCGGCCGCCGACACTGGACCAGTGATTCCCCACCGCGCCGACCGCACCGTCATTCCGGGCTTCCGGCGGCGGTGGCGCCGGGGGTGTCGGTCAGGGCAATGCGCGCAGTGATGCGCTTGCCCGCCGGCTCCTGCTCGATGGACAGGTCTTCGGTGACGGCCTTGACGATCTCCAGGCCGTGCTGGCCGATCCTGCCCGGATCAGCGGCCCGGGCGGCGGGAACAGCCGGATCGCCGTCCCGTACGACGACCTCCACGGCTCGGACGTCGATGCGTAGTTCCAGCAGGACAGGACCGGGAGCGTACTTGAGAGCGTTGGTGACGAGCTCGCTTACCACCAGCTGGGTGAGGTCCCGCGCGCGGGCGGACACGGGCAGGCGATGGGCTGCGTGGGCCCGGTCGAGGAAGGCGACGGCGTGGTGGCGGGCGTCGGCGATGCAGGCGCCGTCTCCGTCCAGGGCGTAGCCGGCGCGCAGCAGGTGCTCGCCCGGCGCCGTGCAGCCGTCGTCGTCGGCATGGGATCGCAACTGGCCTCGCCCTCATTCCCCGTTTCACGCGCGCCCCTACCCCCGATTCCGTCCTCCATGTCGGAGGCATGTTGTTCGGCACGCCGGACCGAGACTATGCGGTCGGGACGGTGGGACAGAACCGTCTGTGCACACCCGCACCCCCTCACCCCGGCAGCTCCGTAGGGCGGTGGAGGAGACGGTGAGCGACATCGACGAAGCGGAGCGGCCGGAGCGGCTCTCCGTCGAGCACCGCGTGGTCGGCATCGACGCCCCCGTCACGTGCCGCCCCGCCGTCCAACAGGTCCTGAAGTCCCGACCGCCGCTCTACCGGGGCGCGTCCGCGGCATTCCCCTGACGTGACTGCCGCTGCGCGGTCGCCGCCAGCTCCCGGCCCAACGGCTCCGCCAGCGACTCCCCCAGCGCCCAGCCGATCACCGATTCCGCGACCGCGTGCAGCTGATGTCGGTGTGCTGGGAAACCTCGTAGCCCCGGACGCAGGCCCCGGTGCCGAGGAACCGGGTCCTGCCGCGTCGTCACCACCGCGGGCCCGGCGGCCGGCCGGCAGGCACGTCTCAGCCGGGCGCGTCCACCGGCCAGCCGAGGCTCGTACGGGCATGGTGCACCGCCTCGTCGGCGCTCAGCCTGGTGCCTTGCTCGAACGCCTCGGCGAACGCGGCGCCGTCACCCAGGGCAGCTCGCGCCGCCGTCATGACGCGGTCGACGTCGCCGCGTTCGGCCGCGGGGAGGGGAGCCCCCACCCCGCGACGCGCCGCGTCCGCCGCGCCCAGCAGCAGCGCGGAGCAGGCGGCGGCGCGCTCGTGGGAGTGCAGGACCGCCACGCCTGCGAGACCCTCGAGGGACAGGGCCAGGGCGCGCGGTTCGCCCAGTGAGCGGGCTACTTCCAGACCGCGCAGGTGATGGGCGAGGGCTCGCTCGGGGTCGCCGCGGAGTTCGGCGACGAAGCCGAGTTCGGCGCAGAGCAGATGGTCGCCCGCCTGGGACGACACCTGGGCGTAGCCGTCGCGGATCACCAGCAGGTGCGCCTCGGCGGCGTCCAGGTCGCCGGAGCGGCGCGCGCCGAGCGCGAGACCCATCTCGGAGTGGATCTCACCGTATGTGTAGCCCTGTTCCGCAGCGCTGCGGCGGGCCCGCTCGTGCAGATCGCGGGCCCGGTCCCAGTCGCGGGCGAGCAGCGCGAGCCGGCCCAGCCCCGAGAGCCGCGCCGAGACCTCCGCCGCAAGACCCAACTCCTGCGCCATGCGCAGCCCTTCGTGCTGGCGGCGGGCCGCTTCCTGGTACTCGCCCCTGATCTCCGCGAGCGCGGCGAGTGGCGACACGGTCTGCAACTCGCCCCATCGGTCGCCCAGTTCGCGGAAGAGCGCGGCACTGCGCAGTCCGTCGCGGCCGAGCCCGGCGAGATCGCCGCGGACCAGCGCGAGCGTCGCCCGCAGCCCGAGGGCGGCGGCGGTGCCCCATCGATCGCCCGCCGCGCAGAACAGGGCGAGCGCCTGAGCATTCAGTTCACTTCCGTGATCGGCGGCGCCCGCGCTGAACAGGCCGTACGCGCACAGCCACAGGGCGCGGGCACGGCGCACCGGGTCACAGATGGCGTCGGCGGCGGCCCATGCGTCGGCGGCCGAAGCGGCGTGGTCGCCGGTGAGCAGCGCGAACGCGGCATGCAACAGGGCGAGTTCCGTTGTGGCGGTGGCGTCGCCGTCGGCAGCTGCGGTGGCCGTGAGGACGGCCGACAGGCTGCGGCGCGCCTCGGAGAGGCGACCGCGCGGAAGCCACCACCAGGACAAGGCGGTGGCGAGCCGCAGGGCTTCGTCCGCTTCTCCCGCGCCGGCCCGGCGCACCGCCTCGTCGAGCGCCGCACGCAGATTGCCGGCCTCGGCGTCCAGACGGGCCAGCCAGGGCCGCTGTCCGGCGCCGCGCAGTTGCGGCTCGGCCTGTTCGGCCAGAGCCAGGTAGTGGCGCAGATGCCGGTCGCGTACGTCGGTGAGGTCCTCCATCTCGTGCAGCCGCTCCGTCGCGTACGCGGCGACGGACTCCAGCAGCCGGTAACGGGGCCCGGCGGGCCCGTCCACCATGACCACGAGGGACCGGTCGACGAGCCGTGTCACCAGGTCGAGCACATCCTCCCGGGCGACGCCGTCCCCCGCGCACACTGCCTCGGCGGCGGCCAGATCGCAGCCGTCGCTGTGCACGGCGAGGCGGCGCAGGACGATGCGCTCGGGGGCGCTGAGCAGCTCCCAGCTCCAGTCGATCACCGCCCGCAGCGTCTGCTGGCGGGCGGGGGCGCCGCGCTGCCCGGAGGTCAGGAGCTGGAACCGGCATCCGAGCCGGGCCGCCAACTCCCGCACGCCCAGGCCCCGTACCCGGGTGGCCGCGAGCTCCAGGGCGAGGGGGATGCCGTCGAGGCGACGGCAGATCTCGGCGACGGCGGCACGGTCGGACGCGGTGGCCCTGTCCGGGTCGAGCGGAAACCCGGGGGCGGACGCGGCGGCGCGCTGCGTGAACAGCTTTACGGCGTCGGCGGTCGGGAGGGGTTCGGCCAGGAACACGGCCTCGGCCGCCAGTCCGAACGGCTCCTGGCTCGTCGCCAGCACGCGCAGGCCGGGGGCGGTGCGCAGGAGCGACTCGACGAGGTCGGCGGCGGCGTCGACGACGTGTTCGCAGTTGTCCAGGACGAGCAGCGTACGGCGGTCCCGCAGGGCGGTGGCGAGACGGTGCACGGGTGACGGTCCGCCGGTGGCCGCGCCGGCGCCGGGTCCCGGCGCGGAGGACGGGGCGTCCCCGATGCCCAGCACGGTGGCGACGACCTGCGCCAGGTCGGTGGCGGTGCCGGCGCGGACTCCGGCGAACTCCACGAGCCAGATCCCGTCGGGCCGACCATCGGCCGCCGCTCCATCCTCCGCCGCTTCCGCCGCCGCCAAGGCCAGGCGGGTCTTGCCGACGCCGCCGGGGCCGGTGACGGTCACCAGCCGAGCGGTGCCCAGGAGCCGGGACAGGTCGGCGAGGGCCCGGCCGCGGCCGACGAGCGGGGTGAGCGCGACGGGCAGGTTCGAGTGAACACCCGTGGCGGACGGGTCCGCGGGCGCGACCGGCAGGCGTCGCCCGGGGTGAACGGGCTCCGCGGCGTTCGAGCGGAGAGGTGTGCCGACCGCACCGTGTCCGCGGCCCGCTTCGTCGGCCGCCGCCACCGCGGGGATCAGCACCGGGTCCTGGCGGAGCACCGCCTGGTGCAGGGCGCCGAGTTCGGGGCTGGGGTCGACGCCCAGCTCCTCGGCGAGACGGGACCTCAGGTCCTCGTACGAGGCGAGGGCCTCGCTCTGCCGCCCCGTCAGGTAGAGCGCCCGCATCTGCGCGGCGCGCAGCCGCTCCCTCAGCGGATGCTGCGCCACGAGGCCGCCGAGTTCTCCGGCGAGCAGGGCGTGGTCTCCCGCCGCCAGACGTGCCTCCGCCTGCTCCTCCGACACGGACAGCCGCTGCTCCGCGAGACGCTGCGCGGGCCCCCGCACGAACTCCTCGTCCACGAAGTCCGCGTACGCGGGGCCCCGCCAGAGGCCGAGCGCCTCGGTGAGCAGCGCCGCCCGCGCCGCCGGGTCCGCCAGGGGACGGGCCTCGGCCACGAGGGCGTGGAAGCGGACGGCGTCCACCTCGTCGTCGTCGAGCCGCAGCCGGTAGCCCGGGGGCTGCCGCACCACCCGGTCGCGGCCGAGGACCCTGCGCAGTTGCGAAACCTTGGCCTGGAGGGCTCCCGCCGGTCTGCCGGGCGGTTCGTCGCCCCACAGGTCGTGGATGAGGCGGTCCACGGAGACCGGCTCCCCCTCGTGCGCGAGCAGGTCCGCGAGCAACGCCCGGACCTTGATCTCGGGAACCCTGACCGTCCCACCCTCGTCGTCCCACACCACCAGTGGCCCGAGCACCCCAAACCGCATGTGGGTCACCGTACATGGCGCCGGGTTCCGTCCGGGGACCGCTGGTCGCCGCACACTTCCCCGCCGCCGCCCGAGGGCGGCCGCAGCGGACCGTCAGCCGTTCCGAAGGTTCCCCGAAGCGCCTTCGGCGACAGTCGTCGACGAGTGACAGCGCGCACTCTGCGGCAACGCACCTGCGGGAGGGAACGGCGGACATGACCAGGTACGCGGGCAAGAAGGCTCTGGTGGTCGGTGAGGCCACCGGCATCGCCCTTGCCATCGCCAAGCGTCTCGTGGAAGGCGGTGCGGCGGTCCTGCTGACCGCCCGCACCCCGCAGCAGCGCCTTCGGGCGGGCGCCGAGCTGGGCTCCGCCGCACGCGTCGTCGAACCGGCCGCCGTCGGGACCGGCCCGGACCACGAGAGCGACGTCGACCTCCTCTTCGTCGACTCCGTGCCGACGGCGCGGCCGTTGCTGCCGCGTCTGCGGGACGGGGGCGCGGTGGTCCTCACCGCCTCCGCTCCCTCGGCCGCCGCGGTGCAGGCGCTGGCCGCCGAGCTCGTCGCCCGCGGCATCCGTGTCAACGCCGTCGCCCCGGGGTGTATCGAGGGGCCCGGCGGCGCCGGGTCCCTGCCCCCGTTGGGCCGGTTGGGAGCCGCCGAGGAGGTGGCCCGCGCCGCACTCTTCCTCGCCACGGAAGCGACCTTCACGACCGGCGCCCGGCTGCCTGTCGACGGTGGGCTCAGCCGGCCGTGACGGACGCCCGGCCCGGCCGAGCCCACGCCCGAGGACCGGAGCCCGGATGCCGCCGTCCCGGAACGCCCCCTGAGCCCCATGCCCCTGACCACTCCTGAACGTCCCCGAAGGTCCTGAGAAGATCCGGAGCACACCACATGAGCACCGCACCCGACACCGCGGCAGCCTCCGCCGCGGCACCGCGAGCCAGGGGCGGAGGCGAGGAGCAGCAGAAACTCCCGCTTCTCGCCCTGCTCGCCCTCGCCACCGCCGTATTCATCACCAGCCTCACCGAGACGCTGCCCGCGGGACTGCTCCCCGCGATGAGCGACGACCTTCAGGTGAGCGAGTCCGCGACCGGGCAGACGGTCACGATCTACGCGATCGGCACCGCCCTCACGGCGATCCCGCTGACCGCGGCCACCGCGGGATGGCGGCGCAAGCGACTGCTGCTGTCCTCCATGGCGGGCTTCGCCGTCGCCAACACCGTCACGGCCGTGTCGTCCGTCTACGGGCTGACGATGGTGGCGCGGTTCGTCGCGGGTGTCGCGGCCGGTCTGGCGTGGGCGCTGCTGGCCGGGTACGCCCGGCGTATGGCGCCCGTACACCTCCAGGGCAAGGCCATCGCCATCGCCATGGCGGGGATTCCCGTCGCGCTCTCCCTCGGCGTACCCGCCGGAACCTTCCTCGGCGAGGCGCTGGGCTGGCGTGTGGCGTTCCTCGCGATGACGGCGCTCACCGTGCTGCTTCTGCTGTGGATCACGGCGTCCGTGCCGGACTACCCCGGGCAGGGACGCGGCGAGCGGCCGAAGATGCTGCGGACCCTGCGCATCCCAGGCGTGACCCCGGTCCTGTTCGTCACCCTCGTGTTCGTCCTGGCCCACACCATCCTGTACGCCTACATCGCCACGTTCCTCGACGACCTGGGCATGGGCGACGACACGGACCTGGTGCTCCTCGCCTTCGGCGCCGCGTCGCTGGCGAGCATCTGGATCGTCGGCGCCCAGATCCACCACCGGCTGCGACAGCTCACCGTCGCCAGCGCGCTGTCGGTCGCGGTGGCCGCCGCGCTACTGGCCGTCCTCGCCGACAACACCGGCCTCGTGTACTTCGCGTGCGTCCTGTGGGGCCTGGGCTGGGGCGGCGTGCCCACCCTCTTGCAGACCGCGGTCGGCGAGGCGGGCGGTGAGTCGGCGGACGCGGCCCAGGCGATGCTCGTCACGCTCTGGAACGTCGCCATGGCGGCCGGCGGTGTCATCGGCGGCGTCTTGCTCGACCTGAGCGGCAGCGACTCCTTCCCCTGGACCGTGCTGCTGCTCCTGCTGCCCGTACTCGGAGTCGTCCTGTTCGCCCGCAGTCACGGTTTCCCCGCGAAGCAGCCGGCACCTTAGGCCGCCGCGGGAGGGCGAGCCGGCTCCGGTCCGGCCCGACCCCTCCGGTCCGTCCACTCGCCCGGCCGGCCCGTTGCACGCGCTCGGCCCGGCCTGTCCCCTCCTGATCCGGCCTTCCGCCCGGATTCCCGTGACGGCCGCCGAAGGTACGTCCCCCGGCCTTCGGCGGCCACTCGCGCGCCGCCTCGCGCCTTTGCGCATCAGGGGTCGCGAAGTCGTCTCCGCATTCGATCGGGAAGCGTTCATAAACTTTTGACAATTACCGGGCAAGGGCAGGACGCTCGTCCCGTAGGGTCAGAGTGCCCGCACTCGTCCCCGTCGCATCACGCACCATTCGCCCGGTCCGCGTTTCCACTGTTCAGGCCGCGAAGTTACAAAGTAAACGACCGCTCCACACATTTGCCGACCTGGACGGTATTTTTGTGCCTCGTACGGATGTGCCATGCACCCACTGGGTGTAAGCGATTCGATTACGAGGGGGACAGCACCAGATGTCGTCGAGCGAGGCATACACGGCCGCGCCGGTCAATGGAACTGACATCCAGACATTCGTGGATGAGATTTTCAGCCCGTTTCACCGGGCCGAGCAACGCCGTTGGGCCCAGGCATATCTCTGGGCCCTCGCCCATCTCTCCGGCAGGAAGACCCCGCAGAACATGGCGCGGGCGGCGGCGTTACCCACGGCCGCGGCGCACGGACTGCGCCAGTTCGTCACCGCCAGCCCGTGGGACTGGGAGCCGGTACGCCACAGACTCGCCCTGCGGGTCACCGCGAACGCGGCGCCGTACGCCTGGACCGTAGCCGAACTCGTCATCCCCAAGCGCGGCGAGCACTCGGTGGGCGTGCACCGCCGCCGGGACGCGACCACCGGGCGCACCCTCAACTGCCAGCGGGCGATGGGCCTGTTCCTCTCCACGGACACCCACGCGTTCCCCGTCGACTGGAGCCTCGTGCTCGGCGGACCCTGGGGCTCGGACCCGGAGCGCAGACGCCGTGCGCGCATACCGGAGACGGAGACCGGACAACCCGCGGGCGCCCACGTCCTCGACTTCGCCGCGGACGTGGCGGCGCGGCCCCGGCTGCCCCGCGCCCCCTGGGTCCTCGACCTGACGCGATCCGACGAAGCGGGCGGATTACTCGCCGGGCTCGCCCGGCAACGTCTCGACGTGGTGTGCGAGGTCGACGCGGACCAGCTCGTCCTCGCCGGCCGGCGCGCGCCCCTCGTGAGCACCGTCGGCGAGTTGATGAACGTGCGGCACGCCCGGCAGACGCACGTGATGATCCGGCAGACCGCGGACGGCGGCGCGAAGGCGGCGCCGGTCCACACCTACGCCACCACCGTACGGCTGCCGATGCTCGGCGCGCGCGACGAGCTCGACTCCCCCAGGTACCGCATCCTGGAGCGGCCCGCCCCGGACGGCCGGCAGCGCACCCGGTACTGGATCACCACGCTCACCTCGACGAGGGTGGACGAGGTGCTGCGGCTCGTACGTGGCCACATCGCCGCCCGGGCGACCGTCGACGCCCTGCAGAAACGCTACGGCGTCCTCGACTTCGAGGGCCGTTCCTTCCCCGGCTGGCACCGCCACATGACCATGGCGTCGGCCGCGTACGTCTACCAGCACCTCCCCGGCGCCCCCGGCACCGCCTCCGCGGCACCGGCCGAACTCACCGAGGCCGCGAGCTGACGGGAAGCCGAAGAGGAGAGGGGTGGAACAGATGACCGACGTGCTCGTGGTGGAGCGGAACGCCTCCACCGCCGCGACCATGGTGGGTGCTCTGCGCCGGCAGGGATACACCGCCCGCAGCGTCGACACGGGGGCGCGCGCGCTGTCGGCGTGCCGCGACACCGACCTGGTGCTGCTCTCGCTGGAGCTGCCCGACATCGACGGAGTGGAGCTGTGCCGGTCCCTGCGGGCCGGCAGCGACACCCCCGTGATCGCCGTCACCGATCTCGACGACGAACTGGAACGCGTCCTCGCCCTGCGAGCGGGAGCGGACGACTGCGTGGTCAAGACCTGGGGATTCCGGGAGATCGGGGCCCGTATCGAGGCGGTGCTGCGGCGCTCCCGCCCGAGATCCGGCCTCCCGGACAGCATCACACTGCGCCCGCTGCACATCGATCCGCGGACCCGGGAAGTGCGCCTGCACGACAGGCTCGTCGATGTCACCTCGAAGGAATTCGAGCTGCTGTACGCCCTGGCGGCCGATCCGGAGACCGTCGTGACCCGCAAGGAGCTGATGGCGAGGGTCTGGGGAAACACTTGGGTGCACACGAGTCGCACCATCGACACGCATGTGAGCAGCCTGCGGGCGAAACTCGGCTCCAGCGGTTGGATCATCACCGTGCGAGGGGTCGGCTATCGGCTGGGCTACGCCTGGTCCGTGCCCGAGCCGTCCGCCGGCTGACACGTCCGCCGACGGCAGGCCCCGGGGAGCGCCACCGAGGCGCTCACCGCGCCCCGGGGCCCGCCCGGCGGACCGCACGGACGGCCGGGACCTCACGCGGCCCCGCGCTCCAGGCGCCGTAGCAGCGGATGCGTCTCCTCGGCGCCGCCGCCCACCGCACGCCGCGCCCACCAGGCCGAAGCGAGATTCGAGGTCAGCAGCGTGCGGTGCGGTTGCTCCCGGGCGAGCTCGGTGAGGGCGGCGAGGGTACCCATGCCGGTACCGGTGAACAGCACGGCGGTGTCGTCGGGGAGCCCGTGCTCGCGTATACGCCGCAGGATCGCCCCGGTGCTGACCTCGTAGGGGTCGTAGTGCTCGCCCCCGGCGGGATCGGTGGCCGCCGGTACCAGCAGCAGGCCGTCGACCGTGAGGCCGGCCCGCTCCCAGAAGGCCAGGGACGTGTCACTGAGCCATGGCTGGTACGGGGAGACGAGCGTCAGACGGGTCACCCCGAGTGCCTCGCACACGGCCAGGATGGCCTGCGTCGACGACTGCACGGGAAAGCCCGCGCGCGCGGACAGCTCGGCGCAGTAGGCGCGATCGCCCTCGGGGTCGAGCAGATAGTGCGACGCGCTGCACGCCACCACGGCGGCGTCCAGGCGCATGCCGCCGAAGTTGCCGAGGGTCTCGGGAAGCACCTCGTTGTACAGGTCCAGCATCTCCCGGAGCCCGATTCCGGGAGTCACCGGGAAACGGGACGTGTACACATTCATGCCGGAGCCGACAAGGCTGTTGAACTCCGGTTCGGCAGTCGGGTTCTCCGGCGGGACGACGACCCCCAGCCGGGGCAGCGAGAAGAGATCCATGGCCGCACAGTAGAACGCCGGTCGGGGCAATGGCGGTTCGGGCCCGCCGAATTGTCGTACACCGCACGCGGCATTTGCACTTGCTTTCCCTCCTGACAGTCCCTGACATTCCCCCACAGAGACCTGACACAAAAGATCTTGCCCTTCCCTGCCGTGCGGCGGAGGCTTGGCAGCAGCACCAGACCGGCCATTCCGAAATAAGGAGCGAAGGAAATGGCAGCAGCAGGAAATCCCGAGATATCGCCGGAGCTGCCCCACATATCCGACGCGACCCTGCGGGACTCGGCCCACATGGCGGGCGTCGAGTTCGGTCCCGAGGACGCGGCGGTCATCGCGGACCTCCTGGTGCGCACCGGCGTCGAGTTGGTCGAGGTGGGCATGGTGTCCGGACCGGACGCCAAGGACGCGGACCTCGTCCTCGCCACCCACGAGGCGGTCGGTCCCGAGCGCAGCATGACGCTCGTCGTCGTCCGGGACCGCCGGCAGGTCGCGCAGGCCCTGGACGAGGCGGAACGCCTGGGGGTGCGACACGTCATGTACTCCATCCCCACCTCCGAGCAGCACGCCCGGCTGAAACTCGGCTCGCCCAGTGCCAAGTTCCTCCAGACACTGGCCCGTTCGGCCATCACGCAGGCCAAGGAGCGCGGCTTCCACGTCACCTTCAGCGGCGAGGACGGCGCCCGCACCCCTCGCGAGCGGCTCGTGCCCTACGTCGCCGCGGGCTTCGAGGCGGGAGCGGACCGGTTCCGGCTCGCGGAGACCGTCGCCTATCTTTCGCCGTGGCAGATGGAGAAGGTGATCGCGGACCTCACCGCGATCGACGGCTCCGAGATCGAGATCCACTCGCACAACATGCTGGGCATGGCCGTCGCCAACTCCCTCGCCGCCGTCCGCGCGGGCGCGCGGTGGGTCTCCGCGACCGTCGGGGGTATCGGCGAACGCGGTGGCAACGCCCCACTGGCCGAGCTGCTGACCTCGCTGCGCGTCATCCATGGGGACACCCGCTTCGATCTGACCCACCTCACCGAGCTGTCGCGCGTCGCGCTCGAAGGGGCCGGACTCGGCGACGCCTTCCAGTCGGGGCCGACCACACCGCACGCCTTCGCCTACGAGCTGCCCGGCCAGCTCAGCCATCCGGAGGCGTACGAGACACTGCCCGCCGAACTGGTCGGGAACAGCCGTGAGTTGCTGGTGCGAACGCGACTCACCCCCGCCCTCGTCAAGTGGGCCCTCGCCGACTCGGGCGTCTCGGTCGACATCGACGCCTTCACGGCCTGGCTCGGCCGACAGCAGGAGCGTCAGGGCCGTCCGCTGCTCGACCGGGACGCGATCCGCAAGGCCGCCATCGACTTCAGGCCCGCCTGAACCCCCTCTCCGGGAGCCGGGTCCGCGTCCCGCCCGGGCCGCCCGGCCCCGCCTCCACCACCGACCCGTCACACGAACAACGGAGTTGACCCATGCCCAGCGCGACCCTCACCGGCACCTGCCCCGAGTGCGAGACCGGCCTGACCGTGCCGCCCGTCCTCCAGGGCGAGACCCTGTCCTGCCCCGAATGCATCCTCACGCTCCGCGTCGAGGACATCAAGGACGGCCGACTGACACTTCAGATGGTCGAGGTGCAGCTCCGTGACTGGGGGCAGTGACATGGGCAGCACGGTGGCCGTCGTCGCGGACCGGATCAGCTGGGAGGAACGCCGGCTGATCGAGGCCGCCCCGGCCTTCGGCCTGCGCCTCGACTGGGTCAACGACGAGTCCCTCGGTCTGGGCGGGCCCGACGCGCCGTCCCTCCTCGGCTACGACGCATTGCTGGTGCGAAGTCGCAGCTACACCCGCGGAGGGCTGATCGCCACCCTCGCGGAGGCGGCCGGAGTGCCCGCCCTGAACACCGCCCGGGCGATCCACGCCTGTGAGAACAAGGCCGTCCTGCGCGCGCTGCTGCGCACCGCGGGCGTACCGGTGCCGGACTTCCGGCTGGTCCTCTCCCGCAAGGACTTCCAGCAGGCACTCGACGAGCTGCCCCTGCCGCTGGTCCTCAAGCCCGTCTTCGGCGGCATGGGCAAGCGGGTCACCCTCATCCGGCACGCCGACACCGCCCAGTCCGTGTACGACTACGTCGAGGACCTCGGACACGCCTTCGAGCAGGCGTGCCTGGTGGAGCCGTACCTGGGCGGCACGTCCGTGCGCTGCCTCGTGGTCGGACGCGAGCTGGTCGCCGCCGCGGAGTTCGAGAGCGGCGGCGCCGACTGGCGCAACAACGCGGCTCTCGGCAACAGCAGCCGCGCCGTCGCCCACGACCCCGACGTACTGAAGATCATCGACCAGGTCGTGTCCGAACTCGGCCCCGGCATCTACGGGGTCGACCTCTTCCACTCCCCCGACGGGCCCGTCGTCAACGAGGTCAACCACGCTCCCGGCTTCCGGGCCGTGGCCTCGGCGACCGGCGCGGACATCCCGTCGGCCATCGGCCGCTACGTGCAGGAGCTGCTCGCATGATCCGCGCAGGAGTCGTGGGCGCCTCGGGGCTCGCCGGCGGCGAACTCATCAGGCTGATCACCCAACATCCGGACCTGGAGCTGACCTTCCTGGGCGGCTCCTCCCACATCGGCAGA
This sequence comes from Streptomyces rishiriensis, assembly GCF_030815485.1. Classification (NCBI taxonomy): domain Bacteria; kingdom Bacillati; phylum Actinomycetota; class Actinomycetes; order Kitasatosporales; family Streptomycetaceae; genus Streptomyces; species Streptomyces rishiriensis. Next base: position 8,055,568 of record NZ_JAUSWV010000002.1, on the reverse strand, counting down.
CGCCCGGCCGAACTTCACCCGAATCTGCGCATCGACCACGGCCTGACCGTGCGGCCCGTCACCGAGGACATCGCCGCCGAGTGCGACGTCGTCTTCCTGGCCACCCCGGCGCCGGTCTCGGCGGAGCTGGCCGGACTGCTCGCCGACCGGGTCCCGGCCGTCGTGGACCTCAGCGGCGCCTTCCGGATCCGCACCCCCGAGCTGCACGACCGCTGGTACCCGAAGGTGAAACGGCGTACCGACCTCGCGGACCGATTCGTGTACGGCGTACCCGAACTGATCGGCGACCAGCTGGCGGACGCCGCGCTGATCTCGCTGCCCGGCTGCTACGCAACCGCGATCACCCTCGGGCTCGCCCCGCTCACCCTCGGCCTCGGCCTGGAGCTGCGGACCGTGGTGGTCGACGGCAAGAGCGGCTCCAGCGGCGGCGGCCTCCAGCTGCGCACCGCCGACCTGCACCCCTTCCGCAGCGGGGCCATCGCCCCGTACGCCCCCACCGGGCACCGGCACGCCGCCGAGGTGGGTGACTTCCTCAGGCGCGCCAAGCCGGGCACCCTCGGCTCCCTGAGCATGTCCGCGTACGGCGTGTCCCACGTGCGCGGTCTGCTCACCAGCTCCTACGTGTTCACCGACCAGAGCGTCGACCAGCGTGAACTGCAACGGGCGTATCTGCGCTTCTACAAGGGACACCCCTTCGTGCGGGTGCGGCGGCACGCCGAGACGATGATCCCGGTGCCCGACCCGCAGGCCGTCCTCGGCTCCAACTTCTGCGACGTGACCGTCCTGCTCGACGAGGACCAGGGCGCGGGCGGCCGCATCGTCGTACTCGCCGCCCTCGACAACCTCGTCAAGGGTGCCGCCGGCCAGGCCGTGCAGGTCGTGAACAGGCGGTTCGGACTGCCCGAGGAGACGGGCCTGACGATGCAGCCGGTGATGCCCGCGTGAGCCGGCCGGACCACCGCCCGCCGACCGTGGTGAAGCTCGGCGGCAGCTGCCTCGACGACCTCGACGGCGCGTGGTGGGACGACCTCGCCCGGCACGGCCAGGACCGTCCGCTGATCCTCGTGCACGGCTGGTCCAAGCCGCTGAAGAGGCTCAGCCCCCGCTACAGCGAGCCGTCGGCGGTGCTGCGCGACCGGTACGGCAACCAGAGCCGCTGGACCACGCCCGAGGTCATCGCCGACATCAAGACCGTCAGCGCCGAGCTGGCCGAGGACGTCCTCGGCCGACTGGAACGGCGCGGCGTCGCCGCGGAACGGCTGCTCGGCAGCGACGGCCTGGTCAGCGCCGGCGACGGCGAGCGCTGGTGGTGGCGGGACAAACAGCTCGTCGAGCTGGAGAACCTGGTGGGTCCCATCACCGGCGTGGACCCGGCGCCGCTGAAGAACCTGGAACCCCGCCACGCCTACCTCGTCACCCCTCTGGCCCGCAACGCAGCGGGCCAGGAGGTGAACACCGACGCCGACCGGGCCGCCGCCGCCGTCGCCGGCGCCACCGGCGCGACCGACCTCGTCCTCGTCACGGACGTCGCCCACCTGCTGATCGACGGGGAGCCGGTGCGCCGCATCACCGAGAAGGCGGCCGCCAGATTCCGTGACAAGGGCGCCACCGGCGGCATGCGCAAGAAGCTGCGGGCCGCGGGCGAGGCACTCGGGCACGGCGTACAGCGGGTCGTCATCGGCAGCGCACCCGTCACCGACCTGCTCGCCGCCCGCACCGGCACCGTCATCACGCGAATCTGAGGAGCGAACACGTGGCGCAACCCCGGGTACTGGTCGTCAACAACGGAACCCTGTCCCTGAAACAACTCCGCGGGAGGTTCGAGGAGTTGGGCTCGGCGACCGATACGGTCGACGCGGCCTCCGTGCCCGCCCGGCTCGACGGCCGCTACCAGGCGATCGTCCTCAGCGGCACCAAGGTGCGGGCCTACGATCGCGACCACTACCGGCCCCTCATCGACCTCGTGACAAGCACCGACGTCCCCGTCTTCGGAATCTGCGGCGGTATGCAGATCCTCGCGGTCTCGGCCGGCGGCCGCCTCGTGGAGGGGCCGCAGCGCGTCGGCGGTCACGAGGCGCAGGTCGACAAGGAAGAGCCGCTCTTCACCCACGTGAAGCCGACGGTGACGGTCTTCCACCGGCACACCCTCTACCTCCAGGAGGCCCCGGCGGGCTTCCGCTCCATCGGCCGCTCCGAGCACGCGCCCGTGGAGTTCCTGCGCTCCGACGACGGACGGATCTTCGGTTCCCAGGCCCACCTGGAGTTCCGCAGCGACGGCCTGGAGATCCTGCGGGGCTTCGCGCAGCTCTACCGGTGACGGCCGCCGCGCGCGGACGCAGCGTCCGCTCTCTTCCCCCCTCACACCCTCTACGTACGAAGGACTTGGCCATGAGTGTGCCGGAAAACGACCAGGAACCCGCGTTCACCGTCCACCTCAACGGCAGCGGTGGCGACGTCAGGGGCTGGGTGGTCGTCGACAGCCTCGTCGACGGTCTGGGCATGGGCGGCGTGCGGATGACGCCCGGGGTCACCGAGGAGGAAGTGGCGGGCCTGGCCCGCGACATGACCGACAAGTTCACGCTCGCGGGCCTGCGCATCGGCGGCGCCAAGGGCGGCATCGTCTCCGACGGCAGTAACCGCGAGCAGACGTTCCGCGTCTTCGGCCGCACCGTCAAACCGCTGCTGCACGGCGGCATCCACCTCGGCATCGACATGGGCGTCACCCCCGCCGACCGGGCCGTCTTCTTCGACGAGGCCGGCTACGACCCGCGCTACCGGCTCGGCGCCCCCGACATGCCGATCGACTGGCGCACCTACTACGAGCCCCTGATCGACGTCACGGGGCACGGAGTCGGAGTCGCGGCGGTCACCGCCCTCGAGGCGAGCGGCCGTACGGAGCCGGCCCGGGTCGTGGTGCAGGGCTTCGGCGCGGTGGGCCGCTCGGTCGCCCGGTTCCTGGAGGACCGCGGGCACCTCGTCGTGGCCGTGGCCGACGTGCGGGGCACCATCAGCGCGGACCGGCTGCCGGTGGCCGACCTGATCGCCGTCACCGACGAGTTCGGGGAGATAGACCGGTCCCGGCTGCCCGGGCACGTCACCGTCTCCGGCGAACCGGACGCCTGGCTCGACGTCGACGCCGACCTGCTGGTCCTCGCCGCGCAGAAGCACGCCCTCACCGCCGAGAACACGCACCGGCTGCGGCCGGGACTGGTGGTCGAGGGCGCGAACCTCGCCTCCAGCCCAGCGGCACGGGAGAAGGTGGCCGCCTCAGGCGCCGCGCTGGTCCCCGGCGTGATCGCCAACATCGGCGGAGCCGGGGCAGCCGCCCTGGCCGTCACCCGGGTCGTCCCCTTCGACCTCCCGGCGGACGCCCGCAAGGAGTGGGTGTTCGACTGGGTGGGCGACCGGGTACGGCAGAACACCCGCGATCTGCTCGACATCGCCTCCGCCCGGGCCGGCGACCCGTTGCCCGAGCTGCTCGAGGCCCGCCGGAAGGACCGCCGATGAGCGCGACGACCGGGACGTCCGGGCGGGCGGCGGGTACCGAGACCGAGACCTTCGCAGGCGGTTCAACCGGCCGGGCTCCCAAGGTAGTCACTACCGCCAGGACATCCGAGGCGGCTACGGCGGCCGGCACTGCCCGGGCTTCCACGACGGGTACGGCCGCCGGGCCCCCCGAGACGGCCGCGACCACCGGGACCGCCGGGACGTCGGCGACCGGACGCACCGTACCGGCAGGCGCGTCGAGCGGGGAGCGGGGAGCGGACTACCGTCGCCACGGCTGGTGGCGGGAGGAGACCTTCCTCGACGATCTGCGCCGGCACGCGCGTGAGCACCCGCGTCGGCTCGCCGTCGCGGGGCGCCGCGTCGCCGAGTCCCGCACCGACACGCTCGACTACGCCGAACTGGCCCGGCTCACCGACCGGTTCGCCCTCGCCCTGCTCGAACTCGGCGTACGTCGGGGTGACTTCGTGGCCGTGCAGCTCCCCAACCGCTGGGAGATGGTGCCGCTGATCTTCGCCTGCATGCGCGTCGGCGCCGTCATCTGCCCGATCTCTCCCATCTGCCCGGAGGACGAGCTGCGGCACCGACTCGGCCTCACCGAGGCCAAGGTGTGCGTCACTCTCCCGCAGTGGGCGGGCACACCGTTGGCGGACATCGTCACGCGGTTGCGGGACGAACTCCCCGCTCTCGAGCACGTGATGGTGGTCGACGGCCCGGTGCCCGAGGGCGCGCGCTCCTTCGCCGACCACTTCGTGGCCGTCGAACGGGAACAGCGTCCGGATGCCGGCGACCTCGAGAGCCCGAGCGGCCTGGACGGCCTGGCACTGACGGCCGACGAACCGTTCGTGGTCCTGTTCACCTCCGGCACCACCGGCGCCTCCAAGGGCGTCCTGCACAGTCAGAACACGGTCCACTCCGCCGTACGCGGATATGTCGACGCCTTCGGGCCCGGCGACGACTGGGTGGCCGCCGTGTCCACGCCGCTCGTCCACTACTCGGGCTTCGCCCAGGGCGTCCTCGGAAGCGTGCTGCTCGGTGGCACCGTCGCCTTCCAGGACGAACGCAGGAACGAGGCGCTGCTCGACCTGGTGGAGCGCTACGGCGCCACGCTCCTGTACGGGCCACCGGCGACGCTCGTGGACGTGACCGCGTCACAGCGCGCCGATCGACGCGACACGAGCACCCTGCGCCATGTGGTGATCGGTTCGGCGCAGGTCCTCCGGGAACTGGCCGACGACGTCCACGAGTCGCTCGGCGCACGCACCTACTCGCTCTGGGGCATGTCCGAGAACGGCCCGGTGACCATGACCCGGCCGACGGACCCCACGGACTGGGCGGCCCACAGCAACGGCAGCGCCATCGACGCCATGGAGCTGCGCATCGACCCGTCCGACATCGGCGACGGCGGACGCGACGTGGTGGGCCGCCTCAGAGTGCGCGGCGCGTCGCTCGCGCTCGGCTACCACCGCCGCGAGGACGCGTTCGAGGCGGAACTCGACGCGGACGGCTGGTTCGACACCGGCGACCTCGCCCGGGACGACGGCCGCGGCGGCATCCGCATCATCGGCCGGGCACGTGACGCCATCCTCCGCGACGGCCTGGTCGCTCCCGTGACGGAGCTGGAGTCGGTCATCGCCGGCCACCCGCAGGTCGTCGAGGCGGCACTGGTGGGCCTGCCGTCCGCGCGGACGGCAGCGGCGGCGGGAGCCGAGACCGGAACCGGGGACCGAGTCGAAGACATCTGTGCCGTCGTGGTGCCCAACGGCGCCACGGGCCCGTCACTCGACGAAGTCCGCGCCCACGTCAGGAAAGCGGGCCACGACTCACGCTTCCTGCCGGACCGCGTCGAGCTGTTGCCCGCCCTGCCCAAGACCCTGACCGGCAAAGTCCGCAAGGCGGAGCTGCGCCGGCGATACACGCCGGCCTGAGCTGCCCCCGTCCCGGCCCGTCACCTCAGCTCTCCCCGGCTCGCCCCGTCCCGGCCCGTCACCTCGGCGCTTGCCGACTCGCCCCCTTTCCCTCGCCCCGATCTCCCGCCCCGATCTCCCGTCCCGATCTCCCGTCCCGATCTCCCGTCCCGATCTCCCGTCCCGATCGCCGTCCGGGCGCGTCACCCGCCCTGCCCGGGCCATCCCCCAGCTCCCCCGCCCCGATTTCCTCGACCCCCTCCGGGGCCCGCGACTCGCGAAACCCGTCGCTCCCCCCCCACCCGGTCCGTCCCGCCCGCCCGGTCACGTCCCTCGTCCGTTGGAGCGCCCATGTCCACACCCGCACCCGTCTCCATGTCGGCGACCCTCGCCGCCGACGAGGTCCTGGCCCGCAGACGACGGGCCGGGGAGCGGGTCCTGGCGATGACGAGCGGGGAGATCGGTCTGCCCGTCCACCCCGCGTTGCGCGAACGGCTCGCCGCCGCGGCCGACGAGAACGCGTACGGTCCCGTCGCCGGAAGCCCGGCACTGCGCGCCGCGGCCGCCGGGTACTGGCAGCGACGCGGCCTCGGCGTCGAACCGGGGCTCGTCGTGGCCGGGCCGGGCAGCAAGGCCCTTCTGTTCGCCCTGTTCCTCGCCATCGGAGGGGACGTGGTCGTGCCCGTGCCGAGCTGGGTCAGCTACGCGGCGCAGGCCCGGCTCGTGGGAGCCCGTCCCGTCCCCGTGCCGATCCTGCCGGGCCAGGGCGGGGTGCCCGACCCGGAGCGGCTGCGCGAAGCGGTCACCGTGGCGCGCGCGGCCGGGCGGAACCCGCGCTCCGTCGTGGTCACGGTGCCGGACAACCCGACCGGCACCGTCGCGGCACCCGACACCGTGCGGCGATTCGCGGCCGTGGCCCGCGAACTGGACCTGGTCGTCGTCTCCGACGAGATCTACTGCGACCTGGTGTACGACACCTCCGGGCCCGCCGTTTCCCCGGCGGTGCACGCGCCCGAGCGCACCGTGGTCACGACCGGGCTCACCAAGAACCTGGCACTCGGCGGCTGGCGCACCGGCGTGGCGCGGTTGCCCGACAGTGACATCGGGCGAGCGCTGCACACCCGCCTCGTCTCCGTCGCCAGCCAGATCTGGTCCAGCCCGCCGGCGCCCGTGCAGGTCGCGGCCGCATACGCGTTCGGCGAGCCGCCGGAGATCACCGAACACATCGCGCGAAGCCGCCGGCTGCACGAGGCGGTGGTGCGCGCGGTCGCCGACCGCTTCACCGGAGCGGGAGCGGCCCTGCACCCCGTGAGCGCCACCTGCTACCTCTACCCGGACTTCGAGCCCCTGCGCGCTCACCTGGCGGAGCGGCACGGCGTGCGCGACGGCAGCGGCCTGGCCCACCTCCTCCTCGAACGCCACGGAGTCGGCGTCCTGCCGGCCGACGCGTTCGGGGAGCCCCGGAGCAGTCTGCGGATCCGCGCGGCGACCAGCCGTCTCTACGGCGACTCGGACGAGCGGCGCACGACCGCCCTGGCAGCGCCGGACCCGCTCGAACTGCCGTGGATCCGCGAGGCGGTCGAACGGATCGGCGAGGTGCTGTCCGGCCTCACGAACTCGACGGCTCGCGTTCCCGCCCGTGTACCGGAGCCCTGACCGTCGACGGCCCCGACCCGGCAACACCCCCCCGACGCCCGACAACGCCCAAGGAGTTCCCATGTCCCAGTCCCTTCCTCCCGTCCTGTTCGAGGCCGTCCACAGGGGCGGCCGCTACGTCGGTTTCGGCAGGCCCGAGCCCAGCGCGCCGCAGACCCTGTACCGGGTGGCCGACGGGCAGCTCGCCGCCGCGTTCATCGCCGCCGACGGCTCGCAGACCGCCCTGAGGGCCGCCGTCACCGAGGGCGCGGAGACGATCACCGTCGCGGCCGGGGACCCGGAGCTGCGCCTGTTGCCGCCGCTGCTGCCGACGGTCACGGGCAACGCCCTGCTGAGCGGGTTCATGGGCACGCACAAGAAGAAGTGGGGTGGCCAGAGCGCTCCGGTGGACGGCGAGTTCACGCCGCCCAAGTGGTTCTTCAAGGGGTTCGGCGACTGGGTGCGGCTGCCGGGCGAGACACTGGACGTCCCCGCCCGTCCCGTCGCTCTCATCGAGGAGCCGGAGGTCGCCCTCGTCTACGTCAACGATGCCGACGGCCGACCGCACTACGCGGGTTACACCTTCGGCAACGACCTCTGCGACATCGGCCTGCACCGTCAGGACCCCGGCTACAACCCGTACTGCAAGCTGTGCGACACCGCTCTCACGCCCTGGCTGTTCCTCGGCGCACCGCCGCGCACGGTGACGGGTCGGGTGACCATCGTGCGGGACGGCGCGACGGCCTGGGAAGGCAGTTTCGACTGCGGCGGCGACGCCCTGTACTACCGGGTGCAGGACATGGTGGACCACCTGTTCTCGTTCCCGGCGGTACGCCGGCCCGGCCTGGTCAACTACGTCCTTCTGGGCGCCGACGAGGCCAGCTTCCACGACGGGTTCCGCATCGCCGACGGCGACCGCGTGGCCATCGACGTGAAGAGCCACGGCGTGGCCTTCGAGAACGCGGTGCGATACGTCTCAGTGGCATGAACGGCTCATGAAAACCGGCGTCCGGGCCTGTGCACGCGCGCACCGGCCCGTGCACGCTCTTGGAAACCTCTCGGAGAAGGAGATGGCACAGTGCCCGCCGCAGGAAAGAAGGCCGAAGCACAGGCCGGGAAGAAACAGGTGCACCTCGCGGCACAGTTGCCCGGCATCCACAACGTGACCGTGTGGTCGGACTCGCGATCCCGCAGCCAGATCGCCATCGACTCGTTCATCCGACTCGCACAGACCGTCGAACGGGGCAAGTTCGACTTCTTCTTCCTCGCCGAGGGCCTGCGGCCACGCGAACACAAGGGCCAGGTCTACGACCTCGACGTGGTGGGACGCCCGGAAAACCTGACGGTGCTCAGCGCGCTCGCCGCCGTCACCACACACCTGGGTCTGGCCGCCACGGTCAACGCCACCTTCAACGAGCCCTACGACGTGGCCCGCAGGCTCGCGACCCTCGACCACCTCAGCGGCGGGCGTGCCGCCTGGAACGTGGTCACCAGCTTCGACGCGTTCACCGGCGAGAACTTCCGTCGCGGCGGCTTCCTCGCCGAGTCCGACCGGTACACCCGCGCGGCCGAATTCCTGGACGTCGCCCGCACGTTGTGGGACAGCTGGCGCGACGGCGACGTGCGCGCCGACCCGAAGGCGGGGGACTTCCTGCTGCCGGGAGCCGGCCGGTTCGCTCATCGCGGCCCGCACTTCGACGTCTCCGGGCGGTTCTCCGCCCCGCGCGGCCCGCAGGGGCACCCCGTGATCATCCAGGCCGGGGAATCCGATCAGGGGCGCGAGTTCGCCGCGTCCGACGCCGACGTCATCTTCAGCAAGTACAACCGGCTCGACGAGGCGCGCGACTTCTACCGGGACGTGAAGGGCCGCCTGGCCGGGCACGGCCGGGCCGAACACGAGCTCAAGATCCTCCCCACCGCCACCGCCGTCATCGCCGACACCGACGAGGAGGCCGCGGCGTACGCCGACGAGATCACCCGCGCCCAGGTGAGCCCGCAGACCGCGATCGCGCATCTGGAAGCCGTCTGGGGACGAGACCTCTCCGCGTACGACCCGGACGGTCCGCTGCCCGATGTCGAACCCGAGGCCGAATCCCTCGTCCTCGAGGGACACTCGGTGTTCCGCAAGGGCCGCGGCGAGACGGCTCGGCGGTGGCGGAAGCTCGCCGAGGAGCGGGGTCTGAGCATCCGTGAGCTGATCATCGAGGTCGGCGGCGGCCAGACCTTCGTCGGCAGTCCCCGTACCGTCGCCGACGCCATCGACCACTTCGTGCAGAGCGACGGCGCCGACGGCTTCGTCTTCGTACCCCATCTGACGCCCGGCGGCCTCGACGACCTGGTGGACCGAGTGGTTCCGCTGCTGCAGGAGAAGGGCGTGTTCCGCCAGGAGTACACGGGGACGACACTGCGGGACCACCTGGGCCTGAACGCTCCCGCACGCGATACGCGACCCGTGCCCGGCGAACGGCCTGTGCGGAGTGAGAAGGAGGCGTCATGACCGGCACCCCGCTGCATCTCGCCGTCGCCCTCGACGGCGCGGGCTGGCACCCGGCGGCCTGGCGGGCCGAGGGCGCCCGGCCCGGCGAGCTCCTCACCGCCGCGTACTGGGCAGACCTGGTCACCGAGGCCGAGCGCGGTCTGCTCGACTTCGTCACCCTCGAGGATCCCCTCGGCCTCCAGTCCGCCGCCTTCCACCGGCCCGACGAACGCACCGACCAGGTCAGAGGCAGCCTGGACGCGGTGCTGCTCGCGGCCCACCTCGCCCCACTCACCACGCACATCGGCCTGGTCCCGACCACGAACGTCACGCACACCGAACCGTTCCACCTCGCCATCGGCATCGCCACGCTCGACCACGCCAGCAAGGGCCGCGCGGGCTGGCGCCCGCAGATCTCCGCACGGGCCGCCGACGCGGCCCTGTTCGGCCGCCGCACGACGCCCCAGCTCACGGAGGAGGACGTACGCGACCCGGAACTGATAGCCGCGCGGCTGCGCCCCCTGTTCGCGGAGGCCGCCGACGTGGTGGAGGTGGCCCGACGGCTGTGGGACAGCTGGGAGGACGACGCGGAGATACGGGACGCGGCCACAGGCCGTTTCATCGACCGCGACAAGCTGCACCACATCGACTTCGAGGGCACGTACTTCAGCGTGAAGGGCCCCTCGATCACGCCCCGCCCTCCGCAGGGCCGACCCGTGGTGACGAGCCTCGCCCACGCGTCCACCCCGTACGAGTTCGCGGCGGGCGGCTCCGATCTCGTCTACGTCACACCGCACGACCACGCGGGCGCCGAGGCGATCCTCGCGCAGGTCGGCGAGGCCGTGGAGAGGATCGGCAGGAACGAGCGGGAGTGGCCCCTGAAGAAGTTCGCGGATCTCCTGGTCTTCCTGGACGACGAGCCGGGCGCCGCCGCCCGCCGCAAGTCCCGGCTGGACGAGCTGAACGGCGGCGAGCTCGCCTCCGACGCGGAGATCTTCACCGGCACTCCCGGCGACCTGGCCGACCTGCTGCTCTCCTGGCGCACCGCCGGCCTGGACGGCTTCCGGCTGCGCCCCGGCACGCTCCCGCACGACCTCGCCGCGATCACCCGAGGCCTGGTCCCGGAACTGCAGCGCCGCGGCGTCTTCCGCACCGCGTACGACGCCACGACCCTTCGCGGTCATCTGGGCCTCCGACGCCCCGACAGCCGCTACGCGCACCGGCACGACCGTCCGTCCGCCGTCCCGAGTGCCTGACCGTGCGGCCGGGGCAGAACACCACGGTTCTGCCCCGGCCGCATCCTGTTCATGAACGGCACGCCGACCCGTCGATGCAACTCTGCGACGGAACTGCCGCCGACATGACGGCAGTCGGTCAGCCTGCTGCCGGGATCTGCGGGACCTGCGCTCGCGTGAACCCGTGGCTCCGCTCCACCTTCGCCACATGCAGCGTATAGCTCTGGTACCACTCGGCCTGCCCGCGCTTCTGCGCCGCGCGGTGCTCGACGTTGCGCCGCCACTCCGTGAGGGCGTCGGCGTCGCGGAAGTACCCGACGGTGATGCCCAGTCCGCCAGGAGTCTGGGCGTGGTCCATCCCCAGGAACCCGGGGACGTCCTTCACCAGGTCTTCCATGCGTGCGTTGGTCTCGCTGTAACCGCTCTGCTCCTGGGTCCGCACCGTAGTGAACACAGCCGCGTAGTAAGGGGGTTCAAAGGCCTCGACGGGCGTGACAGGCGCTTCGGAGTGATTGCTCATGGCGTCACCGTAAGGCGGGAGGTGCCAAGCGATCCAGCGTCTTTCCGAACGAGACACATGGCGCAGGGCCCTCGGCCGAAGCCGCCCGAGTGCCCCCTCCTCCCGGGTGAGCGATGTGCCGCCCCGACACGGACCGCGGCAGCGGCGCCCGATTTCGCGGTTCGGACGCCGCTGCCGCTCACCTTCAGGCCGGTGAGGTGACCACCCGGCCAAGATGCCGGGCGAAGAACCGGACCGCGCTGTCGGCCTCGAACCTGGGGAAGTCGACGTGCTTGCCCGCGTTGGCGTGCAACGTCTTCTCCTTCGACGCGAAGGCGTCGAACAGCGCGAGACCGGCTTCGCGCGGGATGCGCTCGTCGTCCCACTGCAGCCCGAACTCGATCGGGACGGTGATCCGGCGCGCCGTCTCGACCAGGGCATCGGGCCACATCAGGCCGAAGACCGCGGCCGTGATCCTGGGCTCGACCGCCACCAGCGGCACCCCGATCGCGGTGCCCAGGCCGATGCCGAAGTAGCCCACCGGCCCGTCGGCGCCGATCTCGGGACGTTGCTGAAGGGCGTCGAGGGTCGCCTGCCACTCGGGCACGGCGAGCTCCGCCAGACGGGCGTTGTAGCGAACGACGACCGGGCCTTCCGGCTCGCCCGCCGCCTGCGCCCTGCGCAGCTCGGCGATCTCCTGCTCGTCGTGCGCGGTGCGCGGCCGGTCGCCGTGGCCGGGCGCGTCGATGACGGCGGCATGGAAGCCGCAGCCGGTCACGAGAAGACGAGCGCGTCCCGCCATCGCCGGATGCCTCTTGTGGTTGCCGCCGCCGTGGCCCAGCAGGACCAGGGGCGCGCCATCGGCGCCGGAGGCCGGCGACCACAGAACGCCGGGGACCTCGCCCACGGTGAAGTCGCGCTCGACCATGCCGTTCGAGGACGACTCGGCGGTGAACTGCGGAGAGTGCACAGGTGTTGCCTTTCGGAAGGGCCTAGTTGTCGAGGCGCTCCCGGCGACACCTACGTCAATCGCCGGCCGTGAAGGGAGGGGGGAGCACCCATGTCGATACAGCGTTCATGGATCTCACCTCCTCGGGCGGTGTCACGGTCCACCGCAAGCTACCAGGCCGATCAGCGTCGCTCGACCCCTTTTCCTCACCGCTGATCACCCCTCCCGGCAGGCCCCTTGCTCACCCACTGTCCGGACTCTTTCGGGTCCTGCCCGCCCCCGGGGCGGCCGGGGCACGGGCGTCGTCGCCGTGCCAGGCACAGCACAGGACCGTCGCATCGTCCTCGAGCCGCCCGTCGTGGTAGTGGAGGACCGAGTGGATCAGGCGACGCAGGGTTTCGGGCAGCGGAATGTCGTCGGCGTGCTGACGGACGATGAAGTCGACGAAGCGCTCGCGTCCGAACAGATGCCCCTTCGCGTCACGGGCTTCGGTGATGCCGTCGGTATAGAACAGCAGCCGGTCACCGGGTTCGAGCTGCTCCTGGCAGACGACTGCGCGCAGGCCGAGGTCGGTGCCCATCGGATGGGTGGGTCGACAGGCCAGGGTGGTGGTCCAGCGGCCACCGCGGATCAGCACCGGCGGCGGGTGGCCGTAGTTGATCCAGCTCAGTCGGCCGGTGGTGAGATGAAGGTCGGCGAGGATGCCGGTGGCGTAGCGACTGTGGTCGAACTGCTCGAGCAGGGCGGCCTCCACAGCGTCCCCGGCCTCGCTGAGGCCCGCTCCGCGTCGGCGGTGGCTGCGGCAGGTCGCGATGGCAAGATTCGCGGTCAGCCCGGCCCCGGTGTCGTGCCCCATGGCGTCGAAGACGGCCAGATGGAGGGTATCCTCCGCCAGCGCGTAGTCGAAGGCGTCGCCGGCCGTCTCGTAGGCCGGTTCCATCGCCGCGGCGATCGTCACTCTGCCGTCGGAGAACGTCTGGGGCGGCATCAACGTCCACTGCATCTCCGCGGACGGACTCATCGGCCGGATACGGGTCAGCCGGGCGTAGGAATCGCTGTAGCTGCGTTTGGAGACCAGGAGCAGCCCCACCAGGGACGCGAGATCCTGCCGCGCCTCGCCGCCGGCCGCACCGTCCGCGGTGGTGTCGACGCGCAGGACGCCCAGGCGTTCGGTGCCGTCCACCACCGGCACCCAGTGCCGTCCCCGGCCGTCCGAGAGGGCACCGCCCAGACCCTTCTGATAGGCCCGGCCCGCCAGGGTGCCGTCGATGCGCAGCTCCTCGCCCCCCTGCCCCGCGTTGACGCCCCGACCGGTCACCTCACGCAGCACGTCCTCCTGCAGGTCGGCCAGGAAAATGCTGGTCCGGCCCAGGCCCGCGCGCTCGGCATGGGCGGCCACCACGGCGGGCATCTGCTCGAACGCCATCAGATGACTGGCCCGGGTCAGCGCGGTCAGCATCCGCGCCGGATCTTCGTACACTGCCACAGCAGAACCCCATCCAAAGGGGACTGCCCGCGTCCGTCGACCCACAAGAGGACCGACATGCGCACGGCAGACGACGAGAAGCCCATCCGGCTGTCACCGCCAGCGTACGCCGCTGCCACGCACCCCCGGCAACCGGCTGCACCTCGCGGAGGAACAGCCGGTGTCCGGCGAGGGCCGCCGCGACCGCCGGACGGTCAGCCGGCACAGCTGCCGACCGCCGCCCGCCGACGACCACCGCAGCCCTGCGGCAACCTGCGATGCCGGCTCCGCGACCAGCGGCCGGTCTCGACGGGTACCTCGACGGCCACGGCAACGCGAGCTCCGTTGCTCCGTCCGGGTGGCCCGGTCACGCGATCGGCCGATGCTCGACTACTCCGGGCGTGAACGCCGTCCCTCTCACCGCGAGGATGTCGAGTGGCTGACGTCAAGGCGTGAGCGAACCGCGAGCATCGAGAGACGGACCACCTTTGAGCACCCTCGACGAATCCCAACCCCACGGTGCACCGGCAGCAGCCGAGGACGCGTACCAGAACGAACTGCCGGTGAAGGGCAGGCAGCCCGGCAACGTGGTGGTGAAGTGGCTGACGACCACCGACCACAAGACGATCGGCACGCTGTACCTGAGCACGTCGTTCGTGTTCTTCCTGATCGGTGGCGTGATGGCGCTGCTCATGCGTGCCGAACTCGCCCGTCCGGGCCTGCAGTTGATCTCGAACGAGCAGTACAACCAGTTGTTCACGATGCATGGCACGATCATGCTGCTGATGTTCGCGACGCCGCTGTTCGCCGGCTTCACGAACTGGATCATGCCGCTCCAGATCGGCGCTCCGGACGTCGCCTTCCCGCGGCTGAACATGTTCGCCTACTGGCTCTATCTGTTCGGCTCGTCGATCGCCGTGGCCGGCTTCCTCACCCCGCAGGGCGCGGCCGACTTCGGCTGGTTCGCCTACACCCCGCTGTCGGACGCGGTCCGCACCCCGGGTCTGGGCGCCGACCTGTGGATCATGGGTCTGGCCTTCTCCGGCTTCGGCACCATCCTCGGCTCGGTCAACTTCATCACCACGATCATCTGCATGCGCGCGCCCGGCATGACGATGTTCCGCCTGCCGATCTTCACCTGGAACGTCCTGCTGACCGGTGTCCTGGTCCTGCTGGCCTTCCCGGTCCTCGCGGCCGCGCTGTTCGCCCTGGAGGCGGACCGCAAGTTCGGCGCCCATGTCTTCGACGCGGCCAACGGCGGCCCACTGCTGTGGCAACACCTCTTCTGGTTCTTCGGCCATCCGGAGGTGTACATCATCGCCCTGCCGTTCTTCGGAATCGTCACCGAGATCATCCCGGTGTTCTCCCGCAAGCCGGTCTTCGGTTACATGGGCCTGGTCGCGGCGACCATCTCGATCGCCGGGCTCTCCGTGACGGTGTGGGCGCACCACATGTTCGTCACGGGTGGCGTGCTGCTGCCGTTCTTCTCCTTCATGACCTTCCTCATCGCCGTCCCGACGGGTGTGAAGTTCTTCAACTGGATCGGAACCATGTGGAAGGGCTCGCTGTCCTTCGAGACACCGATGCTGTGGGCGACGGGCTTCCTCGTCACGTTCCTCTTCGGTGGTCTGACCGGCATCATCCTGGCCTCGCCGCCGATGGACTTCCACGTGTCCGACTCCTACTTCGTGGTGGCGCACTTCCACTACGTCGTCTTCGGCACCGTCGTCTTCGCGATGTTCGCCGGCTTCCACTTCTGGTGGCCGAAGTTCACCGGCAAGATGCTCGACGAGCGCCTCGGCAAGATCACCTTCTGGACGCTGTTCATCGGTTTCCACGGCACCTTCCTGATCCAGCACTGGCTGGGCGCCGAGGGCATGCCCCGCCGGTACGCCGACTACCTCGCGGTCGACGGCTTCACCGCCCTGAACACGATCTCGACGATCAGCTCCTTCCTCCTGGGCCTGTCGATGCTGCCCTTCCTCTACAACGTGTGGAAGACGGCCCGCTACGGCAAACCGGTCGGCGTCGACGACCCGTGGGGCTACGGCCGCTCCCTGGAGTGGGCGACCTCCTGCCCGCCGCCGCGCCACAACTTCCTCACCCTGCCGCGGATCCGCAGCGAATCCCCGGCGTTCGACCTGCACCACCCCGACATCGCGATGGCCGAAGCCGAGGCCCACGGCGTCCGCGCGTGACCGGCGAAGGTACGCGGTGAGCGGTCCGCCGAAGCGGGGTACCGCGAGCGAACTCGGCAACACGGTGGAGGGATACCTGCTGTGGCAGGCCCGGATCGCGGAAGCGGAGCAGCGTGCGCGGGACTTCGTCCGGCCGATGGAGTGGCTGACGACGTCCCAGCGCACGGAGATCGAATCCCACTACGTCGCCGACAGTCTGCAACGCGCCCGACAGGATCTCGAGCGCGTCGCGGCCCGCAGCCTGTCCCTGCGCGCCGAGTACGAGCACCGCTACCAGCAGCTGCGACGCCGCTGTCTGGGTCTGACACTGACTGTCTGCGCGGTTCTCACCACGGTGGCCATCGTGTTGTCGACGTGGTGAAGGAGCGCCTCGTCCCTCCGCCGGTCCGCTTGCCGCGGACGAACGGGCCGGCCGGCGGGGGACCCGTACACGGTGGGTGACGGTCCCTGTCCTACAGCGTTCGAGCAGGTCGCAGCAGGCGTCAATCCGTCCACTCGTGCGCGTGGCCTCCGCGCCACTCCACCCACCGCGGGTCGTCCAGGACGGCGTCGGGGTCGTGGATGCCCGCGCCCTCGAGGAACACGATCAGATCCTGGTCGCTGTAGGCCACACCGAGAATCTCGTCCCGCCCGTGGGTGTGCGCGGTCACGCGTCGACCGCCCGAACGAGACGGCCGATGCACGGCGATCGGTGCACTGCTCACTCCTCCAGCATGTACCCGACCCGGCCGAATCAGCGAGACCGGCCGTCTCCCTCCCCCTCCGGCAGGGGCTGCGCCGTCCGCTGATCAGGTGGGCGCCGGTGACTGCCGGGAAGCAGGCAGGCCGCCCGACACGCGGCGCCGGTGGTCGGGGCGCCAGGTGGCGACCAGAGCGGCGGCCAGCAGCAGTTCGGCGACGTCCCCGCCGTAGTACATGACCTCCGCGGCTGTTCGGACCTGGTGGATGGGTGCGTGGACGTCCACCCAGAAACCGCCGTACATCAGCTGGGAGATCGCCGCATGGGCCGCGATCGCGACACCGAGGCAGACCAGCCGGGCCCGCACCGACGGCCGCGCGGGCGCCGGGTCGGGACCGGCGATGACGTAGGCGAAGAGACATCCGGACAGCAGGAAGTGTGCGTGCAGCAGCCAATGCGCTGCCGGGTTGCCCATCGTCGCGTTGTAGAGGGGGGTGAAGTACAGGACCACGAGGCTCCCCGTGGACAGCGCCAGCGCGACCACGGGATGGGTGAGCGCGCGGGAGGGTGCGCTGTGCAGTACGGCGGTCAGCTGCCGCCCCCGGGCCGTGGGCAGGGTGCGCAGGAGGAGGGTGACGGGGGCGGCCAGGACGAGCGCGAGCGGCGCGTACATGCCGATGAGCATGTGCTGGACCATGTGGCCGCGGAAGTCCTCGTGCGCCAACGGGGCCACGGGCGGCAGCAACGCGACGCCGAGCAGGACGACGGCGGTCAGGAAGCTGGTCGTCCGCCACCGGTTCCATCCCAGGCCAGGGTTGCGGCGGCCGGCCCGGCGGGCGAGCAGCACGTAGGCACCGGCAGCGGTCAGCAGGAGGAGGGCCGGCAGCAGCCACTCGACGAGGCCGCTGCCCGCGTGGTGCCCGTGGGCGGGCATGTCGTGGTGCATCAGCTGCGCCGGCTCGCGCTCCGACCGGAAGGCGCGTTCTGATCGAAGGGCCGGCCGCTGCGCTGCAGCAGGTAGCCGCCCACGACCAGCAAGGCGCCCAGGACGAGGAAGCCGATGTCCCACCACACCTGGCCGTCTCCGGCGTGGACGTGGTGGATGCCGAGGATGTGGTGGTCCAGGACGCCTTCGACCAGGTTGAACAAGCCCCAGCCGACGAGCATCCAGCCCCACAGCACCCGGGGAGGTCCACACCCGCCGTCGGTTGTGGGTGACTCTCGAGTACAGGACGGCGAGCCCGGTCAGGACCGAGAGCCAGCACACGGTGTGGAAGATGCCGTCCCACAGCGTGTTCATCTCCAGGCCGGAGACGGTGTGGGGGTTGTAGTACTTCACGCCGATGTGGTCCTGGTTGGTGCTGCTCAGCATGTGGTGCCACTGCAGCAGCTGATGCAGCAGGATGCCGTCGACGAACCCGCCCATTCCCACTCCGAGCACTATGCCCGGCAGCTGGATACTTCTGGGCTGCGAGAGCCCGGCCCGCGCCTCGCCGGTCGTAGTGGCCATCGCTCTCCGCTCCTGCTTCTGGACTCCGCTGGAAGTTGCCTCAGTCGCAGGTTCCCCTCTCCGCACCACTCACGCCGTGCGCATGCCCTCATTCGGCCCATCAGCCGCCCGGAACCGGCCACGATCTATGTCACGTCCATGACACGAACGAGCAGAGCAGGACGGTTCGAAATTTCGTGAGTCATTCGGAAAATAGGAGTCTCACGGAGACTAGAGGTGCGGGCAAACATGTCAACCCCGTCGCCGAGCCGCCCCCACGATCCGGCCAAATAGGCTCGGAGATGGTGGCGCAACTGCGTCATCCGGGCAATTGACCTGCGAGGGCACCGGATCAAGCCCTTCGAATGTTTCGGCGCCCATGGCGATTCGTGCGTGAGGTATTGACGGGGAACATAGGCCTCCTATCATCCAGAATGCTCGACAAGCCGATCCCTGTTCGAAATTTCGCATACAGAACAGAGACTCCTCCCCGCGCGAATTTGCGCGAACCAGCAGGGCACCTCCGGACAACTCCAACCACCGACGGCTGGACCACAGAGGGAGAACGCCGCATGCGTGGATGTCATGGACGCATCACATGCTGAGCCATCGGCGCGCACTGACGACCGCGACCGGCCCGGCCGCCGGCGCCCTGCTTCCTCCGACGGCGGCACACGGCCCCAGGGCCGGCTCGGCGGCGCCGTCCGCTTCCCGCGATCTCGAGCTGATCGCGCCCTGAAGTGCTCCTCCGACCGCAGCACCCAACCCCCCACCACCCCACAGGGAGAAACATGAACCCGCTCAAACGGCTCGGCTGTCGCCGAACCGCCGTCCTGGGCCTGCTGGCCGCGACCGTCCTGGCGACACCCGGGACCGCGACCGGCGCGCCCGACGCCGTACAGGCCTCCACCCTGGGCACCCAAGCGGCCCAGTCCGGACGGTACTTCGGCACCGCCGTGTCCGCGGGCCGGCTCGGCGACGGTACGTACACCGGCATCCTGGACCGCGAGTTCACGTCGGTCACACCCGAGAACGAGATGAAGTGGGACACGACCGAGCCGTCCCGCGGCTCGTTCAACTTCGGCCCTGCCGACCAGATCGTCAACCGTGCGACGTCCCATGGTCAGCGCATGCGTGGCCACACCCTGGTGTGGCACTCCCAGCTGCCCGGCTGGGTCGGCTCCATCAGGGACGCGAACACCTTGCGCGTCGTGATGAACAACCACATCACCACCGTGATGAACCGCTACAAGGGCCGGATCCACTCCTGGGACGTGGTCAACGAGGCCTTCGCCGACGGCACCAGCGGCCGGCTGCGCAGCTCGGTCTTCCGGGACGTACTCGGCGACGGCTTCCTGGAGCAGGCGTTCCGCACGGCCCGGACCGCCGACCCGGCGGCCAAGCTCTGCTACAACGACTACAGCATCGAGGACTGGAACGCCGCCAAGACCCAGGGCGTGTACCGCATGGTGCGCGACTTCAAGGCTCGCGGCGTGCCCATCGACTGCGTCGGCCTCCAGGCCCACTTCGGCGCCGGCGGCCCGCCGTCGACTTTCCAAACGACGCTGTCGAACTTCGCCGCCCTCGGCGTGGACGTCCAGATCACCGAACTCGACATCGCGCAGGCGTCGCCGACCGCGTACACGAACACGGTCAGGGCCTGCATGAACGTCACGCGCTGCACCGGCATCACCGTCTGGGGCATTCGCGACAGCGACTCCTGGCGCAGCGGCGAGAACCCCCTGCTGTTCGACCGCAACGGCACCAAGAAGTCGGCGTACAACGCGGTGCTGACGACGCTGGGCGGCACGCCCGCCGCCACGGACGGCACCTCCGACACGCGCGCCCTGCCCGGCCGTTACTCGTGGAGCTCCAGCGGCCCGCTGATCTCGCCGAAGCCGGACCCGACCCACAACATCGCCGGCATCAAGGATCCGACGGTCGTCCACTACGACGGCAAGTACCACGTGTTCGCCAGTACCGCGAGCTCCTCCGGCTACAACCTGGTCTACCTGAACTTCGGCGACTGGTCCCAGGCGGGCTCCGCCACCCACCACTACCTGGACCGCAGCGCCATCGGCACGGGTTACCGGGCCGCGCCGCAGGTGTTCTACAACGCGCCGCAACGCCTGTGGTACCTCGTCTACCAGACCGGCAACGCCTCGTACTCCACGAACCCGGACATCAGCAATCCCAACGGGTGGAGCGCCCCGCGCACCTTCTACTCGTCGATGCCGGACATCATCCGGCAGAACATCGGCAACGGCTACTGGGTCGACATGTGGGTGATCTGCGACAGCGCCAACTGCTACCTGTTCTCCTCCGACGACAACGGCCACCTGTACCGCTCCCGCACGACCGTCGGCCAGTTCCCCAACGGCTTCACCGACACCGTCATCGCGGCCCAGGACTCCAAGTACGCCATGTTCGAAGCGAGCAACGTCTACAAGGTGCAGGGCAGCAACCAGTACCTGCTCCTCGTCGAGGCCATCGGCTCGGACGGCCGGCGCTACTTCCGCTCCTGGTCCGCGAGCAGCCTCGCCGGCTCCTGGACGCCCCTGGCCGCGTCCGAGGGCAACCCGTTCGCCAGGTCGAGCAACGTCACGTTCCCCGCCGGTGCCTGGACCCGGGACATCAGCCACGGCGAGATGATCCGCGCGGGCTACGACCAGACGCTCACCATCCCCGCCTGCCGGCTCCAGTACCTCTACCAGGGCTTGAATCCCAACGCGGGCGGCGACTACAACCTCCTGCCGTGGCGGCTCGGACTCCTGACCCAGGCCAACTCGACCTGCTGACCGACCAAGCCGTGGGGGCGCTTCCGACGGGAGCGCTCCCCACCCTCACCGCCGACCATCGAAAGCATCCCCGTCAGAGAACCGAGGTACCGTCATGCGCCGCAGACTGCTCGCCCTGGCAGCAGCGCTCTCCTCGCTGCCGCTGGCGTTCGCCGCCGCACCGACCGCCCACGCGGCCGACCCGACGACCATGACCAACGGGTTCTACGTGGACCCCGACTCCAGCGCGAAGCGGTGGGTCGCCGCCAACCCCGGCGACGGGCGGGCGCCCGCGGTCGGCGCCTCCATCGCCAACACCCCGACGGCCCGCTGGTTCGGCTCCTGGAGCGGCACCATCGGCACCGCCACCGGCGCGTACGTGGGAGCCGCTGACGCCCGGGACAAACTGCCCATCCTCGTCGCCTACAACATCTACCACCGCGACTACTGCGGCGGGCACTCCGCGGGCGGAGCCTCCTCACCGTCCGCCTACGCGGACTGGGTCGCCCAGTTCGCGGGCGGGATCGCCGACCGCCCGGCCGTCGTCGTCCTGGAGCCGGACTCCCTGGGGGACTACGGCTGCATGAACCAGGCCCAGATCGACGAACGCGAGGCCATGCTCACCGGCGCGCTCGCCGAGTTCAACCGCCGGGCTCCCCACACCTGGGTCTATCTCGACGCCGGCAATCCCGGCTGGGCGAGCGCTGCGACCATGGCCCAGCGCCTCCACGAAGCCGGCCTGCGACAGGCCCACGGCTTCTCGCTCAACGTCTCCAACTACCTGACGACAGCCGAGAACACCGCGTACGGCAACGCCGTGAACAGTGAACTCAACGCCCGGTACGGCTACACCAAGCCGTTCGCCGTGGACACCAGCCGCAACGGCAACGGTTCCAACGGCCAGTGGTGCAATCCCTCAGGCCGCCGTATCGGCACCCCCACCCGACTGGGGGGAGGCGCCGAGATGCTCCTGTGGATCAAGGTCCCGGGTGAGTCCGACGGCAATTGCGGTGTCGGAAGCGGCTCCTCGGCCGGACAGTTCCTTCCCGAAGTCGCCTACAAAATGATCTACGGCTACTGATCCCGACCGGGGACCGTTGGGGCGGGGTTCGCGGCTGCACCCAACGGCCCCGGCGCGGCCGTTGCGCCGTCGATCGCCGCCGCCCGCCGGACGGCGAACGGACTCACCCCGGGTCGGCGTGCACTCGTGGCTGTTCGCCGGTGGTCGTGTTCCGGGGCGCGGCCGGTGTCTGTATGGCGGAGGCGAGGAGCAGCAGCTTTTCGGCGCTGTCCGTGCCGGGATCCGGGTGGTAGACGACGAGCGTCTGGCCCGCCGTGCCACCGATGCCCAGCCTCTCCCGGTTCAGCCGTAGGCGGCCGACCTGGGGGTGGTCGATGTGCTTGGGTGCTCCTTCGCACGCCTCTACGTCGTGGCGGGCCCACAGCCGGCTGAAATGGGGACTGGCGAGGGAGAGTTCGCCGACGAGTTCGATGAACCGAGGGTCGTCCGTATCGGTGCCGACGGACTGGCGGAAGCCGGCGACCATGCCCCCGGCGGCGTCCTCCCAGTCCGGGTAGAGGGCCTGCTCGGCGGGGTCGAGGAACACCGCCCGCAGGCGGTTGGCTCCCGGCACGAGCCGCGGCGACAGCGCGGTCGCCAGGGCGTTGGCGGCAAGGACGTCGAAGCAACGGCCCTCGACGACCGCGGGCAGCGGAAGGGCGGCGACGAGCTTCGCCATGCCCTCGGGCACGGTTTCCCGCCGCGGCCGCGGCCGACGCCGACGGGGTGCGCCGACGCCGAGGCGCAGCAGGTGTGCCGTGGCGTCGTCGTCGAGACGCAGCACCCGGGCGAGGGACTCGAGGACCTGTACGGAGGGGTTGCGGTCCCGGCCCTGTTCCAGTCGCAGGTAGTAGTCGGCGCTGATGCCGGCGAGCATCGCCACCTCTTCCCGGCGCAGGCCCGGTACCCGCCTCATTCCCGACACGGGAATACCGACCTGCTCGGGAGTGACGAGCTCACGGCGGGCGCGCACGTAGTCGCCCAGCGGATTGCGTTCCCCGGTCATCTCCCCACTCTAATTCGCGCGACGGCGCGCGTTCCTGGTCCTGTCACCCCCAGGATCACGGGGGCCCTGGTCCGGTCGGCGCGCGGGGACCAGCCTGGTCCACGGCCCGCCGAGCGGCGGCGACCGCTCGCCGACCCGTCGAGGCGAGGGGCGGTGTGAAGCACAGCGAGGAGCGAAACCATGACGACGTATCTGCTGGTGCACGGTGCGTGGCACAGTGGGCAGTGCTGGGAGAGGGTGGTCCCGTTGCTGGCCTCGGCGGGACATCGGGTGGTCGCGCCGTCGCTGACCGGCTACGGCGACAAGGCGCATCTGCTCAGTGCCGAGGTGGGGCTCGACACCCACGTCGACGACATCGTCGACCTGATCGCCGCCGAAGACCTCACCGACGTGGTCCTCGTGGGACACAGTTACGCCGGGCTGGTCATCTCGTCCGCGGCCAACCGTGTGCCGGACCGGATCGCGCATCTCGTCTACCTCGACGCGATGGTGCCAAAGGACGGCGAGAGCGCGGCCGACGTCATGCCCGTGACCCGGGTCCTGATCGACCTCGCCGAGAAGTCCGGAAGTGGCTGGCGGGTCCCGCCCCTCCCCGAACTGCCGCCGCCCTCAGGTCTGTTCGGGGTCACCGACCCGGCGGACGTCGCGTGGCTGCGCTCGATGCTGTCGGATCAGCCGGTGCGCTCCCTCCAGCAACCGGTCAGACTGGACAACGCGGCCCTGCGCACGATCCCGCAGACGCACATCCACTGCGTCGTCGGCAATCCCGAAGGGTTCGACCGCCGCCCCGTCCACGCGACACAGCCCAACGGCGCCCCGGCACAGGTATGGGAATTGGCGACCGGCCACGACTGCATGATCACCATGCCGGCCGAGCTCACCGAACTCCTGCTCAAGCTCGGCTGACCTGGCGGGGTGTCCGCCGGCGTGGTGCGCAGGTCACGTGAGCGAGGCGGGTCACGACGGCACGGCAGCCGCCCTGTGGTGCATCGTCGCAGGCGGTTCGCGGTGCCGTCCAAGCGGCCGCTGCGCCGAAGCCGTGGGGAGTTCCGGCCGGAGGCGGACCAGGGAGGGGCGGCGGCCGGGCCCATGCGGTGAAGGCAGGCCGGGACGTGGTTCGAGGTCGCTTCGTTCCGCTCCTCAGGAGCGTCTGCCGGTCCCGCCTGCCCACGGTCCCCACCGATCGGGGGAACGGGGTGCGGGGCACTGTGCAAGTGACGCCGATCGGGGAACAGGAAGTCCCATGCGCGCACTCGTCATCAACTGCACCCTCAAGCCCTCACCGCAGTCCTCGAACACCGAGGCCCTCGCCGGCACCGTCATCGCGTCCCTGCAGGGCCACGGGGTGGAGGTCGACGTCGTACGTGCGGTCGATCTGAACCTCAAGCCGGGTGTCGAGACCGATATGGGGGAAGGCGACGACTGGCCCGGCGTACACGAGAAAGTACTGTCGTCCCAGATCCTGATCATCGCCTCACCGACCTGGCTCGGCCGCCCTTCTTCCGTCGCCCAGCGCGTACTCGAACGGCTCGACGCGATGCTCAGCGAGACCGATGACGAGGAACGTCCGGTCGCCTACAACCGGGTGGCCGGTGTCCTGGTGACCGGGAACGAGGACGGCGCCCACCACGTCATCAGCGAGATCAACGGCGCGCTCGGCGACATCGGCTTCACGATTCCCGGTCAGTCCTGGACCTACTGGCACCTCGGCCCCGGCCCCGGCCCCGACTATCTCGACGACGACCGCGGCCACGACTGGGCCGCCTCCACGGGCCGAGCCATGGCCTCCAACCTCGTCCACGCAGCCCGGGCGCTCAACGCGATGCCGCTGCCCGCACCGCCGTCCTGACCTCGCGACGATCGACACGCTGCTGACGCGGGTGGCCCTGCTCGCGATGTCGAACGCCACCCGCGTCGCCGCCGCTTCAGCGGAATCAGCCGAGTCGCGCGATCCCGCGCAGCACCGCGCCGCGTCCGCGGTCAGGTACCGTCCACAGGGTCTGGCCCGTGACTCCCCAGCGCTCCAGCAGCGCATTGGCGGCGAGGAAGCCGCTCGTGGCCGCGCGTTCCATCAGGGCTACGGGCAGCTCCGTGCGGACCAGGTCGCCGGCCACCACCAGTGCGGGGTGAGCAGTGCGCACGGTCGGCCGGTCGGCATATCCGCCGACCGGGAACATCGGGCAGTCGGAGCGCCACTCGTGGCGGGCGTCGACCACGGTCGCCGCCCGCGTCTCCGGGTACACCCGGTGCAGCTGTTCCAGCAGGCGCTTCTGTTCCACGTCACGGACCGGACGGTCCGGCAGGGCGTAGGCGTGCAGTTCGACGACCGATCCGCCGGTGCGGGAGGCCCAGCGCGCGGCCTCGCCCTCCCACCGTTCCAGCACGCTGACGTTGTCCAGGGTTGCGTAGCCACTGGTTCCCAGGAATCCCGGGCGGTCGGCGGCGACCGGGCGGTCGAGCCACAGGCGTGAGACGAGGAAGGGCGGCGCGGTGCGCAGCCTGGCGATCCGCTCGCGCCACGCGTGGTCCCCAAGGCGTGGGGACCGCTCGACCAGGGAGCGCAGACCTCCGGCGTCCAGGGCCAGGACGGTGGAGTCGTAGCGTTCCTCCCCCGCCCCGGAGACGACGCGGAAGCCGCCGTCCGCGGTGGGCTCCACGGCGTCGACGCGGGTGCCGGTAGCCAGGTCGACACCGTGGCCGCGCAGATAGCCGGCGAGAGGATTCCAGAGCGCGGAGGGGAAGGGCTCGGCCGGAACGTCGAACAGGAGTCCCTCGGCCGAGCCGAGGAAGTAGATGTGGAACATCAGGACCATCTCCGCCGCGGACAAGTGGCGGGGGTCGGCGAAGAAGCTGCGGGAGAAGACCTCGAACGCGAGATGGTGCGCCGCCTCGGGGAAGCGGATCGACGCCAGGAATTCGTGTGCGCTGACATCGTCGAGCCGCGTGTAGACCCCGGGAACACGCACGTCCAGGAGGGGCAGTGCGGCGACCGGATTCATGCGGGCGAGGTCACGCAGTCCGAAGGTCGGGCTCAGCGCCACGAATCCGAGGGCGCTCCAGGGCGGAGTGCGCGGGACGTGCCGGAAGCTGTCCTGCATGCCGTTGCCGTGCCGCAGGGGGTAGTCGGGCAGTCCGCTCAGGCGATCGAGGCCCGGATCGGTGCGGCGCAGAAGCCCGCGGAGGTTGTAGTACTGGCGGAAGAAGGCGTGGAAGCCGCGGCTCATGGTGACGGTGCTGCCGTCGGACAGGAGGGTGGGCCAGCCGGCCAGGCGTCCGCCCAGGGCGGATTCGCGTTCGTAGAGGGTGACGCGGACGCCCCGTTCGGCCAGGGCGGTGGCGGCCGCGAGCCCGGCGATGCCGCCGCCCACGACCGCGGTCGTCAAGGGGCGCTCACCGGTGCAGCGCGGTGCCCCCGGGGTGGGAAGGATGGTGCGGGCGCGCCGGTCCCGGCCGCGCCGGGGGGTGGTCGACCGCCGGAACGGGGTCATCCGGCGTTCTCCGCGACGGCGTCCGCTCGGCGGGCGACGACGGTGTGGGTGATGCCGGTCTGCCATCCCGGCAGGGGCAGTACCCGTACGTCGCGCATGCCCGCGGAGCGGACCCGGGCGGCGAAGCGGTCCGCGGTGTCGAACTCCACCACACTGCGCCACAGATGCCGGTAGAGGTCGCCGTCGCCGAGCGCGGTGGCGACGGGCAGGACGAAGCCCCGGCACACGGCCGTCCACACGGCGCGGTGGGCGATGCGGCCGCTGAGGGTGTACTCGTGCACCGCCAGGCGTCCCCGCGGGGCCAGCACCTCGTGCACTGCCGAGAGGACCGCGTCGGGATCGGTGACATTACGGAAGAGATAGGCGGCGAAGACGGCGTCGAACGGGCCGTGCACGCCCGCCTCGGCGAGCCGCTCGGCAGGTGCCCGCACGAACGTCACACCGTCGCGCCATGGTTTGCCGGCGGCGCGCTCGAGCATCCCCGCGGAGGCGTCCACGGCGGTGATCCGGGCGCCGGGGAGGACCGCGGCCAGGGCGGCGGTCGAGGCACCGGTGCCGCATCCGAGGTCCAGGACGCGCAGCCCGGCGCCGCCGTCGGGCAGACCGAGCCGGCGTGCCGAGCGACGAAGGTGGCCGTGGTAGCCGGGGTTGGCGGCGACCAGTGTGTCGTAGCTGCGAGAAGCGTGGTCGAACGCGGCGGCCAGCTCCTCGTCGCGCAACAGGGTCATACGGTCTCCTCGACAAGGTCGTACGGTCTTCTCGACAGGGGCGCGGGGGCACGTCGTCGTGCAGCGGTCATGGCTCGTGGCGCGGTGTACGGCGAAGCCAGGGCAGTTCCGCCGCGCTCCGGAGCATCGGCAGGACGGGTGTGCGGACACCGACGGAGAGGTCCTCGTACAGGTGGGTCTCGCCGTCGAGGAAGCGCAGCAGTCGCTCCATCGGCACCTGGGCGAAGAGCCGGGCGAAGAACGCGGCCCCGTCGACGCGGCCGCTGTCCAGCGCCCGCAGCAACACCGCGTCCATGGCGCGGGAGCGGGCGGAATGGGCGGGTGGTGGCAGGGGGTGGCGTCCCGCGTGCAGGGCCACGCTGATGGCCCGCGTCTGTCGCTGGACGGCGGAGAAGGTGTATCCCGTGGACGGCCGGGTGGCGCCGCCCGCGGCGCCGATGCGGAAGACCGAGGGTGCCGCCCGGCGGGCGAAGCGGGCGTCGGTCATGGGGATCACGCCGGTCTCGGTCGCGGTGATGTCGAAACCGCCGAGGCGCAGCACGTCGTCGGTGTAGTGCCGCAGCGCCTGCTCGTAGGCCTGCCGCGGCAGCACGGCGTCGGAGAACTGGGTGTATTCCACGAGTGCCCGGTGCGGGTCGGTGGGCAGCAGGTATCCGAAGGCGAGTCCCCGGGGTGGCTGCGGGACGCGGAAGTCCATGAGGACCGCGGTGCCGGGGTCGAACACCGGCCGGTCGGTGCGGACGAACCAGCCGCGGAAGTGCTGCAGCAGCGTGGTGCGGGCCGGTGGGAGGCAGGCGAGCGGCCGCGAGTCGAAGACCCAGCGCGCGGTCACGGTGACGGGACGGCCGTCGTCGGCGCGGGCGCGGATCCGTGCTCCGTGGCTGTCGCTGCTCACGGTCTCGACGGCCGCCTGCAGTCGTCGGACGTGGCCGCTGTCGTCCAGCGTGCGGGCGACGTGGCGTTCGAAGTCGTCGGAGCGGAGCATCTTGTAGCGCAGCGGGGCGATGTCGTTCTCGGTGGGCCGGCCGGTGGGGGCGTGCACGCGCAGCCGCTGCCATTCGGCGGTCAGGGCGTCGTCGTAGCGGCCGGCCCCCGCTTCCCAGAAGCACCAGGTCCGGCGCGGCGGACGGAGAGGACCTGGTGGGGCCTCCACCAGCACGGTGGACAACCGCCGTGCCCGTGGGCCGGGGCGCGCCAGGTGGTGGGCGAGGGAGAGTCCGGCCGCCCCCGCGCCCAGCACGGCCACCTCCGCGTGCAGCACCATCCGCTCCCTTGTCGTGCGGCCCGTCGTCTTGCGGCCGGTCAGTGCGTCCGGACCTTCCCGCCGACGGCGTGCCTGCTGCCGACGGGTGGTCAGAAGCATTCACCCTGAAACACCTCGGCGGATGCAGGCGCGACCGTTTCGTCGGCCGGGTGGACCCGAGAGCCGGGAGGGCGAGGCGGAGGACAGCGGGTTCGGCTCATCGCGCGGGCCGGTCGCGAGCCGGCCCGGCTCGTACGCCGCGGACCGGGCCGCGAGCCGCCGACCGGGTGACGCACGACGGCTCTCACCACGGTCTCCGAGGCTCGCCTCCCCGCTTCGAGGCCCGTCGCAGGACATGTTTCTCGCGCACCGACCGCGGCCGCGCCGACATGCGCGGTCGTCCCCGAGATCGGGACCCGATCACACATTCTCCCCCGATGGCGCATCCACGGATGCGCGGGCCGCGGAAGGCATAACGGCAGAGCCCGAAGCGACCATGACGAAAGGAACCAGGATGCGCCCCACCGAGGCGACGGAACCTCCTGTGCCCGAGAAGGCACCCGACCCTCGGCCCGAGCTCCCCGCGGAC
Source organism: Streptomyces rishiriensis (assembly GCF_030815485.1). NCBI lineage: Bacteria > Bacillati > Actinomycetota > Actinomycetes > Kitasatosporales > Streptomycetaceae > Streptomyces > Streptomyces rishiriensis. The sequence continues at coordinate 8,026,641 of NZ_JAUSWV010000002.1, read as the reverse complement.
CGCCTGCATGCCATCGCCGACGGCCGCCGCTCCCCCGGTGACCTCGCCCAGGACCCGCCCCGGCCACAGGTCCCCCGCACCTGCGAAGCCCTGGCGGCCGTCGACGCCGACGTGCCCGCAGCCGTGGGACGCGTCCTGGACGGTCTCCTGGCCGAACGGGTCGAGCGTTCGGCCGGACTGGACCCGGTGTTCGGCCGCGACCTCGCCGAACGCGTCGCACGGTGCACCACGGAGGGAGGCAAGCGCATGCGCTCCCAGTTCGTGTGGTGGGCCCTGCGCGCCTGCGGCGGCGGAACCGACGAGGCGGAGGCCGCCCTGCGCGTCGGCGCCGCCCTCGAGCTGATCCAGACCTGCGCCCTGGTCCACGACGACGTCATGGACAGCTCCCGGATGCGCCGGGGACGGCTCGCCCTGCACGCCGACGTCACGGCCCAGTACGCCGACGCCGTTCAGGCCGACCGCGGACGGCGCTTCGGCGAGGCCGCGGCGATCCTTGCCGGCGACCTGGCCCTCGCCTGGGCCGACGACACCATGGCGGCGGTCGAGACGGACCCGGTCACGGCCCGTGCCGTGCGCGACCTGTGGAGCACCATGCGCACGGAGATGGTGGCCGGACAGTACCTGGACATCCACGGCCAGGCCACCTCCTCCCTGTCCGTGGCCCGGGCCCTGCGCGCCGCCTGCCTGAAGAGCGCGCTGTACTCGGTCGAACGTCCTCTGGCGCTCGGAGCCGCCCTGGCGGGAGCGGACACCACCCGGAGCGCGGCCCTGTGCTCGGCGGGCCGGTGCGTCGGCATCGCGTTCCAGCTGCGCGACGATCTCGCCGACGTGTTCGGCGACCCCCGGCACACCGGCAAACCCGCGGGCGGCGACATCCGGGCCGGCAAACCCACCTACCTGGTGGCGGTCGCGCAGGCCCGGGCCGAGGCGACCGGGGACGTCCACGGCATCTCCGTGCTGCGGCGCTCCCTCGGGCGGGCCGACCTCTGCGAGAGCCGTCTCGACGAGGTCCGTGACGTGCTGGTCGACACCGGCGCGAGGGACGTCGTCGAGGCGAAGATCGACCGACTGGTCGCCCGGGGAATGCGCCACCTCGACTCCGCCGCGCTGGAGCCGGACGGCCGAAGGCGCCTGCGACGGCTGCTGCACGCCTCGGCCGGCACGACCCCCACGCCCGCACGCGGACCGTGCGCGGAGGAAGGCGGCACGTCCCCGGCTCTGCTGCTGGCCACCGGCGCCGAGGGAGCCCGGCGATGACCAGGACCGTTCCCGGACCCACGGACCACGTCGTGGTGATCGGCGCCGGGCTCTCCGGCCTGGCGGCCACGCTGCATCTGCTGGGCGCCAGCCGCCGGGTCACCGTGCTCGAACGGGACGCGCTGCCGGGAGGCCGCGCCGGACGTCTGCGGCGCGGCGGCTATCGCATCGACACCGGACCCACGGTGCTGACCATGCCCGACCTCGCCGACGAGGCGTTCGCGGCGGTCGGCGAGAAGCTCCGCGACCGCGTCGACCTCGTCCCTCTGCACCCCGCTTACCGAGCGCTCTTCGCGGACGGCAGCGGCATCGACGTGCACACCGACGCGCAGGCGATGGAGGCGGAAGTGGAACGCTTCGCCGGCGCCGCCGAGGCCGCGGGTTACCGGCGGCTGCGCCAGTGGCTGGAGCAGTTGTACCGGGCGCAGATGCGGCGCTTCATCGACGCCAACTTCGACTCTCCCTTCCAGCTGCTCACGCCGGACCTGGCCCGGCTGGCGGCCCTCGGCGGATTCGGTCGGCTGGACGCGGGGATCGGCCGGCATCTGCGCGACGAACGCCTGCGACGCGTCTTCTCCTTCCAGGCGCTGTACGCCGGGGTGACGCCGAAGCGGGCTCTGGCCGCGTACGCCGTGATCGCCTACATGGACACCGTCGCCGGCGTGTACTTCCCGCGCGGGGGGATGCACGCCCTGCCGCAAGCCATGGCGGACGCCGCCTCGAAGGCCGGCGCGGACCTGCGCTTCGGGCAGGACGTCACCCGGCTCGAACGCTCCGCCGGCCGTGTCACCGCCGTCGTCACCGAGCAGGACCGCATCCCCTGCGACGCCGTCGTCCTCACCCCGGACCTGCCCGTCTCCTACGGCCTCCTCGGCCAGACCCCGCGCCGCCCCCTGCGGATCCGGCACGCACCGTCGGCCGTGGTCCTGCACGCCGGGACCGACCGGACCTGGCCCGGGCTCGCTCACCACACACTCTCCTTCGGCGCGCGGTGGCACCGCACCTTCGACGAACTCACCCGCAGTGGCAGGCTGATGAGCGATCCTTCGCTGCTCATCACCCGGCCCACCGCCACCGATCCGACCCTCGCCCCGCCCGGTCACCACCTCCACTACATCCTCGCGCCCTGCCCGAACACCGACATCGGACCGGACGCCGCCGCCTGGAGCGAGCTCGGTCCGCGCTATCGCGACGGCATCCTGCGGGAGCTCGAGCGGCGCGGCTTCGACGGCATCGCCGACGCCATCGACGAGCAGGTCCTCGTCACCCCCGCCGACTGGACGGCCCAGGGTCACGCGGCCGGCACCCCCTTCGCGGTCGCGCACACGTTCGCGCAGACCGGCCCGTTCCGGCCGCGCAACCTCGTCCGCGGCATCGACAACGCCGTCCTCGCAGGCTGCGGCACCACGCCCGGCGTCGGCGTCCCCACCGTCCTGCTGTCCGGCAAGCTCGCGGCAGCCCGGATCACGGGGCGGCACACGGCCCGTGTCCCCGGACGCGCCGCGCCGGCCCCGCCATCCGCCGCGATGCGGCCGGCCTCGCCGACCGTGCCGGAAGGAACATGCCCATGACCGTCCGGGAACTCGACGCGGCAGGCATCACCGAGCCTGCTCTGCGCGAGGCCTACGCCCGGTGCCGTCGCCTCAACGCCCGGCACGGGAGGACGTACTTCCTCGCCACCCGGCTGCTGCCCGTGGAGCGGCGCCCTGCGGTACACGCCCTGTACGGCTTCGCCCGCTGGGCCGACGACATCGTCGACTCCCTGGAGGAGGACGTCCCGCCGCATCGCCGAGCGGCCGACCTCGCCCGCCTCCACGCACGCCTCCAGCGAGGGCTCCGGGACGGCACCAGCTCCGAGCCGGTCGTCCTCGCGCTGGCCGACACGGCCCGGCGGTACGGCATCGATCACCGGCACTTCAGCGACTTCATGGCGTCCATGCGCACCGACCTGGAGGTCACGGACTACCCGACCTACGACGACCTGCGCGCGTACATGCACGGATCCGCAGCGGTCATCGGGCTCCAGATGCTGCCGATCCTGGGCGTGGTGGTCCCGCGCGAGGAGGCCGCCCCGCGTGCTGCCGCCCTCGGCGTCGCCTTCCAGCTGACCAACTTCCTGCGCGACGTGGGCGAGGACCTCGACCGCGGACGCGTCTACCTGCCCGCCGACCTGCTGTCCGCGCACGGCGTCGACCGGGAACTGCTGCAGTGGAGTCGCGCCAAGGGCCGCCGTGACCCGCGCATCGGCGAAGCACTCCAAACGTTCGAGAGCCTCACGCGGGGTGTCTACCGCGAGGCGGCGCCGGGCATCGCCATGCTCGATCCCGTGTCGCGTCCCTGTATCCGTGCGGCTCTCGTGCTGTACAGCGGCATCCTGGACTCGGTCGCCGCCGACGGATACGCGGTGCTCCACCGCCGGGCCGTGGTCCCGCGGCGTCGGCGCGCCGCCGTGGCTGTCGACGGGCTGGTGCGTCTGGCCGTGGCCCGGGCCGCCGCCCGCCTGGCCAGGAAGGACGGCGCCGTTGAGCCGTTCAGGCCTGCCGGTCGTGACGGGACCACGCGTCGACAGGCACCCCGTGTCGAGGGCGGTTCTCGCGGAACCGTGTACGAGGAGGTCACACATGAGGGCTGACCGTTCGATCCGCCGCGGACGGTTTCCGCTGTCGTTGCGCAGGAACCCGGTGGCCTGGGACCGTCAGCGTCCGACGTGGCGCGAGGCCCGCCCCGCGGTGATCGCTCAGGCGCTGAAGCGCGCGCAGGCACGCCCCTCGGGCAACTGGTACGTCGTAGGCCCGACCCGGGACGTGCGTGACGACCGGCCCCTCGCCCGGTCCGTCGCCGGGCAGGAGGTCGTCGTCTGGCGCGACGCCGCAGGCCGACTCGTCGCCGGACCCGGCGTCTGCCCGCATCTGGGGGCGCCGCTGCGCGACAGCCCCGTCAGGTGCGGCACGCTCGTCTGCCACTGGCACGGACTCGCCCTGAACGGTTCCCCGTTCGCGGGCTGGGAACCGCTGCCCGCGTACGACGACGGCGTGCTGGTGTGGGTGCGCCTGGACGAGGCGGGCGGCGAACCTCCCTTGGAGGCGCCGGTGGTGCCGGTCAGGCCCGTACTGGCGAAAGCGGTGTCAGCCGTCTATGTGGGCGTCGGCACCTGCGAACCGGAGGACGTCCTCGCCAACCGGCTGGACCCGTGGCACGGCGCCTGGTTCCACCCGTACTCCTTCGTGGACCTGACGGTCGCCGACGTTCCCGCGACGGCGGGCAGGACGGGCCCGGGCGCCGACGACGGACCGCCGGAGGAGGACGGCTTCACCGTGGACGTCTCGTTCAAGCTCGCCGGACGGCTCGTCGTGCCGGTCCGCGCCGTGTTCACCGCGCCCGAGCCGCGCACGGTCGTCATGCACATCACGGAGGGCGAGGGCCAGGGGTCGGTGGTCGAGACGCACGCGACCCCGCTCGGCCCCGACGACCGGGGCCGGCCACGCACGGCGGTGGTGGAGGCGGTCGTCGCGGCGTCGGACCGCCCCGGATTCACGGCGGCCCGCGCGATGACACCACTGCTGCGCCCGCTGATGCGGGCCGCCGCCGGACGCCTGTGGCGCGACGACCTGGCCTATGCGGAGCGGCGCTGGCAACTCCGCTCGACGGGACGCTTCCCCGGCTGAGCGGACGAACACCTGACTGCCCGCCCGCTGGTGCGCACCGGGGCGGGTCTCAGGAGAGCGGCCAGTCACGCAGGGCGGCGTCGGCCGTCTCCTGGAGTTCCTCGCGGTCGACACTCGTCACCGCGGTGGGTCGAGAAGGGCGATGCGGGCTGTGATGCGCTTGCCGACCGGCTGCTCCTCGACGGAGAGGCTCTCGGTGACGGCCTTGACGATCTCCAGGCCGTGCTGGCCGATCCTGTCGGGATCGGAGGCCCGGGCCGCGGGAACGGTGGGGTCGCTGTCCCACACGATGACGTCCACGGTGCGGGCGGTGATGCTCAGCTCCATCAGGACGGGGCCGGGAGCGTACTTGCGGGCGTTGGTGACCAGCTCACTGACCACCAGCTGGGTGAGGTCCCGCGCCCGGGCGGACACGGGCAGATGATGGTCGGCACGGGCCTGGTCGAGGAAGGCGACGGCGTGATGTCGGGCTTCGGCGATGCAGCCGTCTCTGCCGTCCAGGGCATAGCCGGCACGCGTCACATGCTCGTCCGACGCGGGACAGCCGTCACCGTCGTCATGGGATCCCACTGGCGTCGCCCTCATTCCCCGTTCACGACGCGCCGATACCCGCGATCTCGCCATACATGCCCACGGCATCCTGTTCGGTACAGCCGCCTGAACGCATGTGGTCCGGGCGATGGGGCAGAATCCTCCCTACACGCCCCGACCCGGGGCAGGCTCAAGCGCAGTCGAGGAGACGGTGACCGACAACGAGTATGCGGACCGGCCGGACCGGTTCTCCGTCGTACACCGCATGGTCGACGGCGTGCGCGTCGTCACCGTGCGGGGTGAGATCGACCACGACGTCAAGACCGTCCTCGGCAACGCCCTGCTGGCCCCCGACGAGGCCGCGCCGCCGTCGCGGATCGTGGTGGACCTCAGCGGCGTGACCTTCATGGACTCCAGCGGTATCAACGTCTTCGTCACCGCCCACCAGGCCGTCAGCGGCGACGAGGGGTGGGTGCGTATCGCCGCCGCGCAGAAACCCGTCCTGCACGTCCTGCGCCTGGTCGGCATCGATGCCCTCATCACCTGCCACCCGACCGTGGAGCAGGCCCTCGAGCCCTGACCACCGCACTGTTCAGTACAGGTGCGGGTGTGGTGCGGCCGCCGTGCCTCGCGTAGCGCGAGATCCAGCGTCTTCTTCGCGCTCGGGGCGAAAGGCCCGGTCACGGTGGTACGCCCCGCACCGGCGCCGACGCCGTCCCGGCAGGGGTCGGCGTACCCGTGGTGGTCGCGGGCGCGTCCGCCGGTGCGCCGCCCGGCCCAGCACGGTGAAGGCGATGAGCGCGGCGACGACGAGCGCGGCGCTGAGGTTCACGCCGAGGGCGTACCCCTCGTTGAGGGCCGCGGGTGGCCGGGGGTGCCGCCGGTGCGGTGCCCGACCGCGGTACCGAGGGCGGCTGGACCGAAGCGTCGCCCCGATCTGGCGCGAGCTGTCGAGCGGGCCCGAGGCGGTGCCGGCCTCGTGGGGCGCGACACCGGCGGTGGCGGTGGTCCGGCCGACAACGAACGCACCGGCGGGGAAACACGCGCGCCGGGTCCAGGCGGCATGCGCCGTCCGGTGCACGTGCCCCACGCGCACCGGACGCGGCCTACCGCACAACGGCCTGCGCTACACGACGCCCTGGGCCGTCATCGCTTCCGCCACCCGCAGGAAGCCCGCGATGTTGGCGCCCAGGACGTAGTCGTCAGGGGTGCCTCCGTACATCTCGGCGGTGGTGCGGCACTGGGTGTGGACACCCCGCATGACGGCCGCCAGACGGGTCTCGGTCTGCTCGAAGGTCCACACGTCGCGGGAGGCGTTCTGCTGCATCTCCAGCGCGGAGGTGGCCACGCCGCCCGCGTTGGCGGCCTTGCCGGGACCGAACAGGACGCCCGCCTCTCGGAAGACCTCGATCGCTTCGGGGGTGCACGGCATGTTGGCGCCCTCGGCGACGGCCAGGACGCCGTTCTTCACCAGCACCCCCGCTTCCTGTCCCCCCAGTTCGTTCTGTGTGGCACACGGCAGCGCGATGTCGCAGGACACCTCGAAGACCGAGCCCCGTTCGGAGAACCGTGCCGTGGGCTTGGCCTCCGCGTAGGCGGACAGTCGCGCCCGCCGGACCTCCTTGACCGTCTTCAGCAGTTCCAGGTCGATACCGTCCGCGTCGACCACATAGCCGGAGGAGTCCGAACAGGCCACCACGGACCCGCCCAGCGCGTGCACCTTCTCGATCGCGTAGAGCGCGACGTTCCCCGAACCGGAGACCACGGCCTTGCGGCCGTCGAGACCGTGTCCGCGCGTGGCCAGCATCTCCTGCGCGAAGTACACCGCCCCGTAGCCGGTGGCTTCGGTGCGGGCCTGCGAGCCGCCCCAGGACACTCCCTTGCCGGTCAGGACTCCCGCTTCGAAGCGGTTGGTGATCCGCTTGTACTGGCCGAAGAGGTAGCCGATCTCGCGCCCGCCCACTCCGATGTCGCCGGCGGGGACGTCGGTGTGCTCGCCCAGGTGCCGGTACAGCTCGGTCATGAACGCCTGGCAGAAGCGCATGACCTCGTTGTCGCTGCGGCCCTTGGGGTCGAAGTCCGAGCCGCCCTTGCCGCCGCCGATCGCCAGTCCGGTCAGCGCGTTCTTGAAGATCTGCTCGAAGCCCAGGAATTTCACGATGCCGAGGTTCACGCTCGGGTGGAAACGCAGACCGCCCTTGTAGGGGCCGAGCGCGCTGCTGAACTCCACCCGGAAGCCGCGGTTGACCTGTACCCGCCCCGCGTCGTCCACCCACGGCACCCGGAAGATCAACTGCCGCTCGGGCTCGCACAGCCGCTCGGGGATCAACGCGTCGACGTACTCCGGATGCGCCTGCAATGCCGGCGCCAGCGTGTGCAGCACCTCTCCCACCGCCTGGTGGAACTCGGTCTCACCGGCGTTGCGCCGGCAGACCTGTGCGTAGACGGCCTCGATGTGAGCACTGGGGTTCATGCGCGCCTGCTCTCCTGTGTTCCGCCAGGCACTCACCTCGTCCAGCGTGCCTGGCCGCTGTCCTGTCAACGAATACGGACGACAAGAGTCGCTGTGTCAGCCCAGAAGTCACCGATATCAGCGGCCGGGGCTTGCCGCGCTCGGCGCGTGAGCGTGCGGGGCGCCGCGGGCCCAGGCGTTGCCCGCCCGCACCGAGCGGCCCCCGGACGGCGGATCGGAAGGAGCATGACCGCCGCTGCTCGCACGAGCATCGAGGAGCAGCGGCGGCGGCCGACCGGCGGTGCGGTCAGGTGGCTGCCAGGAGGATGGCCGTGTAGTGAGCGGTGAAGGCGGCGATGGTGAGGGCGTGGAAGACCTCATGGAAACCGAACCAGGCCGGTGACGGGTCGGGGCGCTTCAGTCCGTAGACGACGGCGCCCGCGGTGTAGAGCAGACCGCCGGTGATGACGAGTACGACCACCGCGGTGCCGCCGCTGCGCGCGAAGTCGGGCAGGTAGAAGACGGCCACCCAGCCCAGGACGATGTAGCACGGCGTGTACAGCCATCGGGGAGCGCCGATCCACAGGGTGCGGAAGGCGATGCCGGCCAGGGCGCCCGCCCATACCACGGCCAGCAGCACCCGTTGCCGGCCTTCGGGCAGCAGCAGCACCGCCAGCGGGGTGTAGGTGCCGGCGATGATCAGGAAGATGTTGGCGTGGTCCAACCGCCGCAGGATCGCTTCCCCGCGCGGGCCCCATGTCCCGCGGTGGTAGACCGCGCTGGTGCCGAACAGCAGGCAGGCCGACAGCGCGTACACCGAGCAGGCCGCCACAACCGCGGCCGAATGCGAGACGACGGTCAGGACGAGGCCGCCGGCCAGCGCGAGCGGGAACACGCCGGCGTGCAGCCAGCCACGCAGCCGCGGCTTGAGTGCGGCCGCCGCGCGCTCCATCCCGTCCTCGAGGCCGGCGGTTGCCTGTCCGGCGGTCAGCCGGCCGGTCGGGCCGGCCGGCGTATCGGCCGCGGGGGTGTGCACGTCGTCGGATGTGGGGTCGAGGCCGGGCTGGGGCTTCCGGCCGTGTGCCGGCGGCTGAGTGTCTTCGGCGATCATGCGCTCTTGTTCTGGAATCGACGGAAGCGTGCGGGCTGACGCGCCGCCGCGGGGACTGGGGGGTCAGATACCGGCTGTGTGCCGGGATGCGGCGCGGCGGTACTCCGCGTTGATGCGCTGTGCCTCTTCGAGCTGATCTTCGAGGATGATGATGCGGCAGGCGGCCTCGATGGGCGTCCCGTGGTCGACGAGTTCCCGGGCGCGGGCGGCGATCCGCAGCTGGTAGCGGGAATAGCGGCGATGTCCGCCCTCGGAGCGGAGCGGGGTGATGAGGCGGGCTTCGCCGAGGGCACGGAGGAAGCCCTGGGTGGTGCCGACCATTTCGGCGGCCCGGCCCATGGTGTAGGCGGGGTAGTCATCGTCGTCGAGTCGGTTGTACGAATCGTCTGCTGTCACTTGCACCTCTGTGTCAACGCGTAGAGGGGCCCTGGCACCGTGCGGCGCCAGGGCCCGAAGGAACTGCTACACCATCTGCCGGCCCTGTTACTGCGCCGGCCTTCTGTCTCCGCAGACCCGACCGAAATGCCGCCGGGAATGCTGGGATCGCGGTTGCTTGACCGGAGACCACCTCACTATCGATGTCCTGCGGTACCCGGGTTCAAGGCTTCCGCCCGGGCGATCCTGATGGCGTTCGGCTCCTCCGTTCTTCCCTGGATGATCAACTGCTACCAAAGGGGGACTGCGTACTGCTGGTACTGCTCTACTGCGTACTGCTGGTACTGCTCAGCGGCCTGTGAGAGCGCCGCTCTTCGACAGCCAGCCCCGTCGCCCGTCCTGCGTCTGCTCCGGCTTGGAACCCCACTGTCGAACCTCCCGGTGCGCGCGTCCGCAGCCGACGCCTTCACCGAGGTGCTGCTCACTGACTTCACTGCTGGGTACTGCCACTTCACTTACCGGTACTGCTGACGGCGCCCCTGGCCTGCGGGCCACCCGGTCCGGCCGTCAGTCCCGTCGCCGTCCTGCAACCGCTCTGGCTTCGGAACTCCACCACCGCACCGTCCTGCGCACTGCAACTGCGGTACTGCCGCCCGGCACTTCGTCTCTGCCGGACCGTCGGCCTCTCTGGCCGACGAGAGAAACCATAACCATGTCACCGCCCAATGTCTACTCTCGCCAACACAGATTTCCGGGTGCTGGATGGAGAGGTATGACCTCGCGCCCACGGCTTCGCGCATCCGGCCCCGCGCGGCGGGCGGAGGACAGCACCGGATGGGGCCAGCACAAGGCCGGGAACGGCCGGGCGGGCCGGCCGGGAACCGATGGGCGCCGCCTCGGGCAGCGGCCCCGCCCCCGCGGAACCGGCCCGCCCACGTCGGCATGTTCCCCCGGGACCGCGGCCGAACCCCGATCGGCCTCCGTCACCGAACTATCGGATCGTCAACTTCCGCTTGACCAGGCAGGTTTGAGGTGTCGCGGCTACCGGGCGGGGTACGCGGACGTGCGAATCCGCACGGGAGGGACCATCGTGGAACGTGTCAACGACTGTCTGAGCAGACACCTGTGGCTCCAGTTGGCGCTGTCGGTCCTCTGCGCCAGCGCCCTGATCATGCTCCTGTACCCGGGGAACTCGGCGTTCTCGGTCGTACTGCGCACCGCACTCACCTCCATCGGCGGCATCGTCGTCGTGCTCGTCATACGCAAGAAGGAGAAGCGCGCGGCGGGTGGCGGGGCGGCCGGTCTGGTGTCGCTCGACAGCAGACTGCGCAGGGGTGAGGTGCCCGTCGACCCCCAGGAGCGCGAGGCGATGCGCGCTCTGGTCGCACAGCGCCTGCACCGCACGCGCCATCGCGTCGCGGCCCTGGCGTTCCTGGCGGCCATGTTCTGCGCCGTGACGGCACTGACGGCCGTCACCGCGGGCACCGGGCAGACGATCGGATTCGCCCTGCTCACCGTGGTCTTCCTCGCATGGAGTGTCGGCAACGGCAACCTCCGGCATCGACGCCTGCAAGCCATGCGCGCGGCACTCGAAGGCGACGGCCATTCAGCTCCCCCGCATCACAGCGGAAACCGGCAAGGAGGCGACGCATGACATCGCGGGAGGCACCCGGTGACCCCGGACTCGGCGACCTGGAGCCCGGCACCCGGCAACGTTCTCAGTTGCAGACCCGTATCGCCGACATCGCGTGGACCGCACTCTGCGTCGTCCTGGCGGCCTGGGCGATCTGGGGCTCCATCGGCGCCCTGCGCGAGGAGACTGCGTGGGCGTACTCCGTCGTGGCCTGGATTCTCCTGGCCGTCGCGCTGACTCTGCGTGTCATCGCCTTCCGCCGCCGAACACACCTGTGAGCGGCGGCGGCAGCACCGACTGCCGTACGGGCGGACTCACGAGCCACGCCGCCCGGATCGGGTGGCCGTGGCTCGGCCGGCAGGTCGCCGCGTGCGACCTGCCGGGCGCCGCGGCTGCCCGCGCCGGGGGCGGTCAGCCCTCGATCCGCTCGGCATCACGGCGTGAGCAGAAGGAACCGGCGGCGGTGTGCACGAGCCAGCCCACCACCGCGCCGACGGCGTACCAGAGGAAGTCGAATGCGTTGAAGGTGGAACCGAGCACCAGACGGGCGACAACGCTGCGCTGCGAGAGCTCCGCAGGTATGGGGCTGAGCTGCAGGAGCTCGACCGCGCCACTGACGGCCAGCGCGCCCCCGGCGGCCGCCAGTGGCGTGACCCGCGGTGCCATCAGAACGGCAAGGGTGAACAGCAGGACGGTGTAGAGCGCGTCTCCGCCGTACTTGGCCAGGTCTCCCGACACCCCTGCCCTGACTCCCAGGCCCGCGCCGATGGTCACCACCGCGGCGCCGACCGCCACCAGACGGGTCCGTCCCTGGACGGCGGCGCCGTCATCGGTTTCGAAGATGCGAGCCACGAGGTCATACTGCCCGACGGCCGGCGCTCGCGGTTGGAGTACGCCCCAGCCGCGCGCAGGTCGTCGTCGAGCGCGGACGGCTTCGGAAAGCGGCGGGCCCTCCCCCACGCCGTGCCGCCGGCGCGCTTCAGGACCAGCGATCATCGTTTGTTGCGGCGGCGCACGCTCACCGCGAGTACCCCGAAGGCCACCACGACGATCAGCAACTGCACCCACATGGGGACGAAATCAGGGGCTCGTGCCCCCGCCGCCGTCACCGTCGGAACTCTGTCGACCATGTCACCCCCCATCGGTAAGTGCACCGCGATGCGATGCGACAGGCATCGGATGCCCCGAAGGCGGGTCGGCATGACGGACGCCGGGGCGCCGACGAGAGCCGTCGTACGACGCTCCCTCGCCGACGCGTCCACGGGGAAGCCGGCGGTTGTCGTCGGCTTCCCTGCCTGCGGTCGGACGCCGTTGTGCCGAGGTGTCAGAACCAGCTCTGGAACTCCCCGGCGTTGCAGCCGAGGGTGCGGAAGCCCACGCCGCTGTCGTCGATGCAACGGGTCGTCGCCTGGTTCTTGAGCTCGAGCGTGCCGTCGTTCCAGTGACGGACGTACCAGCTCTGGTTGGTGCTGGAGTCACACGGCCGAGTCGTGAAGCCCTGGTCGCTGTCGTACATGCAACGGTTGGTGTTGGCGTTCTTCAGCTGGACGGTGCCATCGCCCCAGGGGTGGACGATCCAGTTCTGGGCGTTGCTGCCGTTACAGTCCCAGGTGCGGAAGCCCTGGTCGGTGTCGTCGATGCAACGGCTCGTCGCCTGGTTCTGGAACGTGTTGACCACGTCCGCGGCGGAGGCGGTGGCCGCCGGTACGAGCGCGAAAGCGGCGACGGAGACGCCGAGTGCCGCGACGCGGGTCAGGATGGAGACGGACATGGATGGTTCCCTTCGGTCGGGTGAGGGCGGAACGCCGCAGGACGCGGCAGAGATCACGGGGCGAGGAGACCCGGCAGCGGCATGGTCAGCCGCACTGCCGGCTGACGTTGCCGGTCTCGTCGCCCTGGAGGTAGATCGCGCTGACGTAGCCGACCCCGCCCGCGCGCAGGGGCAGCTCGACCCACTTGTCGTTGGTGTATCCCTCGGCGGTCACGAGCTGGCCGGTCTTCCAGCAGTTCGCCGGGTAACTCTCGTTCGCCTGGACGGTGCTGACCACACCGCAGGTGGTCGAGGCACAGGAACGCACGTTCGCCTCGGTCCACGCCGTGACGGTGGTCTCCCCACCGCCGCCGCCCGGGGTGCAGGGCAGGTTCACCCCGCGCTCGCGCAGATAGGGCACCGGGTCGATGCCGCGGACGGTGGTGGACGTGCCGATCCTGACGCGCAGGTGCAGGTGGGGGCCGGTCGCCTCGCCCTCGCTTCCCATCAGGGCGATGCGCTGGCCGGCCTGGACCTGCTGGCCGACGGCGACGTCGCGCTGGTACATGTGCCCGTACTCGGTCACCGTGCCGTCGTCGTGCAGGATGCGGATCCACTGCCCGTAGCCGCTGGCGGGACCCGAGGCGATGACCTCTCCGGCGCCGACGGCGTAGATGGGTGTGCCCTGGGCGTTCGCGATGTCCACGCCGTCGTGGGCGCTGCTGTAGCCCTGGCTCACGACCCCGGCCGTGGGGCAGGAGGCGGAGTAGGCGGTCACCGTGGAGGGCGGGGCGGCGACGGCGGGGACCGCCGCGGCCAGGGGCAGGAGCAGAGCAGCCGTTGTGACGAGTCCGGCGCGCGGATACAGACGCACGAAGCTTCCTCCGAAAGGGTCCTGTGGGGATGACGCGGAAACTATCCGTCACCGTCGTACCGGCGGCATCCGGAACGTTCCGGAATGACAGCGCACGACAGCTGCCGATAGGGCTCTGACTTGTCGAATACACCGCTCTTGAGCCCAGTCGGGGAGTTTCCGTCGTGCGATCCACCACCAGAAAACTGATCCGGGGCCTGTGCGCCCTGCTGATCGCGGGCTCTCTGCCGCCCGCGACCGCCGCTGCCGCCACCTCCACCCCCACCGCCGGGGAGCGGCCCGCCGTCGCACGGCCGGCCACCGACTGGCGGGTCGACCTCGCCGGCACCTCGGCCGACCGGCACAACGTCGACCACCGTGCGGACGGCGGACTCGTCATCGGCGACCTCCGCGCCCGCACACCGTCCGCTCCCGGCAGGGCGTTCGCCGTGTACACCGCCCCCGCCCTCAGCCTCGGCCGGCAGGCCGTTTCCTTCACGGTCGGCCGCCGGGCTCACGAGCCGTCAGGAACCGAGGTGCTGACCGAGGTACGGGGCAGCAGCCACCCCGGACGGTGGACACAGTGGACGGCCCCCGACGCCACCGGCCGGCTGCGTTTGGCGGAGGCCGTCTCCGTCCTCCAGGTGCGGCTGACGCTCCTCGGCACCGGGGACGCCTCCCCGGTGGTGTCGGCGGTCTCCCTGCACGCCGACAGGGCACAGGACCTGGCCGGCGCGCGGAGCGACGCGGCCGCGACGCTCTCGCCCACGTACCGGCTGTTCGCCACCCGTGAGGGGCTGACCGGGCAGACCACGGCCAACGGCCATGTCATCCAGTCGCGTGACCACTTCGTGGCGCTGCCGTCCCGGCGGATGCTGGCGGGCAACGGGGGCCGCGAGTACCAGGTGCGGCTGTGCTACCAGCGAACGGGACGCTGCGAGACCGCCCCGGTGTGGGACGTCGGTCCCTGGAACACGCAGGACGACTACTGGAACCCGCCCGCGCAGCGGCAGATGTGGCGTGACCTGCCGCAGGGCAGGCCCGAGGCGCAGGCGGCCTACGAGTCCGGCTACAACGGCGGCCTCGACGAGTTCGGCCGCCGGGTCGCCAACCCCGCCGGTATCGACGTGGCCGACGGCACCTTCTGGGACGGTCTCGGCATGACCGACAACGACTGGGTGGACGTGACCTTCCAGCCGACCGACGGCGGTGGGGAGACCACCGTCACGGCGTGGACCGAGGCGAACGTGCGTTCCTGTGCCTCGACCACCTGCGGTGTGGTCAGCACCGTCCAGGCGAACGAGAGTTACCCGGCGAACTGCTGGAAGACCGGCCAGCTCGTGACCGCCGAGGGATACACCAACGACAAGTGGGTCGAGCTGCCCCTGCGCGCGGGCGGGGTCGGCTACGTCAGCGCGATCTACCTCCAGGGCGACGAGACCGGCAACGTCAGCCGGCAGTGCGACGCCTGATCCGCTCCACGCCCGGGACCACCACCCCGTAACGTGCCGGGGTCCCTTCTCCTGCCCGGTGCGGCACTGTCACCGGTGCGCGCTGAGAGCACAGTGCACCGATCAGGAGAAGGGTGTGGATCCGTGAGGTTGTGGCCACGACGGAAACCGGGCTGGGCGGCGTCACTGACGGCGCTGCTGCTGACGACGGGACTCTGTGCGGGCATGTCCGAGGCATCGGGCGCGCCCGCCGCCCGCCCGGATTTCAGGCTGCCGTTCCCGTGCGGGCAGACCTGGCAGCTGCAGACCTATCTGGGCCACCAGCCCGACGACAAGAAGCTGGACATGTACCGCGTCGACGGGGCGACCCTCGGGGCGACTGTCGCCGCCTCGGCCGCCGGCACGGTCACCGAGTTCTTCGAACCCGGCGGCCTGGAGATCAACCACGGCAACGGCTGGTTCACGGTCTATCTGCACATGGACCGCATCGACGTACGCCTGGGCCAGCGTGTCGCCTCCGGCGAGGGCATCGGGCGCGTCGGCCTGGTCGGCACGGACTCCGCGCATCTGCACTACGAGCAGCTCTACGACACCGACGGTGACAACGACGGCGAGACGGACGAGATGGTCCACCCGGTGCTCCAGGGCACCGAGTACCGGCTCAGCCCGGCCGGCCCGTTCCCGCGGGTCACCAGCACCAACGCCTGCGACGGCGGTGGCGGCGATCCGCAACGGTATTGGGTGGACACCTTCGCCGATGCCACCGGCTACCGGGACGTCGACTGCGTGGGCGACACCACGGCGCGGTGCGCGCCCCAGGGCACGCTGCGCAAGGGCACCAACTACGTCCTGTGCAGGAAGTGGGGCGACGAGATGCGGGTCGGCACCTCGTCCAACCACTGGTGGCTGCTCACCGATCTCGACGAGGTGACGCCGGGCGGGCAGGGGCGGGCGTACGTCTCCGCCTACTACCTCCAGAGGTGGGGCGACGACGAGGCGAAGGACAACGACGGCCAGGACATCCGCGACTGCGCTTGATCCGGCCCGTGGGCCGCGCCGGCCACCGGACGGGAACGCTCAGCCGCACTCGGGGACCGTGGGGCGGTCCTTCGTACGGACGGCCGGAAGCCACGCCGTGGCCCCGGGTTCCCCGTCCGGGAGCCGGACCCGGTACCACTCCGGGGACCTGGTCCCCACCTCGTCGGTCACCGGCAGTCCCTGAGGCATCCGGCACTCCGTAGGAAGGACGTCCCCGTGCCATACCCGGGTGGGCAGCACGTTCTCGATGGTGTACGCCGCCATCGGATCGAGGGCCAGGCCGAGGCTGCACTGCTGGTCCCGCTCGGCGGCCCGGTCACGGCAGGGCTTCTCGACGTTGTACACCGTGACGTGGGCGGTGGGCGCGGTGCTGCCCGCGATGCTCTCGACGCGGACCGGGGTCCCGCCCTTCGAACCGCCGTCGTCCTGGTCGTCCGTGCCGGTGTACGACCAGACGGCGGCCGTCGCGCATACGACGGTGGCCGCGGCGACTCCGAGCACGAGGCGCCTGCGCCGACGACGGTACCCGGCGGCGGGCTCCTTGCCCCTCGGGGCCGTCGCACCGTCTGCGGCCGTGGCCGATGCCCGGATGCGGTCCAGCAGTTCCTGCGCGGTGTGCGCGGCGCGCAACTCGTGGGTGGGGGCGAGGCAGTCGGTGGCGAGGTCGCGCCAGAACGGCGGCACCGCGGGATCGAGCCGCAGCGGCGCCCGCCCGGCCGCGAACTCCTGCACGGCCGCCGCCCGCCCCGACGAGGTGGCCCCGACGAAGGGCGAGGTTCCTCCCGTGAACATCTGGTGGATCATGACGCCGAGTGCCCAGATGTCGGCGCTCGGCCGCACCTGCACTCCGCGCTCCCCCAGCGGGGCCTTCCAGCGCTCGGGCGGGAGATAGTCGGGGGTGCCGAGCGGCGGGATCCAGGCGTGCGTGCCGTGGGTTCCGTCGAGTTCCGCTGCGAGCCCGAAGTCCGACAGGCGGACCGAACCGTCCGCCATGAGGAGAACGTTGTCAGGCTTCAGGTCGCCGTGCACCCAGCCCAGGCCGTGCAGGTACACGAGGCCCTCACAGATCTCCGTCAGAACCCGCTCCCGCTCCGCATCCCGCAACTGCCCCTCCTCGCCCAGGAGTTGCCGCAGACTGCGCTCGGCGCGCTCCATCACGAGGACCACCGCCCCGTCGAGTTCGGGGTGCGCCGGTTCTTCCAGTACGACGGAATCGAGCAGCCGGATCAGCCGGGGATGGTCCGCCCGGCGGCCGAACTCGCTCTCCCTGCGCGCGCTTTCCACCAGCCCGCGAGCCTGCCGCGGCGCAAGTCCGGCCGTGGGCAGGAACTTCAGCGCGACAACGGCGTCGACGTCTTCTACGCCCGCGCCGCGACCCTCGTAGACCCACCCCCAGCCGCCGTCGGCGATCGGCTCGCCGACCTCCCAGTCCCCCACCCGGTAACCACGTGGAACGCGCTCCGCCGTCCCGCTCACCGGCACTCAGCCCGCTCCTGGGCGGTGCCCGGTCTGGTCGCCGCACGCGCCGGAAGCAGCTGGAGATGCCCCTCAGCGACCAGCCCGAAGCGCAGCGCGATGCCGACGAGTGCCTCACGCTTTCCGTTGCGGCGGGCACCACGGCCCGGTTCGCGCGTGTCCGGCGGATGGATGCGGAGTTTCTCCTCGGCGAGATAGTCGATGTGGGAACTCACCGCACGGGCGGTGAGCTGGACGCACTGCGGATGCGAACGCAGACGCTCGACGATCTCGGGTGTCGTCGGCACGGCGAGCGCCGACTCGTCACGCAGCCGCGGCTCGCACAGTGCGACCAGCACCAGGAAGTACGTGGCCGTCTCGTCGAGGGAGTACGCGGTCAGCGTCTGGGCGCCCCACCGGCCATGCCCCGACCCGCCCGGGTCCAAGTAGACGTGATCGGGTGCGAAAACCTGGAAGCTCGCCCCGGCGCCCCGGGTGGGCAGCACGACCCGGGCGAACTCGAACGGGATGGGCGCCCCGACGCGACGCGGCGGCACGCGCAGGTACTCCCCGGCCCCCTCCGGGTTCTCCACCACATAGCTCTGCGTGGTGCTGTAGTTGCTCAGCAGCCAGTGGTCGTCGGCCACCCGGATCTCCCCGGCCAGCCGGGACACCGCCGGGTCGTCGAGCCGCAGGTCCACGGGAACCGTGTCCGAACCACGGCCGAAGCGCGCCACCTCGCCCGCGTCGAGCCGCACCGTCAGCGGTGGGTCCTGGGGCAGATGGATCAGTAAGCCGCTCATGGTCCCCATCTTGGCAGTTCCTTGCCGTCGGCACCCTGCATGCGGACGAAAGCCGGCCCGTCGGTTCCGTTCTCAGGCGTCGTGATCGGGGCGACGGGTGTTCCGGGGACATTGCCCGCTGGTCGGACCAGACGATGAGCCCCCAATGACGCCGACGGCGTGACATCGGGCCGGTGCCGCAACCGCCACGGGCCTGACGCGTCTCCTCACGAGCAGAACCGCAAGCTGCTGGTGAGGAGACCGACATGACCACCACTGCCCCCGAGTACGGCGCGCCCCACGCATTCGTCGACCCCTACGCCGCCGACACGGCCGAAGTCCTCTGGCCGGCCCCCGTCGGCCAGGACACCGACGGCGACCATCTGCTGGCGCCGCCCAATCCCGCCGAGCGCCTCAGCTTCGCCATCGACCCCCGCGACCGGCGCCGCCTCGACCTGCACGCGGCACTGACCACTGCGGGGATCCCGCCGCACCCCCATGACCGCGACGCCATCAACGCGCTCAGCGCACTTCCGGGCAGCATCAACGCCACACTCCAGCGCTGGCTGCACCACACCACGTGAGGCCTTCGCCCCGGTGCGCCGCCCCTCCCTGCTCGGCGCGCGCGAGATGAGCCCGGGCTGGAACATCGAGGACGCAGGCCGGCCGCCCCGTCCGCCACGGCCGCCCTGTGTCGCACCGTCAGGCCGTGGGGACCTCTCCGGCCCGGGCCGTGGCTCCGGCCCCGGCCCCGGTCCCGACTCCTGCCCCCGACGAAGTGATCAGCTCGGAGCCCCCCTTCCCTCGGTCCGTGAAGCCTCCGAGAACGGCCAGACCGAGACCGGCAGCGGCCAGCGCCGCGCCGACCAGGGCGGGCGAGGCCCAGCCCCAGCCGGCCGAGATGGCCAGGCCGCCGAGCCAGGCCCCGCCCGCGTTGGCCAGGTTGAAGGCGGAGTGGTTGGAGGCCGCCGCCATCGTCGGGGCGTTCTTCGCCTTGGCCATGAGCAGCATCTGCACGGGCGTGGTGACCAGGGCGCCCATCGCGCCCATGAAGGCGAGGGTCACCAGGGCGGGAACGGTGCTGTGGACCGTGAAGTAGAACGTCACGAGTGCCGCTCCGAGGAGGGCGAGTCCCCCGTACAGCGTCGGGCGCAGGGCACGGTCCGTCAGCGGGCCCGCGACGAGCGTGCCCAGCGTCATGCCGGCGCCGTAGAGCGCGAGGACCCAGGTGGTCGAGGAGTCGGAGAAACCCGTCAGGTGCGTCAGGATCGGCACCAGGTAGCTGTAGACGGCGAAGAAGCCGCCGAATCCCACGACGGCGGTGGCCAGGCCGAGGGCGACCTGCCTGTTGCCCATCGCCCGCAGTTCGTGCCGGATGCCGGCCTGGTTGCCGCGGGGCTGGTGGGGGACGAAGGCGGCCAGCGCGGCCAGGGCGACGAGGCCGATGACGGCGACGGCACAGTAGGCGTACCGCCAGCCCAGTTGCTGTCCGAGAGCCGTACCGGCCGGGACGCCGATGATGTTGGCGATGGTGAGTCCGAGGAACATCCTGGACACGGCCCGCCCGGCCCGTTCGGGAGCGACGAGCCGGGAGGCCACGACGGCGCCCACGCCGAACAGGGCTCCGTGAGGCAGGCCCGCCAGGAATCGCGCGGCGAACAGCAGGCCGAAGCCGGGAGCGAGGGCGGACGCGACGTTGCCGATCACGAACAGCGCGGACAGCAGGAGCAGGAGTCGCTTGTGGGAGATGCGCGCGCCCATGCCCGTCAGCAGGGGGGCGCCGACGACGACACCGAGGGCGTAGGCGGAGACGATGTTGCCGGCGTGCGGCACGGACACGCCGACGCCGTCGGCGATCTGGGGCAGCAGCCCCATGGTGGCGAACTCGGTCGTACCGATGCCGAACGCGACGAGGGCGAGGGCCAGCAGGGCCAGTGGCATGGAGCGGGGGAACCTTTCGCGGGCGGCGATCCGGATGCGGCGGAGCGGACGGACCCATGGGTGTCCGGCTCCGGTGGCCAGTCGCGCCGGTCACCATTGCCCGGTGCGCCTCCCAGGACAGGGATGGCCCACAACGAACACAGCCACGGCGCGGGCCGACGCATTCCGAGATCGGCCGACAGGAGCTATGGCCTGCATCACACTCAGGCGGCCCGACACGGATCGATCCCGGTCGGGCCGCGACGCGGCGGCCTACCAACCGGCTCGCGGCGCAGGCGCCAACCGGCCCGCCGTACGTGATCAACCGCGGGGGCGGGAGCCCGGCGCGAGAGGGTCTACGACTCGATTCGTAACCTGCTTGACAGGTGATGCACTCGGTGCCAAGCTCGTCACCACTTCAACAGGTGACGCGCCCGGAGCGGCACCCCCGGCCAGGAAAGCGAAAGCACGATGGACCTGAAGCTCGAAGTTGTGGTGCTGCCCGTTTCCGACGTCGATCGGGCCAAGGCGTTCTACGAGGCGCTGGGCTTCCGCCTGGACGTCGACCACATCGCCGACGACAGCTACCGGGTGGTACACCTGACCCCTCCCGGCTCGCAGAGCTCGATCCTCTTCGGCACCGGTGTCACCACGGCCGCCCCGGGATCGGTGCAAGGTCTGCATCTCATCGTGGAGGACATCGAGGAAGCCCACGCCGACCTCGCCGCCCGCGGCATCGACATCAGCGAGGTCTTCCACGACGCGGGCGGGGTCTTCCACCGCGGCACACGGGAGGGCCGGGTCAGCGGTCCGCACCCGACGCGCGCCAGCTACGGCTCGTTCGCCGCGTTCAGCGACCCGGACGGCAACGGGTGGGTGCTCCAGGAAGTGACGACGCGCCTTCCCGGACGCTGACGGCGAGCGATCTCGCAAGCGAGGACCGGGCCGCGCTCGGAGGCGGTGCTCCCACCCCGCGATCGCCGGACACGCTCGCGGAAGTTCGCCCCCTGCATCTCTTGGACCTTACGACCACGATCGTCGGACGGAGTCGACAATGGCGACCAGCGAACTCCCTCGTCAGGAATGTGCAGCCACGGTCCTGGGCGGCCCGACAGCCGTCATCGACATGGGCGGACTGCGGATCGTCAGCGATCCCACCTTCGACGAGGCGGGCCCGCACGGGTATCTCACCAAGACGAGAGGACCGGCCCGGACCGAGGACGCCGT
Organism: Streptomyces rishiriensis; assembly: GCF_030815485.1. NCBI lineage: Bacteria > Bacillati > Actinomycetota > Actinomycetes > Kitasatosporales > Streptomycetaceae > Streptomyces > Streptomyces rishiriensis. Next base: position 8,005,141 of record NZ_JAUSWV010000002.1, on the reverse strand, counting down.
CGGCTCGGTGGATCTCGTGCTGGTCAGCCACGACCTGCATCCAGACAACCTCGACGAGCGGGGCCGCGCGTTCGCGAAGGCCTCGCCGCTGATCCTGACCGGGCCGCTCACCGCGGCGCGGCTCGGCTCACCGGCGGTCGGCCTCGCCCCTTGGGACAGTCACTCAGTGGCACGCGGGGACGGCGAGGGCGACCTCTCCGTGCTCGCGGTGCCGGCGGTGCACGGTCCCGAGGACGGCGACCGTGACGCCGACGGTCATGTCAACTGTGAGGTCACCGGTTTCGTGCTGTCCGGTCGGGGACTTCCGACGGTGTACGTCAGCGGTGACAACGCTTCGCTGCGCGTCGTGGCGGAGATCTCCCGGCGCGTCCCGGACGTCACCGCCGCGCTGCTGAACGCGGGAGCGGCACGGGTGCCGACGAAGTTCGACGGGCGCCCGCTCTCCCTCGACAGTCGGCGGGCGGCGGCGGCAGCAGCCGTCCTCCGTGCGGACGTCGTGGTACCGGCTCACTACGACGGCTGGGCTCACTTCTCCGAGGGGGGCGCCGATCTGGAGCTCGCCTTCCACGAAGCGGGCCTCTCGTCACTGCTGCGCACTGCGGCACACGGCTCTTGGGTGGACCTGCGTCCCTGACGGCCGCGGGTCGCCGGAGCACCTTGTCCGCGACGCCGCCGAACTCACCGCGCTCACCTACCGCCTTACCGCCCACGGCCTGGTCCTGGAGATTGTCATCGCCCGGCTCCAGAGGACCGCAAGGCCGCTGCTCCCGCACCTGCCGACGGCCCGCGTTCGTAGGCGCGTCCACGGAAGTAACCGTCTTGGCAGGTTACTTTACTCCAGGAGGCGCATGCTGACGCTGTCCGAGCAGCAGGACGGCTCACGTCCCGCCACCACCAAGGGGAGGTTCACCATGAACAGCGACACCACCGACATCGCGGCAGCCGCACGTCACGCACAGTTCGGCAAGCTGCCCGAGCGCGTCCGGCCCGAGGACATGGTCGAGGAGAGAACGCACCGGCCGGGCAGCGGGATCATCGACGCGTACGACCCCGAGAGCGCGTGGCAGAACTTCTCCTGCGTCGCCCTGGACCTGGGACTCTGAGGGCACCGGCAGAGAAGGCCAGCAGCCAAGCGCGGTACGGCCGCACACCGGCGTGTCACGCAGCCAGGCGGCCGCGGCCTTTGCGCATCCTGCTCACCGGCTCGCCGAGTCCGGCTCCGCTCGGCAGGGCCAGGTGGTCGTCGGCGGCTGCGTCCCCGCCGAGACGGCGACCGCCTCGCCACGAGCGCCAGGGAAGCACCGGGGTCGGCGCGGCAGGACTCAGGCCGTTGCGCTGTGCCGGCGGGACCGGTAGGCGGCGGCCTTGACCCGGTTGCCGCAGGTCTTCATGGAGCACCATTCCCGCCGAGGGCCGCGCGAGCGGTCGAGGTACACCTGGGTGCACTCGGGACGGGTGCACTCGCGCAGCAGCGCGCCCTCCACTCCTCCGAGGACCTCCACGGTCTCCCGGGCGAGGACCACGAGTCCCTGGGCAACGGAACCTGTACGGCGCCGCGTGCCGTCGGCGCCGAGCTCCACCCGTACCGGCAGGCCGGCCGCCTGCCGGTTCAGCTCGGCGAGCGCTCCCGCAGGCAGAGGTCCGCCGGCCAGATGCGACGCGACCACCGCATAGATGGCCTCCCGCAGAACCAGGGCGGTCGCGAGGTCGGCCTCGGCGGCGCCGGGGGCCTCGTCCACCATGCCGGACTCCACGAACCAGTCGTCGAGCGAATCGGGGCGTGAGAGCATTTCCGTCGGCGCCTCGTTGCGGCGTGCGCGCAGCGTTCCGACGAAGTCGAGGAAGAGCGTCCCACAAGGAAATGCATGATGCACGTCACCATTCTGACCGGTGACATGCGGAAACGCAAAATCCCCAGGCCGAACGGCATCACCTGGAAACCGGGCGTCAGCCGCCACACACCCGACCCGCCGCAGCCGCCTAAGCCGCGAGTGGTGCCGCGTCGAGCAGCACGGCCGCGGCTGCTCGCGCGGTGGTGGCGGCCGAGGGATCGTGGTCCATCCGAGCGGCCTGTTGGGCACCGTCGTAGAGCAGGTGCAGCCGACGGGCCAGTTCCCCGGGATCGGCGTACCCGGACTGGGCGGCCAGTTCGGTGAACAGACCGCGCACCCAGGTGCGGTATTGATCCGCGGCGCGGCTGATCCGGCTGTCCGCGGGAACCTCGGCGGTGGCGCGCACGAACGGGCAACCGTTGTACCGGGGATCAGTGAACATCTCTCCCTGCGCGTCGAAGACCCCGAGCAGCTGCTCGCGCGGGGTCCTGAAGCGGGTCAGGACGCGGGTGATCCGCTCCCTGATCCGCGCGTCACGACGGTCCAGATAGGCGGTGATCAGCCCTTCCTTGCTGCCGAAGGTGTTGTAGAGGGATGCTTTGGCGACGCCGGCCTGCTCGATGACGCGGTCGATGCCGACGGTCTGTACACCCTCGCTGTAGAAGAGCTCGTTCGCCGCGTCCAGCAGACGCTCACGTGCCGACGACTTCTTCGCCGCTGCGGTCGCCATGTCACTCACCCTTTCAGACAGATCTGTTCAGCTTATTCCCGTCGGCTTCCTCAGCCACTCGTCCGCCCGGTCCGGCGGCCCCCGAGCAGCAGACCGGCCAGGGCCGCGACGGCCAGCACGATGAGGGCGATGCCGTACTCATCGGCGGTCCGTACCAGTCCACCGCCGTGCACGACCAGCACACCCGCGATCACCGCGGGCAGACCGAAGCCCAGGTAGCACACGACGTACAGAAGGGACAGCACACCCGACCGCTCGTGGGGCTCGACGTTCGGCATCACCATGCGGATGCCTCCCTGGAACCCGCTGCCGAAACCGAAGCCGGAGATCGCGCCGCCCACGAAGAACCCCGTCGCGGAGAGGGAGCCGCCGGTGCCCGAGGTGATGGACACCAAGGTGATCACCACACCGGCGATCAGGCTCCCGGCGCCGAGCAGCATGACGGTGCGTGTCGGGGTCCGGCGCAGCGCCACGACGGCCAGGCTCGCGGAAGCGGCGAGCACGAACAGGGAGAGTCCGCCCCATACGACGGAGGTGGAGTCCACCAGGGTCCGGGTGATGGCCGGGCCGAGGGCGCCGTACAGACCGGCCAGCGCCCATACCGCGAACAGCACGGGAGCGGCGATGGCCACCGAACCGCGCGCGGACCTGGGCAGTCGGAACTCCGGGGACAGGCTGGCCAGCGCGCCTGGCTTGCGCCTCACGGTCTCACGCAGGGCGAGCACGCCCACCGCCTGCAGGGCGAGCACCCCGAGCAGAAGGAGGTAGACGAGGTGGGTGGGAGCCGGCAGGTACTGCACGACCAGGGCGGAGACCAGGGCGCCGGCGGCCGTGCCGATCGTGGGGGCGAGGGAGTTCAGGAAGCTCCCTCTCCGCGGGTCGATGTCGAGCATTCCCGCGCCGAGTGCGCCGACCGCCGCACCGGTGCTCACGCCTTGCAGGACGCGGGCGGCCAGCAGGGCGGCCACTCCGTCGGCGAGGTCGAACACCACCATCGCCACGGCCTGCCCGAGGAGAGCCGCCAACAGGACCGGCCGTCGGCCCACATGGTCGGAGATCTTGCCGAGGACGAGGAGGGAGACCAGCACAGCCACCGCGTAGACGCCGAAGACGACGGTGGTGGTGATCGGAGAGAAGCCCCAGTGCTGCTGGTAGACGGCGTAGAGAGGGGTCGGGGTGCTGGAGGCGGCCAGCAGCGACACGAGGATCGAGGCGAGCAGGCCGATGGAAGCGGCGGGGCCGAGGGCCGGGCGGCGCGTGGTGGCGTGTGCCGCGGCGCGCCTGACCGGGTCGGCCTCGGCGGCGACCGGATGAGCGGTGGACACGGACCTCATGAGGCACTCTCCAGGACTGGACGGCAGTGCCTCCCTCAACACTAGACAGATCTGTCTGATTCCGGCTCGGGGACTGTGAGGTGCGTCGCGTCGCCCGCGCCGGCCCGACACGTACGGCGCTGTCGGCACTGGCGGCTGCGGTGACGCCTGTACTGCGGCGATGTCCGTGAGCGGCGACCGGCCCCGACCCGGTCCTCCTGACCTGGCGCAGGATCACTGAGTCAGGGGACGGTCGGGCCGCCCGGGCATGCCGGGGGGGACGGCGAAGGGGCACGCGGCAGTCGCCGACCGGGTGGGATCATGTACTCGCGCCCGTAGGCGCTGGACCACCTTCAGGGGGCGCGACATCGAACCCGTCACCATCGGCATCGAGGGCGTCAAGCTCGCATGACGCCGTCATGGGCCGGCCTCCCGAAGGACTCACCCCTCGACCTCCGAGAAGGCCGAGGGGTGAGCGTCAAGGCCCGTGAGCCGGCGCATGTCCTACACCCGCACTTCGCAGGCGACGCGGTGCGGCCCGGTCAGACAGCGGCCACGCCCGATTCGGGGGCGCGCGCTCCCAGGAGAGCGAGGCAGTTCGGCCAAAGGGCATCGAGCGGGGCGGTGTCGTTGTAGAGCTTCGCGAACAGCACCTGCCCCTCCAACTGCGCGACGACGGAACGGGCGGCGTCACGCACGTCGGTGACCGTCACGTCACCACGCTCCACGGCGGCCGAGATCACGTCTTCGACCATGCCGACCTGGGCGTCGAAGATCTCCTGCAGGCGCTGACGGATGGGCTCCGTCTGATTGCTCAGCTCCAGCGTGAGGTTGCCGAACATGCACCCGGACACGGTTCCGCAGGTCGCCTGGCCGGCGCGCTGAGCGGCCGCGGTGTCCTCGAAGAGCTGCCGGAGCCGCAGCATGGGCTCCTGGTCGCCCCGCAGAGCACGCTCCCAGTCGCGTCGCTGAGCCGCCCACTGCTCATCGAGCACGGTCAGCGCCAGGGCCTCCTTGGACTCGAAGAAGTAGTAGAAGCTGCCCTTGGGTACACCGGCCGTCTTGCAGATCTCCGCCACGCCCAGCGCCGAGTATCCCCGCAGTTCCATGAGGGACTGCGCGGCATGGAGAATCTTGCTCCTGGCATCGCTCGTCCGTCCCATGGGGTGCAGTATACGACCATTCGACTACCTGAGAAGCAAACCGGTCGTCTATCGCAGCATCTCGTCGACGACATCGGCCTGCTACCCGTGGGCGCGAACGGCGTCGAGGCGTTCTACCGAAATTGTGGACGCTGCCCACGAACGCCGCTCCAACGCGGTCACCAGCACACGCCGGCAGGCTGGCCTTCGCTGCGGCGACGCCCAGACGCCCAGCAGTGCGAGCGGCGAGCGCTGCGACGACTGGTCAGGCAGAGACGAAAGCCTCCTCCGGGGCTTCGTCAAGGACGAATCCGTTGTCGAGCCTGACGCGGACCGTGACGCGAAGCATCCGTCGCTGGAAGGCGGCCCACTGCTCTGCCAAGGCCCCCACCTGCTCCTCCAGTTGCTTTCTGCTCTCCGGCGGCATCTGGTGGCCGAAGTCGTCGAGGAGCGACTTGAGGCGCAGGTACTCACGGACCTCGTGGCTCTGCTGCCGGTGATGCTCGTCCACACGCTCGACAGTGCCCTCGATGCCTGCTGCCAGAGCCACAGAGGCGGCGAAGGCACCCGTCTGCTCCGGGGGCTCCTCGGCCGGGGTCACCGACCCGGCCAACCGGAGGTCCGCCGCCAGCCGCACCCGTTGGCCCACCTTCAGCGTCATCGATCCTTCGTCTTCCTCGTCGGTCACCGGCATTTCCGTGCACGTGGCAATGCCAGGCGTACCGGACTGGAAGGATCATCCCACCCTCGCCGACCATCGCCTGCACACCGCGCGACGGGCGAAGAGGAGCCCTAGATGGTCTGTCGGCCCCGGCAAGAGGGGTGGGGCCTGTTCCTTGACGTGTACGTGAGCGAGTCACATCTGTCGTCATGGCTTCGACGGTAGGAAATCTGTCATTTCCGGGCAGTCGTCCACTTCATGCCCCACCCGTAAGCCAGATCAACGCAGACTTGTCGTCCGCCATGAGGCGACTGTGGTGGTCGCAGTCCTCAACGAGTGGCTGTGACCAACGGATTTACAGTCGGTTTCAGTCTGTCGGCACGGACCCGGCGCAGGCATCCACGATGGCCTGAGTGTCCCAGTAGAAGGGACGGACCTCGGTGATCTGCCCGTCCTTGATCGTGATCGTTTGCAGGATCGGGAAGCGGAGTTCACGGCCGGTCGCACGAGCGCGAGCACGGACCTGAGTGAGCACGACCGCAGTCTCACCGGTGGCAAGAAACTCCTGCGCCACCATGTCGAACGTCTCCCAGACCTGTCCCATCGTGAGGAAGAACTGCGTCATTCCGTTGTGCCCACGCCAAGTACCTCCATAGGGCAGAGCATCCGCCTGATGCAGCTCGACATTCGACGCGAAGAAGGGGGCGAGGAGGTCGAACGAAGACTCGCCAGGACCTCCGGCCGCCAGGTACTCGGCCTCAGCCGCATACATACCGGTGAGGACTGTCACTGAGTCTGTAGTGGATGACATCGTCATGGCGCCAGCATGATCAGTGCAGGCACATACTGCTCGCGGAAATCAGACTTCGTTGCGCGACAGGGTCAGTGAGCTTTTTCAGAGTGGCCACTGATCGAGTGATGGCTGTGCTGAAGCACGCTAGTTGTCCCATAGGCGGGCTTGCTGTCGCGTGCCCGAGGCTGCATGCGTGGGACTCCGGACCGCGGGCGTCAGGGAGTTACTTCGCCGCCTTTGTCTTTTCGTCCGCTCGTTCGTTGAGGGCCGCCTAGGAGTGAATCTGGGCGAATCACCTCATGGCCTCGTGCAGGTCAGGCCAGTCTGCTGGGTGTTCATCTGGGTGGTGCTCGAGACGGGGAGCGGTTCTGGGCCAGTACGGAATCCAGGCCGGCAACTCGTCCACGGGCGTCTTCGTTCCTTGGGCCCCGCCGGGCCCCCGCGTGTTCGCGACGCAGTGGGTCGAGCGGCGGTGGTCCGTTGACGGGATGCCCAGCGGCGTTTGCGAGCCGGAGACGCATCGGGCCGTGACAACCACGAGGAGCACGGGTGACGGTTGACCGGACCTTGGGTGCTCCTACCGTTCCGCCGCCTGCCGACAGTCCCGTCAGCCAAGGTCGGCAGGCACGGGTACCGCGGCATGTCGCTTGTGTGATGGACGGCAACGGACGGTGGGCGGCCCAGCGGTCGCTCCCGCGTACGTCGGGTCATCGGGCGGCGGAAGCGACGGTGATCGACGTCATCGAGGCGGCGCGCTCGGCCGGGGTGGAGTGGCTGAGTCTGTACGCGTTCTCCACCGAGAACTGGCAGCGCCCCGGTGACGAGGTCGATTTCCTCATGCACCTGGTGCGCCGGGTCGTACGCAAGCACGCCCCGCTGCTGCACGCACGGGGTATCCGCTGCCGGTTCCTCGGCGTAGCCGATTCCAGGGTTCCGGCGGGGCTGGCCCAGGACTTCGAGGACCTGATGACCCTGACGGGCAAGAACCGCGGTATGACGCTGACGGTGGCGTTCGATCACGGCGGGCGCGGGGACATCGTGGAAGCGGCGCGCTCTCTGATTCGCAGCGGGATGCCGGCTGATGCGGTGAACGAGCACAACTTCGCCGCGCATCTGCCTTTCCCCGACACGCCGGATGTTGACCTCGTCATCCGGACCTCGGGTGAACAGCGGATCTCCAATTTCATGCTCTGGCAGGTCGCCTACGCCGAATGGATCTTTCCGCCGGTGCTCTGGCCCGACTTCCGCGCGACGCACTTCGCTCACTGCCTGCACACCTACCAGCAACGCGATCGTCGCTTCGGCGGCGTAGCACCGAACGCGAACGGAGCGTCACACCCGTGACCGACACAGCCAGCGCCCGTCCCGAGGACACTGCCTCCGGTGCCACCGATCGTGACGCGAACCGCAAGCAGCCCGTCTCGGAGGGGCCTTCGGATCCACTGTTCGGCCCAGGCTCGCAGTTCAATGAGTTCTTCAACGATCCCCGCTGGGCCCTGGCCATGGTCCGGGCGACCGTGCTGGAGGCCGCCCACCCGCAGATCGGTGCCGCCCTGATCGAGAATTCGACGTTCGTGGCCCATCCGTGGCGACGGCTGCGCAACACCTTCCTGAGCATGCAGCGCATGTTCGGCGCCGACGACCACACACGGCAGAGGGAGGCTGCGCGGCTCAACCGCCTGCACGCCCGGCTGGCCGGCACCGACGCAAAGGACCGGCCCTACGACGCGATGGACCCCGAGGCCCGTGCCTGGGTCGTCGCCACGCTGTTCGAAAGCGCCGTCACCATGTGCCGGCTCAGCGGCCAGCCCCTCGAACAGGCCACCATGGAAAAGCTGTACGCCGAATTCCAGGCGCTCCTCGCAGTGATGGGCGACCGAGCCGGCCACCTCCCCGGGACGCTGCAGGAATTCTGGGGATACTTCGACCACATGGTCGAAGAGGAACTGGAGAACACCGAGGCGCTGCGCATCATCCTCTACAAGCTCTTCGACCACCTCCCGGCCCCGCCGGTGCTGGACGGTCTGCCCACCGTATGGGCGGCTGGCCGGGCTCTCGCCGGACCCGTCATCGGCGCCATCACTGTGGCGTCACTTCCCGAACCCTTCCGTCGACGGGCCGGACTGCCGGAGATCCCCGGCGCTCAGACGCTCGCGCAAAGCGCCTACCTGGCCATCGGCCTGGCACGCTTCCTGCCCGACGGGTGGATCCAGGCCGAAGGACTCGCCGGCCTGATCACCCTCTCCCCCCACAGCGACGATCCCCGCGCCAGAACCGTCACAGCAGTACGCGACAGCATGAAACGAGCCAGCGCCCTGCTCAGACTCATCACGCCCCTTCCCGAGCAGCCCGCACCTGCCCAGACGACCATGGCGCAGCGCAGTGCGGAGGAGTTCTTCCGTGCCGTGCTCGACCAGACGGGTGACGGTTACGTGGAGTGGCCCGACCTCGCCGCCATGGCCCGGGAACTGTGCGGCCGCCTGGACCTGGACGAACCGCAGGAGACCAAGCTCTACAACGCCTACGCCGACTGGTGGCGGGAACTGCAGACAGCCCTCGACCTCGATGGTGACGGCCGCATCAGCAAGGAGGAATACGCCGCGGGTGTCCCCTCTCTCGCCGGCCCCGCCCTCATCAGGGTCGCCGAGGTCCTCTTCGAAGCCACCGACACCGACGGCAACCAGTCCATCGACGCCGACGAGTACCGAGCCCTGTTCCGGACAGGATTCCGACGCGACACGACCGGAACCGACGAAACGTACTCCCGCAGCGCGTTCATCAAGGACTTCCTCTCCTTCATGTCAGGCCGCCTGCGCTCCACCCCCTACGAGCCGCTGCTCAGCGAGGCATGAACGCTGCGGCGGACACCGAAACCCCGAACAGCGGCGCGAGGAGCCGCATCGTGAGGTTCGTCCGGTAGTGGACAGTCACCCTCAGCACCCCGGTCGGCAAGGGGTATCCAGCTCCGCTCGCCATCGCGCTGTTCGCCGAGCGGCTCACCCCGCCGGCCCAGACGTTCCGCCCGGGCCGGCGAGTGGGAGTGCCACTCGGCGAGGAGAGCTCGGCCGACTGCCGCCGAACGGTCCGCTAGGGGCGAGCGTAGGGCCGGGTCATGATCTCCATGTTGTGGCCGTCCGGGTCCTCGAAGTACGCGCCACGGCCGCCGAAAAGACGGTTGATCCGGCCGGGTTCGGCGTGGCTGGGGTCGGCGTAGTAGGTGACGCCGACCGCCTCCAGACGGGCGATCATGGCGTCGAACTGGGCGTCGGGCACCAGGAACGCGTAGTGCTGCGACTGGATCGGCTCGTCCCGCTTCTCGTAGTAGTCGAGCGTCACGCCGTTGCCGAGGTCGACGGGCAGGAACGGCCCGAACGGGGCCCCGACCTCCAGCCCCAGGATCACGGCGAGGAACTCGGCCGACAGGTGCCGGTCCCTGGCGTAGACGGCGGTGTGGTTCAGCTGGACAGAGGTCGCGGACAGCTCGGATTCGTGCGGGTACGGCTGGTCGTATGTCATCAGAGGTGTGTCTCCGGGTCTTCGGATCCGCTGGGACGGGGCGCCGCACAAGGGCGCCGGAGCAAAGACGCGGAGAAAAGGGCGGGCCTCTTGCCCGCCTCGCGCTCACGCCGAGGCCGGGACCCTCACTCGTGCATGGCACATGGCCGACCCGGCAGTCACCCGATCGACCCTAGTGGCCGGTTGCGGGCCGCTGCAACGTCGTTGTCGCCGCAGCGATCTTCCTCTTCAGTGCCGCAGCTGGAGTGATCCCGGCGAAACGCGCTAGCCGGCCTCGAGCCCCCAGCTGTGGATCCGCCTGGGGTGGATGCGGATCACCCTCTTCGCTGAAGTGCGGACCCAACTCGTGCGGTCCGACGAGGAGTTCGGCCTCACCTCGGATGTCCACACCGCGCACCGTCCAGGGCTTGAGACTCACGACGTCATCCACGACGAGCGCGACCTTCGGGTTCTTGCGAAGATTGCGCCACTTCTTCGTCTGCCCCATCGCGAACCCCCCGATCAGGATCGTGCCGTCCTCCTGCAGGAAGAACCCCACGGGATTGGCCTGCGGCTGCCCCGACGGATCAACCGTCGCCAAGCGCCCCAACCGCTGTGCCACGAGGTACGCGCGTTCGGTCGCGCTCCATTCGCTCATGTCAGTAGCCAAACACGCTTCCGGCCCGGGCACATCGGATCACCGACCTAGGTCCGGGGACCGAGTTCGAGTGCGGGCGGGGTCGGGCCAGGTCCGGGAGCGGGGGGCATCACCTTGCGGGCAGGCGACCGGCCGTCCGGAACCGGACCACGTCGGCAGGCGGCGCACGTTGTGCTCACGGGATGTGGAACTCCTTCGCGTCCGGGTACGTCACGTCGGTGCAGCCGCGCCGCTTGGTGATGTCGTCGACGTAGGCGTGGAACAGGGACTTCATCCGTTGGGAGCCGAGGATGCCGTCGTAGGTGTAGCTGGAACTGAGTGTGTGCAGGGCGGGCTTGCCGTCACAGACGGAGGAGGCCCACCAGGCTCCGCTTGCGTGCCCGGCCGTACCGGCCTTGATGATCGCGTCCTCGGCGCCGATGACCTCGTACCCCACCGTGCCGGCTTCCGGGCCGAAGTAGGAGGCGGTGCGCAGCCACCAGGGCGAGTGGGTGAGCGCAGTGCGTGCGTAGTCGCGGTCGTGGTCGTCGAGGCCGTCGGCGATCCGGTCCACCTGGTCGGGGCTGACAGCCAGGAGGCAGCCTTCGAGGGGGTTCGCCTTCCGGACGGGTACCTCGAGGACGCGGTCGGGCAGCCGGTCCTGTCCCTGCCGCGTGAGGTGTCCGGCGAACCAGCGGCAGGAGCCGTCCGCCGTCTTGGCGGGGCGGAGAGCGGTCGGCACGGAAGCAAGCTGTTCGCTTGGCAGGGCGGCCAGCCTGGACTTGCAGCCGATCCGGTCGGCCGCCTTCTCGGCGGCGGAGCGGGCGATGCGGGCGAGGCGGTCACGGTCCGCTGCGGAGACGTCGTCGTAGTCGGCGCGGGCGGTGACGTTCAACAGCTTCGGGGCCGTCGCACGGCTGCCCGCACCGCACTCGGCACGCACGGTCGTGTACCAGTTCCCGTACCGGCCCAGGGTGCCGTCGCCCACCGGCCACGCTTCGGGACGCCGGTCGGCGACCGCCGTGACATCGCTGTCCCCACTGCCCTCGCTGCCCGCGCTGTCGTCGAACGGCTCGAGCCCGCTGTCGTCACCGATCCAGTTCAACGGCTGGGAGGCGTCGCTGTGCCGCACCACCAACGTGAACAGGCTCTTGGTCCGGCCGGAACCCGGCACCTTGTAGACGATGCAGGAACTGTGCAGTTCACTCGCGTCGATCCGGTACTCGTCGTAGTCGCTGACCTCCGCCCGGACCATCCCGCCCTGCAGGTCCATCACCGCGGCCCCCGACACGAGCCCGTCACACGCCGCGCTGATGTCGCGCTCGCTGGACGCGCGGTCCCGGATGTCATCGGCGGTCAGCCAGCCCGCGTACAGGCTCAGCCCGATGCCACCCCATGCCGTCCACCGCCACAGCCCGATCAACCCCGAGCGCATTGCGCACTCCCCCTTGTGAACCCGTACGGCGCGAACGGCACCGCGCCGGACACCGAGGGTAGAGGGCCGCCGCCGGGCAAGTCGCAGGCGGGGGCCCGGTCGGCAGGGGACGACCTCGGCCCGTGCGACCCAGCCGCCCACCTCACGGGACCGGGGTCACCTTCCAGTGACTTCGGTGTGGCGAGGGGGCGGCAGGCGCTCACCCGCCGCTCAGGTTCGAGGACTGCCGAAGCCTGGGCGGGGGTTTTCCTGTACGCACGAGCCCATCGGGACGGTGTCCTCGCCGGCTCCGGCTCAGCCTCCAACGGGCCGTCCCGGGTGCCGGGATGTGTGCAGCGGCATGCTGGAAGAGAACCTTGCGCTCCGCTTGTCCGTACTATCTCTCCATCAGTGTTCTGCACCGGGGCCCGTGACTGCGTGCCCGGCAGGCATCACCCCGCCCGGACGGCGGGTACGGCAGGTCCCGTCAACTGCCGCCTCACACCGAGGAAAGGTCGTGCGTCTCATGTCCGAGAACTCTTCCACCACCGAACTCACCTCGCAGTACACCGCTCAGGTGACCGCCGACCTGGAACGCAACGCCAAGGAGCAGGAGCGTGTCGGCGCGGAGATCGCCGCCCTGCAAGAGCAACTGGCGGCCCTCCAGCGCAATCACACCGTGCTCGTCAGCATTCAGCAGGCCATCGCCTCGGCACCGGCACCGGCACCCGACGAGACGGCCAAGCCGTCGGCCACCGCAGCGGTGCCCGCCCCGCGCAAGAAGGCCGCCACGTCGCGCGCGAGCAAGCAGGCACAGTCCAAGAAGGCTGCCTCCCGGCCCTCCCGCCCGGCCGGGAAGGCGGCCGACAGCAAGCCCGCGGGCAAGGCCGAACCCGCGCAGACGGCGCAGCCGACACTGGTGGACCTGGTCCGCCGCCACCTCGCCGAGCAGCGCGAACCCCGTTCGGCTGCGGAGATCGCCACCGCTCTCGGCCAGGTCCACCCCGAACGCAACGTCAAGACCACCGTGGTGCGCACGACCCTCGAAGGCCTCGTCGCCAAGGGTCAGGCGCAGCGCTCCAAGCAGGGTGCGTCCGTCTTCTACGCCGTCTCCGACTCATCCCCGTCCGCTCCGGCCGCACAAGCCGCCGAGCAGCCCGCTCCAGCCGACGCATGACACCCGCCGAGGCATGTCGGAAGGCCGTCTGCGGCTCCGGTGAGGCCCGTGCTCAACCCCTCATCAGTGGTCCGTCGGTCCAGGATGATGTGCCGGCGGCTGCGCAGGCCGTAGGGACGCTGCGCCCGATCCAGCGGCTGTCCGTCGTCGATGGCCCGCGGGAGTGGGTGGGGTGCGGTGCCGGGGCGGGCTCGTCGCCCCGGCACCGCCGCGTCACTCCTCGCCTCGGAGCCGGGCCGCCAGCGAGATCAGCAGCTCGGTCTCTTCGGTGTGGCCCGAGGCGGTCAGGTGGGAGACCGCCGCGTCGACGCGGCTGAGGGCGGGGCCGACGCGTTCGAGGTAGATGCCCTCCACGGCACCTGCGAGGCGGACGCACTCGGCCCATTCGCCGGCGCGGTCGTCGTCCCTTCCCGGCTCGCCGAGGAGGGCGAGAGCCTTCTCCAGGGCGGCCAGGGCGGTCTCGTACTCGCCGGCGTGGGCGTTGACCCGTCCGTGTTCGTAGGCCAGAGCGGAGTCCAGCGAGCGGCCGCGGGCCTCGTGTTCGGCGGCGCGGGCCTCGTCGGCGATCCGGCCGGCGTCGGCGAGGTAGGCGAGGGCGTCGGCCAGGCCGTCGGAACCCTGCTGCTGAGCCTGGAGCCGGGCGAGTTCGCGCAGGCAGTTGCTGACCTGCTCGTAGCTCGGGGCCTTGGCGTGGGCGGCGAGTGCCTGGTCGGCGGCCGCGCGGGCGCGGCCGAAGTCGCCGGACTCGCCGAGGAGGACAGCCGTCTCCGCGGCGATCATGGCGTGGCTTCCCGGGTCGTCGTCCCAGCCGGCCGACTCGGCGGCGAGAGCGACGAACTCCGCCGTGGCGGCCTTGAGGTCCTCTCCGGCGCGCAGCGCACGGGCGCGGGTCAGGCGCAGCTGAGCGAGGAGCCGGTCGTCGATCTCTCCGGCGGCGACGTCCGGTTCGGCCAGCAGGGAGTCGAGCAGCGCGATGCAGTCCTCGACGCGGCCCATGTCGAGGCTGAGCCGAGCGGCGTTGCTGTAGGCGCAGAAGGCGTCTGTCCGGCTGCCTCGGCGCATTTCGAGCTCCGCGGAGCGCGTCAGATGCCGCAGGGCCTCGTCGGGGCGGCCCAGGTGCAGGCAGGTCTCGGCCAGGTCTGCGTGCAGGCGGGTGGTGTCGAGCGCGTCGGCCGGCCAGTCGGCGGCCAGTCGCAGGCCTTCGGTCAGGTCCGCGTGAGCGGCCGACGGGTCCTGGAGAAGGAGGCGGAGCCGGCCGCGCAGTCCGAGCGTGCGGGGCAGGTGCCAGGCGGGGCCGTGCGCCTTCAGCCGGTCGAGGAGGGCGTCGAGCTCGGTGACCGCGGCGGGCAGGTCGCGGGAAAGGGCGTACGTGCTGGCCCGCAGCATCCGGGCACCGGAGATCTGCCAATCGAGGTCGTGCCGGGTGGCGAACGCCTGCAGCAGGTCCACCTCGGCGAGCACCGGCGCGACGTGCTCCTCGCTCCCCGACGTCTGGAGGCGCAGGCCGAGCGCGGTCGCCCGCAGCCGCAGCAGGCGGGCCTCCTGATACGGCTCGAGGCCGGGCGTGTCCTCGTGCAGTCGGACCGTGGACGCGTGGACTGCGGTCAGGGCCTCGACCTTCGCCTCGGCTCCGTCGGCGCTCTGCTCGAGGGCCTCGACAGCAGGGAACAGGGCGCAGGCGCGGGCGAGCGCCGCCTGTCCGGGCAGTCCGGCGTCGTCGTACAGGGCCGCGGCCTCCTCGTGGAGGGCGGCGGCGTCGGCGAACTCGTCCTTCTCGCCCGCCCGGCTCGCCTCCTCGGACAGCAGGTCCGCGCGCAGTTGTACGAGCGGGCCCACGGCCGGATCGTCGGGGTGGGTGTAGTCGCGGGCGACGACGAGGGTGCGCAGCCGCGCCCAGCAGGCCTGTGCGTCCGGGTGCCCCTCCTCGTCCAACGCCCTGGCGCGCAGGATGAGTTCGGTCAGCGAGTCGGGGACGGCGGCGGCCGCACGGGCGGCGGGCACGGGATCCGGCGCCGCGATCGCGTCGTCGAGGCTGCGGCTGCGCAGGGTCAGTTCCAGCGCGTCCAGGAGCGGGGCGCGGTCGAGGCGGGCCCTGCGGCGGTCGGTGTGGGCCGTGGTTCCGTTGCGCGTGTCGAAGCGGGCGGCGAGCTCGTCGGCGCGGCCGCGTACCTCGGCGCGCAGGCCGGCCACCGTCCAGGTGCGGCCGGCGTATCCGGCGGCGGGCAGGTCGCCGTGGCCGAGGACCTCGACACGCTGGAGGAGAACCTCCACCCCGGTGAGGAAGCCGAGCAGGTCCAGCGGCGAGTCGACCTCGTCGAACAGGCTCCGGTTCTCGGCGAGCAGTTCCAGACCGCGCGCCTCGTTGCCGGTGAGCGCGCAGAACTCCAGGTGGCGACCGACTTCCTGGGACATCGAGGGGTTGCGGCGGCAGCTGCGGTAGCCGGCGAGGTGCAGTTCGCGGGCCCGGTCGGTGCTGCCGGTGCGCAGCAGGGGCAGCAGCGAGTGCGAGACGGAGCGGGCCGGTTCCTCCTGGCACGATTCCTTTCCGGCCAGCACGGGTTCCCAGGTGCGCAGTGCCCGCTCGTCGTCGCCCGCGGCCAGGTGGTACAGGGCGCGCTCGCAGATCTCGCAGGCCTCGCAGTCGCTGAGCCGGGTACGGGTGCGGCTCGCCCACAACTCGTAGGCGAGGGCCGTGTCCTCGCCTACGTGGTTGGCCAGCTGGTAGGCCTGGCCGTAGTAGGGCTGGAGGCCCAGGCCCGCCTTCTCGTAGCGGTCGCGCATCTCCGTCAGCCACTGACGCAGGCTCGCCAGCGGTATCTCGGGCAGCGCGCGCAGGGCGGCGGCCACCCACTTGAACCGCCAGAACAGCAGGTGGCGCAGGCGCTCGTCGAAGACGTCGGGCTGCTCGTCGAAGAGAGTCAGCAGACGGGCGAAGACAACGGGCGACTTCCTGGGTTCGGAGCCGTAGGTGTACGCCTCCTGGAGTTCGAAGAGCGCGTGGACGAGGGGGACCGGCTCCTCGAACTGCTCGGCGGTTTCGACGAGTTCCTCTGCGGTGACCGTCCGGGTACGGCCGTAGGGGCGCCGGTCGTTCTCCTGGAGCGCCTGGTACAGCTCGTCCGTGTTCTGGGGATGGGGTGCGGGTGCGGTCGGCATCGTCAGCTGTCCTTGCGGAGGGCGTGGGCGAGCAGGTCGAGGAAGGAGCGGTTGATGAGGCTCGATTCGGCGGGCCTCAGCGGGCGGCGGGACAGCATCGCGGCCTGGCCGTACAGCGCTTCGACGCTGGTGCGGGCCAGCTCCGGCTCGTCGATGGTGACGGCGGTGCGGACCAGCGGGTTGAGCTGGTTGAGGATCAGCTGGGCGCGGGGCGCCTCCTGGCGGAGGGCGCCGAGGATGTCGCCCCACAGGCCGCCCTCCTGCTCGCGGGCGAGCTGGGAGCGGGTGCGTTCGTGCCGGGCCTCGCGGCTGTCGACGAGGAGGGCGGGGGCGGAGGCGGGCTGGAAGGTGCGCAGCGCGACGTCGCAGTCGAAGACGGCGAGGGCGTCGCGGGCCAGGGCGAGGTAGGCGGCGGCGGCGAGCTCCGTCTCCCGGTCGACGGGGTCGAGGTGGGCGGTGAGGGTCGCCGGGTCGAGGTCGGCGACGGCGGCCTCGGGCCTGATCTCCGGCAGCCGGTGGACCAGTTCGCGGTCGTAGGTGTAGCCGCCGTTGACGACGCCGAGTCCGGCGGCCGAGGCGATCGCCGCGACCTGCCGGAACTCCTCCACGCTCGACGTCACGAGCACGGTGCGGTGGGTGCGCGCGAACTCGTCGAGGGTGGTGTGCCCGTCGGTGGTTTCGAACGGCAGCCAGGGCAGCAGCATGCGCAGGATCTCGTCGTCGTGCACCGCGAGCGACTTGACGGCCAGGTGGTGGGCCTGGAGGAAGCGGGCGAGCAGGTCCGGATCGCTGGCGGCGGCCCGGGCGATCCACGCGCGCAGCCGCTCGGCGAGGGCCTCACGGACGGCGGCGAGCGTGTCGTCCTCGTAGAGGGACTCCCGCGAGGCCGTCGGGCGCAGGCTCTCCGCGTCGACGACGCAGCGGACGAAGAAGGCCCACTCGGGCAGGATCTCCTCGGCCTGCTCGGACAGCAGCATTCCCTTGACGTGCACGCGGTGGCCGTGGCGGCGCCCGGCCGGCACCGCCTCGGGCAGCACGCACGCGATGCCCTTCAGGCCCACGGCCGGCAGGTCCAGCTCGATGGTGTCCAACGGCGTGAACCCGAAGACGTCCGCTCCGTACGCGGCCAGCGCGCGGGAACGGGTTCCCGGCGTGGGATACGTACGGGCCCAGGGGGCGGGCTCGGGGTTGACGGGCGCCCCCGGGCCGCCCGTGCCGTCGTCGAAGGTCACCGGGTGGCGCAGCAGGGAGCCGAAGTGCCGGGCCAGCGCGTGCACCTGTGCCGGGCGGGTCCACTCGCCCGCGTCGGCGCGCGGCGTCAGCGTGACCGTGGTGCCGGGCCGGGTGCGGGCGGAGGCGGGCAGCGTGCGGACGGTGTAGCTGCCGTCGCCGCGTCCTCGCCACTCCACGGCGGGAGCGTCGGGGGTACGGGCGGAGCGGCTCAGGACGTGGATCTCGTCGGCGACCAGGAAACAGGAGAGCAGCCCGATGCCGAACTGGCCGATGTAGTCGCCGCGTTGTTCGGCGATGCCTTCCGCGCGCTTGCTGCTGCGGCCGATCGTGGCGAGGAAGGTGTGCACGTCGGCCTCGGTGAGACCGACGCCGTCGTCCTCGACGCGGACCGCCGAACCGTCGGCGTACAGGCGGACGCCGAAGGCGTCGGCGGGTGCGGCCGGATCGAGGCCGTGCCGGGCGGTCAGCGCGTCCACCGCGTTCTGGAGGAGTTCGCGGAGGTAGACGCGCGGGCTGGAGTAGAGGTGGTGGGAGAGGAGATCGACGAGGCCGCGCAGGTCCACCTGGAAGGTGCGGTCGGCGCCGGCCGGGCTCACGGGGGTGTGGGGCAGAGTCATCGGGCAGTCCGGGGTGAGGTGATCGGTATCGGGCGGGCGGGGCGGAGTCAGGCGCGGCGCCGGAAGCGGGCGTACGCCTTCTCCGGCTGTGCCATGTACTTCCAGGGCCACGGCGTGTAGGCGCCGCCCAGCTCGTGGAAGACGCGCGGGGCCACGATGCCTTCGGTGGACAGGGCGAGGGCCATGGCGAAGATGTTGAAGTCCTCCTGCCAGCCCGGGCGCCGCTCGTAGGCCGGGTGCAGGATGCTGCGCCCGGCCGCCTGCCTCAGCTCCTCCTGGGTCCGGGGTGTGTCGAGATGGTTCTGGTGGTCCGACTCCACCCACTCCTCGATGTGGGCCATGGCGATCACGCAGCCGAGGCGGTGCCCGTCGGGCGCGTCGGCGAAGGCTTTGCGGGCGAACGCCAGGGCCTGGCCCGGCTCGCCGCTCAAGCGGGGCTGCAGGTGCGACACCCACTCGATGTGGGTCTCCAGGTCGAGTGGGTCGCGGCGCAGGGCGGCGTCGAGCCGGGCCTCGTTGACGGCGGGGCCCAGCGACATGCCGCGGCCGGAGGTGAGGAGGCGACGCCACGGCGTCACCCAGTCCGGCCGCAGCTCGGCGGCTTCGAGCAGCTGTTCCTCGGCGATGCCGAGCCGCTCGTGGAAGATGCGCCACTGCTCCCGGGTGACGTCCACGGCACGCGCCGAGGTGCGCGCCTCCCAGCCCCAGATGATGTGGCGAGCGCCGGATATCAGCAGGGCGGTCGCCCGGTGCTCCTTGTCCTCCTCGACGGCCCGCCCGATCCAGTCCTGCACGCCGTTCACGTCGGCCAGCTCGCCGAGGACCTGGTGGTCGCGGCCGAGGTCGAAGGGGGACAGCGCCACTTTGACCGCCTCCCAGTCGCCCGCCTCGGCGGCTTCGACCAGGGCGAGCACCCGCGCGTCCCCGAGCGCGCGGAGCGTGTACATGCCGTTGTGTCTGCGCGGGACGGGAAGGGCGTGCGGATCCGCCGGTCTCTCCCCGCCCCTGCCGAACAGCTTGCCGAACATGCCGCGCCCTCCCCTGGTCCCGCGTGATCTTCTGGGGCAGCATAAACGGCCCCACCGACACCACTTCCACAGGGTTTTCACGCGCACTTCACGGGCCTGCCCCCGCCTCGCCGCTTCCCCCGCGTGACGCCCAAGGGGCCCGGGAGCCCTCGGGAAGCGGTCGGTCGAAGCGACGCCCCGACGCGCAACCTTCCGGTTGCACCACCGTGATGGATGTGCAACCCTGGAGTTGCATCAGTCGATGACGGAGTATGACCCGGACGATGAAGGAGCCCCTCATGAGCGAGGACCGGATCGAACGCGAAACCCTGATCGCGGCACCCATGGAGCGGGTCTGGTCGCTGGTGGCCCAGCCCGGTTTCTGGGTGGCCGACAAGGCGAGCCTGCCCGGCACCGTGGCGAGGGAGGGCGAGTCGATGGTGGCGAAGAACCCGGAGCACGGCGACTTCCCGGTGCGCGTGGAGAAGGTCGAGCCGCCGACGTACCTGGCGTACCGCTGGACCAGCGCGTTCCCCGGAGAGGAACTGCGCGAGGACAACAGCACCCTCGTGGAGTTCACGCTGACCCGGGAAGGCGACGGGACGCGGCTGCGCGTCGTCGAGAGCGGGTTCGCGGCGCTGGCCGGGTCCCAGGAGCTTCGCAGCGGGAACCTCAAGGACCACAGCCAAGGTTGGCCCCTGGAGCTCGACGCGCTCAAGAAGCGCGCCGAACAGCCTTCCACGTGAGCGAAGAACGTCCCGTCGCCGCCGAGGTCGTCGACAGCGTCCTCGGCGCGCTGGCCGACCCGACGCGACGCCAGTTGCTCGATCTGCTGGCCGCGCAGGGTGAGGCCACCGCCACGACACTCGCCGGACGACTGCCCGTGTCGCGGCAGGCGGTGGTCAAGCATCTCGCCGTCCTGGACGCCGCCGGGCTGGTCACCGGCGGCCGGGTCGGACGGGAGGTCCGGTACGCGGTGCGGCCCGCGGCGCTGGACACGACGGCGCGGTGGATGGCCTCCCTCGCGGCCGACTGGGACCGGCGGCTGGCGAACATCAAACGCGTCGCCGAGGCGGCGGAACAGGATCCGGGTGCGGCACCCCCCGACTGAGGGGAAGCGCGTCATGCCGGTCGCCGCGGTGCTCGCGGTGGAGCGCGGGGACCGCGGCGGCCGTCTGCGCGGAAATCAACGGACCGACGACGACCCGCCCGCCGGCCGCCCCGACGACGGCGGGGACGAGCGCGACGACGTGCCCTCGGTCGGCGTCTTCGAAGGCGGTGCACGGCGGCGGCTCGGGGCCGGGCGTGCCCGTCGCCGGTGGCGTCCGAGGCGTGCTCATACGGCCTTTTGCCGACCCGCCCCCGCGCGGGCGGAGATCCTGGGGCCGGCGAGTACGGCTCCCGCTCGAGCCGTCCGGCGGACCGGTGCACCCATATACCGGGTTCGCGAAAGGCGGTGCCGACGGGCCGGGATCAGCAACACCCCGGTGTGCGCGGCGATGTGCAGCGGGCTGCGCCGGACATCTGCGCCCCGGCCGGCCCCACCCGAGCGGCGCTCGGCCCCTGACCCGGCACAGCCGGATTCAGATGAGTTCGGGCTGCGGTTCCGGTTGCCGCGCCGGTGCGGTGTGCGGTTCCCACCGTGCGGTGGTCCGTACGTAGCCGTAGACCACGGAGGTCATCGCCACCAGGAGAAGCGGTCCCGACGCCCACGCATGCTCGGCCATCTCCAGCGGCAGGTAGCGATAGGACAGCAGAAGCGCGACGAAGACAGCCGTGCCGTAGGCGACCAGCCGCATTCCCGATCGGTCCCAGCCTCGGTCGAACGAGCGCAGAGCCGCCTCGATCGTGACCGCGAACACCACGCCGGCGATGAGGTCCACGCCGTAGTGGTAACCGAATCCCAGCGTTGCGGTCAGCGTGGCGATCAGCCAGAACGTGCCGGCGAATCGCAGGATCCGCGGAGCCTTGCGGGAGTGGATGAAGATCGCGGTGGCCCACGCCGTGTGCAGGCTGGGCATGCAGTTGCGCGGCGTGATCTCGTCGAACGGCATGGGGTGCGGGACAGCGATCGGCGACGTCGTGACCGGCCACAGGTCGCCCACCGCCCACTGCTCGCTGGGCGCCGCCGTCGGGGCCCACAGGCTGATCGAGGCCCAGTGCTCGACGCCGGTGCCGTAGGCGAAGACCGGTCCGACCACGGGGAAGATCATGTAGATGGCGGGCCCGAGGAGGCCGATCACCAGAAAGGTGCGCACCAGGTGGTGCCTCGGGAAACGGCGCTCGACCGCCACGTTCCGGAGCTGGTACAGCGCGACGATCACCGCGGCCACCGCGAGCTGGCCGTAGACGACGTCGAGGAAGTTGAAGCCGATGGAGCCGGTGGCGGTGACGATCCGGCCGGCCAGCCAGGACGGTGCGCCGAGCGCGTGGTCGGCGGTGGCCAGGTACTGGTCGAGCACCATGGGGCGGGTCTTCGAGGTGATGATCAGCCAGATGTCGCCGGTCTTCCGGCCGGCCACGAGCAACAGGCCCAGTCCGACGCCCTTCAGCAGCAGGACACGTTCCGCGCCGGTGCGGCGGGTGAAAGCGATGACCCCATAACCGAGCATGACCCACAGCGCGCCGTTGCCGAATGGATGGCCTTCGGTCACCTTGACGTCGAGCACCCAGCGGGCCAACGAGAAAAGGGCGTCCGTACCGAGCGCGGCGCCGACCGCGATGAAACGCTGCCGCCAGGTGAGCACCACCGTCATCAACGCCAGACCGGCGTACAGCAGAGACCCGGATTTGGGAGCGTGAATCAGCTCCCCCACCTGGTTGCTGATCGGCCCCGGCAGGCCACAGCGGCGCGCCGCGATCTCCAGCGCGACGAGGAACGCGAGGGCGATCACACTCGCCGCGGCCCACAGTATCGTCCGGGAACGAGGTGCCACGAAATGTACAGTTCTGCCTTTTATTCGCGAAAACGCCCGCAATGCTATGGGTATCAATTGCTTGACCAATTTGCTCGATGTGAATAAAAAGGTTGCTTGTCACGCCGAATGGCATGTTTTATCTGGCGAAGGACGAGTATGGGGGGCGTTCATCGCGAGTTTCGTAACATGTTAACGGAGCGGTGCGGGTGGGTTCCGCCGAAATGTGCGACAGCGAGCGGACAGCTCACGCCGACACACTTCTCAGCGGGTGGACAGCTCACGCCGCCGTGCCTCCCGCAAGTCGAGCACTCCCCCACCACTAGACCCGTCCGGTCGGCCATCGGTTCCCATGCCCGACGGCGGCTCCGCCCGGCCCTGGCCCGTCGGACCCGTGGCCCTCACCCCTGTAGCGGCACCGGGTCTCCGTGGTGGTTTCCGTGGTCGGCACGGAGGCGGTCTGCACCCCGGCCGGGAGAGTCGGTGACCACGACGATCGGCCCGCGAGGACTTCCCGGGCCGATCGCGTCCCACCACGGGCTTCCGGAGGACCCATGAACCCCGAACACCGCTCCCGCGCCCGGCGTCGTCACGACACCGAACACCGGCTCGCCCCCTCCGAGCGGCCTCGGCGCCCGCGGGTTCTCCCGCAGCGCCCGGGTTCCGTCACTTCGTGGCGCCCCGGGCGAAGCCGTTGTAGATGTACCGCTGAAGAAAGAGGAAGACGGTCAGCGTCGGCAGGATGACCAGCACCGCCCCGGCGGAGATGTTCTCCCAGTGCGCGCCGAACGGCCCCTTGAAGCGGAACAGCGCGGTGGAGATCGTCCCCAGCTCCTCCGACGGCATGTAGAGGAAGGGGATGTAGAAATCGTTGTAGACCGTGATGCCCTTGATGATCACCACGGTGGCGATGGCCGGCTTGAGCAGCGGGAAGATGATCCGCCGGTAGATGGTGAAGGCGTTGGCGCCGTCGAGGCGCGCCGCCTCGTCCAGGGACACGGGGATGCCGCGCATGAACTGCAGGAAGATGTAGACGGAGACGATGTCGGTCCCCATGTACAGCAGGATCGGCGCCCAGCGTGTGTCGAACAGCCCGAAGCTGTTGACGACCTGGAAGGTCGCGACCTGTGTGGTCACCGCGGGGACGAGGGTGGCGATGAGGAAGAGAGCGACGACGAGCTTCTTCATCCGGAACTCGAACCGGTCGATGGCGTAGGCCGTGAGCGAGCCGATGATCACCGTGCCGCTGATGGAGAAGAGGAGGATGAATCCGGTGTTCCCGAAGGCGGTGAGCATGTGGCCGTCCTGGAAGGCGGTCACGTAGTTGTCGAGGTTGAGGAAGTCGTGCGGGAGGGAGAGCGCACCCGTTTCGGTCATCTCCCTGGACGTCTTCAGTGACGTGAGGAGAACGACGACCAGGGGCAACAGCACGACGAGGCACGCCACGACCAGGGACAGGTAGACGAGTGCGGTGCCGATCCAGGGGCGCCGCGCGGTGGGCGGTGCGGGAGTGGTCATACGAGGTCCGTCCTCTCGTCGGGCACCAACCGGCGCTGGATCCATGTGATCAGCAGGATGATCAGGAGCAGGATGACGGCGGCGGCGGACGCGAGGCCCGTCTTGTTGAACTGGAACGCCAGCTTGATGGTCTGGATGACGAAGGTCTGTGTGCCGGTCGCGCCGCCCGTCATGATCCAGGGGATCTCGAAGACCGCGAGCGAGCCCGAGACCGCGAGGATGACGCTCAGGCTGAGCACGGGCCTGATGCCGGGCGCGATGATGTGCCGGAACTGCTGCCGGCGGGTGGCGCCGTCGAGTTGCGCGGCCTCGTACAGCTCTGCGGGAATCGACTGGACGGCGCCGAGGAAGAGCACGAAGTTCAGGCCCGTGAAACGCCACACCGACACGCCCGCCAGTGAGGTGTTCGCCGATTCCGCGCTGCCCAGCCAGGCGTGATCACCGCCCGCCCCGAACCAGGACACCACGGAGTCGAGGGTGCCGCCGTCCTGGAAGAAGTAGAGGAAGACGAAGCCGATCGCCACTCCGTTGATCAGGTACGGAAAGAAGAGGAGGCCCTTGAAGAGGTTGCGGAACCGCAGGTCGAAGCTGAGCACCGTGGCGAAGTAGAGGGCGATCGCGATCTGCACGAACGAGGCGGCCAGGTAGTAGAAGCTCACGAAGAACACGCGGAACAGCTCGGGCCGCGTGAAGATCTGCTCGTAGTTGTCCAGACCGACCATCCGCCGGTCCGGACTCACGCCGTCCCAGTCGGTGAAGCTGTAGAAGATCATGTTTCCCACGGGGACATAGGTGAACGTGATCAGCAGGAGCAGCGGGCCGGCGAGGAACAGCCAGGGCGTCAGCCGCCGCAGTGGACGGGTCTTCCAGGAGCGAGGGGCTCCGCCACTGCGGAGAGCGCCGCCGGCGGGGGTGCGCGACGCCCGGGCGCCGGATCGTGGACCGCGCCGGGCGACTTCGCTCGTCATATCCGTCATGACGGCCTTTCTTGTGCGGGCTGGCGCGAGGGGGCAGAGAGGACCGTGCCGCCGCGGCCGACGTGCCGTCGGCGGCGGCCCGTTGCCGCACCGGTCACGAACCGGCAGTCCTTGCCGCCTCGTTCCACCGCTTGCCGAGGTCCGTCAGATAGTCGTCGAGCTCACCCTTCTGGGCGCCGCGTGCCATGTCGATCAGCTTCTGCCGGTAGTCAGGCGTGTTGAGGCCGATCTCGGCGGCCTTGTCGATCGCGTTGACCTGGCCGGTCCTGCTCTGCGACACCTCGATGAGCTTGACGCCCGCGTCGGTGTAGGGCTTCAACGTCGGTGGAAGGGCGCTGGACTTGAGGGTCGGCACGGAGCCCTCGTTCTGTGCGAAGCCGGACTTGTCGGTGAACCAGTCGACCCAGGCGCGGGCGGCTTCCTTGTGGCCGGAGTGGATGCTCACCGCCTGCAGGTAGTCGGCCGAGACGACGGAGCAGTACTTCCCGTCGACCTGGGCGGGGAACGGCATGAAACCGATGTCGTCCGGGTCGGTGCCGGCCTTCTCCGCGGCGTCCTGCATCTGCGTGACCGCCCACGAACCGAGCAGCATCGTCGCGATGTCGCCCCTGGCGATCATGCCCTTGGACGCCTCCCAGTTGGTGGTGCTCGGGTCCTTCTCCGAGAGCTTGCCGTGCACGATGTCGTACAGGAGGGTGTCGGCGACGCTCAGGTCGCTGCCCTTGACCCACGGGTCGGCCGAGACGAGCTTGTTACTGGCCTGCGCGTCGCAGGAGACCGATCCCAGGATGCCGGTCCAGGGCGAGGTCAGCGGCCAGGCGTCCTTGAAGTTCGTGTAGTAGGGCACGGCATCCGTCTTGGCCTTGATCGCCTTCAGATCGTCGAGGAACCGGGCGGGCGTGGTGGGCCAGTCGGTGATGCCGGCGTTCTTCCAGACAGCCTTGTTGTAGACGAACCCGTTCGCATTGCCGACCGTGGCCACACCGTAGACCTTGCCGGCGACCGCGCTCTTGTCGATGAACCGGTACTTCGCGGCGAGCTGCGTCTCGCTCCCCAAGGACGCGAAGAACTTGGGGTAGTCGTCCTTGGCTATGGCGTTCGGGATCATCAGGACGTCGCCGTACTGGTCCGTGTTCATGCGGATCTTGACTTCGCCCTCGTAGTCGGTGATGCCCTCGAACTTGACCTTCACCTTCGGGTAGACCCGGTTGAACTCGGCCGCGTACTCGTCCATCGTGCCGTTCTGCACCAGGTCCGTCCGGTGCGTGAGGACCTTGATCTCGCCGGACACCTTGCCTGGATCGGCAGGAGCGTTCGCCGTCTCGCCCGTCGGCGCGGCTCCACCACTGCACCCCGCGACGGCCAGTATCGCGGCGGTGATCAGCACGCCGGAAAGCGACTTCTTCCCCATGTGCCCAACTCCCTTCAGGGTTACGGCTCCGGACTGTGAGGGGGAACGACGGCACTATGGCAGTCGTCGTTAAACCGGTACAGCTTTCTGTCCGGCTGCGATACGTAATCGTTATCCTCGTTTGCGCCAACCCCCGACAAACATGTGAACAACGGGGCGAGTTGCAAGGGTCGTCTTTCTCAGCCACGAACTGAACCGGTTTATGGACATCGAAGGTGACGACCCGCTACCTTGTGCTCGGCCAAGCACCGACAGGCCGCAGTCGCTTCGATGGGAGCCACGCATGAAGGACGTCACCCCTCTTCCGGAGGGCTGGAACCTGCACCACGACGGGTCCGTGCTGCCCGCTCAGGTCCCGGGATGCGTCCACACGGACCTGCTCACCGCCGGAGTCATCCCCGACCCGCTCATCGGCGCCAACGAGCACGAGGTGGCCTGGGTCGGCCGTCGCGCCTGGCTCTACACCCGCCGCCTGGACCTGCCGCCGTCCGCGCACGAGCGCACGGATCTGGTCTTCGAGGGTCTGGACACCGCGGCCGAGATCGCCGTGGACGGCGAAGTCCTCGGCCGCACCCGCAACATGCACCGTCCCTACCGCTTCGACGTCTCCGGTCGCAGCGGTGAACTGAGCGTGCGGTTCGCCTCGGCCTACACCGAGGCCGCGGCGGTGAGCAAGCTCGTCGGTGAGCGGCCCAACGTCTATCCCGAGCCGTCCCAGTACATCCGCAAGATGGCAAGCAGCTTCGGATGGGACTGGGGGCCCACCGTGGTGACCGCCGGCATCTGGAAGCCGGTGCGGCTGGAGAGCTGGTCCACGGCCCGCCTGGACCGGGTCCGGCCCGTGGTGACGGTCGCGGACGGCACGGGGCGGGTGGAACTGCACATCGAGGTGGAGCGCACAGCGCCGGGTGTGGCCCGCGTCCTGACGGCCCGGGCCACGGTGGCCGGCGTCGAGGCGACCACCGTCCTGGACGGCAACCGGGGGACCGTCGTCCTGGACGTACCCGGACCCGAGCTGTGGTGGCCGCGCGGCTACGGCGAACAACCGCTGTACGAGGTGGAGTTGACGCTCCTGGATGCCACCGACGAACTCCCGGAACCCGTGCCGCTCGACGCCTGGCACCGCCGGATCGGCTTCCGTACCGTCCGTCTGGATCGCTCCAAGGACGCGCACGGCACGGGATTCACCTTCGTGGTCAACGGCGTTCGCGTATTCGCCCGGGGCGTCAACTGGATCCCCGACGACGTCCTGCCCTCCCGCATCACCTCCGGGGCCTACCGCCGACGCCTCGAGCAGGCCGCGGGGGCCCACATCGACCTCGTGCGCGTCTGGGGCGGCGGCCTCTACGAGAGCGACGCCTTCTACGACGCCTGCGACGAACTGGGGCTGATGGTGTGGCAGGACTTCCTGTTCGCCTGCGCGGCCTACCCGGAGGAGCAGCCGCTGCGCGGCGAGGTGGAAGCGGAGGCCCGCGAGAACGTCGTACGGCTGATGCCGCATCCCTCGCTGGTCCTCTGGAACGGCAACAACGAGAACCTGTGGGGCTTCCGGGACTGGGGCTGGGAGTCCCTGTTGTCCGGTGACTCGTGGGGTGAGGGCTACTACCTCGGCATGCTCCCCCGGATCGTCGCCGAACTCGACCCCACCCGGGCCTACACCGCCGGCAGCCCGTGGTCCGGCAGCTGGGACCACCACCCCAACGACCCGGCGCACGGCACCCACCATTCGTGGGAGGTGTGGAACCGCCTCGACTACAGCGCATACCGGGCGAGTGTGCCGCGCTTCGTGGCGGAGTTCGGCTGGCAGGCGCCCCCGGCCGTCTCCACGCTGCGGCGCGCGCTTCCCGACGACAACCTGGCCCCCGACTCCCCCGGCATGCTGCACCACCAGAAGGCCGAGGACGGCAACGGCAAGCTGGACAGGGGCGTCGCCCGCCACTTCGCGCCGCCCGACGGTGACTTCGACCGCTGGCACTACCTCACCCAGGTGGTTCAGGCGCGCGCGGTGGCCGCAGGCATCGAGCACTGGCGATCGCACTGGCCGGTGTGCGCGGGCACGATCGTCTGGCAGCTCAACGACTGCTGGCCGGTCAGCTCCTGGTCGGCGATCGACGGGGACGGACGGCTCAAGCCGCTGTACCACGAGCTGCGCCGTGTCTATGCCGACCGCCTGGTGACCGTGCAACCCGAGGGCGACGGCCTGACCGTGGCGTTGGTCAACCAGTCCGCCGACGGCTGGGGCGCCGAAGTGCTCCTGCGGCGGCTGACCACCGACGGCGTGACGCTGGCGCAGACCCGCCTCCCCGTCGGTGCCGAGGCGCGGAGCGTGACCCGTCTCGCCGTTCCGGACGACCTGCTGCCCACACCGTCCTCGCCCAAGGAGTACCTGGTCGCCGAGGCGGACGGGCTCCGCGCCTTCCACTTCGCCGCCCGCGACCGGGACACCGACTTCCCCGAGCCGCGCTTCGGGGTCGAGGTGCAGCCGGTCACGGACGACGGGGATAAGGTCGACGTCGTGGTGACAGCACACACATTGGTACGGGACCTGCTGCTCCAGGCTGACAGGCTCAGCCCGGACGCCGCAGCCGACCGCGGCCTGGTGACCCTCCTCCCGGGCGAGCAGACCCGCATCAGGGTCAGCGGCGTGTCCGGCGTGTCGGCGGAGCGGGTACGCGAAGCGATCTTCTGCGTGGAGGGCTCGTGAGCGCGCCACCGGCCCGGATCACCATCAAGGACGTCGCCGCCCGCGCCGGCGTGTCCAAGGGAGCCGTCTCACTCGCCTTCAACCGGAGGCCAGGTCTGTCCGAGGCGACCCGCGAGCGGATCTTCGCCGCCGCCCGCGAGCTCGGCTGGGAACCGAACCTGTCCGCGCGCAGCCTGTCGAACCAGCGGGTGGACGCGGTGGGCCTCGCCATCTGCCGCCCGGCCCGCCTCCTGGGGCTCGAACCGTTCTACATGGAGTTCATCTCCGGCATCGAGAGCGTGCTCACCGAGCACTCCTGCTCGCTGCTGCTGCGCCTGGTCCGTGACCTCGACGAGGAGGTGGCGTTGCAGGCACGCTGGTGGCGAGGGCGCCAGGTGGCCGGCTCCATCCTCGTGGACTTCCACGAGGGCGACCCCCGTGTCCCGGCCCTCAAGGACCTCGGGCTGCCGGCCGTGGCCGTCGGACATCCCTCCCTGACCGGTGACCTCGTTTCCGTGTGGACCGACGACGCCACCGCCGTGGCCCAGGCCGTCCGCTACCTGGCGGCGCTCGGACACCGCCGGATCGCCCGCGTGGGCGGGCCCCTGTCACTCGGCCACAGCGGCATCCGCTCCGCCTCGTTCGCGTCGACGATGGCCGAACTCGGCCTGGACGAGGCTCAGCAGATCGCCACCGGCTTCGCCGGCGAGGAGGGCGCCCGCGCCACCCGGACCCTGTTGCTCTCCGCCCGGCGGCCGACCGCGATTCTGTACGACAACGACATCATGGCCGTGGCGGGAGCGGCGGTCGCCGCCGAGATGGGCCTGTCGGTGCCTCAGGACCTGTCGCTGCTGGCCTGGGACGACTCCCAGCTGTGCCGGCTCACGCACCCGACCCTGTCGGCCATGAGCCACGACGTCCACGGTTTCGGCGCCGAGGTGGCACGGACGCTCTTCGCCGTCCTCGCCGGTGAGGAAGCCGTGTCCCACCAGGTGCCGACGCCCGCCCTGACTCCCCGGGGATCGACGGCGCCGCCGCCGGCCTGACGAGGGGTCCGTTTCGGGCGGCACCGGCACCCGCACGGCCTCGGCTGCGGGCGTGGCGGTGAACGGCACGGGCTGAACCTCGGGAGGGTGACGCTCCTTGCCCCCCGTTCCCGGCCGGTAGCCCGGCCCCTGTCCCAGTGTTCCCGTACGTCGCCCGCAGCCGTGGAGCCCGGTGGGGCGATGAGCGGTTCCGGTTCGCGAAGGTCCCGTGCTCCCGCTCGACGCGCGCCGAGCGGGAGCACCCCGTCACCGGGCGGCCCGTGGGCGGCGGTGGTCGTGGGACGAGTTCGGATAGGCGGAGGGCAGTTGGGTGCGGCGGCGTATGCCGAGTTTCCGGTAGGCGCGGGTGAGGTGCTGCTCCACGGTGCTGACCGTGATGAAGAGCTTCCGGGCGATCTGCTCGTTCGTGGAGCCCCGCGCGGCCAGTTCCGCCACCCGCCACTCCGCCGAGCTGAGCCGACCGGCGGGCTGGCCGGATTCGCCGAGGGGCTCCGGCCCCGCTCCCTCGTTCGCCGCCGCCGACGACGGCTGCGGCGGGAGTGCCGCGGCGCACCGGCCCGCCAGTGTCCTCGCCTGGTGGGCGTGGCGGCGGGCCTGGACGGAGTCGCCCAGCAACTCGTAGGCGTGCCCCAGGTCTGCGAGCGTGTACGCCAGGTTCAGTGAGTCACCGCAGCGGTCGAGCAGGTTCGCCGCCTTCAGCAGTACCGGCGGACGCTCGTCCGGGCGAAGGGTGGCGGCCAGGGCGCGGTAGGTCAGGCCGCGGGTGCGCAGGTGGCCGGCGGGGAGCAGCGACATCTGTTCCGTCAGGAGTTCCCCGGCCGGTGCCGATAGGCCCTTGTGGAAGTAGGCACGCGCGGCATGGGCGCGCCAGGACACCGCGGACGGGCAGTCCATCTCCCAGATCTTCATCAGGTGCCCGGCTGCCAGGAAGTCCTGCAGGGCGGCGTCGTGGCGGCCACGCGCGAGATGGAGACGGCCCCGGGCATCGAGGTAGACGACGCCGCCCAGGGTCCCGAAGGCGGCACGGGGAACGGGGATGTCCAGGTAGGTTTCGGCCTCCCCCGGATCGCCCATCGCCGTGGCGGTGAGCACCAGGATCGACAGCGGGACGACGACTGCCGTTCCCCAGCTCTCGTGCGGCATCAGCGCGAGCGCCGCCTGTGCCTGCCGCTTCGCGTTCGCCAGGTCTCCGAGACGGTAGTGGATTTCCGCGCGCGCCGCGGTGAACATGGCGTTCCACACGAGCCCATAGGTCTCACCCATGGAGGCGAGGAGGGCGTCGCACCACACGGACGCCTTGTCGAGGTGGTCGGAGTAGATCAGGACCATCAGTGAGGCGAGCGACGAGGCCGGGCTCGCCGCTCCGGCCAGTGCTTCCCGGAGGACGAGTTCCGCAGCGGGGACGGCTTCCGTCCCGTCGGCGCCCCGCAGGACCGCGCCGAGTGCGGCCGCGGCGCGATGCCCGGAAGCGCTCGGGTCCGCGTCCTGCGCCGCCACGTCCTCGGTGGCCGGGGCGGACACGAGACCGGGGTAGGTGAGCGGGAGCCACAGACGCAGCTGTCCGGCGTACGGGACGGCCTCCTCGCCGTCCGGCACGTGGGGGTCGTCGCCGAGGCGCGTGACTACGCGCGTCGCCTGTTCCACCTGTCCGTTCCAGAGCAGACATCGGACCAGGTGGAGGGACTGCCGGACGGAGAGCCCGCCTTGCTCGGCGGCCGCCACCAGTTCGGGGAGATGGCTCTTGACCGCCGCGGGGTCGTACCGCCACATGACCTCGGTGAGCCTCGCGGCGATGTCGATCCGTTCCCGCCCCTCGGCGCACTCACGATGGGCTCTCTCGAGGTAGCCGACGGCCGCCTCGGGGTCACCGCCCGCGAGGGCCTGGTCCGCGGCCTCGCAGAGCACCTGCCTGGCCCAGGAGACCGGTTCGCCGATACGCATCAGGTGTTCGGCCGTCACCAGGGCGGGGGCGCCCTTGTGGTGCAGCAGACGGGCCGCCTGGGACCGCATGTCCTGGCGCTCGTTCTGCGGCATGCTGCCGAGCACGGCCTCACGCACGCTCGGCTGCCCGAGCAGGTCGTGCTCCAGCAGCCCGCCGACGCCGGGGGACGCTGCGATGCGCGCGACCGATTCCGGATCCATGCCGCACAGGCGCGCCACGACGGCCGCCGAGCGGAGCTCCCCCAGCGTGGCCATCGCCCGCGCGATCTGGAGCACTACCGGATCCGCCCGGTACAGGCAGCTCAGGACCGCTCGGCCGAAGGCAGGACCGGCCACGGGCCGCTGCGCGGCCGACTCCGCGAGCCGGCCGGTGTAGTCCTCAGCCAGGGCGTGCACCAACAGCGGCCGGCCTCCGCTGAGGAGTCTGCAGTCGGCCGCGATCCGGCCCGCTGTCTCCAGAGGGAAATAGTCCTCGAGCACCGTCGCGACTCCCGTCTCCGAGAGCGGCTCGAGGTCCAGCTGGGTGCAGTTGGGCATCCGGAGGATCTCGGCCTGCAGTAGGCGCTGGACGCTGTCCCGGCCCATGTCCGGGCAGTAGGTGAAGACGATCGATATGGGCGCGGTGCCCATCCGCCGCATGAGGGCGAGCAGGTACTGCAGCGACTCGACGTCCATGAAATGCGCGTCGTCGATGCACATGACCAGTTGCGGGCTGTCGGTCAGGTACTGGAAGGCGCCTTGCAGCACACCGAGGATCGACGGGGAGATCTCGCTGTGCGCTCCCTCACCGCCGGCGCTCTCCCACAGCGCGCGGACCTCGAGGTCCGCACCGGGCGAGAAGAGCCGGCACCCCCGGAGGAGCTGATCGATGATCCCGAGCGGCTGGTAGCGCTCGAAGCTCGAAGCGGAGGCCTCGAGGACCGTCGCGCCCGCGTCGGCGGCGTCGCGGGCGAAGGAGGCCAGCAGGGCCGTCTTTCCACTGGCCAGCGCTCCTTCGATGGCGACGATCCGTCTTCCGCCGAGAGAGCACTCGCCATAGACCTGCGCCAGCGTCTTCTCTTCCTCATCCCGTTCGGCCAGCTTCTCCATCACTTCTCACCACCTCGCAACACAGGGACAGAGTGGATCAACAACTGGCGCATGCACGCGGTCGCGCGCAGATGTCGACGGACCGGCGCCGCGGAGGGACCGCTGTGCGCGCGGGGCCTCTGGACGCCATGGGCTGATCGTCCCTGCGGTGGCTGCGGGCGGACCTCACGTCCTTTTCTCGGATCGCGCCGACCACGCCTAATAAAATTTCCACCCCCGACTCAAGGGCTATATCGCCTATGACGTCGGCCTTCAGCACTTCCGTGTTCATTGCCATCCCCCAATTGATGGAAAAAGATCGGATCGCAGAGGTTTCAAAGCCAGTGCGCGTCTCGGGCGATCCTCAGTGCGTCGATGCGATTGCGGGCACCGAGTTTTGTCACCAGGGATGAGAGATAATTGCGCACGGTCCCCTCGGACAGGTGCAGCCGTGTCGCGATCTCGACAATGGCGTCGCCGTAGGAGAGGCGCTCCAGAACGGAGAGCTGGCGCGCGGTCAGTGGGCATCCGGCGTTGGCCAGGGCCGCGACCGTCAGGTCCGCGTCGAAGACGCGTTCGCCCTGATGCACCCGGTGCAGGGCTTCGAAGAACCAGCTCGGCGACACACTGCGCTGCAACATGCCGTCGACGCCGCCGGAGAAGGCCTGCCTGATGATCGAGCGGGTGTAGCTTTCGGCCAGGACCAGACTCCGGCATTCCGGCAGGCTCGCGATCTTCTCGGCCACGCTGATCGCACCGATGTCCGCGCCGTCGAAGCTGACTATCGCGATGTCCGGCCGATGAGTCTCCGCGAAATCCAGCGCGTCGGTGTCACCGCCGACAGCTCCGACGACCCGTATCTCCTCACGCTTTTCGAGCAACGCGGCGAGGGCGCTTCGGGACAGCGACGATTCGTCGGACACCATCACTCGGATGCACATCGGTTCCCCCTGGAATGAGAAACGGCTCGCCGGTGGCGGAAAGCGATTCCGGCCGGATGCCGTGAGGGCGGTCCGGTCCGGAATCGGCGCCCCGAAGGGCAAGCGGGCGGTCCGCCACAGCCCCTCGCGCAAGTCGGCAGGGCGGCGGCAGCGGGTGGATTTCCGGCCAGCGCCGGACATGGCACACGCCGCGGCAGGGACCGGTTCACCCGCCGGCCCGTCGCCGCGCCGGCCGTATCCGGCCGCCGCTTCTCGGTCAAGGGACGCCGCTTCCGCACCGACTGCCGTTTGCAGGCGAAATCCGACAAGCCGAATGATCTACCGACACCGGCACGGTAAAATCTCGCCAATTTCGCGGAACCGCGTGGTGTGAGCGTGAAGGAGCCGACGGCGTGCCCGCTCCATTCGCATGGCTGGCCGAAAACCGCAGTAAGTCCGGCCGCCCACCGATGCGACCCGGCCATGTGATTGTGCTTCCGCCCTGCTCTGCGCCGTAAGCCGACGCGCGACAAGTAGGCCATGCTCAACCTCCCCCGTTTTGAGGCCGACAGCCGTCGAAGATAGTCAGTCACGATGTTTCGAGTCAAGAGGTTTTGGCCAAAGGTTGACTCAGTTGGGGCGCGCCTCGTTGAAATGTCGGAATTCGTTCGTACTCAAGAACTGCACAGCTGGAATTAACGGGTCCGATTAGCTCGGTTCGTTGATTGTCGATCACCCGTCCCGGCTATCCCGTCGACGCGGAAATGATCATTTGCGAGGCACAGAATTCGGACCTGTCACCGCTTGCGGCGAACGCTGATTCGGCATCACCCGCGGTCAGCCCGCCCGTCTCTTACGTGGTCGCACCACCCGAATCCGGAATTCCATGATCCGTAAATCCCTCACGCCGGCCCCGGGACAGAAATGTATCTTCCCGAGGCAGATCAGGGCGAACAGCAGCGAGGCCAAGGTACGACCCGCGGTGGGGGGGGGGGGGGGTGGGATGGTGAAAGCAGGTCCTTTCACCCTTCGGCTGCCGAAAGGGCGTCACCCGCTCATCGCGGCGGCCC
Source organism: Streptomyces rishiriensis (assembly GCF_030815485.1). Lineage (NCBI taxonomy): Bacteria > Bacillati > Actinomycetota > Actinomycetes > Kitasatosporales > Streptomycetaceae > Streptomyces > Streptomyces rishiriensis. The sequence continues at coordinate 7,970,385 of NZ_JAUSWV010000002.1, read as the reverse complement.
GGTCATCCGGCAATCGATATCAGGGACGGATGGCTCGAATTGATGCCCTGGGGACCCGAAGACAGCGAAGCGGGCCAGCACGGCAGCCTCGCGGGTCGTGGAGCATGAAAAGCTCCACGAGCCGCATACGCCGAGTTCGCCTCGTATCCGGTATGCACTCGCGTTCTCTCACTGCACCGACCGGCCGTGGCCGGAGTCTTGGTGTTCTCCTTTTCTATCGGTTTCGGCCTGATCCGAAAAAGGGATCGAGCCGGGCGCATTGGCCCGGCCGATCCATTTCAAGCAGCAAATAAGCAAGCGGTGCCCGACTAGGGCCGCGTGGGCGCCGTCTCGTTCCCGAGCGGCTCGGAGGCCTTCTCCTCGGCCGCCACCGCCGGCAGTGCGAGCGCGGCCAGCGCGGCGACGAGCATGAGCCCGCCGTTCACGAGGAACGCCACGCGGTAGCCCTGGACGAGCGCGTCGAGGCGGCCTTTGTCATGACTCGCATGAGAGGTCACGGTGGAGGCGATGTTCACGAGCACCGCCAGACCGACGGCTCCGCCGATCTGACGGGATGTGTTGAGCAGCCCGGAGGCGGCACCGGCGTTCCGGGGAGCCACACCGGAGGTGCCGCTGATGGTGACGGCGAGCAGCATGATGCTGACGCCGAATCCGCCGACCAGGTTGGGCAGGAGGATGTGGGTCACATAGGCGGAGTGGGTGGGGATGGTGGCGAGCCAGGCGATGCCCGCGGCGGAGATGAGGCCGCCGGCCACCAGCATGCGCCGGGGGCCGACCACGGGCACGAGCTGACGGGAGGTGAGGCCGCCGACGATGAAGATGACGGTGACGGGCAGCATGGCCATGCCGGTGCGCAGCGCGCTGTAGCCGAGTACCTGCTGGCAGTACAGCGAGAGGAAGAAGAGCAGGGCGGTCAGCGTCACGCCGAGGCAGAACATGAGCACATTCGCGATCCGCAGGGTCCGCGGCCGGAGCAGGTCCAGCGGGATGAGCGGGTGGGAGCCCTTCGCCTCGGCCATCAGGAAGCCGACAATGAGTACCGCCGCCGCGATCAGCGGCACCAGGGTCTCGGGGGAACCCCAGCCCTCGGAGGAGGCCTCCGAGAGGCCGTAGGTGAGCGCCCCGATCCCGAGGGTGACGCACAGGGCGCCGGGCAGGTCGAGCCGGACGCGCTCCGTCCTGTCGGAGGGAAGCAGGAACAGCAGGCCGGCGGCGAACAGCGCGATGCCGGGAGGGATGTTGACGAACAGCACCCAGCGCCAGCTCAGTTCGGTGAGGACGCCTCCGAGGACCACACCGGCCAGGCCGGCGATGCCGCCCATCATGCTCCACAGCGCCAGGGCGTGCTCGCGTTCGCGTTCGTCGGTGTGGCTTGCGGTGATGAGGCTCAGGCTGGTCGGGGTGAGCGCGGAGGCGCCGGCCCCCTGGGCGATCCGGGCCGCGATCAGGACGACCGGATCGGACGCCAGACCGCCGATCAGACTGGCGAGGGTGAAGAGAACCGCGCCGAACAGGAACACTCGCTTGTGCCCGAAGAGGTCGCCGGCCCTGGCCGCCAGGAGCAGGAAGCCCCCCAAGGTGATCAAGTAGCCGCTGACCACCCACTGTTGCTCGTCGGTCGACAGCCCCAGACCTGCTTGCATGTCCGGCAGAGCCACGGTGACGATGGTGGCGTCGAGCACGACCATGAACAGGGCGAGACAGGACATGGCCACGACGACGCCGAGAGGCAGATTCGGCCGTAACACTGTGGGTGTCGACGCGTCTCGGGTCCGGGACATGGAGTCTCCTCAGTGATCGACCACGAGTGAACCACGGTCAAGTGAACAGCGTTCACGTGAACAACGTTCACGCTACGATGCGGCCCGGAGGATGTCAATCAAGGGAGTCTCGATGCCGCTGCGCAAATCCGACGTGGTCGAGGAAGCACTGCGCTTCCTCGACGCCGAGGGTCTCGACCAGCTCACGATGCGCAAGCTCAGCGCTGCACTCAACGTGCAAGGGGGCGCTCTCTACCGGCACTTCCCGAACAAGGAGGCGCTGCTCGACGCCGTGGCCGACAAGATCGTCGAGGGCATCGGCGACCCCCTCCCGAACGTCTCCTGGCCCGAGCAGATCCAGATTCTGGGCAATCGGCTCCGTACGGCCCTGCTCAGCCATCGCGACGGCGCCAATGTCGTGGCCGGCACGTTCGCCCCCGGAGCCAACACCATCATCGGCTCGGACATGGCCGTCCAGGTGCTCTGCGGGGCCGGCCTGCCTCCCGCCCAGGCCGGCTGGATGAGTTTCGCCCTCTTCTACTACGTGCTCGGCCACACCATCGAGGAACAGGCCCAGCTGCGGCTGCCGCCCGACCACGACTGGCGGGTCCACACCGAGCGACTGAACGTGAAGGTGTCACCGCAGTACGCGGCGGCACTCGACTCGCTGACGGGCACGGACCCCGCGGAACGGTTCGACTACGGACTGAACGTCTTCATCGACGGGCTCTGCCGGCTCCAGGCGACCCTGCCGCCGCCGCAGGGGGAAGCAGCTCGCCAGGCCGCCTCCTAGAAGTTCCAGGTCGGATCCGCTCCCCCGGACCCCGTGCGCCGCACTCCCCGGCGTCCGTGCCGCCGGCCCGACGCCGTCGGGGCTCACCGTTCGCCCCGGGAGCCCCGAGGCGGACCGGCCCCGGCTTCCTCGTCCAGCGAGTCGAGCAGCGTGTCCAGTTCCCCGATGACCCGTCGGGCGCACGCGGTCGCCGCCGGGACGACGCCCTGCATCAGGAAGTAGCCGTGGACCAAGCCCTCACCCGGTACATGGCGTACGGCCACTCCCGCGGCACGCATCCTCGCCACCAGCTCCACGCCCTCGTCGTGGAGCGGGTCGTACTCGGCGGTGGCGACGACGGTCGGAGGCAGATTCCGGAAGTCGGCCCTCAGCAGGTCGACGGCGGGGTCGGAGCGCCGCCGCGGGTCGGGGACGTACTGCGCGTAGTTCCAGACCATGTCCTCGACGCTCAGCAGACAGCCCTTGCTGTGCTCGCCGGCCGAGGCCATCATCAGACTCGGGTCCACCGGCGGATAGACCAGCAGTTGTGCCGCGAAGCGGACGTCGTGCGCCTGGAGAACCACCCCCAGGGACAGACTGGCGCCCGCGCTGTCGCCCGCGATCACGTGCGCGCGGCCGGGGAACGACCGGGCGGTCCACCGGGCCGCGGTGACCGCGTCGTGCAGCGGCGCTGGATAGGGGAACTCGGGCGCCCGCCGGTAATCGACCGCGACCACGACCGCTCCCAGCGATGCCGCCATGGCCCGGCAGACCCTGTCGTGGCTGTCGAGATCGCCCAGCACCCACCCCCCGCCGTGCAGGAAGGTGACCACCCGCTGCCCGCTCGGCTCCGGGGTGTACACCCTGATGCCGAGCGCCGCTCCGTCCGGGCCTTCGATCAGCCGGTCGGCCGAGGTCACGGCCGGGCCGGACGCGTCCTTGTCCCGCTGCTGGTGCGCCGCGTTCGCCCGGTACCGTTCACGAGCCTGCTCGATGGTCAGTTCCCGGTCGGGGACGGGAGGGCCGTCGGCGCTCTGCCAGGCGATCAGGTGCCGGAGTAGACGGTCCAGTGGCATCGCGATTCTCCACGTACTCGATCGCCGGGTCGGAGCGCACGCTCCCCGGATCCTCCTCGCGGGCACGGCACCCGAAGGGCACGGCGCCGAGGCATGCGCAACAGGCGGCGAATGGTGTGAGCCGGCCCCGGTCCGGGGAGCTGGACCGGGGACCGACTCCTGGTCTGCGGGGCCTATCCCTTCGGCGGTGGGACGAACCGGGTGAGCCCGTGGGCGACCAGCCGGTCGAAGAAGCCCTCGTCGAGCGCGGCCGGCTCCGGAAGCGCACGCCGGAGCACGCCGTAGGTGTGGTCGCTGCGGAACGACGGCAGCAGGTATCCGGGCTCGAGACCCAGCATCCGGCGGCCGATGGGGCCCATGTGCATCAGCGGAGCCACCTCGGGGTCCTCCCGGCGGTGCGCCGCCAGCTCCCACCACTTCTCGGGCGACACCTCGGCCAGCGGGTACCCGGCCCGGCGAAGAGCGTCGAAGGCGTGCATGAGGGAGACCGGCCGGGGTTTGACCATGTGATAGGCCTGACCCCCCGTCTGACCGACGGAGAGGCCCGCTATGTGGCGGGCCACGAGATCGACCGCCTCTCCGGGCACCGCTTCGGCCCGGTCCGGCGCGTAGCCGATCGCGACCATCGCGCGCAGCACCGGCATGAGCAGATCGGAACTGGAGGTGTCGCCGGTCACCGAATGCCCGGTGACCAGTCCGGGGCGGTAGACCGCGCTGACGACGCCGCTGTCCGCGGCCCTGGCCACCACGCGTTCGGCGGCGACCTTGGAGCGCGGGTAGCCGAGTTCCCCAGCGGTCTCCATGGACGGCCGCGTGGTCTCGTCCACGTCGGCGAGTCCGGCCTTGACCGAGTCCAGGAAGACGGCCAGCGTCGAGACGTAGTGGAAGCCGACCGGCGAGCCGGAGCGTTCGGCGATCGCCGTGGCCAGGCCGATCAGCTCCTTCGTGCCGCCGACATTGGCGGGCGCGAGCTGCGAGTACGTCGCCGTGAGATGGACCGACGCGGCACAGTGGAAGATCTGGGTCACCTGGTCGGTGAGGGTTCTCCAGACCTGAGGAGTCACGCCGAGCCGGGGCGACTCGAGGTTGGCCGGCACGGCGACGAGCCGTGCCGGGTCGTCCGAGCCGATCTCGGCCATCCGGTTGCGCAGCCGCCGGTCGGCGGTGGCGATGTCCGTTGCCCGGACCAGGCAGTAGATGACGGGATGGGACTGTTCCAGCAGGGCGGCGGCCAGGTGGCCGCCCAGGGATCCGGTCGCACCGGACACAATGATCGCGGTCATGCCATCTCTCAGGTGCCGATGTGGTCTGCCAGGTGCTGGGCCAGCGCCTGGGCCGAGTTGTTCTCGGCCACCGCCTTGGGGGCGATGCGTATTCCGAGGTTCGTCTCGATCCGCGTCCGCAGTTCCAGGTTGCCGAGCGAGTCCAGGCCGTAGTCGTTGAAGGGCCGGCTGGGGTCGACGGCGCTGCGCACGATCGCCGCGGCCTCCCCCGCGACGAAGCGCCGCAGCCAGGAGATGCGCTCGCCGGCGGTCAGCGCCTCGAACTCGAGCCGCAGCTCCGAGGACTGCGGGTGGTCGCCCCGATCGTCCTTGAAGGCCGCCGCGAACGGGCTGCGCCCGGCGAGCGCGGTCAGCCAGGGCGCCCGGGAGAGCGGAAGGTAGCCGGTGTAGGGCCGGGTGTGGCGCAGCAGTGCGTCGAAGGCGTGCACCCCCTCCTCGGGAGTGATCATGGTGGTGTCGCCGGCCTCGGCGAGGACGGCGCCGCGCCCGATCTCGCCCCAGGCCCCCCACGCGATCGTGGTCACCGGCAGCCCCTTCGCGTGCCGCCAGGCGGCGAAGCCGTCGAGCCAGCTGTTCGCGGCGGCGTAGGCGCCCTGCCCGGGCGATCCCAGCAGCGCCGCGGCCGACGAGAAGCAGCAGAACCAGTCGAGGTCGTCCTCCGCGGTGGCCTGGTGGAGGTACCAGGCGCCGTAGGTCTTGGACGCCCAGTCCCGGTCGATCAGCTCGGGGGTGACGCTCGTGATGGTCGCGTCCTCCACCACCGCCGCGGCGTGCAGGACGCCGCGCAGCGGGAGCCCGGTGGCCCTGGCCGCGGCGGCCAGCCGTCCGGCGGTCTCCGGAGCCGAGATGTCCCCGCACTCGACGTGCACCTCGGTACCCGCCTCGCGCATCGCCTGGATCTCGCGGGCCGCCGCCTCGGCGGGCGCGGACCGGGAGTTCAGCACGATCCGGCCGCAGCCGGCCGCGGACAGGTGGCGGGCCAGGCGCAGTCCGAGACCGCCCAGGCCGCCGGTGATGACGTAGGCGCCGTCGGCGCGGTACACCGGGACCCGGTCGGGCGAGAGCACGGCCGCTGTGCCCGGTTCCACCGCCGTGGTGAGCACGAGCTTGCCCAGGTGCTGGGCCGAGGCCATCCGGCGGATCGCGGTCGCCGCCTCGGCCAGTGGGAACGAGGCCGTCATCGGCGGCGCCAGCTCGCCGGCGGCCATCCGCTCCGACACCTCCCGCAGGAGGCGGCCCAGCCTGCCCGGGTCGGCCACCGCCATCAGTTCGAGGTCGACGCTGTAGAAGGCGAGGTTGCGGCGGAAGGGCGCCAGGCCCAGCTTCCCGTCGCGGTAGATGTCGCGTTTGCCGATCTCGACGAAACGGCCGCCGAAGGAGAGCAGGTCGAGGCCGGCGCGCTGCGCGGCACCGGTGAGGGAGTTCAGGACGACGTCGACGCCGGCGCCTGAGGTGTCCTCACGGATGCGGTCGGCGAACTCCAGGCTGCGGGAGTCGTAGACGTGCTCGATCCCCTGCGCGCGGAGCCAGTCCCGGCGCGCCTCGCTGCCGGCCGTGGCGTAGATCTCCGCCCCGACGTGCCGGGCCACCGCGATCGCCGCCTGCCCTGTTCCGCCGGTCGCCGAGTGGATCAGCACCCGCTCGCCCGGACGCAGCCGGGACAGCTCCATGAGCCCGTACCAGACGGTGGCGTAGACCGCCGGGACGGCGGCGCCCTGCTCGATGCTCAGGCCGTGCGGCAGCGGCGCCGCCAGCGCCGCGCCGATCGTCGCGTGGCTGGCCCAGGCGCCCTCGGTGGCGGCGCTGGTCATCACCCGGTCGCCGACCTGGAACTCCGTCACCGCGTCGCCGACCCGGACGACGGTGCCCGCGCAGTCGACGCCGAGTGCCGGCGTCACTCCCTCGAAGGCGAAGTAGTTCCCGTGGGCGAACAGGACGTCGTGGAAGTTGATGCTGGCGGCGCCGATCTCGATCTCGATCTGGTCGGCGCCGGGGGCGCGGCGCGGGACCACGGTCAGTTCCAGCGTGTCCAGGTCGCCGGGCTGGCGGATCTCCATCCGTACGCCGTCGTCCGGGCCGCCGACCGCGGCCGGACGGCGCTCGTCGGCGGCCAGCGGCGAGTGCTGGAGCCGTGCGGTGTACCAGCGCCCCGCCCGCCAGGCGGTCTCGTCGTCCTCGGTGTCCGAGGTGAGTTCCGCCGCCAGGTTCTTCGCCGCCGGCCCGTCCTCCTGGTCGGTGCCGACGTCGATCTGGGTGACCCGCAGTTCAGGGAACTCGGCGCCGATCACGCGGAGCAGCCCGCGGATCCCGGCGTGCTCGAGGTCGACCAGGTCGCCGGGTACGACCCGCTGTGCGCTCCGGGTGATCGTGTACAGCCGGGGCGGGGTGCCGTCGGCTCCGGCGAGCTCCTGTGCGACCCCGACGACCGACGCCACCAGGTCACGTCCGCGGGCTATGGCATCCTCACCGGCGGGCCCGGCCTGCCGGGGGCAGAGCAGGACGACGCCGTGCCAGGGGGTGCCGGAGAGCGCGGCCTGCGTGCCGGGGAGCGGCCAGGGCCGGATCTCGCAGTGGGCGCCCTGTTCGCGGAGCGCCTCCGCGAGCTCGTCCGGGGCCGGCACGGAACGGGGCGAAGCCAGGATCAGCCAGGGCTCGACGGCGGGCCTGCCCGTGGGCTCCGGCGGCTCCTGCTGCTGCCAGGCAATGGTGAGCAGCCGCTCGTTGAGCAGTTGGTCGGCGTTCTCCTCGCCGCTGGCGTGGGTGCCCATGACCAGGCCGTCGACGGTCAGCAGGACCGCGCCGTACTTGTCGGTCAGCCGGACGTCGGCGATCACCCGGTTGCTGTCGCTGGAGCGGAGCCGGACATGGCAGTATCCGGCGCCGCCGGCGCTCGACCACAGCTGCAGCCGCTGAACCTCCAGCGGGAGCAGCAGGCCTCCCTCGCCGTCGCCCGCGACGGCGGGCAGCGCGGCGACAGACTGGAAGCAGGCGTCCAACAGGGCGGGATGGACGAGGAAGCCGTCATTGCCGCTGCGCAACTGGGACGGGAGGGTGACCTCGGCCAGGACGCTCTGCCCACCCTCCGCCGCGTCGCGGTGGGCTGCCACGGCTCCCTGGAAGGCCGGTCCGTACTGGATGCCGCGCTCGTTCAGGGTGCCGCGCAGGTCGTCGCCCGACAGCCGCTCGGTGTGCTCCTCGATGAGCAGGTCGATGTCCAGTGGTTCGGGCTCGGCCCGGTCCGACGACGCGGCGTGCAGGGTGGCGGAGGCGAGCCGGGCCCGCTCGTCGTTCTCGGTGGCGACCGCCTCCCAGCGGGCCTGCCCCGGGCTTTCCACCGTCGCGGTCGTGGACAGGTCGGTGTTCCCGCTGAGCAGCAGCATGCGCTCGAACGTCAGGTTGCGGACCTCGGCGCCGGGCCCGAAGACCTCGGCGGCGGCGGTCAGGGCGGACTCGCAGTGCGCCGCTCCCGGATAGGCCGCGACGTCCCGCACCCGGTGGTCGGTCAGCCAGGGCAGCACCGCGGTACCGACGTCCGACTGCCAGGCGTGGCGCTCCTCGTCCTCGTCGAGACGGATGTGCACGCCGAGCAGCGGGTGGATCCTGACCGTGTGGGCGAGCCGCGCCTGGCCGGGCCTGACCAGCAGGTGCTGCCGGGTCCAGGTCGGCAGCGGGGCGTCGACCAGCTCGCCGCCCGGGTACAGGGCGGCGAAGTCGACACCGCCGCCCGCGGCGTGCACCTCGATGAGGCTGTGCAGCAGACCGTGCGGAGTCTCCTGGGCGCGCCGCATGCTCGCGATGGCGTTGGCGGGCAGGCTCGCCGACCGGGCGCACTGGTCCACCGCCCGGGTCAGCAGCGGGTGCGGGGAGAGTTCGAGGAACACGCGGTGGCCGTCGTCGAGAGCGGCCATCACCGCGTCGCCGAAGCGGACGGGCCGGCGGAGGTTGCCGACCCAGTAGTCGGCGTCGAACGAGGGCCGCAGCCGCGGCTCGACCAGGGCGGTGCTGTACATCGGCACCGTCCCGGTGTCCGGGGCCAGATCGGCGAGCACGTCGGCGAGTTCGGCGAGGATCGGGTCGACCTGCGGGGAGTGCGAGGCGACGTCGACGGCCACCTCGCGCGCCAGCACGCCCCGGCGCTCCCATTCCACGATCAGGTCGCGGACCCGTTCGGTGGCTCCGCCGATCACAGTGGACTCCGGTGAGGCGATGACCGACACGACGACGTCGTCGAAGCCCGCCAGCTCCTCCTCGACGCGGGCGGCGGGCAGCTCGACGGAAGCCATCGCGCCCGCGCCGGCCAGCCTGGCGCACAGCCGGGACCGGCGGCAGATCACCTTGACGCCGTCCTCGAGCGACAGCGCTCCGGCGACGACGGAGGCCGCCACCTCTCCGAGCGAGTGACCGATGACCGCGCCCGGCCGGACACCGGCCGCCCGCCAGGCCGCGGCGAGTCCCACCTGCATGGCGAACAGGGTCGGCTGCACCCGGTCGATGCCCGTCACCGTCTCCGGCGAGGTCATCGCCGCTGTCACCGAGAAACCCGACTCGCGCTGGACGAGCGGCTCGACCTCCGCGACCAGGGCGGCGAACTCCGGCTCGGTGGCGAGCAGCGAGGCGCCCATGCCGGCCCACTGGGAGCCCTGGCCGGAGAAGAGCCAGACCGGGCCGCGCGAGTCGTCGCCGGTCGCCGGGGCCGGGGGCCTCACGGCGAGCTGGTCGCCGATGCCGCGCAGGCCGGCGATCAGCTCCTCGCGGTCCGCGGCGATCACCGCGGTGCGTACGTCGCGGTGGTCGCGGCATCGGGCGAGTGTGTAGCCGAGGTCGGACGGCTCGACCTCGTCATGGGCGCTCAGCCAGTCCGCGATGCGCGTCGCGGTCGGCGCGAGTTCCTCCGTCGAAGTGGCCGACAGCGGGAACAGCAGCCGCTCCGGCGCGCGCCCGGGAGCCGGCCGGGTGACGGCCGGCGCCTCCTCGAGGATCGCGTGCGCGTTCGTGCCGGTCATCCCGAAGGCGGAGACCGCCGCCCGCCGGGGCCGCCGCTCGTCCGGCCAGGGCTGCATCTCCCCCGGCACGAACAGCCGGGTGGGCAGCGAGCTGATCTCCCGGTTCAGCTCGTTCAGGTGCAGGGTCCCGGGCACGACGCCGCGCTGGAGAGCCAGGATCGCGGTGATGAGGCCCGCGGTGCCCGCCGCGGACTCGGTGTGGCCGATGTTCGACTTGACCGAACTGACGGCGCATCCGCTGTCGCGGCCGTACACCTCCGCCAGCGCCCGGAACTCGATGGGGTCGCCGACCGGGGTCCCGGTGCCGTGGGCCTGCACCAGCCCGATCGTCTCCGGCTCGGCACCCGCGTCGGCCAGGGCGGCTCGGTGCACCGCCACCTGGGCGGACTCCGAGGGCATCGTGATCGTCTCGGTCCTGCCGTCCTGGTTCGAGGCGACGCCCTTGATCACCGCGAGGACGCGGTCCCCGTCGGCCAGCGCGTCCGAGGCGCGCTTCAGGAACAGCACGCCGCAGCCCTCGGACCGGACGAACCCGTCGGCCCCCTGGTCGAAGGGGCGGCACCGGCCGGTGGGCGACAGCATCCCCAGGCCGGACGAGGAGATGGTGGCATCCGGAACCAGCATGATCATGCAGCCGCCGGCCAGCGCCATGTCGCTCTCGCCGCTGCGGATGCTCTGGACCGCCAGGTTCACCGACGTCAGACCCGACGAGCAGGCGGTGTCGATGCTCAGGGCCGGGCCGGTGAGGCCCAGGGCGAAGGCGATCCGCCCCGATCCCATGCTCGGGGCGGAGCCGGTGAAGCCGTAGGGGTGGATCTTCTCCTGTTCCTGGGGTCCGTGGCAGGCGAGGGCGTAGTCCATGTGCGCCATCCCCACGAACACGCCGGTGCGCGTGCCCGCGAGCGCGGACGGCCGCATCCCGGCGTGCTCGACCGCCTCCCAGGCGGTCTCCAGCAGGACCCGGTGCTGCGGGTCGGTCGACAGCGCCTCGCGCTCGCCGAGCTTGAAGAACTTCGCGTCGAAGCCCGCGACATCGGTGAGGAAGCCACCCCAGCGGGACACCGACCGGCCTGGCACGCCCTTCTCCGGGTCGTAGTAGTCCTCCGCGTTCCAGCGGTCCGCCGGGATGTCCGTGATCGCGTCGCCGCCGCGCTCGATCAGATCCCACAAACTTTCCGGGGAATCGATTCCACCCGGGAATCGGCACCCGATGCCAATGACCGCGATATCCCTGGGATCCGACACGACGACTCCTTTTTGCGGAACGGACCGTATGTGGCGATGCAACGAGAGTGGTTCTTCAGCTGATCGATCTTCTTGAAGGTGAGAAATCCATCCGTACCGTCGTCAGAACGGCATCGCCGCCGGCCCGTGCGGACACGTACGAAGGGCGACGGCCAGGGAGAGATCCGTCTCGGAACGCACCCAGACCGGCACCCGCACGCCCCGGTAGGACGCCTCCAGCGCGTCGCCGGATCGGCTGAGCTCAACGCGCCAGAACAGCAGCTCGCCCTGGGTCTCCGGGCCGTAAAGCGCCTTGAAGGCCGCTTCCTTGGCGGCGAACAGCTCCCGGGAGGTGAATCCCGCTCCCGGCACGAGCAGCGTGCGCCGCTCCCGTTCCCGCAGGACGAACCGGGCGACGCGGGGACTGATGACCGCGTCCTCGATGTCCACGCCGACCCCGACGGCACCGGGGAACACCACCGCGACGGCCAGCCGGTCGGTGTGCGAGATCGACCCGGCGAAGCCCGGCGGAAAGCAGGGCCGGCCGTCGGCGTGGCGCGTCACGACGGACGCGGCGGCGCCGGCCGCGGCCAGTGCCGCCGACGCCGCACGGCGGCCCGCCGCGGACTCCTGGCGCGGGCCGTACGGTGGCCGGACCGGACGCCACGCGATCCGGACTCCCGCCGCCACGTGGGCGGGAAGCGGCAGGTCGACAGCCACCGTGCACCCTCACACCCGGAGTGCCAGCACGTGGTCGGCCAGCGACTCGACCGAGCGCAGCGCCTCCGGCCGGACGTCGTCGTCCCACTCGAAGCCGAAGGCGTCCTCCATCGCCACCAGCAGGCTGACCAGTGCGTTGGACGACACGCCAGCCTGGCGCAGGGAGGCCGAGTCGGGGACGCCGCTGAGGAACCCGGCATCGGCGAACAGGCCGAGCAGCAGCTCCCTGATGCGCAGCCGCACCTCCGCCGCCTGGTCAGGCACGCGCTTCCACTTCCCCGATGAACTTGTGCACGAGGGCCTGGAAGTGCTCGGCGTCGTCCACGTAGGGCACGTGGCCGGCCTTCGGCATGATCTCGTGCCGGCCGTCGGGGAACTGCCCGGCCAGTTCCTTGGCGCCCGTCGGTCCCAGCAGGAAGTCGTCGTCGCCGATGACGACGAGCGTCGGCGCCTGGATCCCGGCCAGCATCTGGGGCTTGTGCTCGTCCTTCATGGCACGGGTGAGGCCGTTGACCAGGTCCTCGACGGTGGACAGGGCCGAGAAGGCCTCCCGGAAGGCCAGGTAGCCCGGAGAGCCCAGGAACTCGTTCATCTCGGCGCTGAAGACCTCCGGGTACATGTGCTCGTAAAGGCCCGCGACGCCGTGGGTCTGCAGCGTACGGAGCCACGCCCGCTGCACCTGCCGCTGGCGCCGCATTCCGCGGGGGCCGAAGACGGGCCCTGTCAGCACGAGGCCCTTGATGCGGTCGGGATGCTTGATCGCCATGTCCCGGGCCAGCACGGTGGAGGTCGACACGCCGATGAGATACGTCGACTCGATCTCCAGGGCGTCCAGCAGGCCGATCAGGTCGGTGATGTGCTCGTCCCAGGTCGGCTCCTCGGGGATGTGCGAGGAGGCCCCGTGGTTGCACATGTCGTAGCTGACGAGGCGGTAGTCCTTCTCCAGCTGTTCGCTGAACACGCGCCAGGACGGGCTGGTCAGGAAGAAGGGGTTGACCATGGTGATCGGCGTGCCCTCGCCGCGGGACTCGTAGTAGAGCTCCACCCCCTCACGGGTGGGGATCCGAGGCGTGTCCTCGCGGTAGGTGAGATCCATCCGGGACAGGTTCTCGTAGCCTGGCATCGGTTCTATCCTTTCCCTCCCCCGAGGGCGTCGGCGCCCTCGAGGATGTGCGCGAATTCGGCGACGATGTCGGCCGCCGGGCGTTCCTGCGAGACGGCGCCGCAGGACAGACCGCAGTACAGGGCCATCTCCTCGACGCGGCCGGTGGTGGAGACGGTCGGTGTCGCGGCGCTGAACCGCGGCACCACGTGCGGCTTCCCCTCGACCACCGTGCGGCCGATGAACTTCTTGGGCTGGTCCGGATCGCGGGTGACGTCCGTCGCGATGACGCGGTGGCGCCGGCCCGGCCATCCGATCTCGTACACATCGGTGATCACCGTGTCGGCTTCGCCGGAGGCACGGACCGCGGTCTTGAAGTACGGGTGGGCCAGCGACTCGCGGGCGACCACGAAGGCGGTGCCGAGCAGGACGCCGTCGGCTCCGGCGGCGACCGCCCGGGCGGCCTGGGCCGGCGAGCCGATCCCGCCCGCCGCGACGAGGCAGGCGGCGGGCAGCAGGGCACGCAGCTCCGCGACCAGGTCGTTCCTGTTCGGCGTACCGAGGAGGTGGCCGCCCGCCTCGACGCCCTGCGCCACCACGATCGCGCCGTGCGCGGCCGCGCGCACACCGCTCTCGACGGTCCCGACCTGCACGACTAGTCGGCGTCCCGCGGCGGTGATCCGCTCGAGCACGGCGTCGTCGGCCATGCCGAACAGGGAGAGGTACACGTGCTGCGGCGTCCGGTCGAGCACCTGCGCGACCTGCCGGACGAGCTCGTCCGGTCCGACGACCTCGGGGATCAGATTCACGCCGACAGGGCGGTCGGTTCCCGCGACGAGCCGCTCGAGCATGGCCGACAGCGGGTCGTCGACCAGCTTGTAGCCGCCCGCGCAGCCCCCCGCGCCGGCCTCGGACACCGCGCATGCCAGGTCCGGGCCCGCGACGCCGCCCATTCCCGACTGGAGCAGGCTCACCCGGATGCCGAGCACCTCTGCCAACGTCGGACGCATCAGCTCAGGTCCTCCACTGCGGACAGCGCGGCGGCGCTGTCGCCGAAGCGCTGGGTCAGGGTGTGCACCCACCGCTCCAGGCCGAAGGCGAGGCAGCTGGTGTGCGCGGTGTCGCCGGCGGCCTGGATGGAGCACCGCTCGCCGAAGAAGTTCCGGTGGTAGTTCACCGAGCCGATCGCCAGGCCGTCGACGACGAACTCCTCCTTGACCGGGAACAGCCGCTGCATCTTGGCCTTGCCGCTGTTCTTGTCGAAGAAGGGGTCGGTCGCGACCTCGACCTGCACGTCCAGCCCGAGCTCGGCGCAGAGCGTCAGCACGGTGTCCTTGGCACGCGTGAGGTGCTGCTTGGCGCCGTCCTCCGGGCCGATGAAGACGATCTCCCGCATCGAGAAGCCCAGCAGCCGCTGGAGGCCGTCGTAGTGGTCCTCGTTGCGGAAGCAGGTGGCGAGCGTCGTCCGGGTGACCCCGCTGCCGGGCAGCGCCGTGCCGGCCAGGTCGACGTAGACGGCGTAGCAGGCCGCCGACGGCAGCGCGAAGACGGCCGGTTCCATGGTCTCGGGCGGGACGGCGTCCAGTGGCCGTGGCGTCTCGGTCAGCAGCTTGCCGAGGCGGTGCGGGTCGAGCCGGGTCGCGGTCAGGCCCAGGTGCGGGAAGTTGTCGAAGTAGTCGAAGGTGTCCAGGTCCTGGCACCGGATCAGGAAGGGGAACCGGAACTCCGGAGCCTGCCATCCCTCGGCGAAGCGCTGGAACACCGCGTCGAGCGCCCGCAGCAGACGCAACTGGTCGCCGTCGAGAACGCTCAGGCCGTGGTCCGTTGCTGTGGTCGTCACGCCGCCTCCTGCTTGAAGAATCGCGCTTCGATCGCGTTGAGCGTGCGGAAGTCGTCCAGGTCCAGCTCTTCGGGATCGATCGCCTCGCCCATCAGCTCCTCCAGCAGGAAGATGAAGTCGACGAAGGCGAGCGAGTTGATGGCCCGGCTGTCGATCAGGTCGAGATCGCCGTCCAGCCGGTCGAGTCCGGGGTTGCGCTCCAGGATGAACTGCTGGACGGATTTCATGGGTTCGCTCATCACTCGGCCGACTCCCCGACGCCCACGCCCGACTTCTCGAGAAAGCGTCGTGTCCGCTTCAGCACCCGGTCGTGCGCCGCCTTCCTGGCAGGGTGTTCCAGCGCGCGCCGCCGCAGGTTCAGCGCGTCCGGGATGCCCGCGTCACGGTAGGCGGCGGGGTTGTAGAGGGTGGCGACGCTGTACTGCAGGTACTTCTCGAGGTACTGCGCGACCAAGGGGACCTCGGCGGGATCGCGCCGGGTCACCTGGTCGAGCAGGTTCACGAAGATCATCCGGCCGAAGGCGACGTGCCGGCTCTCGTCCTGGTGATGCACCCGGTTGACCTCGCGGGCGATGTGCGGCAGCGTCTCGTCGGTCGCCATGTGGGCGTTGTAGTGGTCGACGATCTCCTCGAAGATCAGAACGCGCGCGAACACGACCAACTCACGTGCCGGCGGCGAGAGATGGTCCACCGAGTCGGCCCGGAGCTTCGGCTGTGCCCCGTACAGCTTGCCGCCGTAGCGCAGACAGAACTGGGCGAAGAACCACATGTGCTCGTTCTCTTCGCCGATGAAGTGGTGCAGGAACTCCGAGACGCCCGCGTAGGCGCGCTCGTGGATGCGCATGACCACCTCGGTCAGCAGCTCACGGATGCCGTGGATGTTGAGGCTGAAGAAGTTGATCGCCTCGTACCTCGTCAGCGCGAGCTGCTGTTCGCGGGTCAGCTCGTCCCACATCTCGGTGCCGGCCAGCGTGGTCAGGCTCTCGCTCATCCACGGCTTGTCGGCCTCGATGGTGTCGGGCCAGTCGAAGGCCGTGTACGGGTTGTAGTAGCCGGACTCCGCCATCTGTTCCAGCCGGTCCAGGTCCAGCACGACCGGTTCGATATCGCGTACACCCATGGGCAATCTCTCCTCAACGCACCGATCGGATATCCGCGCGCACGTGGACCGGCGTCTGTGAGCCGCAGTCGTGATGGCCCAGAGCGGCGTTGCCAGAAGCGGTGGACGGAATGACTTTGTTGTAGATCGATCCGAGGCACAGTTCCTGGAAGTCGCCGGTGCCGGCGGAGAGCCGCGCGGCGAGCTGGGCCTTGGCGATGTCGATGGTCTTGAGCCTGCCGTCGTCGTCCTCCACCTCGACGCACGCGTGCGGCAGATCCAGGGCGCCGCCGACCACACCGCAGAACCAGCCCCGTTTCGCCTCGGCCCGGTACCCGGCGTCCCGGAAACGCTCGGCGAGCAGCAGGCTGGCCGCGATGCAACTCGTCGCGCCGAGCTCGTGCACCAGCGCGTAGTCGGCCTGCATGGGTACGGGAATCATCTGCCAGCGATAGCCGGCGGCCAGGTACTCGCTGGTCAGCCGCCGCAGTACCGGGGCGAGCACCGGAGTGCGCGCACCGGTCGTGGTGACCGTGGCCTTGTACGTGGCCGATCCCGACCCCGGCGCCGGCGCCGTCACGTCGGTGAGGCTCCCGCCGAACCGGGCGATGTCCGGCTCCTCCAGGCGCCACGGAGCCTCCCCCGCGCAGTCGGCGCATTCCAGACGGACCTGGAAATCCCAGATTCTGGTGCGCAGCAGGTCGTCCACGGGCCGGCCGGCGAACCGGAAGAGCATGCGGAACGTGAGTTCCGGCTGGGTCTTCGCGGTGTTCGAGTACATGCCGAGGTTGTAGAGATCGTTCGGGTCGAAGTGACGGATTCCGGACCGCTCCTCGTACGGCAGTCCGGCGGCGACGAGCCGATCGATCTCCGCAGATCCGCAACGCAGCATCTCCTGCGCCACCGATTCCGGCTGACTCTTACTGGAATACTTGACAGGGACGAATTCGATGGAATGCGCCACCTTTTCCCAGGGCGTATCCACCGTTACAGATTGGCCCGACACAGTCCATCTCCCGATGCAGGATCGACACGCTGACCGCCAACGAACCCTGTCGACGCTATCAGGGGGACCACGCGGCACGGCAGATTAATCCCGCACATTTCCTCGTGCATTCTTCATTCCCTGCCCGGGTATGCGGAATCACCCCGCCGGCAAGCGATGCGGCGAGGAAATCGCTCATTGCCTCGGCGGCTCTCGCGGACGGGCGGGAGGTGTTCCCGGGCCGGGATGCGAGAGCTCGTGTTCAGGTGCGCGGGGCGCCGACGTCCGCGGGCGGCGCGGCCGTCTCCGGGTCCTGTCCGGGCGCGTCCGGTACGGGGATGGCGCCGCGCCGGGACAGCAGCGGGCCGGCCATCGCCGTCGTGACGAGGGCCATGATCACGAGCATGGTGAACATGCGCCCGTCCAGGACGCCCAGGCTGACGGCGGCGTTGAGGATGATGAGTTCGGTCAGGCCCCGGGTGTTCATGAGCAGTCCCAGGTCCGTCGCCTCCCTCCAGGAGAAGCCCGCCATCCGGGCCGGGAGGATCGCGCCGACCAGTTTGCCGGCGCAGGCCACGACGACGATCGCGACCAGCGCCAGGACGTCGCCCCCGGTGAGCGCGCCGAGGTCCACGCCGAGCCCGGTGACGATGAAGAAGACCGGGAGCAGCACGACGCTGACGTGGTCCATGGGCCGGCGCACGTGCTCGGCCAGGACCATGGCGGGCTCGCGGGGCATGACGAACCCGAACAGGAACGCCCCGAAGATCGCGTGGATGCCGATCCAGGTGGTCAGCCAGGCCGAGGTCAGCGCGCCCGCGCACAGCACCGAGAGCAGCGCGGACCAGCGTTCGGTGGCGGCCCAGCGCCACACCAGGCGGGCCACCAGCGGCCGTACGGCCAGCAGCATCCCGGCCACGTAGAGCAGGCTGTACAGCCCGATGCGGGCCAGCTCGGAGTAGTCGCCGTGCGCGGTGACCAGGGCCGAGACGTACGCCAGAAGGCACCAGGCGAGCAGGTCGTCTATGGCGGCGCTGGCCAGCGACAGCGAGCCGGCCCTGGAGTCCAAGAGCTTGTTCTCGTGCAGGATCCGGGCCAGCACCGGGAAGGCGGTCACGGACATCGCGGTGCCGAGGAAGGTCGCGAAGGCCGCGAAGGAGATGTGGTGCCCGGCCACCGAGGAGTGCTCGTCGTACAGGAACGGCGCGAGGGCCACGCCCAGTCCGAAGGCCACCGCGATCGACGTCAGCGAGACCCCTGCGGCGAGCCGGGCATGCGGCCTGATCAGGCGCTTCTCGAACTCCCAGCCGACCACGAACATGAACAGGACCAGACCCACCTGGGAGACCGCCGACAGCAGCGGCCGTACGTCGGCGGGGAAGATGCGGGCCGGCAGGTCGCCCGGCAGCAGGCCGAGCACGCTGGGCCCGAGCAGGATGCCCGCCGAGATCTCGCCGACGACCATCGGTTGACGGAACTTCTGGGCGAGCCTCCCCAGTGCCGCACCCGCCACCAGCACCAGTGCCATGTCGGCGAACAGGACCGCCAGCCTCATGTCCTGGGCGCCCGCCCCGGCGAGGGCGGTCATCACTGCGTTCCCTTGCGCGGGGGCGTGCCGTGGGTCCACCGCACGTACAGGGACTCACCCGTGGGCGGAATCCTCCTCCCGGCCGGTAACCAGGCCGCCGCCTTGACGCTCAGCCCATTGCCTTGCTCAGCCATCGACTTGTCGAGCCTTTCTCGGACGAGAGTCCATGCGAATACAACGGCCGCCATCCGAGCCGTCACCATACTTACGGTAAATACCTCACGGAACGTGGAGAGTGCACTTCACCGATGCATTCTCACCGGCACATCCGCGTGCTCGTCCACCCCGCCATGTGCCACGCTATACCCGACTCCCCATGCCTCATCAACCCCTACCACACCCTTAGCCGAGACGCATAGGGGTGCACATAGGGGTGGAGGTGGGGTATCAGGGGTTCACGACCGCACAGTAGGGTCGATCGGGAATGGGGTCGCCCAACAAATCACCCGTTCCCGGGTACCCGAATCTCTCGAATATCACGGGGAGCCGTACGGTCAATGGCTGATGAAGAAAAGCTGCGTCAGTACCTGAAGAAGGCCACCGGCGATCTGCAGCGTATGGCCCTCAAACTGCACGAGGCCGAACTCAGGGATTCCGAGCCCGTCGCGATCGTCGGCATGGGCTGTCGGTTCCCGCCCGACCTGCGTTCCGCGGCGGATCTCTGGCGGTTCGTGGCAGACGAGCGCGACGGCATCTCGCCGTTTCCCGACGACCGTGGCTGGGGCGCGGTCGTCGTACCCGACGGCGGCACCCCGGCGACGCCGGAACCGACGGCGTACCAAGGAGGCTTCGTCGCCGGAGCCGACCGTTTCGACGCCGAGTTCTTCGGGATCGGTGAACACGAGGCACTGGCCATGGACCCGCAGCAGCGGCTGCTCCTGGAGACCGCGTGGGACGCGGTGGAGCACGCCGGCCTGGACCCGGCCGGCCTGCGCGGGACCCGGACGGGCGTCTACGCCGGCGTCTCCTACTGTCACTACGGCGCGGGACCGGATGCCGTGCTCCCGGCGGGCGTCGAAGACCAGTTGATCGTGGGCGGCGCCCCGAGTACGACGTCCGGCCGGGTCGCCTACGTGATGGGACTGCACGGGCCCGCCATCAGCATCGACACGGCCTGCTCCTCCTCACTGGTGGCCATCCACCAGGCATGTCAGGCCC
The DNA here is from genome assembly GCF_030815485.1 of Streptomyces rishiriensis. NCBI lineage: Bacteria > Bacillati > Actinomycetota > Actinomycetes > Kitasatosporales > Streptomycetaceae > Streptomyces > Streptomyces rishiriensis. Next base: position 7,950,775 of record NZ_JAUSWV010000002.1, on the reverse strand, counting down.
TTCGGCGCGGCGACTGCGAACTCGCGCTGGCCGGCGGGGTCACGATCATGGCCACGCCGGACGTCGTCATCGAGTTCGGCCGCCGCGGCGCTCTCGCCCGGGACGGCAGATGCAAGCCCTTCGCCGCCGCCGCGGACGGCATGGGGTTCGGCGAGGGCGCCGGGCTGCTGGTGCTGGAACGCCTGTCCGTGGCACTGCGCAACGGCCACGACGTGCTCGCGGTCATCCGCGGTTCGGCGGTGAACCAGGACGGCGCGACGAACGGGCTGACCTCTCCGAGCCGTGCGGCCCAGGAGGCGGTCATCCGGCAGGCGTTGGCAACCGCCGGGCTCACCCCCGACCAGGTGGACGCGGTGGAGGGACACGGCACCGGCACCCCGCTGGGCGACTCGATCGAGGCCGAGGCCCTCATCGCCACGTACGGCGAGAACAGGACGGCGGACCGGCCTCTGCGGCTCGGCTCGGTCAAGTCGAACATCGGCCACACCCAGACCGCGTCCGGGGTGGCGAGCGTGATCAAGATGGTCATGTCCCTTCGCGCGAGAACCCACGCGCGGACGCTTCACGTCGACCAGCCGTCCACGTATGTGGACTGGTCCGGCGGGACGGTCGCGCTGACCGACGAGTCGGTTCCGTGGCCGGCCGGCGGCCGGCCGCGCCGGGCCGGTGTGTCCTCGTTCGGCATCAGCGGCACCAACGCGCACCTGATCCTGGAGGAGCATGCCGCCGCGGACGGCGCGTCCGCCCCGGCGCCGGCCACCCCCGACGATGCCCCGACGCCCTGGGTGCTGTCGGCGAAGACCGAGCCGGCGCTGCGCGCCATGGCCGCGCAACTCGGCGACTTTCTCACCGCTCATCCGGCGCCCACCGCGGCGGTCGGGCAGTCGCTCGCCCGCATGAGGGCGGGGTTCGGGCACCGCGCGGTCAGTACGGGCGCCTCCGCCGACGAGCACCTCGCCGCACTCGCCGCGCTGGCCCGGGGCGAGGACGCACCCGGTCTGATCACCGGCGCGGTCACCGCCGGGAAGACGGCGGTGGTGTTCACCGGCGGGGAGCCGGGAACCGGTGACTCGGTCCGGAGGCTGGCGGACCGGTTCCCCGCCTTCGCCGAGGCGTACGACGACGTCCGCAGGTGTCTGGAGGCCCGCCTCGACAGGCCGCTGACGGCGTACCGGCATGCCACCGTGTTCGCCCACCAGGTGGCGCTGTACCGCGTGATCCGCTCGTGCGGAGTCGTGCCGGACCTTCTCGCCGGCGCGGACATCGGCGAGCTCACCGCGGCACATGTCGCCGGTGTCCTGTCGCTGGACGATGCCGGAGCACTCGCGGCCGCGGCGTACGCGTTCGACACCGGGGACGACGGGGCCGGGGAACGGCTGCGGGGCACCGCGGAGCGGATCGGCTACGCGCAACCGCGTATCCCGCTCGTCTCCCGCGGCGAACCCGGCCGCCCGGACCACTGGGCGACGGGCGACTTCCTGCGGACCGGCACCGAGGACGTCCTGTCCGGGGTCCGGTCGCAGGGGGTGACGGCCTGCCTGGAGCTGGATCCCGGAGCCGTCGTCACCGTGGGCCGGGTGCTGGAACTCCTCGCGACGGCGTACACGGCCGGCGCGACGGTGTCCTGGGGCGTCTGCGCCGGGACGGACGCCGGCCGGGTCCGCCTGCCCGGCTACCCGTTCCAGCGCAAGCGGTACTGGCTCGAGGCGCCGGTCGCCCGGAGCCGGGGCGGGCACGATGTCGTCAGGCAGCCCGTGCACCCGCTGCTCGGGGGCGCGGTCGACCTCGCCGACGCCACCGAGCGTTGGTACGTCCGGACAGCTCCGGATCGCGGGCCCTGGCACGTCGCCCAGTACCGGTTGCGCGGCACGCCCGTCCTGCCGCCCGCCGCCGTCGCCGAATGGGCACTGGCGGCCGCGCGCCACGCGGCCTCCTGCGGCGACCGTGACGGCGGCGGCGCCCGGACGATCGAGAACCTCACCTTCGGTGAGCCGGTCACGCTGCACGGCACGCAGGTGCCAGCCCTTCAGACGGCGGCCGAACCGCACGGCACGGTCCTCCGGATCAGGGGATTCAGCGCAAAGCCCGGGGACGCCGGCCACGGCTGGACCCTCCGGTTCACCGCCTCGGCCACCGAGGACATCCCGCCGGTCCCCTCCCCCGCGGACCTGGAGCGGCTGCGCTCCAGGATGACCGAGCAGGATCCCGGCACGCCGGCCGCGCGGCTCGGCGACGCCGGGATCACCTGCGGCCCGGCCTTCCGGGACGCGACCCGGCGCTGGTGGCAGGCGGACAACGAGGCGCTGGCCCTCATCGAGACCGACGTGGCCGCCACGGACGGCGAGCCCTACCTGATCCACCCCGTGGTGCTCGAGACGTGCTTCCTGACCGCCCTGCCGCTCGTCGCCGACGCGGACACCGGCACCGCCGTGTGGCTCCCTGCGGGGCTCTCACGTCTCACCCGCCACCGCGATCTGCCGCCGCGCATGTGGTGCCACGTCCGCCGTACGGCGGACGGCCCGGTCGACCTGGAGCTGTACTCCGACACCGGCGAACCGCTCGTCACGGTCACGGGGCTCACGTACCGCGCATCCGACCTGGCCGCACAGGCGGGATCCCGCGCGGAGCCGTCCGACGCCGGACCGTGGGACGCCGACGGACTGTCGCGGCTCGCCGTCGAGGATCCGCAGACGGCGCGCGGCACCCTCACGGACCTGCTGTTCACCCGGGTGACCGCCCTGGTCGAGGGGCTCGCGGACGACCGGGAGAGCCTGCGCGCCCGGTTCGCCGGCGCCCGGCTGGGCGATCTCGGCATGGACTCACTGCGCACGATGGGGCTCCGGGAGCAGTTCCGTACGGAGCTTCGCGTGGACGTACCGCCGCAGCGCCTGCTCGGCGACACCACTGTGGCGGACATCGTCGACCTGGTCTGCCGGACCCTGGCCGCCAGGAGCCTCGTCGTCGACGACGAGGAGCCGGAGGCCGCCGGAATGATCGAAGAACTCATCCTGTAACCGCCAGGAAGGCAGGCACGATGACCACCGATCTCTTCGCCGAGCTGTACCGCCGCGGGGTGAGGATGCGGCTGGCCGACGGCCGGCTTCACGTGACGGCCCCGCCCGGTGCTCTCACTTCGGAACTGCGCGAGGAGATGAAGCTTCGCAGGGACGAGCTCATCGAGATCGTCTCGCGCTCCGAACACGCGGACGAGCCCGCCGGCCTGACTCCACTGCCCGAGGAGCGGCATGAGCCGTTTCCGCTGACGGACATCCAGCAGGCGTACTGGGTGGGCCGGACCCCCGTGGTGGAACTCGGCGGCAACTCGACCCACTGCTACCTGGAGTTCGACGCCGCGGATCTCGACGTCCCGAGGCTGAGCCGGAGCCTGGACCGACTCGTCCGGCACCACGACATGCTCCGGGCGGTCATCCAGCCCGACGGCCGCCAGCGTGTGCTGCCCGAGGTACCGCCGTACGACATCCAGGTCACGGACCTGGCCGGCCTCGACGACACGGCGCAGGAAGCGGGAATCGCGCGGATCCGGGAGGAGCTGGCGCACCAGGTCCTGCCCGCCGACCGCTGGCCGCTGTTCGAGGTCCGCGCGACCCGGCTGGCCGACCGGCGGTGGCGCCTGCACCTCAGCCTGGACATGCTGGTCATGGACGGGTTCAGCTTCGGGATCTTCCAGCGCGACTGGTTCCGCTTCTACAGCCGGCCGGACGCCCCGCCCGAGCCCCTCGACGTCACCTTCCGCGACTGTGTCCTCGCCGAGCGGCGGCAGCAGGGCGAACGGCGGTTCGAAGACGACAGGCGGTACTGGCTGGACCGGCTCGACCGGCTGCCACCCGCTCCCGAACTGCCGCTGGCCGTCCAGCCCGGGCAGCTCTCCTGTCCGAAGTTCGCCCGGCAGCATGCCCGACTCCCCCGCGACCGGTGGTCCGCCATCAAGGAGACGGCCCGGCGCCGGGGTCTCACCCCGTCCGCCGTGCTCGTCGCCGCCTACGCCGATGTGCTCCGGCGCTGGTCGAAACGGCCCGAGCTCACGCTCAACCTGACGCTGTTCAACCGGCCACCGCTCCACCCGAGGATCGGCGAGGTGATAGGCGACTACACCTCGTTGGTCCTCCTGGAGACACGGCCAGGGCCGGAGGACTCCTTCGCGGCGCGGGTGAAGCGCCTGCACCACCGGCTCATGGAGGATCTCGGGCACTCCAGCTACTCGGGCGTCCGCGTCCTGCGGGAGCGCGCCAGGCGTCTGGGCGGCCGGCCCGGCGCCGGGATGCCGGTGGTGTTCACGAGCATGATCGGCTTCGAGTCCGGGTCGAACCCCACCGAGACGGCCCAGGTGTTCGGCGACGTCGTGTACGGCGTCAGCCAGACGCCCCAGGTCTGGCTGGACTACCAGGTGCTCGAGGACCGGGGCGAACTGCTGGTCAACTGGGACTACGTCGAGGACCTCTTCCCCGCCGGCATGCTCGAGGAGATGTTCCTCGCCCACCGGACGTGCCTGGAGCGCCTCAGCGAGAGCGAAGCCGCCTGGGACGAGCGAGAGCTCGTCACGCTTCCGGCCACGCAGGCCGACGAGCGCCGCCGTGTCAACGAGACCGGGGCCTCCATTCCCCGGCGCACCCTCTGCGGCCTCGTCGAGGAACAGGCCGGGCGGACCCCGGACGCGATCGCCGTGATCTCGGCCGACGGTGAGCACACCTACCGCGAGCTGGTCGACGACGCCCACCGGCTGGCCCATGTCCTGCAGTCGCTGGACGCGACCCGGGACGAGTTGATCGGCATCGTCGCCGAGAAGGGGTACGAGCAGGTGGTGGCGGCCCTCGGCGTCACCCGGTCCGGGGCCGCGTACCTGCCGGTGGAGCCGCGCTGGCCGGCCGCCCGGAGGGAGCAGCTGCTCCGGCAGGGCCAGGTCCGGGTGGTGGTCACGACACCGCACTTGCGCGACGAGCTGACCTGGCCGGACGGAATCCGGCTGGTGACCCTCGCCGACGCCGAGGTACGGTCCGCTCCGTCCACCCCGCCGCGGACCGGTCCCGACCCGGACGACCTGGCGTACGTGATCTTCACGTCCGGATCGACCGGCACGCCGAAGGGCGTGATGATCGACCACCGGGCCGCGGCCAACACGATCCAGGACCTCAACGACCGCTTCCGTGTCACCTCGGACGACCGTGTGCTGGCGCTGTCCGCGCTCAGCTTCGACCTCTCCGTGTACGACGTCTTCGGTCTGCTGGCCGCGGGAGGCGGCGTCGTCGTGCCGGAGCCGGGCAGGTCGCAGGAGCCGCGGCACTGGGCCGACCTGGTGGACCGGCACCGGGTGACGCTCTGGAACACCGTGCCGGCCCTCATGCAGGCGTGGATCGACGCGCACGATCCGGCGGCTCCCCCGCCCGGACACGGGCTGCGGTTGGTCATGATGAGCGGTGACTGGATCCCCGTGACGCTGCCGGACCGGATCCGCGCGGTCTATCCCGCGGCCCAGGTGAAGAGCCTGGGCGGCGCCACCGAGGCGTCGATCTGGTCGATCCACCACCCGATCGGCACGGTGCCCCCGCACTGGTCACGGATTCCTTACGGCAAGCCGCTCGCCAACCAGACCATGCACGTGTACGACCAGTGGCTGGAGCCGAGCCCGGTCTGGACGACGGGTGAGATCTACATCGGCGGCAGCGGCGTGGCCCGCGGCTACTGGGCCGATCCCGAGCGGACGGCGGAGCGGTTCGTCGTGCATCCCCGGACCAAGGCCCGTCTCTACCGGACCGGTGACCTCGGCCGCTATCTCCCCGACGGGGACATCGAGTTCCTGGGCCGCGAGGACTCGCAGATCAAACTCAACGGCTATCGCATCGAGCTCGGTGAGATCGCGGTCCCCCTGCGGCGGCATCCGGGCGTCCGGGACGCGCTGGTCGGCGTGGACACCAATCCGAGGACGGGCCGGCGGCAGCTGGTCGCCTACCTGGTGCCCTCGGAAGGGGAGCCCCTCGCGGGACAGCCGCACCCCGACGCCGACACGCTGCGGAGCACGCTCGAAGAGGTCCTGCCGGAATACATGGTGCCCCGCCACTACCTCGTCATCCCCGAGGTGCCGCTGAGCACGAACGGCAAGGTCGACATGTCGGCGCTGCCCGCCCCGCGGGAACGGCAGACCTCCGGCAGCCTTGCGGCTCCCCGGGACGAACTGGAGCGGACGCTGCTGTCCTTCTGGCAGGAGGTCCTGGGACGGGACGACTTCGGGACGCAGGAGAACTTCTTCGAACTCGGCGGGGACTCCCTGCACGCGATCGGCGTCCTGGAGCGCATCACCAAGGAGTTCGGCACGTCCGAAAGCCAGGACGACGGTCTGCGCCGCCTCTTCGAGAACCCCACGGTCGCGCAGCTGGCCGCCGTCATGCGGGCCGAGAGCCAAGGGCGTTGACCCCCGCATCCCTGGCGATCCCGGCCTGACCGGGAAAGGGGGACCCGCTGCCGGAGAACCGGCGGCGGGTTCCCGCTCTCGCGGGGCAGGTCTCCGGACGACGATGCGGCGCCCGGCTCGACCGCACGGTTCCGGGCCGCGGCGCGGGCCGGAGGTCGTCGCCGGGCCCGGGCCCTCGCCCGTACGCCGCGGAGGCCTCGCTTCGTCGACGGGCGGCCCCGACGCACTCGGCCGTACGGCGCACCAGCCCGCCGTCGCCGACCGGCCGACGGGCGGGCCGCGGCCTCCGGTTCGGGTCGGGGCCGCGGCCCGGCAAGGCAGGAGGGCACTCCGGCCACCGGTGCGGATGTCTCCGTCCGCACCGAGCGCCGGGAAGGCCCTCGTCTCCTACGGTCAGGAAGACGTCACCGCTGGGCGAGCGCCTGCGGCGCGAGTTCCTCGGGATCGCTCGCCGTCTCCGCGCGGCTGAGGGCACTCGGCCACCACATCCGCCGACCGAGGTCGTACGTCAGGGCGGTGACGAGGACGGAGCGCACCAGGAAGGTGTCGAGGAGTACGCCGAACGCGACCGCGAAGCCGATTTGCGCGGCGAAGACCAGGGGCAGCGTCGCAAGCGCGGCGAACGTTCCCGCGAGCACGATGCCCGCCGAGGTGATCACGCCGCCGGTGGCGTTCAGGCCGCGCAGCGCTCCGCGCCGGGTACCGTGCGCCTTGGATTCCTCGTGCACCCGGGTCATCAGGAAGATGTTGTAGTCGACTCCCAGGGCGATGAGGAAGACGAAGATCCACAACGGGATCGCCGGGTCGGCTCCGGCGAACCCGAAGATGTGCCGGAAGGTCAGGGCGCTCACCCCGAGCGCCGCCGCGAACGACAGCACGACCGTGGCGAGCAGGACCAACGGCGCGACGACGGCCCGCAGCAGCGCGCCGATGATGAGACCGACGACGATCAGGACGAGCGGCACCAGCAGGGTCCGGTCGTGCTGGGCGGCCCGCTTGTAGTCGAGGTTGACCGCGTTGCCCCCGCCGACCTTGGCCTCGGCGCCGGGCACCGCGTGCACCGCGTCGCGCAGCCGGTCGACGGTCGCGAACGCCGCCTTGCTGTTCGAGGCGGCCGTCAGCGTGCCCTCCAGGTAGACATGGCCGTCCTTCACCACCGGCTGGGTGACGTCCGTGATCCCGGGTGTGGCGGCCACCGCGGACCGCAGCGGGCCGGCTGCGCCGGCGGCGCCGATGATCTGGGCGGGATCGCCGCCGCCCGCCGGGAAGTGCACGGCCATCGCCTGCTCACCGGTGACGGCTTCGGGCGTGCTGGTGAAGGAGTCCTTCATCTGCATGTTGTCCGCCGTGAATCCGATCAGGCCGAGCGCCAGCACGCCCAGCACGGCCGAGGACCCGATCCAGGTGGCGCGCGGCCTGCGGGACACCACGCTCCCGATCCACTCCCAGGGGCCGCGCTGCGGCGGCTGCGGGGAGCCGAACGTCGGCCGGACCGGCCAGAACATCCAGCGCCCGAGGATGACGAGGAGAGCCGGAAGGAGGGTGACCATGGCGACCAGGGCGCTCGCGACGCCGATGGCCAGCGCGGGTCCCAGGCTCTTGGTCGAGTTCAGATCGGCCGCCAGGAAGCACAGCAGGCTCAGCATCAGCGTCACGGCACTGGCGACGATGGCCGACCCCGAGCGCCGCAGCGCGACCGCCATCGCCTCGTGCCGGTCCTCGTGCCGGCGCAGCTCCTCGCGGTAGCGGGCGATGAGCAGCAGGGCGTAGTCGGTGCCCGCGCCGAAGACCAGCACCGTGAGGATGAACTGGGTGTCTCCCTTGACCGTCAGGCTCCCGTACCGGGCGAAGAGGTAGATCGCCGCCTGTGCGACGAACAGGGCCACGCCCACACAGATCAGCGGGGCGATCCACAGCACCGGGCTGCGATAGGTGAGCAGCAGGATGACGAAGACGATCGCGACCGTGAGCAGGAGCAGCGCCTTGTCGGCGCCCGCGAACGCGTCGGCCTGGTCCGCGGCGTAGCCCGCGGGTCCGGTGACGTGCGTGGTGAGGGTGGGGTGGGAGTCGAGGATCGACCGCATCTCCTTGACGGCGGCCTCGATCTCGCTCGAGCCCGTCTGTCCGCTTCCACCGGCCTTGACGGGGACGACGATCTCGATGGCCCGGCCGTCCTTCGCGACCACCGGGCCGACGAGGGGCGCGGTCACGTGCTTCAGCTGCGCGAAGCGCCCTGCGTCCGCCTTCGCCACGGCCCGGTCGTCCGCGGTGATGTCACCGTCGGCTCGCTCATAGATGACGACCGCCGAGCTGATGTCCGGGGTGAACTTCTTCGCCAGTTCGATGGCCTGGGTCGACTCGGCGTTGCTCGGCAGGAACGTGCCCACCTCGTTCTTCACGACGCTGTCGAACTTGCCGCTGAACACGCTGGCGACCGCCAACAGGCCGATCCAGAAGGCGAGGACGGCCCACTTGGCCCTCCGGCCGGACGGGATTGCTGTTACTCGCATGGAATCTCCGCTGATGGGTTCGGGCAGGGGCACGCCGACGCCTGAACAAGGTCGTTGTCCGGGTTCCGCGGCATGCCGGTCCGTCCTGACGGGCCCGGCTCGGAGCCGGTGGAGCGCCTCCTCAGCCCTGCTTGCTGTACAGGCGCAGGGTGATGGGGCCGCACACGAGAGTGATGGCGGCGGTCGCGACGAGCGACCAGACGACGGGGCCACCGGCGCCACCGGTGTCGTTCATCAGGCCCCGGGCCGCGCTGGCGACATGGCTGAGCGGATTGACGTCGACGAAGGCCTGGAGCCAGCCGGGCATCGTGCTGGGCTGGACGAAGACGTTGCTGGCGAACGACAGCGGCATCAGTACGGCGTTGGCGATGCTGATGACGACGGCCGGGTCCTGGACGGCGAGGGCGACGGCCGCCCACAGCAGGGAGAGCGAGAGCCCGAAGGCGATGACCAGGGCGACGGCGGCGAGCACGCCCGGTACGCCGCCGTCGGGGCGGTAGCCCATGACCATGCCGAGGACCACCACGATGGCGGAGGCGAACAGGTAGCGGGCGACATCGCTGAGCAGGCCGCCGAGCACGAAGGCGCCGCGCCAGACCGGCAGGCCGCGGAAGCGGTCGAAGGCTCCGCTGCGCACGTCCTGGGCGAGGCGGCCACCGCCGTACATGGTGACGATGGCGATGCTCATGCTGAGCACGCCGGGCAGCAGCACCTTGAGGTATTCGCCGGTCGAACCGCTGATGGCGCCGCCGAACAGGTAGGTGAACAGCACGGTGAAAAGGATCGGGATGGCTGCCGAGTCGACGAGCTGCTTGGGGTCATGCTTGAGCTTGAGCATGGCGCGGCCGCCGAAGGTGGCCGAGGCGGCGAGCGCGCCGGCACGGTGGCGGGTGCGTCCCGCGGCGAGCAGCGCGTCGATCGGGTCCTCCGCCACAGCGGAGCGCGTGGAGACGGCAGGGGTGCTCATGCGGTCAGTTCCTCGTGGTCGATGGTGGCCGGGGCGGTCCGGTGGCCGGTCAGGGCGAGGAAGGCCTCGTCCAGGCTGGGCTGGCCCAGCGAGAGATCGGCGATGCCCACCCCGGCCTCGGAGAGCCGGGTCATGGCGTGCCCGACCAGGCGGCCCGTGTCCGTCACGTCGGAAGGGGTGGCGAGCATCATGGACAGGGCGAGCGGATCGGCGGCGGGCTGGACCGTCCCCTCCAGGGCGCCGGCGAGGATCTGCAGCGCTTGCGGACGCTGCTCGCCGTCGAGGAGCCGGACGTGCAGGGTGCCCGAGCCGACCCGGGACTTGAGCTGGGCGCTGGTGCCCTCGGCCACGACCCGGCCGTTGTCGATGACCGCGATCTGCTCGGCGAGCTGGTCGGCCTCCTCGAGGTACTGGGTGGTGAGCAGCACCGTCGTACCGGCGGCGGCGACCCGTCGCACCAGGTCCCATACCTGGTTGCGGCTGCGCGGGTCGAGGCCGGTGGTCGGCTCGTCCAGGAACAGCAGGTCGGGAGTCACGATCAGGCTGGCGCCGATGTCGAGCCGGCGTCGCATGCCGCCCGAGTAGCCGCCCACCGGACGGCCGGCCGCGCCGGTCAGGTCGAACGCGGCGAGCAGGGCGTCGGCACGCCGTCTGGCGGCGGCCCGGGACAGCCCTTGGAGCCGGCCGAGGACCATCAGGTTCTCGTACCCCGTCAGATCCTCGTCGAGGGAGGCGAACTGGCCGGTCATCGCCACCCGGGCCCGGATCGCGTCCGTCTCGGTCAGCACGTCGTGGCCGAGGACGCGGGCTGTGCCGCCGTCGGGTCGGGTCAGCGTGGCCAGGATGCGGATCGTGGTGGTCTTGCCCGCGCCGTTGGGGCCCAGGAACCCGAACACCTGACCGCGCCGGATCGTCAGATCGATCCCGTCCAGCGCTCGCTTCTCCCCGTAGACCTTGACCAGGCCGTGCGCCTCGATCGCCGGATGATCTTCACCCACGCTCATGTTTGGCATGCTGTAAGAGTTAGCTATCTCTTACGGCTTGTCAAGGTTAGGGCCACAGCCTTACTATTCCTGACATGATCGACTCGCCCGAGGCGGCTCCGCCGCCACGCCGCCGCCGCTCCGATGCCCGGCGCAGCATCGAGGCCGTCCTCAACGCGGCCCGGGTCGTGCTCGGCGAGCGGCCCGAGGCGAGCATGGACGACATCGCCGCAGAGGCCGGCGTCACTCGGCAGACCGTCTACGCGCACTTCCCCTCACGCGACGCGCTGGTCGCCGCCCTCATCGAGGCCGCGGCCGCCGAATACCTGGCCGCGCTGGACGCCGCGGGTCTCGACACCGCCCCGCCCGCCGACGCGCTGGCCCGGTTCCTCGACGTCGGCTGGCAGTTCCTTCGCCGCAACCCCCTCCTCCTCAACCCCGCCGCGTCCGGCCCTCCGCGGCCCGGACGCAACGCTCTGTCCGACGTCGTGCCCCCGCGGCTCGAACGGCTCATCCGGCGGGGCCAGGACACGGGCGACTTCGACGGGTCCCAGCCCGCTGCCTGGCTCACGGCCGCCGTCGTCGGACTGCAGCACGCGGCCGCGGCGGAAGTCACCGCCGAGCGCCTCACCACCCACGAGGCGGAGCTGCTGTGCCTGGAGAGCACACTGCGGCTGTGCGGCCTGCGAGGGCATGCCGTTCAGCCCGCCCGGGAGGTCAGCCGGCGGGAGTGAGCGAGAGGGCGGGGGCCCGGCCGACAATCCGGGATCCGACGCCGGACCGCCGGCACGGGTCACCTCGCGACGGCAGGCCGCAGACCGGACACGACGCTCGCGAATCCCCGCGCCGCGAACTCCGCCTCTTCCAGGGTCATCGTCAGCGGCGGCATCAGGACGACGGTGTCGGGCGTGTAGTGGACCAGCACGCCCTGCCGTCGGCAGGCCGCCTCCAGGTACTGCCGGTCCGGCATCGAGAGCGGGCTGCCGTCCTGGTCCACGACGTCGATCGCCACATAGGCGCCGACAGCCCGGACCCCACCGAACGCGGGCGCCCCGTCGAGCAGTTCGTTCAGCCGGGCACAGAGGAACCGGCCCAGCGCCCGGCCGTTGGCCACCAGATCCTCGGATGTGTACGCGCGGATCGCCGCGAGCGCCGCGGCGCAGGCGACGGGGTGGCCGTCCGTGGTCGACGCGTGGGCGAAGACCGTGCTGCCGGTGTCGAACGCCCGGTGGATCCGGTCCGTCGCCAGCACGGCGCCCAGTGCCGCGTACCCGGCGGTGATGCCCTTCGCGAGGCACATGATGTCCGGCGAGACTCCGGAGATGTCGGCCGCGAACATCTCCCCCATCCGCCCGAATCCCGTGAACGCCTCATCGAAGACGAGGAGAATGTCGTTCTTCGTGCAGTACTCACGTGCGGCCCGCAGGTACTGATCAGGAAGGGGCAGGCCGTTCCGCCCCTTCACCGGCTCGAGTATCACCGCCGCGATGCGTTCCGGCCCCATCGCGTCGAGCTGGGCGGCGAGTTGGACACCGCAGTCGTCGGCGCTCCCCGGCTCCGGCAGATGGCGGAATCCGTCGGGCATCGGGCCGAAGAGCCAGTGCATGATCCGCTGCCCGCTCGCCGCCATGGCCGCCATGGGGCTGCCGTGGTAACTGTCGCGGAGACCCACGACGAGCCGCTTGTCCGGTCGGCCCTCGTTCCGGTGGAAGGAGCGGGCCATCAGTATCGCGCTCTCGACCGCCGCGCCGCCCGTGTGGCAGAACCGCACACGGTCGAGGCCGGAAGGGGCGATCTCGGTGAGTGCGCGGGCGAGTTCGACGACCACGGGCGCCGGCAGTTCCCACCGCACCATGCAGACATAGGGCAGCTCGCGCGCCTGACGGGACATCGCGTCCACGACGTCGGCCCTTCCGTAGCCGAGCATCATGTTGCCGACTCCCGCGCGGGCGTCGAGGGCACGGCGTCCCGAACCGTCGATCAGCCAGGAGCCCTCGCCCCTGACCCACATGTCCTCGGGCCCGCTCCGGTCGAGGATCGCCGACGTCGGTATGGTCCCGTGCCAGAGGGGGTACGTCTCGCGATCCCATGCACGCGGCGTCGTAGCCATGTCGTCCCCGGATTCCACGCTATTCGACGGGCGCCTGGACCACGGCACATGTGAAGGTGTATCCACCGGTGCCCTGGATGATCAGGCCGAACTCACCCGGGTTGAGACCCTCCTCGATGTCCACCAGATTCGCGAGGAAGTCCCCGGCGCCGAGGCAGCCCGTGCCGCACTCGAGATAGCGGGGGTTTCCCCCTATGACCTCACTGATGGTGGGCTTGAACATGCCCTCGCGCATGGTCCGGGTGAGACGCGGCAGCGCGACACAGCTGATGTCCTCCCGGCCGACACCGGCCGTACGCAGGGCCCGCTGGACGAGCTCGTGCATTTTCGGGACACCGAGCTTGACCATGCGGGCCGCCGCGCCGGATTCCCTGAACACCTTGTTGGCGCGCCGGAGGTCGACAGGGACGCCATGCCCGAAGGGGACGGAGCTGAATGCGTCGTCCCCGCGCATCTGGACCTCCCACTCGGAGTCCGTCACCATCTCGAGCGAGAGCAGGTGGAGGAAGTCGTCGCCCTCCCCGGTCCGGCCGAGCAGGACGGCGGTCGCCGAGTCCGAATAGGCCGCGTCGTCGTCGCTCGACCACCGGTTGAATCCCGGTGTGCAGAACCGGTCCGCGGACGTGACGAGAGCCGTGCTCACGTCCGGTGTGGCGACCAGCCACTTGGCCGCGAGCTGCAGAGCCACGGCACCGCCGTTGCAGAGCTGCTGGACGTTGACGGGGAGCCCGTCGATGATCCCGGCCTGATGAGCGATGTAGTGCGCGGGCGACCACATGTCGAAGCCCTGGTGATAGCTGAAGGAATGCGCCAGGAGGCCTATGTCGGCCGGTTCGGTTCCGCTTCCCCCCAAGGCGCTTTCCACGGCCAGCGCAGCCATCTGGGGCGGCGCGATGTCGTCCGGAGCCACATACAGTTCCGTGACACCGATGCGTTCGACGTCCGCGGAGCTGAGTTCACCGTCAGGGGCGCCTTCCTTGACGGGCGGAAGCCAGAGGGTCGCCGCCTTGATGCTCAGCCGGGTCGCGGGTCCCGTGCCGGTGCGGTCCTCGGCGGCCCGCGTGTCGACCACGGGCGGATGGTTCGTCGCTGTCACTGGATCCTCAGCCTTCTCTCGTCTTCCTCCGGGACTCCGGCGGCACGAGCACACGCTCGGCGCCCGGACCCCGTGCACGTCATGACGACGCGGGAACTTCTTGGTGGTGCCGTTGCGACAGGAGCGCCCTGCGGTCCACCTTGCCCGAGCCCGTCAGCGGCAGGCTGTCGCGGACGTGGATCTCCCCGGGCATCATGTAGCCGGGAATTCTCGTGACCAGGTGGTCGTGGCACGCCCGGGGCGTGCAGGCGTCACTCGCCGGCACCACGAACGCCACCACGACCTTCTCGCCGGATTCCTTCTCGCTCGTGGTGACATAGCTCTGCTTGACGTGCGGCACTTCGTTCATGAAGTGCGCGATCTCGCCCAGCTCGATCCGGAATCCGTTGACCTTCACCTGATCGTCCAGACGCCCCTGGAAGACGACGTTGCCGTCCTCCTTGCAGAATCCGCGGTCACCGGTGTGATAAAGCCGTACCTTCTCGCCGTCGATGTCGTACTCGACGTACTTCTTCTTCGTCAGCTCCCGCATTCCCAGGTACCCCGGCGAAAGGCCCGGCCCCGCCAGGCACACCTCTCCGACCTCACCCGGAGCACACAGCGTGCCGTCGCGGATGACGTAGAGGGACGTGTTCTGGATGGGCAATCCGATCGGCAACGCGGACTCGCCCCGGACGGAGTCCCTGACGGGGTAGTACGTGGCGAAGACCGAGCACTCGGTCGGGCCGTAGACGCTGACGACCTTGTCGTTCCCGTAGTGGTTCCGCGCTCTCTCGATGTGCCGCAGAGAATGCGCCTCACCGCCGGTGAGGATCGTCCGTACGCTGTCGAGCGTGCCGGGAGCCTCGTCCACGATCACGTTGAAGAGCGCCGTGGTCACGAAAAGCGCCGTGACGCCGTTCTCCTGCACGACCCTCTTCAGCTCCGACAACCGGACGAAGTCCGACGGGTAGAGCACGCTCGTCCCGCCGTGCAGCAGCGCACCCCAGATCTCGAAGACCGCGGCATCGAACGATATCGACGCCAGTTGCGGGACGACGGCGCCCTCGTCCAGGTCGACGAAACGGGAGTTGAACACCAGACGGACGACACCCCGGTGCCGGATCGGCACGCCTTTGGGCGATCCCGTCGATCCCGACGTGAAGACGATGTAGGCGACGGAGTCCGGGTCGACCCGCAGGGGAGGGTTCTCCTCGTCCGCGTTCAGCGCCGCCAGGTCGACGGGGACCACCGGCAGATGCTCGAAGCGGACCGCCATCGCGTCGACCGCGTCGGTCAGCAGGGCCGTGCAGTCCGCCCGGCCGAAGATCCCGCTCAGGCGCCCGTCCGGCCAGGTGCGGTCGAAGGGGAGGTAGGCGGCGCCGCACTTGATGATCGCCAGCATGGCGACGATCATCTCCGGCGAGCGCCTGACGCACAGTCCCACGACGTGGCCGGGACGCACTCCGGCCGCGCGGAGCCGCACAGCCAGGCTGTTGGCCAGGCCGTTGAGGTCGCGGTACGTGAGCTTGCGCTCCTTGTGGACGACAGCGACGGCCTCCGGACGACGGCCGGCAGCCCACTCGAAGAGTTCCTTCAGGCTCTCCGCCGGATAGGCGGCATCAGTCCTGTTGATCTTCTGGTGAACGGACAGAGCCGCTTCCGAGAGGGCGATCGCATCCATTCGCATTCCCCATACGTGTGTTGACGATTCGCGTGACGTACTCCGGGTGGCTGTCCACGAAGAAATGCCCGCCCGGAACTTCGATCAGCTCGCAGTGCCGCTTGGTGAAGTTCTGCCAGCCCCGCATGGTGCACAGGCCGTCGATCGGGTCGTCCGGGCTGTAGAGGGCGGTGATGGGAACGTCCAGTGCGGACGTGTGGAGGTCGTCCCAGATCTCGGCGAGCCGGATCTCGCTGCGCACCGTCGGCAGGACGAGACGCAGCAGCCTCTCCTGCTCGAAGACCTCCGCCGGCGTGCCGCCCATCCTCGCCACCGCGTCGCGGAAGTCGCTCTCGGTCATCTCGTGCATGTACGGGCGCCTCTGCGGTGTGTCCGGACTCCGGCAGCCGGAGACGAACAGCCGTTGCGTCGTTCCCGGGTACTCGGCCGAGGCCAGCCGAGACAGCTCGTATGCCAGCCGCCCGCCGAAGCTGTGCCCGTAGAAGGCGTGCCGACGGTTCAGATACGGCGACAGCGCCTCGAAGACATCGTCCACCAGGGGCTGCCACCGGTCGTAGCGTGCTTCCTTGAGACGGCGTCCCCGGCCCGGCAGTATCACGCACAACAGCTCGACGTCGTCCGCGATCCCGCCGCGCCAGGCACGGAACGTCTCGGGGCTGCCGCCGGCGTAGGGGAAGCAGAACAGCGTGCCCGCCGGCTCCGCCACCGCCGCCTTGAGGGTCATCACCCACTTGTCGTCCGGTGCCGCCACCGTGAGCCTGCTAGTCCGCCACCGCGTCGGCGGGCTTGGTGTTGCGCTGGAGGCTGGCCACGATCTCCGCGATCCGGCTCTCGGTGAACAGTTCGTCCGGGGGGAGCGAGTCGTCGCCGAACTCACGTTCCGCCCGCTCGATGAGCTTCACCGCGGTGAGCGACGTCCCGCCGGCTTCGAAGAAGTCGTCCTCACCGCCCGTCACCCGCAGGCCGAGCTGCTTGCATGCGTCGACCACCCACGCCAGCAGTTTGTCCGGCTCCATGTGGTTGTTCGTCTCGCTCACGTGTCATTCTCCTAGCGGACCGGGAAACGGAATCCGTTGACGGTGGTCTCAGCAAAGCGGTTGTGGCCGTGCCGGTCCTCGCCGGACACCAGTACACAGCCGTACTTCTCGAGGCTCGCGCGCGCTCCGAATTCCTGGAGCTCGTCGGAGTAGGGGTAGACCCGGACCTGCGTCGGCAGATAACGAGAGGCGAAGCCGAGCCGCATCTGGTCGGTTTCGCCGCTGTGCGGGTGGGACGCGTGCATCAGCGTCGACCAGAAGAGAATGAACTGCCCTTGACGCATGACCTGGGAAACGGCCCTGGACTCGTCGGGGCTCCAGTCCGGGTCCTTCTGCAGCTGCCGGTAGTCGTAGCCGAACAGCCCGCGCTTGACGCCGTCCTTGTCCAGCTGGTTGATGATGTCCGGGTTGTATTCCATGATCTTCGACTCGTCGTAATTCATCGACGTGTGAGTGCCCGGGATGAACTGGAGACAGCCGTTCTCGACCGACGCCTCCGTGAAGGCGGTCCAGGCGGTCACAGTGCCGCCGAACTCGGCGTCCTCGGGCCACACGATGTGCGGGTGCTTGGAGCCGTCGACGCTGGAGAAGTTGTCCGCCTGGTGCCAGTCGGTCCCCTCGTCACCCGGGTACTTCGGGAACAGCTCGGTGCGCCAGCAGAGCGTGTCGGGCCCGAGGATGCTCGACACCCGGTCCACGATCTCCGGCCTGGCGATGTGTTCGGCGAGGAAGTCGACGTCGAGATGACGGTCGTAACTGGCCGCCAGATTCGTGTTTCCGGATTCCGTCCGACCCTCGCTGTATATGGACGTCTTGGTCCTGAGCAGCTTCGGCCTGATCGCCCTGAGATTCCCTTCCATCTCCTCTTCGGTGTAGAGGTCGAAAGGACCGATGTAGCCATCACGAGCGAATTGCTCCAGCTCTTCGGCGCTCAGTGCGAACGTTTTCGTACGAGCCATGATTTCTCCTTGATCCCATGCGCGCCCGGAGATGTCACCCGGAGCGGCGGAAGGGTGGATACCGGCGGCCGTCACCGGTGGCTGGGTGGCCGAAACGCCGGAAATTTAAGACGAAGAACCGAGAAAAAAAGCTACCGGCGGCTCACCCCTACCAACAACCCCTATCCAGCGGTCGGCAACCCCTATCCGGCCGCTGATTCGAAGCACGGACGATCACCGATCCGGAATGGACACACCGCACCGGTCACGTGGCGTCGGGGAGGTTTCCGTCGATGAGCGCGAAGAGCTCGTCGTCCGTGGCCGAATCGAGCTCGACCTCCGTCGCGTCGCCGGACGGCGTCACGGTCTCCTGGTGGGCGTCGTCCCATCGGCTCAGCAGCGTCCGCAGACGTCTGGTGATCCTGTCCCGCAGTTCCTCCTCCGGCCGGCTCCGCAGCAGCGCCTGTTCGAGGCTCTCTATGTCGTCGAGCACCGGGGGGGAGGGCGGCGCCGCCTCGGCGGTGAGCCGGGTGCGCAGATAGCCGGCGAGTTCGGCCGGAGTGGGGTGGTCGAAGACCAGGGTCGCCGGGAAGCGGCAACCGGTCGCCGCGGTCAGTCTGTTGCGGACGTCGACGGCGGTGAGGGAGTCGAAGCCGAGATCGCGGAACGGAGTGTCCGGGGCCAGGGCCTCCGCGTCCCCCGCCCCCAGCGCGACGGCGGCGTGCGACCGCACCAGATGCAACAGGAACTTTCTCTGCTCGGTCTCGGTCAGCGCGGCCAGCTGCCTCGTCAGACCGGCAGCGGGGTCGGCCCCCGCGTCCCGGGGCCGCACCGGCGTGTTGATCAGTCCACGCCAGATCGCCGGAAGCGAACCGTCCCGGGCGAGCGTGCGGAGCCGGCCCACCCGGATGGCGGACGCCAGCAGCACGGGTTCGGCGGACAACCGCGCGGCGTCGAAGAGCGTCAGCGCCTGCTCGGTGGGCAGCGGGGTGAAGTACCCGTCGATGCGGGCCCGGTGGGAGCTGGTGATGCCGGCGGTCAACTCGCTGGTCTCCGCCCACAGGCCCCACGCTATCGACGTCGCGGGCAGGCCCATGGCCCTGCGGTGACCGGCGAGCGCGTCCAGGAAGACGTTGGCGGCCGCGTAGTTGCCCTGTCCCGGAGCGCCGGTCAGTCCGGCGCCCGAGGAGAACATCACGAACTCAGCGAGGTCGGACTGCGCGGTGAGCTCGTGCAGGTGCAGTGCCGCGTCGGCCTTGGGCCGCATGACTGCGTCGATCTTGTCCGGGGTGATCGAGGGCAGGATCCCGTCGTCGAGGACACCTGCGGCGTGCACCACCGAGGTCAGCGGGTGACCGGCCGGAATCGCGGCCAGTACCCGGGCGAGGTCCGCCCGTTCGGCGACATCACAGGCGACGATCTCCACCCGGGCGCCCAGCTCGGTCAGTTCGGCGCGGATCGTCTCCGCGTCGGACGCCCCGGGACCGCGGCGGCTCACCAGAACGAGGTGCCTGGCCCCCCGCTCGGCCAGCCGGCGCGCCACGAGACGGCCCAGCGTCCCGGTGCCGCCGGTGACGAGCACGGTCCCCTCGGGGTCCGGTGTCCGCGGGAGGGTGAGCACGATCTTGCCGACGTGCCGGGCCCGGCTCATGAACCGGAACGCCGGTATCGCCCGGCGGACGTCCCAGGTGGTCAGCGGCGGCAACTCCAGCGAGCCGGCCCGGAACAGGCTCATGATGTCGTCCAGCATCTCCTTGATGCGGTCCGGTCCCGCCTCGGTCAGGTCGAACGCCCGGTAGCTGGTTCCGGGGTGGCTGCCGCAGACGCCGTCGCGGTCGCGGACGTCCGTCTTCCCCATCTCGACGAAACGTCCGCCGGGCCGCAGCAGACGCAGCGAGGCGTCGACGAACTCCCCGGCCAGCGAGTTGAGCACGACGTCGACGCCCTGTCCGGCGGTCGCCTCGGCGAAGTGCCCTTCGAACTCGAGCGTGCGGCTCGACGCGATGTGCGCGTCGTCCAGTCCGGCGGCCTTCAGCACCGGCCACTTGCCCCGGCTGGCGGTCGCGAACACCTGCGCGCCGCGCTGCCCGGCCAGCTGGATCGCCGCCGTGCCGACCCCGCCGGCACCCGCGTGCACGAGCACCCTCTCCCCGGCGCGCAGCCCGGCCAGGTCGAACAGCCCGTAGTACGCGGTGAGGAAGGCGACCGACACCGACGCGGCCTCCTCGTACGACCATGCGTCGGGAATCCTGGCGAGCAGCCGGTGGTCGGTCACCGCGACCGGGCCGAAGGCGCTGGTCAGCAGACCCAGCACGCGGTCCCCGGGGGCCAGGTCGGGTACGTCGCTGCCGACGGCCAGCACCGTTCCCGCGCCTTCGCCGCCCAGCTCCGTCTCACCCGGGAGCAGCCCCAGCGCGACGACCACGTCGTGGAAGTTGAGCCCGGCGGCGCGCACGGCCACCCGGACCTCGCGCGGGCCGGGCGGGCCGGTCACCGGCGCGCGTTCCGCCAGCGTCAGTTCCTCCAGAGTCCCGGTGCCGGCGCACTCCAGGCGCCAGGTGGTCGCGCCGGCGGGCGGCATCAGGGTTTCGCCGGCCCCGGCCCGGGCCAGCCGCGGCGCCAGCAGCTCGCCGGAACGGACGGCGAGCTGGGGTTCCCCGCAGGCCGCTGCCGCCGCCCAGACGTCCCCCGGGCTGGCGTCGTCCGGGCCGGTGCCGTCGTCCACCAGGACGAACCGGTCCGGATGTTCCGTCTGCGCCGTGCGGACCAGCCCCCACACGGCGGCGGAGGCCAGATTCGCGGTGTCGTCCCCGTCCTGCGCGGCGACCGCGCCCTGGGTCCTGATCAGCAGACGCGCGGCGCCGAGGCCGTCGTCCGCCGACCACTCCTGCACCATGCGGAGCGCAGCCGCGGTGACGGTGCGCACGCGTGCGGCCAACTCGGCGGCGCCGCGGCCGCCCGCGGGTCCGGGAACGCTCCACACCACCAGGTCGGGTACGGGCGTTCCCGCGGCGATCGCCGCGCGGAGAGCGGCCAGGTCGCGGTGCACTCCGCAGCCGCCGAGCCGTTCGGCGATCTCCGTCCCGTCCTCGCCGAGCACCGCCCACCGCTGCCGCCCCGCCGTCCGCCCCTGCTCCGAGGGAGCCACGGGCAGCCAGGAGAGACGGAACAGCGCGTCACGCAACGCGTCGGTGGTCGTCGCGCGACGCTGCCAGGACGAGCCCGGCCGCACGACGAGGGTTCCCACCGAGACCACCGGCCGTCCGTCGAGGTCCGCGGCCGTCAGCGCCACCCGGTCGGGACCGAGTTTTCGGACCTTGACCCGCAGGTCGGTGGCGCCGGGCGCCACCAGAGTCACGTCGCTGAACACGAACGGCAGCCGGATCCCGTCACCCGTCGGTGAGTCCTCGCCGGAGACGAGGATGCCGGCCGCCTGTGCCGCCGCGTCCAGCAGAGCGGGATGGACGCCGAACCGCCCGGCGTCACCGCGCTGCTGGGAGGGCAGCCCGACCTCGGCATAGATGTCGTCGCCGGCCCGCCACAGTCTGCGTATCCCGCGGAAGGCCGGTCCGTACCCGTATCCGCGCTCCGCGTACTCCTCGTAGAGCCGTTCCGTGGGCAGCGGCTCCGCGCCGGTCGGCGGCCAGATCACGAGGTCGCCGAAGTCCCCACCGACGGGCGAGCCGGTCAGCTCGCCCACGGCGTTCGTGGTCCATTCGCCGTCGACGGACGTATCCTCCGGGCGCGAGTACATTGTCACCGGGCGTCTGCCCGAGCCGTCCGGGGCGCCGGCGACCACCTGGACCTGGACGGCACCCGTAGGCGGAACCGCCAGGGGCGCCTCCAGGGCCAGTTCCTCGATTCCGGAGCAGTCGGCCTCGGTCGCGGCGCGCAGCGCCAGCTCCACGAACGCCGTGCCGGGAAGCACGACCTGGTCCCCGACCATGTGATCGGCCAGCCATCCGTGGGTGTGCGGCGACAGGCGACCGGACAGGACGACGGCGTCGTGCCCGGCGACGTCCACGGCGGCACCGAGCATGGGGTGGTCACCGGCGCGCAGGCCCGCCTTCGCGAGGGCGTCCCCGGACGGCGCCGTGGGGTCCAGCCAGTAACGCCGGCGCTGGAAGGCGTACGAGGGAAGGACGACATCGCGCCCTCGGCGTCCGAGCATGTTCTCCCAGGCGACCGGCACGCCGTCGACGTAGGCCTGCGCGACCGAGCCGAGGAAGTCGTCCGGGCCGCCGCGGTCGCGGTGCAGCGTGCCGAGGACGACCGCCCGGGCGTCCGCGTCGGCGATCGTCTCCTCGAGTCCCATGGTCAGTACGGGGTGCGGGCTCGCCTCCACGAACAACTCGTACCCCCGGTCGAGCAGGGTGCGGGTGACCTCGTCGAAGCGCACCGGCTGCCGGAGGTTGCGGTACCAGTAGTCCGCGTCGAGTCCGGCGGTGTCCAGCTGGCCGCCGGTGACCGCCGAGTAGAACGGGATGTGCGAGGGGCCGGGGGTGATGCCCTTCAGCTGCACGAGCAACTCGTCCCGGATCCGCTCCACGTGCGGCGAGTGCGAGGCGTAGTCGACCGCGAGGCGGCGTACCCGGATTCCTGAGTCCTGGTGCTCGGCCACCAGCTCGGTCATCGCGGCGCTGTCGCCCGACACCACCACCGAACCGGGCCCGTTCACGACGGCGATCGTCAGCCGGCCCTCCCACCGGGCCAGCCGCGCCTCGGCCGCCTCGCGTCCGAGGGCCAGTGACGCCATCGCCCCCTGCCCGGACAGCGAGGCCAGGGCGCGGCTGCGCAGTGCCACGACCTGTGCGGCGTCCTCCAGGGACAGGCCGCCGGCCACACAGGCGGCCGCGATCTCGCCCTGCGAGTGTCCGACCACCGCGGCGGGCACGATCCCCGCGTGCTGCCACAGGGCGGCCAGCGACACCATGACGGCGAACAGCGTCGGCTGTACGACGTCCACCCGCTCCAGGTCGGGGGCGCCGGACACACCGCGGAGCACGTCGCGCACCGACCAGCCGGTGAACGGCGCCAGCGCCTGGTCGCACGCGGCGAGCCGGTCGCGGAACACCGGGGCCGTCCTCAGCAGTCCGAGTGCCATCCCCTGCCACTGGGAACCCTGCCCGGGGAACACCAGGACCGCCTCGCCGGACCGGGTGCGTGCCGCACCCTGGACCAGCCCCGGCGCGGGCCGTTCCGCGGCCAGCGCGTGCAGCCCGGTGAGCAGTTCGCTGCGGGTGCCGCCGAGGACGACGGCCCGGTGGGACAGGGCCGTACGGCGCACCAGCGCGCCCGCGACGTCCCGCGGACCAAGGTCGGGCCGGGTCTTCAGGAACTCCGCGAGCCGCGCGGCCTGACCGCGCAGCCCACGCTCACCCCGGCCCGACAGCACCCACGGCACCGTCCCGGCCTCACCCGTCGGGTCATTGCCGGGCGGGTCCGCGGGCGGTGCTTCGTCCGGCTCGGGTGCCTGCTCGAGGATGAGGTGGGCGTTGGTGCCGCTGATGCCGAAGGAGGACACGCCGGCCCGCCGCGGGCGCCCGTGGTCGGGCCACGGCACCGCCTCCACCACGGGCTTCACTGCGCCCGCCGACCAGTCCACGTGCGGGCTGGGCTCGTCGATGTGCAGCGTCGCCGGCACGACGCCGTGCCGCATCGCCAGCACCAGTTTCATCACGCTCGCGGCGCCCGCGGCCGCCTGGGTGTGACCGATGTTCGACTTCGCCGACCCGAGGAGCACGGGCCGGTCCCCGGGCCGGTGCCGCCCGTAGGTGGCCAGCAGCGCCTGTGCCTCGATCGGATCGCCCAGCGCGGTCCCGGTGCCGTGCGCGTCCACGACGTCCACGTCCGACGCCGTCACGCCCGCTCGGGCCAGGGCGGCCTGGATCACCCGCTCCTGCGACGGCCCGTTCGGCGCGGTCAGTCCGCTCGACGCGCCGTCCTGATTCGTCGCCGAGCCCTTGATGACGGCGAGGATCCGGTGCCCGCGTCGCCGCGCCTGCGACAGCGTCTCGACGAGCAGCAGGCCGACGCCCTCCGCGAAGCCGAATCCGTCCGCGTCGGACGAGAACGCCTTGCACCGCCCGTCCGGCGACAACGCGCGCTGCCGGCTGAACTCGACGAACACCTTCGGGCTCGACATGACCGCGACCCCGCCGGCCACCGCCATCGAGCACTCGCCCGACCGCAGCGCCTGACAGGCCAGGTGCAGCGCCACCAACGACGACGAGCACGCCGTGTCGACCGTGACCGCCGGGCCCTCCAGGCCGAACACGTACGCCACCCGGCCCGTCAGGACACTGGGAGTGGTCCCGGCCACGGCGTAGCCCTCCACGCCGTGCGGATAGTCCGTCGGGCCGGCACCGACGAACACCCCGGTCCGGCTCCCCTTCAGGCTCGCCGGATCCACTCCGGCGGCCTCGAACAGCTCCCAGGAGGTCTCGAGCAGCAGCCGCTGCCGGGGGTCCATGGCCAGCGCCTCACGCGGGGAGATTCCGAAGAACTCCGCGTCGAAGTCCGCCACTTCGTCCAGGAAGCCGCCCTCGCGGACGTACGACGTGCCCTGGTGATCGGGGTCCGGATCGAACAGTCCGGCCAGATCCCAGCCCCGGTCCGCCGGGAACCCGGACACCGCGTCCCGGCCCTCGGCCAGCAGCCGCCAGAACTCCTCCGGCGAGGTCACGCCCCCCGGCAGGCGGCACGCCATCCCCACGATCGCCACCGGCTCGCCGAGCGTAGCCTCGAGTTCGTCGTTGCGCGCGCGCAGCCGCCGGGTCTCCTTGACCGATTCCCGCAGCGCGCTGGTGATCTTCTCGACTGATGCAGTCATCGGGTCTCACTCTCCGGAGTTCCGCTCGTGCCGTCGGCGCCGTGCACGGCGCGGATCAGTTCGTCCACGTCCATGTCGTCGACCGTGCCGATGTCGTCCTCGTCGGGCCGTCCGTGGCCGTCGTCGTCCGCCGCGATCGGGGTGTCACCGGCAGGACTGAGTTGTTCGTCGAGCCGGCGTGCGAGTTCCGTCGGCGTCGGGCAGTCGAAGACGAGGGTCGCGGGCAGCCGCAGACCGGTGGCCGTGGCCAGCCGGTTACGCAGTTCGACGGCCGTCAGCGAATCGAATCCCATCTCGACGAACCCGCGGTCGACGTCCAGCGCGGTCGCCGAACCGTGGCCCAGCACCGCGGCGGCCTGTTTCCTGACCAGGTTCACGAGCGCCTGGCGCCGCTCGGCCGCGGACAGCCCGGTGAGCCGGTCGGCCCCTCCGGCGGAGGTGCCGGCGTCGCCCGCGCCGCGGTCCGGCCGGGCACGGCGCGGCACCAGCGGGCGCATCACGGGCGGGAGCGAACCCTGGCTCTCCTGGGCACGCAGCGCGGCACGGTCGATGTGCGCCGCCACCACCAGCGGCTCGTCGGCTCGGACCCCTTGGTCGAACAGGGCGAGGCCCTCCGCGGCCGACATGGCCTGCGCCCCGCCCCGGGAGAGCCGTTCGCGGTCCAGCGCGTTCATCTGACCCGTCAGCGCGCTGTCGGGTGCCCACAGGCCCCAGGCGATCGACGATGCGGCCTGACCACGCGAACGCCTGACCGCGGCGAGCGTGTCGAGGAACACGTTGGCCGCGCCGTAGTTGGCCTGCCCGGGATTGCCGAGCAGTCCGGCGGCGGACGAGTACAGGGCGAACATGCCGAGGTCGAGACCGGAGGTCAACTCGTCGAGGTGCACGGCGCCATCGATCTTGGGACGCAGAACGGGCGCCAGGCGCTCGCCGGTGAGGGAGGTGAACACCGTGTCGTCCAGCGCTCCCGCCGTGTGGACCACCGCGGTGAGCGGGTGGTCCACCGGAATCCCGCCCAGCAGGCCGGCCAGGGCCTCGCGATCGGCGATGTCGCAGGCGGCCAGCGTCACGTCGGCGCCCAGCGCCGCGAGTTCGGCGCGCAGTTCACCGGCGCCCGGCGCGCCGGCGCCCTGCCGGCTCGCCAGCAGGATGTGGCGCATCCCCCAGGGACCGGCCAGGTGCTTGGCCACCAGAGCGCCCAGCGTCCCGGTGCCGCCGGTGACCAGTACCGTGCCGTCGGGGTCGGGGACCGGCGGGATCGTCAGGACGAGTTTGCCGACGTGCTTGGCCTGAGCCATGTGGCGGAAGGCCTCGGGCGCGTCACGGACGTCCCAGGTGCGGACAGGCAGCGGCTGCACGGCGCCGTCCCGCAGCAGCCGGACGACCTCGGTCAGCATGGTGTGGATGGACTCCGGGGTCGTGTCCGGCACGAGGTCCACCGGCCGGTACACCACGCCCGGATGGGCGGCGGCGACCTGTTCCGGGTCCCGGCGGTCGGTCTTCCCCAGCTCGATGAATCGGCCGCCGCGGGGCAGCAGGCGCAGCGACGCGTCGACGAGGTCGCCGGACAGTGAGTTGACGACCACGTCGACCCCCGCACCGCCGGTGGCATCGAGCACCCGGTCGGCGAACGCGGAGTCCCGTGAGGAGGAGATGTGGGCGTCGTCCAGTCCCATGTTCCGCAGCGCGTCGTGCTTGCCGGGGCTCGCCGTGGCGAACACCTCGGCGCCCAGATGGCGGGCCATGTGGACCGCCGCCGTGCCGACCCCGCCGGCCGCCGCGTGGATGAGGACCCGCTGTCCGGGGCGCAGGCCCGCCGCGTCGTGCAGGGCGAACCGGGCGGTCAGGAAGGCGGAGGGGACCGCGGCCGCCTGCTCGAACGACCAGTCCTGCGGCATCGGGACCAGCCAGCGGTGATCGGTGACCGCCTCGGTGCCGAACGCGCGTGGCATCAGCCCCATCACCCGGTCCCCGGGCTTCAGTCCGGTCACGCCGGGACCGGTCGCCCGGATCACGCCGGCGCCTTCGCCGCCGATGAACAGGCCGTCGTCCGGGGGCAGTCCCAGAGCGACCAGGAGATCGTGGAAGCTGATCCCGGCCGCGCGGACCCGGACCCGCACCTGGCCCGGTGCCAGCGGCTCTCCGGTCTCCTGGCACGCCGCGACGGTCATGGCGTCGAGGACGCCGGAGGGGTCCGGTTCGAGCCGCCACCGGCCACCGAGCGGCGGTGTCAGCCTGCCCCGCGCCGGGCCTGTCGGCGCCAGTCCGGGGACCAGCAGCGCCCCTCGCCGGATCGCGATCTGCGGCTCGTCACCGGCCAGCGCGTGCGCCAGCGTGTCCGTGCCGTCGTGCTCGTCCAGGTCGGCGAGGACGATCCGGCCCGGATTCTCGGCCTGGGCCGAGCGGAGCAGCCCCCACACCGGCGCCGCGCCGAGGTCGCGCACGTCGTCGGGTCCCGCGACCGCCAGTGCGCGGCGGGTGAGGACGACCAGTGGCGTGTCGGCCGTCCGGTCGTCGGCCAGCCACGCCTGAACCTCGCGCAGGACCGCGCCGGTCAGGTCGAGGGCCGAACCGGGCAGTCCGGCGCCGGGTGCCGTCGCGCAGGGGAGCACGGCCGTACGGGGGAACGGCGTGCCGTCGGCGGGCGCGTCGAGGAAGGCGGCCACGCCGGGGCGGGTGGACACGGGTGTCCCCGACGCGGCCAGCGAGTCTGCCAGGCCGAAGGTGTCCGCGCCGAGTACGACCCAGTCGCCGCCGACGCGGGTCCCCGGCGTCGCCAGGGGGAGCCAGTCCAGCCGGAACAGGGACCGCCCGCCCTGGTTCGCGGCTCCGGAGAGCTGCTCGACCGGTACCGGCCGGGTCACCAGTCGTTCGATCACCAGCACCGGGTCGCCGGACTCGTCCGCCGCGGTCAGCGCCACCGCGTCCGGACCTGCCGGGGAGATGCGTACTCGCAGGGCCCGCGCACCGGGCGCGAACAGCGAGACGCCGGCCAGGGTGAACGGCAGTCGCACCGTCCTGTCACCGCCGTCGCCCGGTGCGGCGGACGGGGCGAGCACCATCGCGTGCAGCGCCGCGTCGAGCAGCGCGGGGTGCATGCCGTACCGGCCCGCCTCATCACTCACCCGGGCGGGCGGCGACACCTCGGCGTAGACGTCCTCGCCGCTCCGCCACGCCCGGGCCAGGCCCTGGAACGACGGCCCGTAGGTGTAGCCGGCCTCCGCTCCCGCGGCGTAGAAGGCGTGCGGGTCCATCGGCACCGGCTCGGCGCCGGGCGGCGGCCAGGCGGTCAGCGAGGCGGGAGCGGTGCCGGCGTCCGGCGCCAGGACCGCCGACGCGTGCCGCTTCCAGTCACCGTCCCGGCAGTTCTCCCCGTCCGGCCGTGAGTAGACGGCCAGGGACCGGTGCTCCGAGTCGTCGGGCGGGCCCACCACCAGTTGGAGGCGTACCGCATCGTCGCCGTGCAGCAGCAACGGCGCTTCCAGGGTCAGTTCCTCGACCCGTGGGCAGCCCGCCTCGGCACCGGCCCGCAGAGCCAGCTCGGCGAAGCCCGTCCCCGGGAACAGACACACTCCGTCGACCGCGTGATCGGCCAGCCACGGCCGGGTCCGGGCCGACAACCGCCCGGTGAGCACCAGAGCTCCGCTGTCGGCCAGTTCCACCGCGGCACCGAGCAGTGGATGGTTCGGCGCGGCCACACCGAGGGCCGCCGGGTCCACGGCGGCACTCTCGTCCTCCATCCAGAAGCGCTGCCGGTCGAAGGCGTACGTGGGCAGCGGGACCCGCCTGCCGCCGGGGAACAGCCCGGCCCAGTCCAGGCCGGCGCCGTGCACCCACGCCTCCGCCAGCGAGGCCGTGAACCGGGCCGGCCCGCCTTCGTCGCGGCGCAGCGAGCCCACCGTCACGGGCTCGGCGGTGTCGTCCGCCGAGGTGGCGGTGTCCAGCACGGCGGCGCTCAGCACGGGGTGCGGGCTCGCCTCGACGAACATCGTGAACCCGTTGTCGAGCAGCGCCCGGGTGGCGCGCTCGAACCGCACCGGTTCGCGCAGGTTCCGGTACCAGTACTCGGCGTCCAGTTCACCGGTGTCGGCCGGCTCCCCGGTCACCGCGGAGTAGAACGGTATGCGCGAGCGCCGGGGGGTGATCCCGTCCAGCTTCGCCAGGAGGTCGTCGCGCATCGGCTCGACCTGCGGCGAGTGCGACGCGTAGTCGACCTCGATGCGCCGGATCCGTATGCCCTGCCGTTCACACTCGGCGGTCAGGTCGTCCAGCGCGTCGGTGTCACCGGCCACGACGACCTGCGAGGGGCTGTTGACGGTCGCGATCGTCAGTCGTCCCTCCCACGGGGCGAGCAGCTTGGCCACCCGCTGCTCGTCCACCTGAAGGGACGCCATTCCGGCGATGCCGGTCAGCCGGGCCAGTTCCGCCGCCCGTACGGCCACCACCCTGGCGGCGTCCTCCAAAGACAGTCCGCCGGCCACGTACGCCGCGGCGATCTCGCCCTGGGAGTGACCGACCACGGCCGCGGGGCTCACACCGTGGTGCTGCCACAGGCGAGCCAGCGACACCATCACCGCGAACAGCGTCGGCTGCACCACGTCGACCCGGTCCAGGCCGGGTGCTCCGTCCGCCCGGCGGAGCACGTCGGTCAGCGACCAGTCGACGTGCGGAGCCAGTGCCTGCTCGCATTCGCGGAGGTACCCGGCGAACTGCGGGGAGGCGTCGAGCAGCTCCGCGGCCATTCCGGGCCACTGGCTGCCCTGACCGGGGAACACGAAGACGATCCGCGGCTTGCGCTGCGCGGTGCCGCGCACCAGCCCGGGGTCCGGCTCGTCGCCGGCCAGCAGGGTGATCCGGCGGAGCCGGTCGTCCCGGTCGGCGCCGAGAATCACCGCGCGATGCGCCAGCGCCGCACGCGAGGACGCCAGACTCCAGCCGATGTCGCGCGGCTGGAGACCGGACTCGTCGGCGAGCAGCCGGCGCAGCTTGTCGGCCTGTTGCCGCAGCGAGCCGGGGGACGCCGCCGAGACGGGCCAGAGAACCGGCGCGGCCGCCGGACCGGGAGCGGCGTCCTCGTCCTGCTGCGGCTGCGCCGGCGGCTGTTCGAGGATGAGGTGGGCGTTGGTGCCGCTGACCCCGAACGAGGAGATCCCCGCACGCCGCGGACGCCCGTCCTCGGGCCACGGCACCGCCTCCACCGCGAGCTCGACCTCGCCCGCCGACCAGTCCACCTGACGACTCGGCTGATCGACGTGGAGCGTCGCGGGTACCAGTGCATGACGCATCGCCAGCACCATCTTCATGACACCGACCGCACCCGCCGCCGCCTGCGTATGACCGATGTTCGACTTCACCGACCCGAGCAGGAGCGGCCTGTCGGCAGGCCGGTCCTGACCGTAGGTCGCCAGCAGCGCCTGCGCCTCGATCGGATCGCCCAGGGTCGTCCCCGTCCCGTGCGCCTCCACCACGTCCACGTCACGCAGCGACAGCCCCGCGTTGGCCACCGCCTGCCGGATCACCCGCTGCTGGGACGGCCCGTTCGGTGCCGTCAGCCCGTTGGACGCACCGTCCTGGTTCAGGGCCGAGCCGCGGACGACCGCGAGAACCTCATGTCCCCGGCGGCGGGCCTCCGACAGCGGTTCGACCAGCAGCAGGCCGACGCCCTCGGCGAATCCGGTGCCGTCCGCGGCGTCGGCGAACGCCTTGCACCGGCCGTCCGCCGACAACGCGCGCTGCCGGCTGAACTCCACGAACACCTTCGGGCTCGACATCACTGCGACCCCGCCGACGACCGCCATCGAGCACTCGCCCGCCCGCATCGCCTGACCTGCCAGGTGCAGCGCCACCAGGGACGAGGAGCACGCCGTGTCGACTGTGATCGCCGGGCCCTCCAGCCCGAACACATAGGACACCCTGCCCGAGATCACGGCTGGTGTGCTGCCGGTCACCGCGTACCCCTCGGCGCTGCGCGGCGCCAGTGGCGCCCCGGTCGCGTAATCCGTCGGACCGGCCCCGATGAAGACTCCGGTCCGGCTCCCCCGCAGACTCGCCGGATCGACTCCGGCGTTCTCGAACAGGTCCCAGGAGGCTTCGAGGAGCAGCCGCTGCCGGGGGTCCATGGTCAGCGCCTCACGCGGGGAGATCCCGAAGAACTCCGCATCGAATCCCGCGACTTCGTCCAGGAACCCGCTCTCGCGGACGTACGACGTCCCCGGGCGGTCCGGATCGTCGTCGAACAGCCCGGCCAGATCCCAGCCCCGGTCCGCCGGGAACCCGGACACCGCGTCCCGGCCCTCGGCCAGCAGCCGCCAGAACTCCTCCGGCGACGTCACGCCCCCCGGCAGGCGGCACGCCATCCCCACGATCGCCATCGGCTCGTCGACGGCGGTCGGGTTCTCGGCCGTCACGGCCGGTGCGGCCGCCGCTTGCGGCGCGTCCGAGGCGCCGACGGCGAGCTCGAGCAGACACCCGGCGACGGCGCCGGCGGTGGGATAGTCGAAGGCGAGGGACGCCGGCAGGCGCAGTCCGGTGGCCGCGTTCAGGCGGGTCCGGAACTCGACCGCGGTGACGGAGTCGGACCCCATCTCGGTGAAGGGCCGGTCGGGGTCCACGTCGTGGGGGCGGCCGTACCCCAGCACGGCCGCGGCCTCGGTCCGGACCAGGTCCAGCACCGCCCATTCGCGCTCGGACCCGGGCGTCCGCGCCAGCAGCCGGGCGAGACTGCTCTCCCCCGCCTCCCGCTCGCCCTGGCCCGTGGCCGCGCCCGCGACGCCCTGGACGTCGGGGAGTTCGTCCAGGAACGGCCGGGGACGGGCCGCCGTGTAGAGGGGAGCGAACCGCTCCCACTGGACGTCGGCGACGGCGACGGCGGTCTCGTCCCGGTCGAGCACCTGCCGCAGAACCTGCAGCGCCTGCCCGGAATCCAGCAGGGGGAGGCCCTGCCGTTCCGACTGGCTGGTGAACATGTCCCGCACCGCCGCCTCGTCGGCGTCCTCGCCGAACGCGTTCCAGAAGCTCCAGGAGACGGCGGTGGCCGCCTCTCCTCGACCCCGGCGCTGGACGGCCAGTGCTTCCAGGCAGGCGTCGGCGGCCGCGAAGACGCCGTTCTCGGCAGCTCCCCAGACGCCCGCGACGGAGGAGAACAGGACGAAGGCGTCCACGGACTCCTCGCGCAGCAGCTCGTCCAGGACGCGCGCACCTGTCACCTTGGCGCGCAGCGTGCGGGCGAGCTGGGCCGGTGTCGTCGAGGACAGCGGGCCGGGCTCGGGGACGACGGCCGCGTGGAAGACGCTGCGGACCGGCCGCCCGGCGGACCGGGCCTCGCTCAGCACCGCCTCCATCGCGGCGCGGTCGGCCACGTCACAGACCGCCATCGTCACCGCGGTACCCGCCCGGACGAGTTCCGCCTCCAGCTCGGCCGCGCCCGGCGCGTTCCTGCCCCGCCGGCCGGCGAGGACGACGTGCTCGGCGCCGGATGCCGCCAGCCACCGGGCGAGTCGCCTGCCGATCCGGCCGGTGCCGCCGGTGACCAGCACGCTGCCGCGCGGCTGCCAGGTCCGTACGGCGGGCCGGTCGGCCACCGGATCGCGGGCCAGCCGCCGCACGTGCACACCGCTGTCCCGTATCGCCACCTGGTCGTCCGCGCCCAGGCCGCCGCCCAGCACCGCGCACAGCCGCCGGAGCGCGACCTCGTCGGGTGAGCCGGGCAGGTCGACCAGGCCGCCCCAGCGCTGCGGGAGTTCGAGGCCCGCCACCCGCCCCAGGCCCCAGACCTGGGCCTGAACGGGCGACTGGAGGCCGGTGCCGCCCGCGCAGACCGCACCGGTGGTCGCCAGCCACAGCGGGACGTCGGCTCCCGCATCGCCCAGCGCCTGCACCAGCGCCAGGGTGGCGGCCGACCCCGCGGGGACGTCGGGGAAGTCCTCGTGCGGGCGTTCGTCCATCGCCAGCAGCGACAGCACACCCGCCGCCTCCGCGGCCCCCTCCTGCCGGAGCAGACCGGCGATGTCGTCCCGGCCGTCGCGCGCCGGGTCCAGCGTGAACTGCCGTGCGTCCGCGCCGCGTGCGGCGAGAGCCCGGCACACGGCCGCCGCACGGTCCGGGCCCTGCCCGGTGCGGGGAGCCAGGACCAGCCAGTCTCCGCTCAGCCGCGGCTCGTCAGGGTCGGCGGCGGGCTGCCAGTCGACGCGATAGCGCCAGGCGTCGAGTTCGTGCCCGACGACGTCGGGAATCGCGGCCGGCTCCACGTCGTGGCCGGCGAAGACCGGCTGCCAGTCGACGTCGGCGCCCTGCGCGTACGCCTCGGCGAGGGAGGTCAGGAAGCGCCCGGTGCCACCGTCCTGCCTCCGCAGGGTGCCCACGGCGCGCGCCTCGCTCCCGGCCTGCTCGACCGTGCCCTCGATCGCCGGTGTGAGCACCGGGTGCGGGCTCGACTCGATGAACAGGTTGTGGCCGTCCGTGAGCAGCGCACGGACCGACTCCTCGAAGCGCACCATCCGGCGGAGGCTGTGGTACCAGTAGTCGGGACCGAGTTCGGAGGTGTCCAGCAGGCCTCCGGTGGCGGCGGAGTAGAACGGCACCTTCCCCGGGCGCGGTGTGATCCCCGTGAGCACGTGCGCGAGCCGCTCGCGGATCCGCTCCACGTGCGGCGAGTGCGAGGCGTAGTCCACATCGACGCGCCGGAACCGGATCCCGTCTCCCTCGCAGAGGCCCGCCAGTTCGTCGAGAGCGCCGACGTCACCCGCCACCACGACGCTGTCGGGTCCGTTGACGGCGGCGAGCGACAGACGTCCGCCGAAGCGGTCCAGCAAGCCGGTGACCGCCTCCGCGTCGAGCGCGAGCGAAGCCATGCCGCCCTGGCCGGACAGATGCAGCAGTTCTGCACTGCGCAAGGCCACCACACGGGCCGCGTCCCGCAGCGACAGCGCACCGGCGACATGCGCGGCGGCGATCTCGCCCTGCGAGTGACCGGCCACGGCGGCGGGCACGATCCCGTACGAGCGCCAGAGTCCGGCCAGGGAGACCATCACCGCGAAGAGCGTGGGCTGCACGACGTCGACCCGGTCGAGCGACGCGGCGCCGGGTGCACCGGCGATCACGTCGGCGAGGGACCAGTCGGTGAACTCGGCCAGTGCCTCACCGCACGCGCGCATCTGCTCGGCGAAGGCCGGCTGGGCCGCCATGAGTTCGGCGGCCATTCCCGGCCACTGAGCGCCCTGCCCCGGGAACACCAGGGCGATCCTCGGGTCGTTGCCGACCCTGCCCCGGATCAGGTTCGGCGCGGTCCTGCCGTCCGCGAGCGCGGTCAGCCCGTCGCCGAAGCCGCGGGCGTCGGCGGCCAGCACGACGGCGCGGTGTGCCGCCGAGCGCGGCAGCGCGGCCAGCGAGGACCCGACGGGCAGGGGGCCGGGTTCCGGGTTCCGTGCCGTGAAGTCCCGCAGCGCGGCGGCACGTGCCCGCAGGCCGGTGGCGCTGGCGGCGGACATCACCCACGGAACCGCCGGCCGGTCACCGGGCAGGTCTACGGCTTCGCGGTACCAGTGGCGGCGGCGCTGCCACGGATAGGCGGGCAGGCTGACAGGCCGGCGCGACGCCTGGGCCGGAGCGGGAGCGGCACCGGTCACGAACAGCTCCGCCGCCGTGAGGGCGAACCGGTGCACCGGGTCGTCGGTGTCCGTCTCCACCCCGAACCGGACGGCCAGCTCATCGGGCAGGTCCCTCGCCAGGACGTCGACGAGCGCGTCCACGCCCTCGGCGCAGAAGTCGTCGGCGAGGTTCCTGGGCCGCTCGGCGGGCACACCGCGGCGGACCCGCCGCACCAGGTCGTCGCAGGACACGGCGAGGCCCTCGCCGTCCGCCGGCACCTCGGGTGTGCGGGCGGCCCGGAGTTCGACGCCGGACCCCTGCCCGGCGGCCAGGCGCAGCGCGTCGTCGAGGTCCAGCCGTCCCGCCGCCCAGGCGGCACCCAGCCGGCCCGCGCCCTCACCGGTCACTGCGTCGGGCGCCAGGCCGACGGCGCTCCACAGCCGGGCCGCCGCGACGTGGTGACACAGCAGGTAGGCGGCCGGCAGGTCGGCCGACGGCTCGCCGAGCGGGTCGATGTCCGCGCCGGTCAGCGCGGTGAGGCGCTCGGCGCAGGAGCGCAGGGCACCGGCGTACTCCGGCAGCTCCGTCAGCCGTTCACGCAGGGCGGCGGACGGCGGTTCGGCTCCGTACCAGAAGGCGACGGAGCGCTCCGTCTCCTCGGTCACCTGCCCGGACCGGGCGGTCGGCGTGCTGTTCCCGCGTGCGGCCGCCTCGAGGGCCGCCGCGACGGCGGGGGCGTCCTGGCCGGTGACGGCGAGGCGGTGGCCCAGCCAGGTGCGCCGGTAGGCGGCGGTGAAGACGATGGCGTCCAGGTCGGCGGGAGCCTCCCGGAGCCGGGTGGCCAGGCGCCCGGCCGCCTGGCGCAGCGCGGGTTCGGCCGCCGCGGTGACCATCAGGACATAGGGTGCCCGGCGGGCCGCAACCGTCGCCGCCTCCGGAGTCTCCGGCGGCTGTTCGACGACGACGTGCGCGTTGCTGCCGCTGAAACCGAACGAGCTCACACCGGCCCGGCGCGGGTGGTCCCGTCGGGGCCACCGCTGCCGCTCGGTCACCACGGAGACGGGAAGACTCGCCCAGTCGATGCGCGTCGAGGGCCGGTTCAGCGGGTGCGGGGGAAGCTCGCCGTGGTGGAGCGCGAGGACCACCTTGAGCAGCCCGGTGACACCGGCCGCCGCCTCGAGGTGGCCGATGCTCGCCTTGGCCGCGCCGATGAGCAGTGCCTCGTCCGCCGTGCGCCCGTCCCCCAGGGCCTCGGCGAGAGCGCGGACCTCGATGGGGTCGCCGAGGGGCGTTCCCGTGCCGTGCGCCTCGACGTAGTCGACCTCGCGTGGCGCCCAGCCCGCGGTCCTGACCGCCCGTTCGATGACGGCGACCTGCGCGGACGCGTCGGGCACCGTCATGCCGCCGCTGGCGCCGTCCTGGTTGACGGCGGTGCCGCGGATCACCGAGTAGACGCGGTCCCCGTCCCGCTTCGCCGCGCCCAGCGGCTTGAGGATGAGCGCCGCCGCCCCTTCGCCCCGGCCGTACCCGTCGGCCGCGTCGTCGAAGGTCTTGCAGCGTCCATCGGGTGCCAGGGCCCCGGCCCCGGCCATGGAGACCGACACCGTGGGAGCGACGATCACGTTCGCCCCGCCCACGACGGCGATCTCGCAGTCCCCCGCGCGCAGGCCCTGACACGCCAGGTGGACGGCGGTGAGGGACGACGAGCAGGCGGTGTCGACGGCGATGCTGGGGCCGCTGAGGCCGAGGAAGTACGACAGGCGCCCGACGGCCGCGGCGAACGTCGTACCGGTCCCGTAGAAGTGGTCCACGTGGGCCATGTCGCGGGTGAGCAACTGCTGGTAGTCGGCGGTGTTGAGGCCGAAGTAGACACCTGCGGCCCGGCCGTCCCGCGCGGGCTGCCCGGCGTCCTCCAGCGCCTCCCAGGCAACCTCGAGAAGCAGCCGGTGCTGAGGATCGAGCGACTTCGCCTCGCGCGGCGAGATTCGGAAGAACTCCGCGTCGAAGCCCTCCACGTCGTCGAGGAAGCCGCCGCGCATCGGGACGTCGGACCCGGCCTCCGCCCAGATCGGCTCGGCCCGTCGTGCTGCCGGCAGGTCACGGACCGCGTCACGGCCCTCCGTCAGCAGCGACCAGAACTGCTCCGGCGAACTCGCGCCGGGCAGCCGGCACGCCATGCCGATCACCGCGACGGCGTCGTCCGACGGCTCGCCTTCGTCCGCCGGGCCGCCGGGCGATGGCGTCGACGAGGCCGTCCGGCGCGGGCCGTCGGGTTGCGACGCGGCCTCCTCCAGGAAGGCGGTGAGCGCCTCGATCGTCGGCTTCTCGAAGACGATCGTCGTGGGCAGCTCCAGGCCGAACCCGGCGGACAGGCGGTCCCGCAGCTCGACGGCGGTGAGCGAGTCGAGGCCCTGGTCGAACAGCCCGCGCCGCCGCGCGAGCGGCTGGTCGCCGGAGAGGCCGAGAACCGCCGCGACGTGCTCCTCGACGCGGCGCTGCGTCCCGCCGGGCACCTGGGGCTTCCCTGCGGGAGCAGAGGCGGGAGCGGGCGCGGAAGCGGGTACCGGCGTGGGTGCGTGAGGCACAGCGGGCGCGGCCGCCGGGGCCGGTA
Source organism: Streptomyces rishiriensis (assembly GCF_030815485.1). NCBI lineage: Bacteria > Bacillati > Actinomycetota > Actinomycetes > Kitasatosporales > Streptomycetaceae > Streptomyces > Streptomyces rishiriensis. The sequence continues at coordinate 7,914,019 of NZ_JAUSWV010000002.1, read as the reverse complement.
CGCCCTCCCTGCCGTGGGCGCCCGAGGCATCGTCGTCCGCCGGTCGCGCGACCATCTCGCCGATCACCCTGCCGTCGGCGTCGAGCAGCCCCAGACGCAGCTGTGCCGGTGCCGCAGGCGCGAGCCCCTGCTCGCCGGGCTCGACGCCGGGCAGCCAGAACCTGTCACCGCCCCAGGAGGGCACGGGCAGCGTCCGGTACCGGTCCGGCGTTCCGGTGATCTTCGACCAGTCCACGTCGACACCGCTGACGTGGAGCCGTGCGAGTGTCCTGTGCAACGAGAGCGGCCCGGATTCGCCGCGGTGCAAGGTGGCCGTCACCGGCCCGTGGCGCTCACGGCGGCGGACGGCGTCCGCCAGCGGTCTGGTCAGCGTGGGGTGCGGGCCGATCTCGACGAACGCCCGTTCGCCGTCGGCGAGCAGCCGGTCGATCGCGGGCCACAGGAGCACGGGGTCGGTGAGGTTGCGCTGCCAGTAGCCGGCGTCGAAGCGCACGTCCTGGTCGTCGGGCAGCACACTGGAGAGCAACCGGACCGAGGGCACGCCGACGGTGAGGCCGGCCAGTGCCTTCCGCAGCCGCGGGCCGCAGTCGGCCACCACCGGGCTGTGGAACGCGTAGTCGCCGGCCAGCCGCTTGCACCGCAGGCCGCGCGCCTCGACCGCCGCGACCGCCGCGTCGACGGCGTCCTCGGGGCCGCTGAGCACGACCGCCTCCGGTCCGTTGACGGCGGCGATCACCACCGGCAGGCCGGTGTCGGCCAGTACCGCCAGGACCGTGTCCCGGTCCGCGCGGACCGCCACCATGGCTCCCCGGCCCGCCGTCTCCTGCAGGATCTGGCCCCGCCGGACAGCGATCCGTACGGCGTCGGCGCGGGTGATCGCGCCCGCCGCGTGCGCGGCGGCGATCTCCCCGACGCTGTGTCCGATCACGGCCCGCGGCCTGATGCCGCCTGCGGCCAGCCACCCGGTCAGCGCCATCTGTACGGCGAGGAGGGCGGGCTGGGCGTGGTCGGTCCGGCCGAGCCGGCTGTCCTCGACCCGCCGCAGCTCGTCGATCAGCGACCAGCGCACGTCCCGCCGGATCAGGGCGTCGCACTCGTCGAGCGCCTCACGGACCACGGACGACGTGTCGTACAGGTCCACCGCCATGCCCGCCCACTGCGCGCCCTGACCGGAGTAGACGAAGACCGGCTCGGGGGCACCCTCGGGGTCCACGGCGCCGACGTAGGTGCCGTCCGGCGCCTCCTCGATCCCGCCCAGCGCCGCTGTGAGCTCTTCCGGTCCCGCGGCGACGGCGGCGAACCGGTGCCGCTCATGCGTCCGCCGGGTCGCCGCGGAGGCGATGAGGTCGCCGAGCCCGTCGGCCTCGGCGGCCACCCGCTCCCCCATCCCGGCGACCTGGCCGGCCAGGCCCGACCGGTGGAAGGCCGAGGCGAGGAGCACGTAGGGACCGGCGGGGCGGCCCGCGGGCGCGGCACCGGCGGGCTCGAGACCTTCGGCGATCACATGGACGTTCGTGCCGCTGAGCCCGGACGAGCTCACCCCGACCCGGACCGGGCGGCCCGTCCCGGCGAGGCCGACCGTGCTCAGCGGGACCGCCATCCTGCCGCGGTCCCAGGAGACCGCGGAGGTGAGCCGTCCGGGGTCGGGCTGCGCGGGTACCTCACGGGAGTTGATGACCCAGAGCCCCTTGAGCAGGCCGGCGATCCCGGCCGCGCCGTCGGTGTGTCCGAACACCGCCTTGTTGGAGCCCACGTAGAGGGGAGGGCGGTCCGGATCCCGGTCCCGCGCGTAGACCTCGTCCAGGGCCATGAGTTCGACCTGGTCCCCGAGCGGGGTCCCCGTGCCGTGGGCCTCCACGTAGTCGAGGTCGGAGGGGTCGATCCCCGAACTCCCGAGGGCGGAGCGCAGCAGAGCGGCCTGGGCGCTGCCGTTGGGCGCCGTGATGCCGAGGCTGCGGCCGTCGTGGTTGACCGCCGACGAGCGGATGACCCCGTAGATCCGGTCCCGGTCGGCGAGGGCGTCGGGCAGACGCTTCAGGACGAGGACGCCGCAGCCGTCGCCGCGGAGAATGCCGTCGGCGTCGGCGGCGAAGGGACGGCACCGCCCTGTCGGCGAGATCGCGCCGATCCTGCTCATGAAGATGCTCAGCTCGGGCGTGATCATCAGGCTGACGCCACCGGCCAGAGCGATGTCGCTCTCGCCCGAGCGCAGGCTCTGGCTCGCCAGATGCACGGCCAGCAGGGAGGAGGAGCAGGCGGCGGTGACGGAGGCCATGGGCCCGTGCAGGTCGAAGGTGTACGCCAGCCGGCCCGCCACGAAGCTGGATTCGTTTCCGCTGGCGTAGTGCGGCCCGATGCCCCGGATGCCGAGCGTCTTGGTGTGCAGCGTCGCGTAGTCGTGGGCGAACATCCCGAAGAACGCCCCGGTGCGGGTGCCGTGCCAGGCGTCCGCGGGCCGCCCGGAGTCGCTCATCGCCTCCCAGGCCACCTCGAGCATGAGCCGCTGCTGCGGGTCCATCGCGCTCGCCTCTCGGGGCGAGACCCCGAAGTAGGCGGCGTCGAAGCGGTCGATCTCCTCCAGAAAGGCGCCGACATGACTGGCGGTGCCGGGACCGGCATCGCCCGGACCGGCGAACCCACGGTCCCAGCGGCTCGCGGGCACGTCCTGGAAGACGGTGGCCGCGGCCCTGAGCGCCGCGCCGAAGGAGTCGAGATCGCGGGCGTCGCCGGGGAATCGGCAGCCGACGCCGACGACGGCGATCGATGGGGCGGACGGGCTCGTCAGCGGTCGTTCTGCCATCGAAGATGTTCCTCGCTCTACAATGATCTTCCGCAATTCGGCATCGGGATCCCGTGGGATACCGGAGGGGGCGACCCGTGGACGAGCCGCAGCTCGCGGGGACCGGCCACGTCGCCGTCTGGGTGGCGGTGGGCGCGGCGCCCCGGGACGAGCCGCTCAGCCTGGACCAGCGCGCCCGGCGGTTCCACCGGGCGCGCGTCGCCGCACATCGCGTCGGCCGGCAACTGGTCGAGGCGTACTCGTCATGTGCGCCGGACCGGCAGGCCTGGGAGCGCGACGGGCGGGGGCGCCCGCTGGTCGTCTTTCCCGGGGGCCTGCACGTGAGCCTCAGTCATGGCGAGGCCGTTGTGGCCGCCGCCGTGTCGTGGGACGCCCCGGTCGGCGTCGACGTCGAACGCCTCCGGCCGCTGGCCGACCGCGGTGCGCTGGCCCGGACGGCGCTGTCCGTGAGCGAGCGGCAGGCCGTGGACGCGTTGCCGGAAGCGCTCAGGGACGCCCAGGTACTGCGCTTCTGGACCCGGAAGGAGGCCGTGGCCAAGGCCCTCGGCACCGGCCTGGCCACCCATCTGCGCGGCATCGTCACGACCGCCCACGGCGCCGTGACGGCGCTGCCGGACCCGTGCGGTGAGATCACCGCCTGGTCGCTGGCCGACCTTGCCGCGGGGGACGGTGTGGTCGCCTCCGTCGCGGTACGGGCACCGGGCGTCCGCGTGGTGACCCGGACGCTCGCGCTTCCCGCGGACGAGGGCTGAACCGGACAGGGCGGCAATGCTGTCGCGGGCGGTACAGGCCACCTAGAAGGCCGGAGCCAGGATGGGCGCCCGAAGCGTGCCCAGGTACGAGTGCCACAGGTGGGTCGGGTCGTTCTCGACGGCGGTCACGGTCTCCCGCATGATGCGCAGGACCTCCGGCTCCCCCTCGTCGTAGAGGTCGCCCTGCAGCAGCCGGATGATGTCCAGCCGGTACCGCGGATCCGCCACGAACGTGGTGAACAGGATGTTGAGCCGGTAGTAGACCGAGATGAACTCGTACCAGTTGCGGACCCCGTTGCGGATCTTCGTCTCGAACGCGGAGAACCTGGCCTGCGAGAAGTCGTCGGCGTCGAGGGCCGCGACGATGTCGTGACAGGCCAGCCGCGCGCTGTTGAGCGCGACACTCACGCCGCTGGAGAAGATCGGGTCGACGAACCGCGCGGCGTCACCGATCAGCACGTACCGGTCGCCGCATATCTGGCTCATGGCGTAGCTGTAGTCGCCCTCGACCTTCAGGGGCGTCACCTGCTCCGTCTTCTTCAGCGCCTCGTACAGGTCGGGCCGGCTCTCCACGAAGCTCCAGAAGAACTTCTCGCGATCCATGTTCGCCTCGGCGAACCGGTGTTTCTGGGTCACGACCCCGACGCTGGTGACGGTGTCGGTGATGGGGATCTGCCAGACCCAGGTGTCGCTGATCGGCAGGAAGTGCACGTAGATGTAGTCGACCTTCTCGGGGCTGTTGGCGACCGAGGAGCGGTCCAGCCCGTCGAACCAGGCGTGGATGGCGTACTGGTTGAAGACGGGGTCCGCCTCCTTGGTGCCGAGCTGCCGGCCCAGCATGGTCTGGCGGCCGGAGGCGTCGATGACCATTTTCGCGGTGACGTCCACCTCCTTCGAGCCCACCTTGCAGGTCACGGTGACCTTGGCCGGGTCGTCGAAGTCCACGCGCATCGCGCGGATCCCCTGGAAGACCTTGGCGCCCAGGCTTTCGGCGTGCTTGAGCAGGATGAGGTCGAACCGGCTGCGGTCGACGTGGAAGGTGTAGTCCCGGTCGACCCCCGGCTGGTCGCGCTCGCTGAACAGGATGTCGGCGACGCCGAGTTCGTGGGTGAACGCGCCGGCCTGGTCGGCGTTGACGTTGCGCGTCCGGGACGACGTCCAGGCCGCTCCGTACTTGCGCGGGAAGCCCGCCGCCTCGATCTTGTCCATGACCCCGGTTTCCAGCAGCACCCTCGTGGTGGCCGGAACCAGCGATTCGCCCACATGCGGACGGGGGAAGTTCTCACCCTCGAACACGGCCACCGACTTGCCGGCCTTGGCGAGGTAGGCAGCGGCGCTCGACCCGGCCGGGCCACCGCCGACGATCACGACGTCGTAGTCGACACTCATGGCTGTCAGACACCTTCCGCGGGAACGGCCACCAGGCCGGAGACGAGTGTGCTGATGGCTGCTATGTCCCTGAAGTTCGCCGCGTTGATCGACGACAACGGTACGTCGACCCGCAGTTCCTCCCGCAGGAAGTTGAGCAGGAGTGCGCTGTTCATCGAGTTGAGGATCTCCCATTCGAGCAGCGGGGTGGACTCGGTGAGCTCACCCTTCGGGTCACCGTCGAGAAAGCTCTCGCTGATGAAGGTCGTGATCCGCGGTGTGACCTCATCGAGGGTCATTGCGCCGCCCTTTCGGTGGGGAGGTGGTGGTCACGCATCCGGTTCGTGCGCTGTTCGTTCCGCGCCGCCGGCGCGCGCCCGCAGCGCCGGTCGGTCGATCTTGCCGTTGCCGTTCCTGGGCAGCGGGGAGAGGATCCGCACCTCGTCCGCGACCATGTAGCGCGGCAGGTGCAGGGCGAGATGCCGGCGAAGGGCCAGGGTCCCGAGTTCGCTCTTCCGCGGGGCCACGAACGCCACCAGGCGGGTGTCGACGCCCTCGCCGACCGCCACCGCGGCGGCCTCCGCGACGTCGGCGTGGTTCTCGAGCACGGACTCGACCTCGCCGAGTTCGACCCGGTGTCCGCGGATCTTGACCATGTGGTCGCGGCGCCCGAGGTAGTCGAACGCCCCTCCGGGCAGGACCCGGACCAGGTCGCCGGTGCGGTAGGGGCCGCTCTGCGGCGGGTGTCCCCAGTAACCGGCCATCACCGTGGGGCCGTCCACGACGAGTTCGCCCTCCTCGCCGACGGCGGCGACTCCCCCGTCGGCCCGCAGCGCCCGGACCCGGTCGCCACCGGCCGCGATCCCGATGGGCACCGGCCGGTCGCGGTCCAGGTCCGCCTCGGTGACCTCGTGGAACGTGCACACGTTGGTCTCGGTCGGGCCGTAGAGGTTCATCATCCGCGCGCCGGTCCAGCCGGCCAGGTCGCGGAGCTGCGCGATCGGGAACGGCTCGCCCGCGAACAGCACGGTGTGCAGCGCCTCCGGCGCCGGACGGTCCAGCAGCCCGCCGTACCGCATCATGACCGCGAGGGCGGACGGCACCGAGTACCAGACGCTGATCCGCTCCGAGTAGAGGTACTCGCCGAGCTGCGCCGGCGCGAAGGACAGCTCAGGGGGGACGAGATGCACCGTCGCGCCGGCGCGGAAGGCCACGTACAGGTCGAGCACCGACAGGTCGAAGGTGAAAGGCGCGTGGTTGGCGAACCGATCGTCCTCGGTCGGCGCCAGCACGTCGTGCGCCCAGTCGACGAACGCCCGCGCGTTCCGGTGCGTCAGGCACACCCCCTTGGGCGTGCCGGTCGATCCCGACGTGTAGAGGATGTACGCGAGGTCGTCGTCGGTAGTGGCGGCGTCGAGGGGCGGCGCCGGGTCGTAGGGACCGTCCATCTCGACGCAGGGGACCCCCGCGACGGGCTCTCCGGAGATCCGCGGGATGCGTGAGCGGTCGGTGACGACGACGCGTGCCGCACAGTCCCGGACGATGGCCGCGACCCGGGCCGTCGGGCTGCTGCCGTCGACGGGCACGTAGGCGGCGCCGAGCCGCAGGACCGCCTGCATCGCCGCCACCGTCTCCGGGCTCTTTCCCGCCCAGAGCACGACCCGGTCGCCGCGCCGGACGCCCTGGCGGTCGAGTCTGGCCGCGATCGCGTCGGCCGCCGCGTCGAGCTCGCCATAGGTGAACGAACCGGACGGGGCGCTGACGGCCGGCGCGCCGGGCCGGCGCACGGCGGCCTCGATGACGAGCCGGTGCAGGCTCACAGCCCTTCCCCCCTCGCGATGAGTTCCAGCTGGATCTCGGTCGTCCCGGAGAAGATGGTCGTGGGCAGGCAGTCGCGCAGCTGCTCCTCGATCCCGGCACCGGCCAGGTAGCCGGTTGAGCCGAACAGCTGCATGGCGTCGAGGCTGTTGGCGATCGCGGCCTCGGACACGGCGGTCTTCGCCATGGCGATCGCGCCGACGTCCGTGCGGCCCTGGTCGAGCAGCCAGCAGGCGCGGTACAGCAGCAGCCGCGCGCTCTCCAGCCGCTGCCGCATCCGGGCGATCCGGTGCGAGACGGCCTGGAACCCGGCGATCTTCCGCCCGAACTGGCGTCGGTCGGTGGTCCGGCCCACGCACTCGGCCAGCTGCCGCTCCATCAGCCCGAGGTACGCGGCGAACAGACAGCCGCGTTCCCACCCCATGGAATGCTGGAAGATCGCCCCGCCGCCGCCCTCGGCTCCGAGCCGGTAGCCGGCCGGCACGACACAGCCCTCGAACCGCACCCGCGCCGCCAGGCAGCCGTTCAGTCCCATCTTCGGCAGCGGCGGGCCGACGACGACGCCGTCGAGCCCGCGCGGCACGGCGAACGCCGAGAGGCCCAGGAAGCCGGCGGAGGGATCCGTGACCGCATAGGTCACGAACACGTCCGCGACAGGGGCATTGCTGACGAAGGACTTCTCCCCGTTGAGCACATAGCCCTCGCTCGAGCGCTCGGCGGTGGCCCTGATCCGTCCGACGTCCGATCCCGCCTCGTCCTCGGTCATGGCGTTGCCGGCGATCAGGTCGCCCACCGCCATGCCCGCCAGCAGCTCCCTCGCCTCGTCCGTCCCGAACTCCGCGACGGGCACGGCACACGACAGCAGGTGTGCCGCGACGCCGAACACCAGGCCCATGTCGGGGCAGGAGCGGCCGAACGCCTCGAGGCTCAGCGCCGTGTCCAGAGCGCCGAGGCCGGCCCCGCCGTGTTCCCGGGGCAGGCACAGTCCTGTCAGGCCGATGCCCGCGGCGTCCTTCCAGGCCAGCCGCACCGACTCCGGGTCGGTGCTCGTCTCGTGCTCGGCGAACCGCTCGGCGACGGCCGCGCTCGTGTCGGCGTAGCGTTCACGCTGGTTCGGTGACCAATCGAATTCCATCAGTCGTTTTCCGGTGAGTATTCGAGCATTGCCAATTCCGTCCCGCCTCGATGGCCTTACTCAGAATGCGAAGGTGCCGTGGCATTTCATTGTCCCGGCCCGGCACATTCGGCAACATTAGGTTCCCTGTGGGCAGACCAAAACCCTTACCGCACCCTTATGCGAAGAGCGCCGCGGCTAGGGGTACGGTAGGGGTGCCGATTCGGGCGCGATCCACGTACCGTCCGCACGAGAGGCCGTGGACAATGGCCGGGAGGTGCGCCCGGCGCACTAGCCGCGACCCGCGTCCTGCCGTGCCCGGGAGAGCACGGACGCGATCACATCGAGCACCCCGGCCCGGCAGTCCTCCAGGTAGAAGTGGTCGCCGGGGAAGATCCGCAGATCGAAACGGCCGAGGGTGTGCCGCGACCAGGCCGCCGCGTCGTCGACGGACGCCTTCGGGTCTCCGTCGCCGACCATCGCGGTGATGTCGCACGACAGCGGAGGCGCGGAGTCGAACCGATACGTCTCTATGGCCGTGTAGTCGGCACGGATCGTCGGCAGGACGAGATCGAGCAGTTCCTCGTCCGCCAGCACGCGCGGGTCCGTGCCGCCCAGGGCGCGCATCTCTGCGACGAGTGCGGACGTGCCGGCCCGGTGCAGCTCCTCGTGCCGGACGAGAGAGGGAGCCCGCCGGCCGGAGACGAACAGATGCGCCGGTCCGGTCCCCTGCTCCCGGGCGATCCGGCACGCCACCTCGAACGCGAGGATCGCTCCCATGCTGTGGCCGAAGAACGCGAACGGCTCCGCGAGCAGCGGTCGGATCGCCGCGTGGATCCGGTCGGCCAGATCGGCGATCGTGCGGACGTGGGGCTCGCCGGCCCGGTCCTGTCGGCCCGGGTACTGCAGCGCCAGCACCTCGACGTCCCCGGGCGCCGACCTCGACCACGGATGGAAATAGCTCGCGGCGCCGCCCGCGTGGGGGAAACAGAACAGACGTGAACCCCCCGGCACCTGACGGTAGACGCGGACCCAGCTGTCGCTGCCGGTATTTCCCACTTCCGTCACCCTCCCCGAGCACAGGACAATTGTCGATACCTCATGGTGTTCGAGCCTATCCCCGCCCCCGATCTCGCGAACCCCTATCAGGCCCCTATTGTCCCGGTCCCGCATTGCCCGCGTTCCGACACCGCTCCTACGCTCGGAACAACGGCATGACAGCGGACACCGCAGGCGGGACGGGCGAAATGCTCAGCGTGGATGAGAACACCGAACTGCTGACCCGGCAGTGGCATTTCCCCGACCTGGCCGACGAGGCCGCTCTGGCCCGGCTGTGGGGACTGGCCGCGGCCCGGGGCTGGTTCGACTCCGGGAGCCTGGCCGCCACCGTCGCGCTGGTCCGGGCCACCGGGGCGGCCGCCTGCCCGCTGCCCGTCATGGACGGCTTCGTCGCCACGGGCCTGCTGGCGACGGCCCCGCAGATCACGGCCGGCATCGCGGCCGGGGACATCCGGATCCTGGTGGCGGTGACGGACCCGGCGACCGGGACGGTGCCCTTCATGGCGGCCGGGACGGCCGCCTCGCACGTCCTCGCCCTGCCGTCCGGGGGCGGCCGCGCATCGCTGCGGCCCGTGGAGTTCGCCGTCCCGCAGCCCGGGCTGGCGTCACCCGCCTGGGCCCGGCTGCACCTGGGCGGACCGGAGGCCGACGTCGACGTCGGTCCGGAGCAGGCCGGCCGGGCGCTCACCCTGCTCAGGCTGGGCCTGGCGGTACGGGCGATGGCCGCCGCACGGCAGACGCACGACCGATCCGTCGCCCACGCGAAGGTACGCCGGCAGTTCGGCCGGGCGATCGGCGGGTTCGGCGCGGTCCAGCAGCGCACTGCGACACGGGAGATCGAACTCGTCGCGGGCGAACTTCTCATCGAGGATGCCGTCCGCAGACTGGGCGCCGACGCACCGGACGGTGTCCTCGCCACGGAACTCGCGGTGTCCCACGCGACGGCCGTCGCGTCGCGCATCCAACTGAGCGCCCATCACACCCTCGGCGCCGGCGGGTACTTCGAGGAACACGACGCCCCCTGGCTCTTCCGCCGGGTCCATGCAGACCTCGCGCTGCTGCCGACCTGTCCGCCACCGAACGGAACCGTCGCCGACCTCCTGATCGGGCCCGCGACCGGCTTGCCCGTCGTGGGCTCCACCTCGCGGGCGGCGGCGGTGCGGGAAGAGGCCCGCTCCTTCTGCGCCGCGCACCGCAGCCGGGTGAGGCTGCTCGGCAAGGGGGACGACCCCGGCCTGGTGGCGGAGATGGCGGCACGGAAGTGGTTCGGAATGACCTGGCCCGCCGCCGACGGCGGCCGCGACGCGCCCCTCATCGAGCAGCTCGCGGTGCAGGACGAGACCGCCTACCACCAGCTGCCGGTCGCCATCGCGATGGCCGCCGTCTCGGTGATCGGCGCCCCCATCGTCAAGTACGGCACGGCCGGGCAGAAGGCGCGGTATCTGCCCCGGATCCTGGACGGAGAACTCACCTTCTGCCTCGGCTACAGCGAGCCCGAGGCGGGCTCCGACCTCGCGTCGCTGACCACGACCGCGATCCGGGACGGGGACGACTGGGTGATCAACGGGACCAAGGCCTGGATCGGCAACGCCCACGCCGCTGAGTACATCTGGCTCGCCGTACGCACGGACGTGGACGCGAAGCTTCCACTGGCCGGGATCAGCATGTTCATGGTCCCGATGGCGACCGCGGGGATCACGACGGAACCGCACCAGGCCCTGTCCGGGCAGATCTGCTGCACGGTGCGCTTCGACGACGTCCGGGTGAGCGACTGCGCCCGCGTGGGCCCGGTCAACCGCGGTTGGCAGGTCATCACGGACACCCTCACCGGCGAACGGCTGCTGCTGGCCGGCGAGCTCGCCGGCATGTCCCGTCGGCAGTTCGACGAACTGCTGGCAGCCGTCCGTGCCGATCCGGACGGCGTGGCCGGCCCGTCCGGATCGGACAAGCGAGCCAGGCTGAGCTGTCTGGCCGTCCAGGTCCAGGCGGTGAACCTGCTGCTGACCGAGGCGGCCGGGAGAGCCGGATCCGGCGCCGCGCACACCGCACGCCTCGCCTCGTCGATGGCCGGCGTACTGGCCGCGGAGGTGGCGGAGCAGCTCAGCCGCGACGTCCTGGAGATCCTCGGCCCCGCGGCGGCCCTCGACGCGCCCGACGCCCCCGGCGCGGGCATCTTCGAGCAGGGCCTGCGCCTGTCCGTCCTCGCCTTTCTCGGCGGCGGAACCAACGACGTGCAGCGCGGGTTGATCGCCCGCGGCCTCGGTCTCAGCTGACCGGACTCCCGGAGCGCGAAGGAACGAATGCCTGGGGACGCCGAGACATACCGCGCCGCACGCGATCTGCCCCCCGAGGCCCTGACGGGCTGGCGGGACGCGCTGGCCCCGTATCTCCCGCGGCATCCGACGGTCGGGCTTCCCCGCTGACCGTCGGATCGTCCGTTCCGCGACGGCACTCCGGGCCACCTGTACGCCGCCACCACCTCCACGTTGCCTCGTGCCCGCAGCCCCAGTGCCCGGGACCCGGCGCACCGGAGCCCCACTGTCCCGCTGTCCCGCTGCCCCGCTGCCCCACCGATCGCCACCGGCTACCCTGAATCGAAGCGCTTCGATTCTGCGGCCGAACAGCGAGCACCGTTACCCGCGTGGGGCGGACCAGACCTGGCCGTCTTCTTGGGTCACCCACCGACAACCGTCCGACGACGGCCTGTTGACATGCCTCGCGCCTCCGTGTGAACTTTCGAAGCGCTTCAACAACTCAAGGCCGCAGGACTCGCTTTTCACGTCGCCGGTCGCGGCCGGTCGTCCCTTCGACTCCGCGCGGACCGTTCCCCGCGGCGCACTGCCCCCGACCACACTCCTCAGGACGGACATGGCGTACTTCGACAATCCCGTGATCCCCGGTTTCAGCCCGGACCCGAGCATCTGCCGGGCCGGTGACGACTACTACGTGGCGACGTCCAGCTTCGAGTACGTGCCGGGCGTGCCGATCTGGCACAGCCGCGACCTCGTCCACTGGCGGCTGATCGGGCACGCCCTGGGCCGGCCCGCGCAGTTGGAACTGCCCGACACCGCGCCTTCCTCCACGGGGGTGTACGCACCCACGCTGCGCCACCACGACGGCTTGTTCTGGCTGATCACGACCGTGGTGGCCGGGGCGGGCAACGTTCTCGTGACCGCCGAGGACCCCGCCGGACCGTGGTCGGACCCGGTGCCGGTCGGCGTGCCCGGAATCGACCCGGACCTGGCGTGGGAGGAGGACGGGACCTGTTGGTGCGTGTTCTCCTGCGACGGGATCCACGGAGTCCGTATCGATCCGAAGACCGGTGAACTGCTGGGTGAGCCGGTTGCGATGTGGTCGGGCAGCGGGCTCCAGTACCCCGAGGGCCCGCACGTGTACCGGATCGGCGACTGGTGGTACCTGTTGCTGTCGGAAGGCGGCACGGAACGCGGGCACGCGATGTCGGTGGCCCGGGCGCGTACGCTCCCGGGACCCTTCGAACCGCACCCGGCCAACCCCGTGCTGTCCCACCGCAGCACTGGTCATCCGGTGCAGAACACCGGCCACGGCGATCTGGTGCAGGCGCAGGACGGCACATGGTGGATGGTGCTGCTGGGCACCCGGCCGCGCGGCGACACACCGATGTATCACGGCATGGGCCGGGAGACGTTCCTGGCACCGGTGCGGTGGGAGGACGAGTGGCCGCTGCCCGGCCCGCTGGAACTGCGGGCCCAGGCTCCCGCGCTGCCACCGCATCCCTGGCCGTCATCACCCGAGCGTGACGACTTCGACTCCCCCGCGCTCGCGCCGTGCTGGGTGTCGCTGCGAAGGCACGACCCGGAGGCCGCCCGCCTCGACGAACGGAGCGGCCACCTCGTTCTGCACGCCCGGGCGGACAGCCTGGACAAGCCCGGCGCTCACTTCGTGGGACGGCGCCAGCGCGACGCCGACTGCATCGCGCGCACGCCGGCCGACATCGCCGAGGACGGCCGGGGCGGGCTCGCCGTGCGGCTGGACGAGGCGCACCACTACGCGGTGGAGCGGACGGACGGAGTCGTCCGCGCCGTCGCCAGGATCGGTCCGCTGCGCCACGCCATCGGCGAACGGGCCGTACCGGCCGGTCCGGTGACCCTGCGCATCGACGTCACGACCGTCGACGTCCTGCCGCCGACGGTCACGTCTCGGGGCACGGGCCCGGAGGCGGCTCCCCCGCCCGGTCTCCGGGTCGGCGGCCCCGACACCCTCCGACTGGGGTACGAGACGGAGGGCGGCGACTTCGAGATCCTCGCCGAGCTCGACGGCCGCTATCTGACGACCGAGGTCGCGGGCGGCTTCACCGGCCGCGTCTTCGGCATGTATGCGACGCGGGGCAGTGTGGCCTTCGACTGGTTCGAACTGCGGGCCGCCTGACAGGTGCGCCGCCACCCCGGCCGCGACCGGGGTGGCGGCGCGTCCGGGGTGCGTCGGGGCAGGCCGGGAACACCGAAGCCGCCATGTCGTGATATCCGCCACATCGGCCATCAGCACTAACCGGACCGCATAGTAGATGCCGTTCCGGCGACATATGGGATTTGTCTGACTTGGCCTGCACGCGCATCGCGCAGGACTCGATGCACGCCGACCCGCTCGGCACATGTCTTCGCATGTGCAACCGAGGCGTTCCTGACGGAGCGACAGTTCTCCTCAGCTCGAGCGGAAGCCGTAGCAGCATGCCTGTGCGTCGATGGCAAGGGGCGTAAGGACCTACGAAGCGACGTAGTACCGAGGGCCATTGCTCTCCGTGCGACGCCTCCTGAGAATGACGAACCGCCGGGCGTCTTCGCAGTTCAGGAGCCGAGTCCGTGTGGAGCCAGCCGCACCTGGGACGCTCGGCGATCACCGAGTGAGGTCACGCATGGGTAAGCATCGCAAAAAGGAATACCACCGGCGAATAATCATCGCTGCCGTCACCATGACCACCGTAGGCCTGCCATCCGTCGCCTTGGCCTGTACCGACTGGCAGGACAGCGGCGGACATCGGCTTCACAGCGCCGAGAACGACACTGCCGCGGACTGGAGGAGCGCCGGGCACGGCGACCGGAGCCTCGGCTGGAACGGCGCCGGATACAGCGAACCCGGTTCGGCGGCATCGCAGACGCCGGCCACCCCGGTGGGCACTCCGAAGGCCACCGCGCCGAAGCCGAAGGCCAAAACCAAGGCCAAGCCGGCGGCCAAGGCCGCCAAACCTTCGAGCACTCCGAAGCCCGCCGCCTCCGCCGCCGCGACCCCCACGTCTCCCCCGTCCCCCAGCACCCCGAAGGCCTCCGCCCCGGCCTCCGGAACCAGCGCTCGCATCGTGCAACTCGTCAACGCCGAGCGCGGCAAGGTCGGTTGCTCGCCGGTGACGCTGAACGCGGTCCTGACCAAGGCCGCACAGGCACACAGCGCGGACATGGCAGCCCACCAGAACATGTCCCATACCGGGTCCGACGGGTCGTCCCCCGGCGACCGGATCACGCGCGCCGGCTACGTGTGGAGCACCTACGGCGAGAACGTCGCCTACGGCTACTCCACACCCGAGCAGGTCATGGCGGGCTGGATGTCCAGCCCCGGCCACAAGGCGAACATCCTCAACTGCGCGTTCAAGGAGATCGGCGTCGGGCTGGCGCAGTCCGGCAGTTACTGGACCCAGGACTTCGCCACGGCACGATAGGCGGCGCCGCGGCAACCGTCTGCAGGACGACGTCCGGTCGGGAGTCGACGAACCCGGCGATATCTCCGTCGCCGGGTTCCCGCCCTTGGCAGGGTCTCGCCACCGCATGTTCGAAGGTGGATATACGGTGGCGAAACAGGGCATGCCTTCCGATCGAGGAGCTCGAATGACCACCAGTCCGACGGCCGTCGTGGAAGCGGCGTTTCAGCACTACAGGTCACAGAACCGCGGCGCCGCCCTCGCTCTCTACGCCGAGGGGTTCACGTTCACCAGCCCGCAGGACGATCACCTCGACAAGGCGACGTTCTTCGAGCGGTGTTTCCCGACCGCCCACCGGATGAAGGAGCAGCGCCTGCTGCACGTCGTCCCCGTGGACGAGGAACTCGTCCTCGTCCATTACGAGTACGTGATCATGACGGGCGACAGGCACCGCAACGTGGAGGCGATCACTGTCCGGGACGGGCTCATCCAGGAGGTGCAGGTCTTCTTCGGCGGCAAGGTGTGACCGCCCCTCCTGGCTGAAGCCCCGCGGGCAACGTCCTCAGCAGCCACCGCAGTTGTAGTAGAGGACGTCCCAGTGGTTGCCCTCGTCGGCGTAGATGTTGCCGGAGCCCGAGCGGTACTGCGGGGCGCCGTCGCCGCGCAGGCCGATGTAGGTGAAGGTGTTCTTGATGTAGTTGGTGACGCAGGTGTTCTTGCCGTAGTCGAGCTTGTAGCCGTTCCAGTGCGAGTAGGTGCCGCTCGCGTGGCCGGTCTCCGTGCCGCCGGTGATGTTGAGCGCGCAGCCGGTGGCCCGCTTCAGCGTCTGCGCGCCCTGGGCGGTGGACAGGTTCAGCTGCTCGAAGGACGTACAGGTGGAGTTGTTGCGGTCGGAGCAGTTGCCGGACGAGGACCAGGTGATCCCCACCTCGCGGAACATCGAGGTGGCCGTGGCGTGACTGATCTTGGTGGCGGCGAAGGCGTCGGTCGCGGTGCCGACGACGGCGATGCCGGGGGCGACCACGAGCGCGAGGGCGGTCAGTGCGGAGCGGAACTTCATGAGGGACCCTTCCTGCGGACGACCGTGCTTCCTGTGGGGTGGCTGTGCAGGCGGTGCAGGCGGTGCAGGGAGATGGTGCCCGAGTTCTACGCGCGTTCGCCAGAGGGCGTCGGCCTCGAACCTCTGTCGGCCGACGCGCTCACGCCGCGACGGCCGCGCTCAAGCGACGACGGCCGGTGCGCCGACGACGCGACCGCAGCGCCCCCTCCCCCGCACCGATCGCATCCGGACGGCCCGGCAGCCACGGCCTCGACGGCGCACTACGGCGGATGCTCCGAGAACGACGCGAGAAGGCCCCGCAGCAGGTCGGTGGCGGCCAGCACCGGCATGTGCACCGAGTCCAGCGGCAGCTCGACCGCCCGGTCCAGCAGCTCCGAGGTGACCGGTTCATGGGCCAGTTCGAAGAGCAGGTCGATGTCCTGCCCGAGGCACTTCGCCTTCCACAACCAGTCCTCCGGCGGCTCGACGACGGTGATCCCCGCTTCGTTCAGGGTGGCCGCGACGGCGCCCGCGTCATCGCGCCTGAGACAGAAGTCGGCGTCGTGCTGAAGGCTGCCCGACGCGCCATGGGCGTAGACGGCCGCGCTCCCGGCGAGGGCGAAGCGGTGGCCCTGCCGTTTCAGCAGGGAACCGACTTGTTTGGCCGCGTCCAGGATCGCCTGGTGCCGGTCGGGCGGAGGATCGTCCGGCACCCGGTGCGGCACCGGCCGGAAGAACGCCTCGGCCGGCTGATCCGAGGGGTGTGGACCTGTGCCGCGCTCGTCCTGGGCGGCATCGTTCACCTTTCGCATGCCCGTCGCTCCGTCTCGTGACCCTGTCCTCCGGCGCCGGACGCCCGTCTCGCCGCCGCGCTGCTCGAGCCTCACCGGCGCTCGTCCGGGCCGGTGTGCGACACCGGGTACCCGGCTGCGGACGAGCGAAGACTCGCAGCGGCGTCCGTTGGTCCCGGCTGACGGCGAGGGAAAGAGGCCGCCGAGGCCGCTCGCCGCCTCACGCTGAGCGTGCGCGCCCTGACCTATCGGCTGGAACGCATCCACCAGCTCACCGGCGCGCGTCCCACCCACCCGGCCCACCGCTACATGCTCCAGACGGCCGTCATCGGCGCGCGTCCGCTCGACTGGCCGGCCACGTCACTCTGACCTGGTCGTCCAGGGCTCCACCCGGCCCCGGGAACGGGCCGGGTTTTCCAGCCCTGGGAGCGACGTCCGGAGCACGGCGTTTCCCCGGGACCCGCACGGTTACCCATGAGATGTCCCGCCGTCCCGCGCGCCCGGGGGCGGGCCCGGCCGGGGAGTCGTCGAGGGCGGTCGCCCGTACGAAGGACCGGAAACGGAGTTCTCATGGCGAGCACGAAGGTGTCCGACTACATCCTCCAGCGGCTGCGTGACTGGGATGTGGACCATGTCTTCGCCTACGCCGGCGACGGCATCAACGGGCTGCTGGCGGCCTGGGGACGAGCCGAGAACAAGCCGAAGTTCGTCCAGGCGCGGCACGAGGAGATGTCGGCCTTCCAGGCGGTGGGGTACGCCAAGTTCTCCGGGAAGGTGGGGGTGTGCGCGGCCACCTCGGGGCCGGGGGCGATCCATCTGCTGAACGGGCTCTACGACGCCAAACTGGACCACGTCCCCGTGGTGGCCCTGGTCGGGCAGACCAACCGCAGTGCCATGGGCGGCTCGTACCAGCAGGAAGTGGATCTCCACAGCCTGTACCAGGACGTCGCCTCGGAGTTCTGCGAGACGGCGATGGTGCCGGAGCAGCTGCCGAACCTCATCGACCGCGCCCTGCGGACCGCGTACGCCAAGCGGACCGTCACCGCGATCATCCTGCCCGCCGACGTGCAGGAGCTGGACTACAGCCCGCCGACCCACGCCTTCAAGATGGTGCCCTCCAGCCTGGGGCTGAGCCGCTACGCGCCGGTGCCCGCCGACGAGGACATCGAGCGGGCGGCCGAGGTGCTGAACGCCGGCGAGAAGGTCGCCGTGCTGATCGGGCAGGGCGCCCGCGGTGCGCGCGCCGAGGTGGAACAGCTCGCGGACGTACTCGGCGCGGGGGTGGCGAAGGCCCTGCTGGGCAAGGACGTCCTGCCGGACGACCTGCCCTATGTGACCGGGTCCATCGGGCTGCTCGGGACCCGCCCCTCGTACGAGCTCATGCAGGAGTGCGACACCCTGCTGATGATCGGCTCCAGCTTCCCGTACACGCAGTTCATGCCGGAACTCGACCAGGCCCGCGCGGTGCAGATCGACATCGACCCGCACATGATCGGCCTGCGGTACCCCTTCGAGGTGAACCTGGTCGGCGACTCCCGTGAGACGCTCCGGCGCCTGCTGCCGCTGCTGCGCCGCAAGGAGGAGCGCGCCTGGCGGGAGAAGGTCGAGAAGAACGTCTCCCGCTGGTGGGAGGTCATGCAGCGGCGGGCCGCCGTGGACGCCGATCCGATCAATCCCGAGTACGTGGTGCACGCCTTGGACGGCAAGCTGCCCGACGACGTCATCCTCACCGCGGACTCGGGTTCCGCCGCCAACTGGTACGCCCGTCACCTGCGGCTGCGCGGTCACATGCGCGGCTCGCTGTCCGGCACACTGGCGACCATGGGTCCGGGCGTGCCGTACGCCATCGGCGCGAAGTTCGCCCATCCCGACCGGCCGGCCATCGCGCTGGTGGGTGATGGGGCGATGCAGATGAACGGCATGATGGAGATGGTCACCGCCGCGAAGTACCGGCACGAGTGGTCCGATCCGCGGCTGATCGTGGCGGTGCTGAACAACGGGGACCTCAACCAGGTCACCTGGGAGATGCGGGCCATGTCCGGCGCCCCGCAGTTCGAGGAGTCGCAGGCCATCCCGGATCTGCCCTATGCGGAGATCGCCCGGCGCATCGGTCTGGACGGCGTCCGGGTGGAGAAGCCCGAGCAGGTCGAGGCGGCCTGGGACCGGGCGCTCGCCGCCGACCGGCCCTTCGTCATCGACTTCCGCACCGACCCGGCCGTCCCGCCGATCCCGCCGCACGCGTCCCTGGACCAGATCGAGGCCGCCGCGTCCGCGATCCTGCACGGTGACAGCGACCGGGGCTCCATGGTCAGGCAGGGCCTGAAGGCCAAGGTGCAGGAGATGCTGCCGGGCCGCCGGCACCGCGACGACCGCCCGGGCGCCGGGCCTCACGACAGCACCGAACGGAACAACTGACGCGACCGGCACGACACTCCGCGATGTGCGCGCTGATCGGTTCGGTGCGCACCGAACCGAGCAGCGCCGTCACGGGCCGTCCGCCCGGCCCACCGACGTCACGGGCCGTCCGCCCGTCCCCACCGCACCGCCCGGCTTCCGGCCCGGCCGCCGAACCCGGATCGGCCAGGCCGGAGACGGGCGGCAGGTCCGACCACTGGGCTCACGGGCGTCTCACGGGCGTCTCACGGGCGTCTCCAGGCGTCGTCGGGGAGGTGGCTGCCGGCCTGCGGGCCCATCCGCAGCATGCCACCATCGACCGCCCACGACGCGCCCGTGACGTAGGAGGCGTCGGGACTCGCGAGGAACGCGATCACGGCCGCGACCTCGCGGGCGTCTCCGGGCCGCCCCAACGGCACACCGGGCCGCCGCTCGGCGGTGACGTCGGTGTCCTCCTGGCCGGTCATCGGCGTGGCGATCTCACCGGGAGCGACTGAATTGACGGTGATCCCGTACTCGGCCAGTTCGAGCGCCATGACCTGGGTGAGCAGCCCGAGACCGCCCTTGGCGGCGCAGTACGGGGCCGCCCCCACACGCGGCTGATGCTCGTGGACGCTGGTGACGTTGACGATCCGGCCGCCGTCACCTTGCGCGATCATGTGGCGGGCAGCGCGCTGAGAGCACAGGAAGGGCCCCACCAGATCGACGTCGACGACCTCGCGCACGGTGGCGAGGTCCAACTCCAGGAACGGCGTCATGGTGCCGGTCCCCGAGTTGTTGACCAGCACGTCGAGCCTGCCGAGCCGCTCGGCCAGGCGGTCCACGGCGTCGGCGGCCTCCGGCAGACGGGTGAGGTCCAGCTGCTCGATCTCGGCGCGGCGCCCCGCCCTTCGCACTTCGTCCGCCGTGCGCTGCGCCCCCGACCGGTCGCGGTGCCAGGTGACGCCGATGTCCAGGCCGGCTTCGGCCAGCCGGACCGCGGTGGCCCTGCCGATCCCGGAATCGGATCCGGTGATCAGCGCGACGGGAGTGGCGCGCTCCGGGTCAGGGGTGCTCGGCACGCTGCTCCGGCGGTACCCCGCCACCTTCCCCGCCGCCCTGGGCGCCCTTGTCCGTGCCATGGGCGGCATCGCGTTTGGACCCGGACGGTTCTGCGGTGAGTTCGGCGCTTCTCTGCGGGGTCGCACCGCCCTTTCCGCTGCGCCGCTGCTCCGGTTGCTGTGGAGGGGACATCTGCGGGCACCTCGCTCGCTCGGCAGGTCGTACGGGCCGACACGTCACGCGCCTCGACACGTCGTTCGGGTCGTTCGGGTCGTTCGGGTCGTTCGGGTCGTTCGGGTCGTTCGGGTCGTTCGGGTGGCCGAGTTCCCCCGGCGGGTCCGCCCGAAGCGCGAAGGGCACCTCGTACCGCCGCTGGTGTCAGTCGCTCGCACCGGCGTGCAGTGCTTCGTCCTGCAGCACCAGGACCGCGAGGTCGTCGGTGCGTTGGCCGGCCGCACCGGCCGTCCTGAGCAGCTCGTCGATGAGCAGGTCCAGATCCGCGTCGTCGGCCTGGCCGAGGTGGTGCGCGAGGTGGGCGATGGACTCGTCGAGGTCGATGCCGGGTCTTTCGACGAGGCCGTCGGTGTAGAAGGCGAGCATCAGGCCCGGGGTGAGCGGGATCTCGGTCAGCGGAAAGACGGCGTCGGGGTCGATTCCGAGGAGCGGGCCGGGTGGGATCACGGCGGGTCGGGTGTCGCCGTCGGGGAAGCGCAGCAGGGGCGGCGGGTGGCCGGCGCTGGCCAACGTGACGCGTCGGCGGACGAGGTCGAGGTGGGCGTAGAGGCAGCTGGTGAAAAGGTCGGGGGCTAGGTCGGTGAGGAGCCGGTTGGTTCTGGAGAGGACCTGGTCGGGGGATGTGCCCAGGGCCGCGTGGGCGTGGACGCCGGTGCGGACCTGGCCCATCAGCGCCGCCGCGGCGACGTTGTGTCCCTGGACGTCGCCGATGACGGCCGCGGCGGCGCTGTCGTCGAGCGGGATCAGGTCGTAGAAGTCTCCGCCGATGTCCATGCCCCGGGTCGCGGGCAGGTAGCGGGCGGCCACCCGCAGGCCGTCGACCCGGGCAAGGGTGCGCGGGAGCAGTGCCTGCTGGAGTCCGTGGGCGAGTTCGTGTTTGGTGTCGTAGAGGCGGGCCCGGTCGAGGGCCTGGGCGATGAGCCCGGCGATCGACGTCAGGACGGCGCGTTCCTCGGCCGGGAACGTGTGGGGGCGGTCGTAGGACAGGACGCAGCAGCCGACGGGCCGGCCGGAGATGATCAGCGGCAGGAAGGCCCAAGCCCGCTTCCCGCTGACCTGCGGGGCGTCGGGATAGACACGGAGCATCTCCTGCGGGTCGGCGAAGAACGAGGGGATGCCGCTGCTGAGGGCGCGTCCGGCCGGGGTGAAGTCGGTGTCGAGGGGCAGGCCGTCGAGGCGCTCGATGGTGTCGGGGTCGTAGCCGCGGTGCCCGGTGATCCGCAGCCGGCCGGCGTCGGCGCTTGACAGGACCAGGCCCTGGGCGCCGAAAGCCGGCATGATCTGGTCGGCGACCAGGGCGATGACGTCCTGGACCCCGACGACCTCGGTCAGTCCGGCGGCCAGATGGGTGAGCTGGTACAGCCTGCCCGCCCGGGCGGGCGTGACCGCGCCCGGGGACCGGCTCGGCGCCGGGAGGGGCGGGGGCTGCGCACCGCTGGGAATGATGCGGACGCTGATGCCGCTGTCGTCCGGGTAGAGGTGGAACTCCAGCCACTGGTCCGGTGGGCGGCACGCCGTGAAGGAGATGGGTTCGCGGCTGATCACCGCGGCGCGGTAGCTGTCCTCGTAAGTGGGTTCGTCGAGCCAGCGCAGGGACTCCCACGGGATGGTGCCGAGCAGCCGACCGGGTGGGCAGCCCAGCAGGTCACCGGCGCCGTCGCTGACATAGGTGAACCGCCCCTCGAGGCTCAGCGCGCAGCTCCCGCCGGGCAGCCGCTCCGCGAAGTCGGCGACGGCCATCTCCGGGATCCCGGCCCTGCGGCCGGTTCCGACGGGGACGACACGGGGCTCGTCGTCGCCGGACGGGGGCGCTCCGTACTCGACGAATTCCTCCAGCAGCCGGGCCAGGCGCCCGCAACTGGCCGCGATGTGACCCCGCTCCCGGCCGGTCATGTACGGCGGACGGGTGGCCGGCCACATCAGGAGCAGTGCTCCCCAGCGCCGGGCACTCGTGACCGGCGCGGCGACCAGCGCCAGCGGGTACGGAAGCGCCACCGCCGTGCGCGGATAGGAGCGGGCCATCTCGTCCTGACTGCCCACCCACACCATGCGGTCCTCACGCACGGCGACGGCCACCGGCGCCGGAGCGGTGGTCGAGACCCGCGTCCACGGTGCGGCGAACTCGGCCGGCGCCCCGCACAGCGCGTCCAGCCGCAGCAGCGCCTCGTCCGGGGTGAGCAGGTAGAGGGCGCCGATGGACGCGCCCGTCCGGCGCACCGTCTCGGCGAAGACGGCGTCCAGCTGCGCGCTGCCCCTGGCCGGATCACCCTCGCTCACCACACGGCACCTCCGCCATCCCGGATCGGCCCCTACGAGGACGCTACGCCCGGGTGAAGCGGTTGGCACACCGTCCCGCACGGGCCGCCCCCCCACCGTCGCTGCGCGCAGGTCCGACCCGGCACCGGCATATGCGACGGAGCGGCCCGGGACCGCGCCGGAGCGTCGGCCGTCGCCCGACAGATCGTGGCAAGTCGGCGGGCACGTCCCAGTTTCCACAGCCTTGCCGTCCAGCCGCTGCCACTGTCGCTGTCGCTGTCGCTCACCGTCCGTCCGGGGCGAACGCGGTGCGCCACGCCGCGTCCGTGTCCCGGTCGGCGTGGTCCCGCCCTCGGCTGGTGGCCGTCAGGTTCCGGGGGCGGGAACCGCGCCGACCCAGCGGCGGTAGGCGTCCGGGTCGACGTTGCTGCCGCACACGATCGTGACCACATGTCGGCCGGCGAAGCGGTCACGGTCCTCCAGAATCGCCGCCACGCCGAGCGCGGCCGACGGCTCGACCACGAGACCGGCGGCGTCGAGAAGCATCCTCATGCCGGCGACGATCGACGCCTCCTCGACCAGGACGGCGTCGTCGGCGACCAGGAGGAGGTCGTCCAGGACGGCCGGGATGGGATACCGGCCGGCGACGCCGTCGGCGATGGTGTCGGTCGAGTCGGTGGTGACGACACTCCGTCGGCGCCACGAGCGGGTCATCGCGGGTGCGCCCAGCGGCTGGACACAGATCACCTCGACCGCCGGCACCAGGGTCTTCACCACATGGCCCACGCCGGTGGCGAGAGCCCCACCGCCGAGGGCGATCAGGACCGCGTCGAACGGCACGGCCGCGTCCACCAGTTCCAGGCCGATGGTCGCCGCGCCCTCGCAGGTCTCGATGTCCAGGCTGTCCTCGACCAGCCGTACGCCGTCGGACAGCGCGAGGGCCGCCGCTCGCTCGCGAGCCGCCTCGAAGTCGCCGTCCACCACTTCCAGGCCGGCGCCCAACGCGCGGATCCGCTCGAGCTTGGCCGCGGGCGCGGATCGGGACGCCACGACGGTGACGTCGATCCCCCGAGCGCGACCGGACCAGGCGAGGGCCTGGCCGAGGTTGCCCGCGCTCGCGCACACCAACGCGCGCCTGCCGTGCTCGGCGAGGCCACTCGCGACCACTTCCGCACCGCGGGCCTTGAAACTGCGGACCGGGTTCGCCGTCTCGAGCTTGACGCTCACCGCGCACCCCAGGCCCTGCTCGAGCCCTCCGGAGCGAAACAGCGGAGTGGCGAGGCACACCGGGTCGATGACCCGTCGAGCCGCCCGGATCCGATCCATGCTCAGCCGTGTCCCCAGCACGGTCCGGGAGTCTACCGCCGCCCGGCCCCCGTGAACCGTCTTCTCCTGTCGACCGGTTGCACGGGACCGACCGCAGCCGATGCGCCGGGCGCCCGGCGAAACATGATCCGTCGCCGCAGCGATGCAGGCGTCCACCGCCTGTCCGAACGACCGTGTTCGGGCTACCACCACTCGGGGTCGGCTCAGGCGGTGGGGCGGGAGTGCACGCTGACGGCGTAGCCGCCGCCTTGGTGGTAGGGAGCGCCGTCCCAGGTGGCGAAGCGTTGCCCCAGGGTCAGTCCGGCCTGCGTGCACCAGTGGTCGAACTCCGCCAGCGTCACCGTCGGTTCCGCCAGTGGGAGGTGCTCGGCGTCCAGTCCCATGCCGGTGACCAGGAGTCCGCCGGTGCGCAGTGCCCCGGCAAGGTGCCGCACAACCGCCGGTCCGGTACCGGGAGCCAGCAACGGAATCACGTTTCCCGCGGCGAGTGCGAGGTCGAACCCGGATTCCGGAACGAGGCTGTCCAGGTGTGCCAGGTCGCCGTACAGCCATTCCTGGTCCGGGGCGTCGCGGCGGGCGACGGCGAGCATGGAGCGGTCGACGTCCACGCCGGTGCAGAGGTGACCCAGCTCGGTGAGCCGGATCGCGATGCGCCCGGTGCCGCAGCCGGCGTCGAGCACCCGGGCGGCGGGTTCCAGCAGCGCGTCGCAGAAAGCGGCCTCGCCGTGGATGTCCTGTCCGGATGCGGCGAGCCGCGCGAACCGCCGGGCGTACTCCTCTCCGGCCTGCCCGCCCGTCAGCTCCGCCCAGCGGTCGTGTTGCATGCTCATGGTCTGCGGGCCTTCCGGTGGACAGGAGCGAGGACCGTGTCATCGCGCACCTCCCATCCTAGGTACGGACGGCGCGGGCACCCGCCGAAGGGGCGGACCCGAGGGGCCGGTGCCCGGGGGCGGTTCCCGACCCCTGCTCCGCTGCTGGTCGCCGGCACCGGTGCAGTCCGCCCCCGCCGCTCGGTGAGGCGGGCGGCGGGGCCGGGACGGGCGGCGTGAGCGGCGCGCCGGGACCGTCCTGTCAGGCGATGCCCGCCAGCCGCAGCAGCAGCGGCTTGACCTCCGTGGCGGCGAGTGAACCGGCGACCTCGCCGGGCCGCGAACACAGCAGGACGGGCCCCTCCTCGGCACGCCGCGGCAGCCTGCCGTGACTGCCGCGCACCGGGGAGGGATCCAGCGGAACCACCGCCATGCGGTAACGCATGCCGAGCTTCTTGCGGGCCAGGGCGGTGGCCGCCTTCACCTTCACGTAGGGGTCCAGGGGATCCATGAACAGCTCGGCCGGGTCGTAGCCGGGCTTGCGGTGGATCTCCACCAGCTGCGCGAAGTCGGGTGCGCGGGCGTCGTCGAGCCAGTAGTAGTACGTGAACCAGGCGTCCGGCTCCGCCACGGCGACGAGTTCGCCGGAGCGCGGGTGGTCGAGGCCGTGCCTCTTCTTGCCGCCGTCGCCCAGGACTTCGTCGACACCGGGCAGTTCCTCCAGCACCTCCCGCACGCGGGGCAGGTCCTCGGGACGGCGCACGTAGACATGGGCGAGCTGGTGATCCGCGACCGCGAAGGCACGGGACGCCATCGGGTCGAGGTACTCCATGCCGTCCTGCGTGTGCACTTCGAGCAGGCCGGCCCGGCGCAGGGCGCGGTTCACGTCAACGGGCCTGCTCACCTCGCCGATGCCGTACTCGGACAGCACGACAACCGTACGGCCCTCCGCCGCCGCCTCCGCCAGCAGCGGAGCCAGTTCGGTGTCGAGGTCGGCGGCGGCTTTCAGCGAGCGCGGGTCGCGGGGGCCGAAGCGCTGGAGGTCGTAGTCCAGATGGGGCACGTAGCACAGGGTGAGGTCGGGATGGCGGGTCCGGTTGAGGTGCCGCGCCGCGCCGATGATCCAGGTGCTGGACGGCAGGCCGGCGCCCGGTCCCCAGAAGTGGAAGAGGGGGAAGGTGCCGAGCTTGTCGGTGAGTTCGTCGTGCAGGGCCGCGGGACGGGTGTAGCAGTCGGGCTCCTTGCGGCCGTCGGCGTAGTAGACCGGACGAGGAGTGACGGTGTAGTCGGTGTCGGCGCCCATGGCGTACCACCAGCAGATGTTCGCGACCGTGTAACCGGGGTAGGCCCGCCGCGCGGCGTCCCACACCTTGTCACCGGCCACGAGGCCGTTGTGCTGGCGCCACAGCAGTACGTCGCCGAGCTCGCGGAAGTACCAGCCGTTGCCGACGATGCCGTGCTCCGCCGGAAGCGTGCCGGTGAGGAAGGTGGACTGCGCGGCACAGGTGACAGCCGGCAGGACGGTCCCCAGCTCGGCCTGCGAACCGCGGCCGGCCAGCGCCTTGAGATGGGGCATGTGGTCCAGGAGCGCGGGGGTCAGCCCCACCACGTCCAGCACGAGCAGGGGGGTGGGGCTGGTGGTCACTGCTGCTCCTTGAGTCCGAGGTCGGCCAGCAGGTCGGCCGCGAGGCGGAGTTCGGCGGCGATGCCGTCGGCGAGGGCGGCATCGGTGGTGGGGCGGGAGCGGGCGGGCAGCGCCTGCCAGGTGTAGGTCTCGACCTCGAGGTGACGGGTGCGCGGGTGCGGGCCGCCGAGCAGGGCGCCCAGGGTGTCGCGCAGCACGTCCAGGGTGGAGGTCAGCGGTGGGGCGGGAGGCGCGTGCAGGGGGACGTGGAAGTGGGCGCGCCAGGGCACGGTGTCCGGCAGCGCGCCCTCGGTCAGCGCGTGGCCGAGGTCGTCGGTGCCGTGCAGGGTCCCGTGGAGACGGGCCCGGGTCTGGTGCAGGAAGCGCGGCTCGTCGAAGGCCGCGAGCGCCGCGCGCACGGCCGGGTCGCGGGGGTCGTCCGCGTGCAGGGCCGCGGACAGCTGGGTCTTGAACACGGTGATGCCGGCCCTGTCCAGGGACGCCAGCGCGCCGACGGGCTCCTCGAAGCCGGTGGCGAGGTGACAGGTGTCCAGGCACAGGCCGATGCGGTGGGCGGGCAGGGCGGCGAGCGGGGCGAGCGCGTCGGCGGTGGACTCCACCACGCAGCCCGGTTCCGGTTCCAGGGCTATGCGGATCTGGCGTCCGGTGGCCTCGTACAGGTCGTCCAGGCGGTCGGCGAGTTCGTTCAGCGCGCTGTGGGCGCGGTGCGCGGCGCTTTCGTCGTAGGCGGTGCGCCAGGCCAGCGGGAGGGTGGAGATGGTGCCCTCGGTGACGTCGTCGGGCAGCAGGGCGGCCAGCAGCCGGGCCAGGTCGGTGGTGTAGGCGAGCCGCTCCGGGTCGCTCCAGTCGGGCCGGTAGACGCGGTACTTGACCTCTTCCGCGCCGAAGCCCTCGTAGGGGAAGCCGTTGAGGGTGACCACTTCCAGGCCGCGCCGGTCGAGTTCGGTGCGCAGCCTGCCCGGCGCGGCCGCGTCCGCGACGAGGGCGTGAACCGCGTCGCGGGCCAACCACAGTCCGATGCCGAGGCGTTCGGCGCCCAGACGGCGGCGGACCGGTTCGCAGTGGGCGCCGAGTTGGGCGATGACTCCGTCGAGGGTCTCGGCGGGGTGGACGTTGGTGCAGTAGGCCAGATGGACGGTCGAGCCGTCGGGGTGGCTGAAGCGCACGGTTCACTCTCCGCCGCGGAGCAGGGAGTTGCCCTCGTGCAGGGCCGCGGGTTCGACGGGCTCGAGGACGAGGCGGCCGCTGAGCCCGTAGAAGGCGACGGGGTTGCGCCACAGCACCTGGTCCACGTCGTCCTCGGTGAAACCCGCGGCGAGCATCGCGTCGGCGACCATGCGGGTCTTCAGCGGGTCGCTGTTGCCCCAGTCCGCGGCGGAGTTGACCAGCACCCGGTCGAGTCCGTACTCGTCGAGGACGGCGACCATGCGGTGCTCGTCCATCTTGGTGTCCGGGTAGACGGAGAAGCCCAGCCAGACACCGGCGTCCTTGGCCTCCTTCACGGTCGTCTCGTTGAGATGGTCGAGCAGGACCCGATCGGCGGGCAGCCGGGACTGGGCCACGGCGTCCAGGGTGCGGCGCAGTCCGGCGAGCTTGTCGCGGTGCGGGGTGTGCACCAGGGCGGGCAGCCCGTGGTCGGCGGCGAGTTCGAGCTGGGCGGCGAGGGCGGTGTCCTCGGCCGCCGTCATCGAGTCGTAGCCGATCTCACCGACGGCCACGACACCGTCCTTGAGGAGGTAGCGCGGCAGTTCCTCCAGGACGGGCAGGCAGCGCGGGTCGTTGGCCTCCTTGGGGTTCAGGGCGATGGTGCAGTGATGGGCGATGCCGTACTGGGCGGCGCGGAAGGGTTCGAAGCCCAGCAGTGCGTCGAAGTAGTCCAGGAAGCTCTCGGGCGAGGTGCGCGGCTGGCCGAGCCAGAAGGAGGGTTCGACCACGGCGCGCACCCCCGCCGCGTGCATCGCCCGGTAGTCGTCGGTGGTGCGCGAGGTCATGTGGATGTGCGGGTCGAAGATGCGCATCAGACTTCCTTGGCGGCGAGGGCGAGAGCGAGGACGTGGTGCAGGTCGTCGGGTACGGGCCGGGCCGCGGCGGTGCGCTCCGCGGCGAAGTCGGCCAGCATGCGGGCGAGTTCGCCGTCCCCGCGGGCGCGGTCGGCGAGCCCGGCGACGGCGGCCAGCGGTACCTGGGTGAACAGGCA
This sequence comes from Streptomyces rishiriensis, assembly GCF_030815485.1. Lineage (NCBI taxonomy): Bacteria > Bacillati > Actinomycetota > Actinomycetes > Kitasatosporales > Streptomycetaceae > Streptomyces > Streptomyces rishiriensis. Next base: position 7,885,708 of record NZ_JAUSWV010000002.1, on the reverse strand, counting down.
TTTCAGTACGGCGTGCCGCCAGGCGTGGGCGGGCAGGTGGGCGGCGGCGTAGGGGCCGACGGCCGCCGCCACGAGCCGGGTGTCGTTGGCGCGCAGCGCGTCCTCGACCAGCGCCACACCCTGACCGGCCGGGAGGGGCAGGTGCGGCAGGGCGAGCAGGACGGCGCGGCGTTCGGCGCCGCTGCCGTGGTCGTAGAGACGGGCCACGGTGGCCGCGCCCGGCCGGGCGGTGCGCAGCAGCAGCACCCGGGCCGCCTCCGCCGCCTCCGGGCCGGCGCACACTCGCCCTGCCGCGGCGAACCGCAGCTCCCACGCCGGTACGCCCCGGCGTGGCGTGGCATCCCGGGCGGGAGGTCCGGCGTTCCCGGCGGGGGGCTCGGGGGCCCGGTCGTCCGGGGACGCGGTGATGCCCGCGGGAGGCGCGGCTGCGTCAGGACCGGGCGGCGCGGCGGCCCGCGCCTCGGCGAGCGCGGCGTCGAGCCAGGCGGCGGCCTCGGAGCCGAGGCGGGCGGACAGTTCCTCTCGGATGACCGACATACGGGATTCCTTACGCGGACGGCGGCGGGAAGACGGCGAGGGCGGGGCCGGAGGCAACGCCCGCGGCCGCGATCGGACGCACGGTGGACGGCGACGCGACGGACGTGGCGGGCGGCGCGACGGCGGGCCGACCGACGACGGCCTGCCCGGCAGCGACCGTGCCGAGGGAAGTGAGTGCGGGGGCGCCACCGTCGGCAGGGTCCGGGCCCGTGAGAGCCGGGCCCGTGAGAGCCGGGTCGGCGGCAGGGGGCTTGTTGTCGAGTGCGGTCAGCTGGTTGCGGAGGAACGCCAGGGAGGAGCGCGCGAGTTCGGGGCCGGCGTGGGAGTGACGGGGCAGTTCGACCACGGTCAGCCCCTGGTATCCGGTGGCGTCCAACGCGCTCAGGACGGGCGGGAAGTCGATCTCGCCCTCCCCGAAGGGCAGGTGTTCGTGGATGCCACGGCGCATGTCCTCGATCTGCACATGCCGCAACCACGGTCCCGCCGCGGCGACGCAGTCCGCCGGTGCCAGCGGCTCCAGGCACTGGCAGTGGCCGATGTCGAGCGTGAGACCGAGCAGCGGATGATCGCCGAGCTGTCCGCGCAGCCGGTGGAAACCGGCGAGTGTCTCCAGCAGGTGACCGGGCTCCGGCTCGATGGCCAGCGGAACTCCGGCCTGCGCCGCGGCGTCCAGGACCGGGGTCAGAGAGGCGCCGAGCAGCTCCCAGGCGGCGTCCTCATCCGTGCCCGTGGGACGGACCCCGCTGAAACAGTGCACCGCGTGAGCGCCGAGGTCCGCGGCCACCTTCACGGCGGTGACCAGCAGCGCGCTCCGCGCCGCCCGCCCCTCGGGCTCCGCGTCCAGCAGAGTGGGACCGTGCTTGCGACGCGGGTCGAGGACGTAGCGGGCGCCGGTCTCCACCGTGACCGACAGGCCGAGCGCACCGAGCCGGTCGGCGACCCGGGCGACGCGCCCGGCAAGACCGGGCCCCAGCGGGTCGAGGTGCATGTGGTCCAGGGTCAACCCGACGCCGTCGTAGCCGAGTTCGGCCAGGACACCCAGGGCGTCATCGAGCCGCAGATCGCTCAGGCCGTTCGTGCCGTAGCCCAGACGGACACTCATGTGGGGCTCACCTTCCGGGCCAGCCGGCGTGCCGCCGGCACGAGCGCGGCAAGCACCGCGGCGGAGACGGGCGCGCCGGAGCGTGCCGCGAGAGCCGCCTGGAGCGGTATCAGCGCACGGATACCGCCGCCCACGGCCCGTTGGGTCAGCGGTGGCGACGGATTGAGCACGGCGTGCACCAACGGCCGCCCAGCCGTGACCGCATAGCCACCGGCCAGCACGACCCGGCCGAGCTTGCCCAGCTCGCCACGGGCCACGGGCCCACCGGGCACGCCGGACGCATCCGCCGGCCCGCTCCGTCGCCACGGGGAGACCGGGCCGGCGTGCCCGTCGGTGCCGACCAGGGCACCGAGGAGGGCCGTCACACCGAGCGCGGCAAGCGGCCCGCCCCGCGCCCCGCCCTGCGTCTCGGTACGCGAGACGGTGGTGAGCGCATAGGTGTGGGCGCTGATCACGGCAGCGGGCAGCAGCGCTCGGCGTACCGCCCCGGCGGTCCCACCAGCCCATGGGTCCGCCCCCGCAGCCACCGGACCACCTGCGGCCGGACGCGCCGAGACGGCGTCCCCCCTGCCCGGCGAGGCGCCTGTGGAGGGGCCGACCGGAGGGTGCCCGGCTGACGGACGCCGACGCTCTGTGCGCGGGCCGGCTGTGGCCGCAGCGCCCATGAGCAGATCCAGGCCGCGGGCCGCGGCCATCGCCGCCGGACCGGCCGCGGTGTGCTTCAGCCGCAGGTCGTAGGCCCACACGGTGCCCGCGAGGGCGGTCGCGCACCATGCGGCGGGCCGGCCCGCGGCGAAAGCCAGACCCAGGCCCGCACCCGTCAGCACGGCGGCCGCCGCCAGTGCCTGCCCGGGAGCGATACGGCCCGAGGGAACGGGGCGGTGAGGACGCTCGGCGGCGTCCTCGTCACGGTCGGCCCAGTCGTTGAGCGCCATCCCCGCCTCGTACAGGCACAGCGAGGCACCGGCTGCCAGGGCGGTGGCGGTACCCGGACGCCGACCGCTCGCCGCGGCCCCCGCCAGCACGTCACCCGGAACGGTGAACAGCGCCGAGACCCGCAGCAGTTCGGCCCAGTCGCGCAGCTCGCTCATCGGCCGGCCGCCAGCCGTGCGGCGAAGGCGACCAGGGCGTCGTACTGCTCGGCCAGTGCCGCGGAGCCGCCGTCGGGATCCTTGAAGTAGAAGCCCAGCTCTGCGAGACCCCCGACGATCCCCGCCTCCTGCGCGCGGGCGGCCAGCCGGGCCAGGTCGAGTACGAGCGGAGCGGCCAGCGCCGAGTCGCAGCCCTGCCAGATCGTCTGGAGCACCATCCGCGAGCCGAGGAACCCCTCGAAGGCCACATGGTCCCAGGCCGTCTTCCACTCGCCCAGTGCGGGCACCTCGTCGATGTGCACCTCGCCCTCGGGCAGCGCGCCCAGGTTGTCCTCGAGGACCCGGTTCTTACCGGCGTTCTTCGCCGCGGCCGCCGCCGGATCGGCCAGCGCCGCCCCGTCGCCGCCGCCCAGCAGATTCGTCCCCGACCAGGCCCGCACACCCAGCGCACGCTGGCGGAACATCGGCGCCAGCACCGCCCGCAACAGGGTCTGCCCGGTCTTGCCGTCCCGGCCCGCCCACGGCACGCCCGCCCGGCCGCGCAACTCCTCCAGCGCCGGATGGCCCACTCCCGCCGACGGAGTGAAGTTCACATACGCACAACCCGCCCGCAGCGCCGCCGCTGCATACAGCGAACTCGCCGGCAGCCGCCCGTCCGCAGCCGCGACCGGCTCGGTGGAAGCGACGTTGACCACCACCGTCCGCGCCAGCCCCCTGCGCCGGGTGAAACCCTCGATGTCCGCGGTGAACGCCGCTATCAGCTCTTCGTCGCCGCGGCCGTCGCCCGCTGCCGGTCCTCCGGGCCGGATCTCCCGGTCGGCCGCGGCGAGTTCACCCACCACCGCCCGCACCAGCCCGAACGGCAGCACGCCCTGCTCCCCCAGCACTTCGGCCCGCTTGACCAGGGGCCAGTCCACCGTGTCATGTCCGCCGAACACCAGTGACGACAGCGCGGGCAGCCCCGCCGCGGCGAACTCCTCGGTCTCCGTGACCAGCCCTGTGGCCGGATACAACCCCGCCGCCAGTCCGGCACACCCTGCGATCACCGTGGTGGCGACCGACCCCCGCGCCCCGACCAACCAGACACCCGTACCCCCCGGTCCAGCGCCGACAGCAGCGGCACCAGCAGCGGGCGACTCAGCGAACTCAGACACGACAACCTCCCGAAACTACGTCAGCGACGACATACGAAAACCACTCGGAAACACAGCCACGCGGCACTTGCGGCGCGCCGCCGCGCAACGGGGACGACAGGGAGCCGGATGGTCAGGCAAGGGGCAGGTGAGACGGTCGGCAGGGCTGCGACGCCTGGCGATCGGAAAGACCGCGCCTGCTCGACCAGAGACGACCCGCACCTCCCGACAGCCATTCGGAAACGGAATTCCCGGCGCCCACGACACGGCCGGACCCCACCCCGCACGCCGCACCGTAATTACTTGGGGCGACTTCTCGGCATGCTAGTCCGCGGTCCATTCGCCGTGCGGGGATCAGCCCGCTCGCCGCGACCTGCGTGGACGATTTCTCCAGGACGCTTCAAGTCCGCCGTGCGGTGGGCCGCCAGTCGGACGACGCCCGGACCCGTGGCGACCGGCCACGACGACGGCAGCCCGCAAGGGTGAGCGGTTTTCCGCCTGGTGCAACGAAGCGGGAGGCCGCCCCCGCCGACGACCGGGGCGGGCCGGTCCCGAGATGGAGAGGTCGGCACCACGACGGACGGCCGGACTCCCCGGTCCCCCTGCCCTGGCCGGAAAGGACGGCAGCACCGGCCCACCACCCGACCCGCGTCGGCACCCACGTCACCAGGTCGCGCATGCCTCGTCGGGCAGGGGTCCGGTTCCGTTTCGCGGCCGGCGCCGGAATACCGCTGGAGAACCGCTCAACACTCTCTCGCAGGCCTCTCCACACATCCTTCGGAACTCCTCGTGGCCACTCCGATAAAGCCCCGCAGAAATCCCCGCAGAAGACACTTCCGAAAGCCACAACAACGCTTCGAACCGACCGTCACGCACCGCGCAAGCGGCACGGAGGAACAATGAACAGAGAATTCCGGATCACTCGACGCCGAAATCGACGGAAAGCGTCGGCCCCACCGCAGACGAACGCGACCGGAGACGAACACCATGGCAGGCGAACCCCGCCGGACTCACCCGCGTTCGGGGTCGGTCACGGCGCGGACCGCAGTCGGGGGTGCTGCGTCGTGATCCCCGAAGGCTGGAGCAGCGGCGGGGGTTCGGGGCCGGGATCCTCGGTGACGACGACGCCCGCGGCCGTGTGGTCGAAGCCGGCCGGCCAGCGCGTGTGCTCGCTGGCCAGCGCGCCGGTCAGCCGGGCCTGGTGCAGGTCGGCCGTGCTGAGGTCGGTTCCGCGCAGGTCGGCCAGGCGCAGGTCGGCGCCGCGGAAGAGGGCGCCTCCCGCATCCGCCTTGCGCACATTCGCCTCGCGCAGGTCGGCTTCGGTGAAGTCCGCGTCACGCAGGTCCGCTTCGACCAGCCGGGCGCCCCGCAGGTCGGCCAGCACACAGCGGGTCCGGCGCAGGATCGCCGTCTTGAGGTCGGCATGCCGCAGGTCGACCGCGACGAGCGAGGCCTGGGTCAGGTTGGCGTGGTACAGGCCCGCCGCCTCCATGCAGGACCGGTCGAGGTTGACCTCATGGAGCCACAGCCCGTCGCAGTCGGCCCGGCGCAGATCCGTGACGCCGAGATTGATCCAGGACTGCTGCCGGGGCTGAAGCAACAGCACGCCGAGCCCGGTGAGCGCCACCTGGGCATCGGGGGCCCGCACCTCCAGTGGCACGACGTCGTTGATGGGCAGGTCCGCCGCCGGAGCGTCCGGTCCGGCGGGCGGCCAGGGCAGGCGCGTACGGAGGTATGCGGCCTTGATGGAGATGACGGCCTCTCGGTCGCGGGCGGAGTGCTCCGCGATCCGCCACAGCGCGTGGAGTCCGCCGATACGCGTTTCCAGCTTGTCACTGCCGAGTTGATCGACGGCCGTGCTGAACCGGTCGGTGACGTAGCCCTCCTGGGTGGCGCGCACCCGTCCTGGCTGACGCGCAGTTGCCGCCAGGTGGCGTACGCGCCGAACAGCAGGACCACACCGCCGACGGCCTGCAGCAGGGTCGTCCGGACGTCGTTCACCGCTTTCAACCCGGTCCGGCGCGGCGACGCTCGCCCCCGCGAGATCGTGGTCGACCACCACACCCGGCAGGAGGACGAGTACCGCGCTCAGCACGGCCAGCCCCGCCGCCCCGCCCAGCAGAGCAGCGGTCACGCGAGGTCCGACCCGCCGGGTGGACCGCGGCCTGTGCCCACGTTCCGGCTCCCCCGTCCCCATGGGCATGGAAGCGTAGGCGCAGCTCGGGAAACGATCAAGAGCCACAGCTCGGCGCGGAGGGCGGAAGGCCGCCCTCGTGGCCGTCTGCGGGCGCTTCCGCTCGGCGGCGGGCGGACCTCACCTCCGGACGGCCTCCGCGATCCGGGAGGCGGCCTCGGCGGGCGTGAGGTGTGTGGTGTCGACGACCTCGGCCTCCCGGTGCAGCCAGGTGCGGGCCGCCTCGGCGTAGGGCTCGAGGTACTTGAGACGGAACGGGGAGGGGCCGAGGAGGGTGTCCCCCTCGATGCGCCCGCGGAGGGTGTCCTGGTCGGCGTGGAGAACGAAGTGCCGCACCTCGATGGCGTGTTGAGCGAGACCTGTGCTGATCTCGCGCCAGTACTGCTCCACGAGCACGGTCATGGGCATCACCAGGGTGCCGCCGGTGTAGTCGAGTACGCGGCGTGCGGTCTCGACGACGAGCGGCCGCCACGGCGGCCAGTGCTGGAAGTTGTCCGTGTCCGGCAGCCCCGGCGTGATGTCCATGAGCGTCTCGCCGACCTTCTCGGCGTCGAACACTCGTGAACCCGGGAGCAGTCGCTGCACGAGTGCGCTGGTCGTCGTCTTGCCCGCGCCATGGGTGCCGTTGAGCCATACGATCATGCGACCCCACGCTAGCGTCGTCACCGCCGGGTCCGGCGCCCGCTCCCAGGATCACGGCATGACGTTGACAAGCGAATCGAGCAGGCCGAACTCCTCTACGCGCATTTCGAGGAGTCCACTCGGCTGCGTCGGGAACTGGGGTTCCTGGCGGGGGTGGCGGCGAACCTGATCGGGCTGGCCCATCTGGCCGCCCAGCAGGAGCGGCGCGAGGACGCGGCGGCGCTGCTCGGGGAAGCGACGGAGCTGGCAGAGAGCACCGACTCCCACGGCGTGCTGCGCTGGGTGGCGGGAGCCCGCGAAGAACTCGGCTTGTGAGGTTCCGGATCGACCGCGGGTTCTGAACGCGCGGCTGAATTCCGCGAGCGGACTTCAGGTACGCCCGCCGGGGCCGTCAGGACATGACACGGCAGTCCTCGGCGGCAGGCAGGTCGAGGGCGAACCCTGAATCGCCGCACGAAGGGTGTCGATCAGCCCGTTCGGCGTCTATCATCCGTGGCGGCCGACGAGTCGACCACTGTTCGACATGACGAACATTACATGACGAACTCTGTATGACGAACACAGTGATCACCTGCGCGGCCGAGCCGTCCGCAGCAGAACCGGAATCCGCGTCCCCGCCGAGGACGCCGAACAGCGATGCAACCACCGCACCCCGCCGACGACACCGGACGAGCCGCTACCCCCACCGAAGCGCGGCCGGCGTCGCCGGCACCGAAACCCGCAGTCGGCAGTCGGCAGTCGGCAACGCCACCGCACCACCCGGCGGCACAAGCGCCGGTCCTTCCCCATCACCGCTCCCCCGAACAAGGAACAGGTGAACGATGTCCTCCTCGCTCAACAGAAGGCGCCTCCTGCAAGCCGCCGGAGCCACGCTCGCGGCTTCCGCGGCCGGCCCGCTCGTCGGCGCCTCTCCCGCCCGGGCGGCCGTCCCTCCCGTCCGGGCCGACATCGGGGTCTCCGCGTACGCCTTCGACTTCGGCCAGGTGCGGCTGACCGCCAGCCGGTGGCTGGACAACCAGAACCGCACCGCCGCCTATCTGCGGTTCGTCGACGTGAACCGGTTGCTGTACACCTTCCGCGCCAACCACAAGCTCTCCACGGCCGGCGCCGCAGCCGACGGGGGCTGGGACGCCCCCGACTTCCCGTTCCGCAGCCACGTCCAGGGACACTTCCTCACCGCCTGGGCGCAGCTGTACGCCGTCACCGGGGACACGGTCGCCCGCGACAAGGCGGTCTCCATGGTGGCGGAACTGGCCAAGTGCCAGGCCAACAACGGCGTTGCCGGATTCACCGCCGGCTACCTGTCCGGCTATCCCGAGTCCGACTTCACCGCCCTCGAACAGGGCACCCTGAGTAACGGCAACGTGCCGTACTACACCATCCACAAGACGCTCGCCGGACTGTTGGACGTGTGGCGGCTGATCGGCACCACACAGGCCCGGGACGTCCTGCTGGCGCTGGCGGGCTGGGTCGACACCCGCACGGGCCGGCTCATCGGTCAGCAGATGCAGGCGATGCTGGGCGTGGAGTTCGGCGGCATGAACGACGTGCTGTGCGACCTCTACCAGCAGACGGGCGACAGCCGGTGGCTCACGGCCGCCCGGCGCTTCGACCACGCCGCCGTCTTCGACCCGCTGGCGGCCAACCTGGACCAGTTGAACGGGCTGCACGCCAACACCCAGGTCCCCAAGTGGATCGGTGCCCTGCGCGAGTACAAGGCCACCGGCACCACCCGGTACCGGGACATCGCCACCAACGCGTGGAACATCACCGTCGGCACCCACACCTACGCCATCGGCGGCAACAGCCAGGCGGAGCACTTCCGCGCGCCGAACGCGATCGCCGCCTACCTCAGACAGGACACCTGCGAGAGCTGCAACACGTACAACATGCTCAAGCTCACCCGGGACCTGTTCGCGGTGACCCCGGACCGGGCCGCGCTGTTCGACTACTACGAGCAGGCCTGGTTGAACCAGATGATCGGCCAGCAGAACCCGGCCGACGCCCACGGCCACGTCACCTACTTCACCCCGCTCAACCCGGGCGGCCGCCGCGGTGTGGGCCCGGCCTGGGGCGGAGGCACCTGGAGCACCGACTACGGCACCTTCTGGTGCTGCCAGGGCACCGGCCTGGAGATGCACACCCGGTTGATGGACTCCATCTACTTCCGCAACGACACGACGCTCACCGTCAATCTGTTCGTGCCCTCGGTGCTCACCTGGTCCCAGCGCGGAATCACCGTCACCCAGACCACCTCGTACCCCACCAGCGACACGACCACGCTGGCGGTCACCGGCAGCGTCGCCGGAACGTGGGCGATGCGCATCCGCATCCCCGGCTGGACCACCGGAGCCACGATCAGCGTCAACGGCGTGGCGCAGAACCTCGCCACGACACCGGGCACCTACGCCACCCTGACCCGCAGCTGGACGTCCGGCGACACCGTCACCGTCCGCCTGCCCATGCGGGTCGTCCTGCGGCCCGCCCCCGACAACGCGAACACCGCCGCGGTCACCTACGGACCGGTCGTGCTGGCCGGCGACTACGGCGACAGCGCGCTCGGCGGACTGCCCCTGCTGAACCCCGCCACCATCACGCGCACCAGCAGCACTTCGCTCGCCTTCACCGCGACCGCGGGCGGCTCCGCCGTCGGCCTCGGCCCGTTCCACGACGCACACGGCTTCAACTACACCGTCTACTGGAACACCGGCGGCACCGCCGCCGTACACCTCGTCAACGTGGCCAGCAACCTGGTGCTGGGCGTTCAGAACATGTCCACCGCCGACGGCGGCCTCGCCCTTCAGTGGACCGACAGCGGCACCGCCGACCACGACTGGGAGATGATCGGCGACGGGACGGCGGTCCGCTTCCGCAACGTCAACAGCGGCAAGGTTCTCGGTGTGCTGAACATGTCCACCGCGGACAACGCGAGCGTCCTCCAGTGGACGGACAACGGCACCGCCGACCACCTGTGGACGTTGCTCGCCCAGGGCGACGGCACCTACAAGATCCGCAACGGGAACAGCGGCAAGCTGCTCGCCATCGCGGGCGGATCCACCGCCGTCGGGGCCTTCGCGGTCCAGGCGCCCGACGACGGAACCCCCGACAACCGCTGGCGCATCGTGACCGCCTGACCGGGGGCCCCGGGGCGCGGTTGGCTGTCCGGCACCGGCCCGGACAGCCACGGCCGCCCTGCGACCCGGCCGCCGAACCGGCCCGAACCACAGGCGGCCGGCTTCCGTCGTACGTCATAGGCTGCGTCTCGCACGGGGCGCTCCCACGGCGTGACCGGTGTCCGTGACCAGTGCCCCGGACGCGGCCCGGCGAGAGGAGGCCTTGTGACGGCGTCGGCGAAGAACGGGAGTCCGTCGGCTCAGGAGAGCGGTTCCGAGCGGGACCCGAACCGGTGGCGGGCTCTGTGGGTCACCCTGGTGGCAGGCTTCATGAGTCTGCTGGACGTGACGATCGTGGCGGTCGCCCTGCCCACCGTCCAGCGCGAGCTGCACGCGTCCGCCGCCCAGGTGCAATGGGTCGTCTCCGGGTACGCCCTCACCTTCGCGCTCGCTCTGGTCACCGCCGGCCGCCTCGGGGACGCCCTGGACCGCCGCCGCATCTTTTTGCTGGCCCTGAGCGGCTTCGTGGTCTTCAGTGCGGCCTGCGGCGCCGCCCCGGACATCACCTGGCTGGTGGTGGCCCGCCTCGCCCATGGCCTCGCGGCCGGCTTCATGGCTCCGCAGAACTCCGCGCTCATCCAGCAGATGTTCAGCGGCGCCGAACGCGGACGGGCCTTCGGCTTCTTCGGCGCCACCGTCGGCATCTCCTCCGCCGTCGGCCCCCTCACCGGCGGCGTCATCCTCGCGCTGGCCTCCGGCTCCGAGGGCTGGCGCTGGATCTTCTACGTCAACGTCCCCATCGGCGTGCTGGCCGTCCTGCTCGGCCGCCGTCTGCTGCCCCGCACCCAGCCGTCCGGCCGGGGACGTGTGGACGTGACCGGCGTCGCGCTCCTCGGTCTCGGCGTCCTCGCGTTCATGTATCCGCTGGTCCAGGCGGACTCCGGCGGGCTGAGCCGGCTGTGGTGGCTGTTCCTCCTCGGCGCCGCACTGCTCAGCGGCTTCGTGTGGTGGCAGCGCCGTCTCGTCGCCCGCGGCGCCCAGCCGCTGCTCGATCCCCGTCTGTTCACCACGGTGCGCGGTTACGCCGTCGGCGCCGCGGTCGGCACCCTGTACTTCATCGGCTTCAGCGGGGTCTGGCTGGTCTTCGCCCTCTTCTACCAGCGCGGGCTCGACTTCTCGCCGCTGCGCTCCGGGCTCGCCGTGACGCCCTTCGCCGTCGGATCGGCCGGCGCGGCCGTCGTCGCCGGCCGGCTGGTGGACCGGTTCGGCCGGCTGCTCACCGTGTGCGGCCTCACGGGCGTGATCACCGGCCTGGGCGGTGCCGCGCTGCTGCTCCGCTTCGCGCCCCTCGGCATCGCCCCCTGGGCAGCCGCCCCGCTGCTGTTCCTCGGCGGCATCGGCGGTGGTTTCGTGGTCTCGCCGAACATCACCATGACCCTGCGGGACGTGCCCGTGCGGATGGCGGGCGCGGCGGGCGGCGCCCTGCAGACCGGTCAGCGCCTCGGCGCCGCCGTGGGCACCGCGGCCCTGCCCGGCCTGTACTACGTGGTGCTCGGGACGGGCGACGACTACCGCGGCGCGCTCGCTCTCGCCATGGTCGCCGCCCTGGCGGGCATGGGTGCGTCGCTGGCCCTCGCGACCGTCGACTGGCGGCGGGACCGGCAGGCGCGTCGGTCGCGCGGCAGGTGTCCGGACGAGGTCGCCCATGATCCCCTGCACTCCCGCCAGGCCTGAGCGGCGGGCCACGCCGTCGGACCGCCAGGCGGCGGTCCGCCGGTGGTTCGGCGGGCCGGTGCGGGCCGGGCGACGGCGTGCCCTCGCCGACCCGGCCCGGCCCGGCCCCTCAGGGGTCGAAGTGAGTGGCGATGCCGAACGTCCTGCGCAGAAGGCCCATGTCGTGCAGGTCGCGTGCGGTCGGCTCGTAGCCCTGGTGGAAGTGGACCTGTTGGGCGGCGGAGAGGCACGGGACCGTGCTCGCGGCGATGGTGCCGGTCACGAAGCAGGAGGCCGGGTAGCGGAACGGCCGTCCGGGGTCGAACGAGGCCTGCGTGGCGCAGCCGTCGGCGGCGAACACCAGCGGGTGGAGGTCGATCGCCCGTCCGGCGGCGTCCGTGACGACGAACCGTACGGGCCGCTGGTCGAGCGTCTCGGCGAATCCCGCCGCCGCCAGGGCGGCCACCACGTCGGGCTCCTGGTCCGAGCGGTGCATCAGGTCCAGGTCCCGGTGGTCGCGGGTCTGCTCCCCCACCAGGGCGTCGATGCCCCAGCCGCCCCCGATCCAGGCGTCGGCGTCCGCGCGCCGCAGCAGCGCCAGCACGGACAGCACGTCGTCGGCCGTCATCATCGCGGCGGCCTCACCACACGCCGGGCGCGACGGCGGACCGTTCGCCGCACGGTGCCGGGCCGGGGGCGGGAAGGCCCCCGGCCCGGCGCCCGCCCCGGCCCCGCCCCCGTCCGGACGGCGGTGTGCGTGCCCCTCACCCGCGCAGCCAGACCGCGGTGTCACCCGGCAGTCGGCCCTCGGCGTCCAGCGGGCCACTGGCGAGCAGCACGTGATCGTGCTCGGGCAGGGCCGCCGGGGCGGCCGCCAGGTTGACCACGCAGAGCAGGCCGGGCGCCCGCCGGAACGCGAGGACCCCGGCGGGAGCGGGCAGCCACTCCAGCCGGCCGTCGCCGAGGCCCGCCTCGGTACGGCGCAGCCGCAGCGCGGTGCGGTAGAGGACGAGCATCGAGCCGGGATCGGCGGCCTGGAGGTCGGCCGCGTACGCGGGCCAGCTCGCGGGTTGCGGCAGCCAGGGCTCGGTGCGCGAGCCGAAGCCCGCGTACGGGGCGTCGGCGGTCCAGGGCAGCGGGACCCGGCAGCCGTCGCGGCCCGGATCGGCGCCACCGGAGCGGAAGTGCATCGGGTCCTGGATGCGTTCGCGCGGTATGTCCGCCTCGGGCAGACCGAGTTCCTCGCCCTGGTAGAGGTAGACGGAGCCGGGCAGCGCGAGGGTGAGGAGGGCTGCGGCGCGGGCCCGGCGGGTGCCGAGCGTCAGGTCGGTCGGGGTGTCGTACGCCTTGGTCGCGAAGTCGAATCCGGTGTCCGCACGGCCGTAGCGGGTGACCGTGCGCGTCACGTCGTGGTTGCACAGCACCCAGGTGGCGGGGGCGCCGACCGGGGCGTGCTCGGCCAGGGTGTCGTCGATGGCGGCGCGCAGCCGGTCCGCGTCCCAGGGGCAGGCCAGGAAGTTGAAGTTGAAGGCGGTGTGCAGTTCGTCGGGGCGCAGGTAGCGGGCGAAGCGCTCGGCGTCCGGCAGCCAGACCTCGCCGACGAAGACGCCGTCGTAGGCGTCGGCGACGCTCCGCCAGGAGCGGTAGATCTCGTGCAGTTCGTCGCGGTCGATGTACGGGTGGGGGTCGCGGCCCTCGACGAAGTCCGGCAGGTCGGGGTCCTTGGCCGGCAGGGCGGCCGAGTCGATGCGGACGCCGGCCACGCCCCGCTCGAACCAGAAGCGCAGCACGTCCTCGTGTTCCTCGCGGACCGCCGGGTGGGCCCAGTTGAGGTCGGGCTGCTGGGGGGTGAACAGGTGCAGGTACCACTCGCCGTCCTCGACCCGGGTCCAGGTCCGGCCGGCGAACTGCGACGGCCAGTCGTTGGGCGGCAGTTCGCCGTGCTCGCCGCGTCCGGGGCGGAAGTGGAACAGTTTGCGCTCGGGGCTGCCCGGTCCGGCGGCGAGCGCGGCCCGGAACCAGGGATGCTGGTCGGAGACGTGGTTGGGGACGATGTCGACGATGGTGCGGATGCCGAGGTCCCGGGCCTCCCCGATCAGTTTCTCGGCCTCGTCGAGGGTGCCGAAGGCGGGGTCGATGGTGCGGTAGTCGGCGACGTCGTAGCCGCCGTCGGCGAGCGGGGAGAGGTACCACGGGGTGAACCAGATGGCGTCCACGCCGAGTTCGGCGAGGTAGGGCAGTCTCGCCCGTACGCCCGCCAGGTCCCCGGTGCCGTCGCCGTCGCCGTCGGCGAAACTGCGGGGGTACACCTGGTAGATGGCAGCGCCACGCCACCAGTCGTCCGAAGGGGCGGGGGTCTTGTCGGGGTGCGGGGCTGCCACGTGACGGTCCTTTCGGGGCAGGGGTGGGTCTCCGCCGCCGCCCCGGACAGCGGGGCGTCGAGGACGGGGCGGCGGCGGAGGATCGGAAGGGGTACCGACGGACCGGGCCGGGCGGGGCGGCCACGGCCGGCGGGCTGAGCCGGTGGCCGCCGGCGCCGGGCGGGGCTGTCGGATTCAGCCCTTGAGGCCGCCCGCGGTGAGTCCGCTCATGATGTTGCGCTGGAAGAGCAGGAACAGCAGCAGGGTCGGCAGGGAGGCGATGGTGAGGGCGGCGATGAGCACGTTCTCGGGCACGCTGGTGGCGAGCGAGTAGATGCCGACGGCGAGGGTCTGGCCGGTGGGGTCGGGCAGCACCAGCATCGGCCAGAGGAAGTCCTTCCAGACGCCGACGACGGCGAAGATGGACACCACGCCGAGGATGGGCCGGGAGATCGGCAGGACGATGGACCACAGGACGCGCAGCGGCCCTGCGCCGTCCATGGAGGCCGCGTCCAGGAGTTCCTTCGGGATGGAGTCGAAGAACCGCTTCAGCAGGAAGATGTTGAAGGCGTTGGTCACCGAGGGCAGCCAGATCGCCCAGGGCGAGTTGAGCAGGTTGCGTTCGACGATCGGCACGTCCAGCACGGTGAGGTACTGAGGGACGACGAGCACGGTCGCCGGGATCATCAGGGTGACGAGCATCATCCCGAGGATCGCCTTGCCGAGGACCGGCCGCAGCTTGGACAGGGAGTAGGCGGCGGCGACGTCCAGCACCAGCTGGAAGGCGAGCGCGCCGAAGGCGTAGTAGAGGGTGTTGAGGAGCAGGCGGGCGAGGTCCATCACCTCCCAGGCCCGCTGGTAGTTCTCCGGGTGGACGGAGCCGGGCACCCAGGTCGGGGGTGTCTGGACGGCTTCCTGGGTGGTCTTGAGGCCGCCGGACACCATCCAGTACAGCGGGCCGAGGAAGGCCAGCGTGAACAGGACGACGACGAGCGCGAAGCACAGCCAGTAGAGCAGCCTGCCGCGCGGGCGGGCGAGGGCGGCGGGCGAGATGAGCGTGCGTGTGGACATGTCCGTGTCTCCCCCGGTCCTACTCTTCCGTGGCGCGGTTGAGCCTGGTGTACACGGCCGAGAAGGCGGCCAGCAGTACGAGCAGGATCAGGCCGAGCGCGGCCGCGGCACCGTAGTTGTTGAAGTTGAAGGCGTACTGGTAGATCAGGTAGACGACGGTCGTGGTGGACCCCTCGGGTCCCGCGCCGCCGGTCAGCAGGAAGGGCTCGATGAAGACCTGCATGGTGGCGATGATCTGCATGAGCAGCATCAGCGCCAGGATCAGCCGGGTCTGCGGGATCGTCACGTGCCACACCTTGCGCAGCAGGCCGGCCCCGTCGAGTTCGGCGGCCTCGTACAGTTCGCCCGGGACGCCCTGGAGCGCGGCCAGGTAGATGAGGGTCGCGCCGCCCATGTTCATCCAGGTGGAGGCGACGACGACGGAGAGCATCGCGGTGTCGGGGTCCTGGAGCCACTGCTGGGCGGGGATGCCGAAGGCGTCCAGCACCTCGTTGAACATGCCGTAGCCGGGGTCGTACAGGTACTTGAAGAGCAGCACGGACGCGGTGGGCGGCAGCATGACGGGCAGGTAGACCAGGAGCCGCAGGTAGCCCTGGCCGTGCCGGAACTCGTTGATGACGAGGGCTGTGACGAAGGGGACGGCGAAGCCCAGGACGAGTGCGAGGGCCGTGAACCAGAGGGTGTTGCGCCAGGCCTGGCCGAAGGCGGGGTCGTTCCAGATGGTGACGAAGTTGTCCCAGCCGGTCCAGCTGACCTGGCCGTCCTCGGTCTTCTGGAAGGCCAGCAGGAACTCGCGGACGATCGGGTACCAGGAGAAGAAGGCGAAGCAGAGCACCGCGCCGATGAGGAATCCGTGGGCGGTGACATTGCGGCGCAGGGCCTTGCCGAAGCCTTGGGCCGGGGGCCGGACGGCGCCGGCTCGCGGTCGGCGGGGACGGCGTTCCTTGGCCGCCGGGTCCTGGGTGAGGGTGGGGGCCGACATGGGTGCTCCTCGGTCGGACAGCGGGTCGCCGGACGCGGCGGTCCGGATGCGTGACGGGGGCGGCCGGGCGCCGGGCCCACCGGGTGGGGGTGGGCCCGGGCCCTTCATTCGATGTGCGTGCCGGACCCCGCGACCCCCGGCAGGATCCGAAAGGGGGAGTTTGTCGGCGCGCTCACGAGCCGGGCGGCGGGAGACCGCCCGGCCCCCGGGGGTCACTGGTTGGCGAGGACCTGGTTCACCTGGGTCTCCGCCGTCGACAGGAGCTTGTCGATGTCGGCGTCCTTGTTGGTGAGGATGCCGGACATCACGTTGTCGAGGACCTTGTAGATCTCCTGCGCCTTCGGGGGTTCGGCCTTGCCCGGGACCGGGTTGTCCATGAAGGCCTTGAAGTTCTGCACCGGCATGGTGGCGAACTGCTGACGGGCGGCGTCGTCCTTGGCCTTGCTGTCGTTCAGCCACAGGTTGGGCTGCGGGAGTCCGACGGGGAGGCTGTCGGCCTTGGTGCGCTCCCAGTCGTACTGTCCCTTGCCGACGGTGGTGAACTTGAAGTTGAGCCAGGCGATCGCGGCCTTCACCTTGTCGGACGAGATGCCCTTCTTGATCATGTAGTTGTTGCCGCCGGCGAGGGTGTTCTTGCCGCCGGGTATCGGGCCCATGCCGAAGTTCTCGTACTTGGCGCCGAGTTGCTGGACCATGTAGGTCACGTCGTCGGGCGCGGCGAGGAACATGCCGAGCTTGTCGGTGGCGATCTGCTTTTGGAGGTCGCCCCACTTCAGCAGCTGGGTCTTGCCCATGGCGTCGTCCTCCCAGCGCATCGCGTGGAGGTTCTGGGCGACCTGCTTGCCGGTCGCGTCGTTGAACGCGGCCTTCGTGCCGGAGGCGTCGACTACCTCACCGCCGAGGCTGTACATCTGCGCGGTGAAGTGCCAGCCGCCGGTGTTGCCGGCGCTGTACTCGCCGAAGCCGGCCACGCCGCCGCCGAGTCCGGCGATCCTCTTGGCCGCCGCCCGGACGTCCTCCCAGGTGGCGGGCGGGGTGTCGGGGTCGAGGCCGGCCCGCTCGAAGAGCGAGCGGTTGATGAGCAGGCCCATCCGGTAGTTGCTGGTGGGCAGGCCGTAGAGCTTGCCGTCCTTCTTGAGCGAGCCGAGGACGTCCGGGTCGATGTCCTTCAGCAGCGGCACGGTCGTGTCGTTGACGTAGGCGCTGATGTCCTGGGCGCCGTCGTTGTCGAGGACCTGGTCGAGGTCGGTGAAGTAGGTGTAGAACACGTCGGGTTGGGACTTCGCCTTGAGCATCGCGGTGAACCGCGGCGGTTCCAGGCACTGGCCCGGGGTGGAGCGGCCCTGCACGGTGACGTTGGGGTACGTCTTGTTGAACTCCTTGACGTCCTCGTTCCACTCCTTGAGCTCGGCCTTCTTGGCCGCCGGCGGCATGCAGTCGATGGTGATGGTCACCTTGGTCTTGGGGTCCAGCGGCGCGGCGGGGTTGGCGTTCGCGCTGTTCCCGTCGCCGTCGTCGCCGTCGTCGCTGCTGCTCGTGCCGCAGGCGGCGAGCGCCGTCAGTGTGAGGGCGGAGACGAGGGTGACCGCGCCTGCGCGGCGGGTGCGGCGGAACCGAGCTCTTCTCATGGGTGGTCCCCTTCGGGCATGAACGTGGAAGGCGCCCCTCGCCGGTACGAGGTGGGGCGCCGCACACTCAATCACCGCCAACAAGACTGCGCAATATCTCGCGCTGATTTCGTAATTGCTTGACAGAGCAATGCAGATGGAGCGGCCGATGCCTGGCGATTCACTGCAAGTCCGCGTCCGACGCGGAACACGGCGTACCGTTTCCCGGGCCGCCCGACGGCGCCCGCGGACCGGTGCGACATGACGCGGCCGGCCCACGGGGTCCGTGGGCCGGCCGATGACGTGACGGGCGCGGTGGAGCGAGGAGCGGGCCGGACGGGAGGGACTTCCTCAGTCGCGCGGAGCCTGGGCCGTGGAGCCGCGCACCACCAGTTCGGGCTCGAACAGCAGCTCACCGGGCGGTACTTCGCCGCCCTGGATCTGGGTGCACAGCAGATCCACGGCGGCGCGCCCCATGGCCTCGATGGGCTGGCGCACAGTGGACAGCGGGGGCTCCGTGCAGTTCATGAAGGCGGAGTCGTCGAAGCCGACGACGGACACCTGCTCGGGCACCGCGAGGCCACGCCGCCGGGCGGCCCTGATGGCCCCGAGGGCCAGCGGGTCGCTGGCGCAGATGATGCCGGTGACCCCGCGGTCCAGCAGGCGGGAGGTGGCCGCCTGGCCGCCTTCCAGGGAGAACATCGAGCGTTCCACCCGCTCGTCGGGCAGCGCGGAACCGGCCGCCTCGGCCGCCGCCCGGGCCGCCGCGAGCTTGCGCCGGGAGGGCATGTGGTCGCGGGGTCCGAGGACCACCCCGATGCGCTCGTGGCCCAGCAGCGAGAGATGGCGCCAGGCCTGTTCCACCGCGACGGCGTCGTCGCAGGACACGCAGGGGAAGTCCAGCTCCTCCACGGGCGCGTTGATCAGGACCACCGGGATGCGCCGTTCGGCCAGCTGCCGGTAGTGGTCGTGCGGGGCGTCGGCCTGGGCGAACAGCCCTCCGGCGAAGACCACGCCGGAGACGTGCTGCTGGAGCAGGAGATCGACGTAGTCCGCCTCGGAGACGCCGCCCTTGGTCTGGGTGCACAGCACGGGGGTCAGTCCCTGCTGGGCCAGCGCGCCGCCGATGACCTCGGCGAGCAGCGGGAAGATCGGGTTCTGGAGCTCCGGCAGGACGAGCCCCACCAGGCGGGCGCGTTCACCGCGCAGCTGGGTGGGACGCTCGTAGCCGAGCACGTCCAGCGCGGTCAGCACCGACTGACGGGTGGTCTCGGAGACCCCCGGCTTGCCGTTGAGCACCCGGCTGACCGTGGCCTCGCTGACCCCTACCTTCTTGGCAACCTGAGCAAGTCGTCGCGTCATGGGCGCAAGGCTAGCGCAAGCCGTGCAAACGGCTTGCGCCAACCAAGGCCTTCCTGTTCATTTTCCGTCAGAATCCATGGCTCTCTTGCGGGCCGGTGATCAGGGGTTGATGTTGATCTTGAAGGTGGAGGTGGTGTTCCGGATGTCCACGGCATTGCCGTTCAGCCGCAGCCCGTTGAACGTGACCTCGCCGACCGCCGGGCCCTGGCCTGCCTCGGGCAGCTCGTTCGCCCACAGTCCGAAGCCGGACCTGGCGTCGAAGGCGTCACCGCTTCTGCGGGCGCCGGTGACCGAGATGTCGGTGAGGACGGTGTCCTTGATCGGGTTCACCGGCTGCCCGCCGACGTACTGCGTCTGGAACATGATTCCGGAGTAGGTCGGGTCGACGATGTCGACGTCGTTGACGCGGATGCCCTGGAACACCTTGGACGCCGAGAACAACCAGATGCCGGGGAAGGTCTGAGCACCCCAGAAGTGCCCGCCCGAGCGGACCACGGAGACGTTCTCCACCGTCGTCGGGTCGGTGCCGAAGCCGTTCATCGGATAGCCGAAGTCCAGCGAGCTGATGGTGATGCCGGAATAGACCAGGGTGTCGGCGATGTGGATGTTGCGGAAGGTGTTGTCGTAGCCGCCGTACACGGCGATGCCCGCGGCCCGCCAGGTCAGCAGCGAGGTCAGGTTCTCGTAGACGTTGCCCTTCATGTCGGCGCCGCCCGCGTCGATGGCCGAGAACAGCGCGAAGCTGTCGTCGCCGGAGGAGCGGGACTCGTTGTTGACGACGTGGTTGTCCGTCGACCCGTTGGTCATGTTGACGCCGTCGGCGAACGTGTCGCGGATGCGCGCGTTGCTGATCGTCATCCGGTCGGTGTTGGCGCCCCAGTACAGGCAGACCATGTGCTCGGTCCAGGTGTTGTCGATGACGATGTCCGACACGTTGGCGAAGTCGAACACCTTGCCCGGCCCGTCGATGCGCGAGGTGTAGTTGCCGAAGTAGGCGAAGCCGCGGAACGCGGAGCCCTTGGCGCTCGCCTCGGCACGGAAGCCGATGTCGGTGTTCTCCTGCCCGTCCGGCGCGTGGAACTGGGTGTACCAGGGCCCGGCGCCGACGACCTGCACCGCCTTGCCGTACACCTGGAACTTGGACGAGGTCCGGTAGTCGCCCGGCGGCAGGTAGACGCCGGTGAGCTTGCCGGTGGTGTCCATACGGACCCGGTCGAGGGCGTTCTGCACGTCCTGGTGGGTGAGGCCGGCCGGGACGGCGTACGCCGCCGGGTCGGGGTTGGCGACGGGCGCGACCTGCTCCAGGCTGACGAAGTCGATCGCGTAGCGCGAGGTGTTGGCGGTGTCCTTCTGGAGCCGGATCTTCGCACCCGCGGGGACGGTCTCGCCCAGCATCAGGTGCGCCTCGTCGTAGATGTGGCGCGGGGCGCCCGCGGACGGCGCGTTGCCGGGCGAGGCCTCGGCGCCGTACAGCCAGGCGTAGCGCGAGGTGAGCGGCAGGGCCTTGCGGAGAGCGCCGTCGACGTAGACGTTCAAGGTGGCGTCGGTACCGCCGCCGCCCGCGGCGTCGGGAATCGAGAAGCGGGTCACCAGGGTGTTGGTGGCCGCCCGGGTGGTGAACTCCACGTACTGGCCGGTGCTGTCGAGGGTGACGGCCTTGCGGCCGGACGCCTCGCCCGCGAGGTCGCCGACGGTGCGGTTGGGGCCGACGGTGGTGGCGCCGCCGCCCGTGGCGCCGTCCTCGGCCTCGTACAGGTCGTACGGCATGTTGGCGCCGCGCCCGACGAACAGGGACTGTTCGACGGTGTTGTTCTCCCGTTTCACGGGCAGTTCGTTGCCGTCGGCCGCGACCGTCGCGCGCACCGTGTAGGTGCCGTTGGCGGCGGTCCAGGTCCCGAGGGTGACCGGTGCGGTGGTGGCCCCGGCGGCGATCGCCCCGTCGTGGGAGCCGGTCAGGGTGCGGACGGTCGCTCCCTTGGAGTCGACCAGGGCGAGGGTGAGCGCGTGGGCGCCGCCCGCCGAGGCGACGGTGCCCTGATTGCGCACGGCGACCCGGAAGGTGACCGTGTCGCCCGCGGCCGGACCGGACGGGGCCGTGGTCACCACCGGGACCAGATCGGAACTGCTGACCGGACGCACGGTGAGCGCGGTGGACGCCGTGTAGGTGTTGTTGGTCTCGTTCTGCTCGATCACCGTGCCGCCGTCGTCGGCGACGGCGCTGAGCTGGTAGGTCCCCGTGTCACGGGCGCCGATCGAGGCGCTGACGGTGGTCTGCGCGCCCGCGGCCAGGGCGCCCACCGGGGCGGTGGCGACCTTGGTGCCGTTCAGCCGCAGCGCGAGACTGCTGGCGGGCGCGGCGGTCTCGCCGCCGTTGCGGACGGTGGCGGACAGGGCGATGGTGTCCGACTCGACGGGCGAGGCCGGCGAGGCGGTCAGCGAGGTGACCTCCAGATCGGGGTTGGGCGCGGCGGTGCCGATCACCTGGAACTCGGCGATCTGCCCGGCGGGAGCACCGGAGTTGGCGGTGAACCTCAGCTGGACGTCGGCGATCCGCGCGGTGACCGGGACGGTCACGGTGTTGCCGCTCGCCGGGCTGAAGGCGTAGTCCTTGGCGGCGACCAGCGAGGTGTAGCCGCTCGCGGACTGCTCACGCCCGAGCACCTGGACGGTCTGGGTACGCGGACCCCAGGAGCTGTCCGGGTCGAGGCGCAGGACCAGCGAGGTGACGTCGGCGTTCGCACCGAGCTTGACGGTCAGTGTGGCGGGGTGGCCGGAGCCCTCCCAGTAGGTGGCGGTGGAGTTGTCGTTGGCGTTCTCGGCCACGAAGGTGTGCACGGTCGAGGAGGCCGTGACGGGTTTGCCGACCGCGAGGTTGGAGCCAGGGCCGGAGGTCCCGGTACGTGTGACGGTGTTGCTGGCGCCGGAGACGTTCCCGGCCGCGTCCTTCGCCCGCACGGCATACGACACGGTCGCGGTGGCGGGGCGGTTGTCGGTGTAGGTGGTCACGTTGCCCGCGACGGTGGCGAGCAGGGAGTTGTTGGCGTAGACGTCGTAGCCGGTGACGGCGGTGTTGTCGGTGGAGGCGTTCCAGGCCAGCCGGATCTGCCCGGCGGACGGCTCGGTGAACGCCAGGTTCGCCGGAGCGGTGGGCGCCTGGGTGTCGCCCGTCGCGCCGCGGCGGACGACGGTGTCGCTGTTGCCGGAGACGTTCCCGGCGGCGTCCTTCGCGCGCACGAAGTAGGACACCGTGGCGCTCGCGGGCCGCGTGTCGGTGTACGTGGTGACGTTGCCGGCGACCGAGGTCAGCAGGGTGTTGTCGGCGTACACGTCGTAGCCGGTGACGGCGGTGTTGTCGGTGGAGGCGTTCCAGGCCAGCCGGATCTGCCCGGCGGACGGCTCGGTGAACGCCAGATTCGTCGGCGCGGTGGGCGCCTGGGTGTCACCCGTCGCCGGGCCGTAGACCTCCAGCGCGGACAACTGGGCAGCCGGCTGACCGGTGTTGGCGGTGACGAGGACTCGGACGTAGCGCGTGGTGGCGGTGTCGAAGGTGATCGTCACCGTGTTCCCGTCCACCGGGGCGAACTGGTACGCCCTCGACGCCGTCAGGTCGGTGAAGTCGGTTCCGTCGGCGCTGCCCTGGATCTTCAGGGTCTGGGTGCGGGCGCCCCAGCCGTCGGGCAGCTCGAGCACCACCCGGTTGACGCCGAGGGAGGAACCGAGGTCGGCCCGGATCCACTGCGGGAGTTCGTTGTTGCGGCTCTCCCAGTAGCTGGCCTTGTTGCCGTCGGCGGCGTTGGCCGGCACGTAGGTCTCGGTGTGACTGCTCGCGGTGAGGGTACGGCCGCGGGCGAGGTCGGTGGAGGACTCACCCGCCGCGTGCACCTCCAGTTCCGAGAGCTGGGCGGCCTGCCAGCCGGTGTTGGCGGTGATCTCCACCCGTACGTAGCGGGTCTGTCCCGCCGGGAAGGACACCGTGACGGTGTTGGCCGAGCCGGGGCTGAAGGTGTAGGTGGCGGACGCCTTCAGGGTGCTGAAGCCGGTGCCGTCGGCACTGCCCTGCACGGACAGGGTCTGGTTGCGGTTCTCCCAGGACGCGGGCAGCTTCAGCACGACCTCGTCGACGCGGGCGGTGGAGCCGAGGTCGGCCTGGACCCATTGCGGCAGGGTCCCGCCGGCGCTCTGCCAGTAGGAGGCCTGGTCCCCGTCGGTGACGTTGCGGGACGCGTACTCGGCGTGCGAGCTGCTGGCCGCGGTGGGCCGTCCGGCAGCGAGGTTGGGGCCGTCGGCCGCCGTGGCGGCGGTCAGTGACGACACGCCCAGCATCAGCAGGCTGGTCGTGAGGACGGCGGCCAGGGCCCGCCGTCCTCTGCGCTTCGGTCTCATCTCTCCCCGATCTCCGTCCCGTCCGCCGTGGCGCGGAGGGACGCGGTTGGTGGACGGGTGGCTCGGCGATGCACCGGACACGCCTCAATGTGCGGGGCAGGACACCGCTTTTGCGTGAATCGCTCAGAGAGTTGCAGACCGACAGAGGTTCGTCCACCGTCGGGACAGGTACGCATCCGGCCCGCCCGTCTCCGCGACAACCTGCCCAGGGGCCGGATCAGCCACTTTCGTACGGGCTTTCGCGATGACGCAAGCGGATCGGCACGGTACGCAAGCCGCTTGCGTGGTCAACTCCCGCTACTGCCGGGACCGTTGACAAAGCGGAGACACGCTAGAAGCCTGTGGGCGTACTTTCCGCAAAGAATCGACTGTTCAACTCAATTTGCGTGCACGACGGTGGCTCCTCCTCGGGCCGGCCCTCCCGGGCCGCTCCGCGCTCTCCCTCCGCACCCCCTGCACTTCATGCGTTTCCGCACCTCCCGCGCCTCCCCTCCGGGGCCGATCCGCCGTGCCCTCCCCCGTGTTCACCGACCGAACAGAGGACCTCATGAGTTGGAGACCACCGGGCCGCCGGCCCGTGACCGGCGCGGTCGTCGCCGGGCTCCTGTCGACCGGCCTGCTGCCGCTGGCCTTCGCCGCCCCGGCCCGGGCGGCGACCGCCGCGGCCGACGTCAACCTCGCCCTCGGCCGTCCCGCCACCGCCGGCGGGGCGCACGCCGAATACCCCGCCCGTAACCTCACCGACGGCGCCCAGGCCTCCTACTGGGAGGGCCCGGCCGGCTCCTTCCCGCAGTGGGCGCAGGTCGATCTCGGCGCGGCCCGGGAAGTGGACCGGGTGGTGCTCAAGCTCCCGACCGGGTGGGGCAGCCGCAACGAGACCCTGTCACTGCTGGGCAGCAGCGACGGTGCCGGCTTCAGCACGCTCGCGGCCTCGGCGGTCCGGGTGTTCGACCCGGCCCAGGCCAATACGGTGTCCGTCGCCCTCGCCTCCCCGGCGGACGTGCGGTACGTCCGCGTCGACGTCTCCGGCAACACCGGGTGGAACGCCGCGCAGCTCTCCGAGCTGGAGGTGTACGGCGAGGACGGCGGCACGGATCCGGGCGATCCGCCGCCGGCCGGCGCCAACCTGGCCCGCAACAAACCGGTCGAGGCCACTTCCACCGCGCAGACCTATGTGGCGGCCAACGCCACCGACGACTCCGTCTCCACCTACTGGGAGGCGGCCGGTCATCCCTCGGACCTCACCGTCAAGCTCGGCGCCGACGCCGACGTGACCGGCGTGGCGGTCAAGCTCAACCCCGACCCGGTGTGGGCGGCCCGCACCCAGACCTTCCAGGTACTCGGCCGGCAGCAGTCCGCGAGCGGCTTCACCTCGCTGGCGGCGGCGAAGTCGTACTCCTTCAGCCCGTCGAGCGGCAACACGGTCACCGTTCCGGTCAGCGGCCGCTGGTCCGACGTACGGCTGCACTTCACCGCCAACTCCGGTGCGCCCGGCGGACAGGTCGCCGAGTTCCAGGTCGTGGGCACCGCCGCACCCGCCCCCGACCTCACGCTCACCACGCTGGACTGGACGCCGGCCGCGCCCAGCGAGCGGGACGCGGTCACCGTCAGGGCCACCGTGCGCAACGCGGGCACCGGGCGCTCCGCCGCCACCACCGTCGACGTCAGTGTGGAGGGCACGGTCGCCGGCAGCGCCGCCGTCCCGGCACTGGACCCCGGCGCCTCGGCCACCGCGGAGGTCGCCACGGGCACCCGTGCGGCGGGCAGTTACGGCGTGTCGGCCGTCGTCGACCCCCGGAACACCGTCCCGGAGCTGGACGACGGCAACAACAGCCGTACGGCGGCGAACAGACTGGTCGTCACCCAGGCGCCGGGGCCGGACCTGGAGGTGCGCTCGATCAGCACCAGTCCGGCCAACCCTGCCGTCGGCCAGGCCGTCTCCTTCACCGTCGCCGTGCACAACCGTGGGATCAGTGCGGCTCCGGCCGGCTCGGTGACGCGGCTCCAGGCCGGCTCGGCCACCCTCGACGGCGCCACCGGCCAGGTGGCCCCCGACGCCACGGTGAACGTGGCGATCAGCGGGACGTGGACGGCCACGGCGGGCGGGGCGACCCTCACCGCGACCGCCGACGCCACCGGCGTCGTCGCCGAGACGAACGAGAACAACAACATCCTCGCCAAGTCCCTGGTGGTGGGACGCGGCGCCGCCGTGCCCTACACCGAGTACGAGGCGGAGGACGGGCGGTACACCGGCACCCTCCTGAGCTCGGACGCCCAGCGGACCTTCGGGCACACCAACTTCGCCACCGAGTCCTCCGGCCGCAAGTCGGTCCGGCTCACCTCGACCGGCCAGTACGTGGAGTTCACCTCCACCAACGCGGCCAACTCGGTCGTGGTGCGCAACTCGGTTCCGGACGCCGCGTCCGGCGGCGGCGCGGACGCCACCGTCAGCCTGTACGCGGACGGCGCCTTCGTGCAGAAGCTGACCCTGTCGTCCAAGCACAGCTGGCTGTACGGCACCACCGACGACCCGGAGGGTCTGACCAACCGGCCCGGCGGTGACGCGCGGCGCCTGTTCGACGAGTCACACGCGCTGCTGTCGAAGAGCTACCCGCCGGGCACCGTGTTCCGCCTCCAGCGCGACGCGGGCGACTCGGCCGCCTTCCAGGTGATCGATCTCGTCGATCTGGAGCAGGTGGCTCCCGCCGCGTCCAAGCCGGCCGGCTGCACCTCGATCACCGAGTACGGCGCCGTACCCAACGACGGAATCGACGACACCGACGCCATCCAGCGGGCGGTCACCGCCGACCAGAACGGCCAGATCTCCTGCGTGTGGATTCCGGCCGGACAGTGGCGTCAGGAGCAGAAGATCCTCACCGACGACCCGCTGAACCGGGGGCAGTTCAACCAGGTGGGCATCCGGGACGTCACCGTCCGCGGCGCGGGCATGTGGCACTCCCAGCTGTACACCCTGACCCCGCCGCAGGAGGCGGGCGGCATCAACCACCCGCACGAGGGCAACTTCGGCTTCGACATCGACTCCAACACCCAGATCTCCGACATCGCCATCTTCGGCTCGGGCACCATCCGCGGCGGCGACGGCAACGCCGAGGGCGGCGTCGGTCTCAACGGGCGCTTCGGCAAGGGTACGAAGATCACCAACGTGTGGATCGAGCATGCCAACGTCGGTGTCTGGGCGGGACGCGACTACTCCAACATCCCCGAGCTGTGGGGCCCCGGCGACGGACTGGAGTTCTCCGGCGTACGCATCCGCGACACCTACGCCGACGGCATCAACTTCGCCAACGGCACCCGCAACTCCACCGTCTACAACTCCTCCTTCCGCAACACCGGCGACGACGCGCTCGCCGTGTGGGCCAGCAAGTACGTGAAGGACACCTCGGTGGACGTCGGCCACGACAACCACTTCCGCAACAACACGGTCCAGCTGCCCTGGCGGGCCAACGGCATCGCGGTGTACGGCGGTCACGGCAACACCATCGAGAACAACGTGGTCTCCGACACCATGAACTACCCGGGCATCATGCTGGCCACCGACCACGACCCGCTGCCCTTCAGCGGTGAGACCCTGATCGCGGGCAACGCCCTGTACCGCACGGGCGGCGCGTTCTGGAACGAGGACCAGGAGTTCGGCGCGATCACCCTGTTCGCTCAGGGCCAGGACATCCCGGGCGTCACCATCCGGGACACCGAGATCCGCGACTCGACGTACGACGGCATCCAGTTCAAGACGGGCGGCGGCGCGATGCCGGGCGTCAAGATCACGAACGTGCGCATCGACCAGTCCAACAACGGCTCCGGCATCCTCGCGATGAGCGGCGCCCGCGGCGGCGCGACCCTGTCCGGCGTGACGATCACCGGCTCGGCCCAGGGTGACGTACTGATCGAACCGGGCTCGCAGTTCACGATCACCGGTACCCCGAACGGACCGGCGGGACGCATCGACGCCTACTGAGCACGGCCGGTGGGCTCCCGGTCACCGGGGGCCCACCAGCCGGGGCACGCGAGTGCCGTACGACCTTTCCAGGACCTCCCTAGTCGGCGGTCCTGTCGGCCGTGACCAGCAGGTACTCCCATTCCATGGCCCCGTCCGCGAGATGCCGGGCGGCCAGATCGGCGAGCGCCGTGTCGAGGGCGGTGACCTTCTCGGGGTCACCGGCGATGGCGGTGTAGACCGCGACGGTCGGGCCGTAGCAGCGTTTGAAGAACTCCCGGAACTCCTCCGGGCCGGCGAACAGGTTGATGCGCAGCATCCGGCGACGGGCGTCGACGCCGGTGACCCTGTCGCCGAGCAGAGCGCGCACATGACTCTCGTCGCCCCACAGCGGCGGCGGCTGCGCGCCGGGCGGCGGCGGGGGCGCGTACGGGCGCATGGTGGCGAACATCTGCCCGATGAACCCTTCGGGCGTCCAGTTGACGAGGCCGATCCTCCCGCCGGGTCGGCAGACGCGGACCAGTTCGTCGGCGGCCCGCTGGTGGTGCGGGGCGAACATCACGCCGACGCACGACACCACCGTGTCGAAGTCCGCGTCCGCGAACGGCAGTTCCTCGGCGTCTCCCTCGCGCCACTCCAGCTCGACACCGCGCTCCGCGGCGAGCCGGCGGCCGGCCTCCAGCAGTTCCGGGGTCAGGTCCAGAGCGACCACGTCGGCCCCGACGAGGGCGGCGGGGACGGCGGCGTTCCCCGAGCCGGCCGCGACGTCGAGCACGCGGCTCCCCGGCCTGACGCCGCTCTCCCGGACCAGCTCCGGTCCCAGGTCAGCGATGACGTCCGACGCCACGAGCGGGTAGTCCCCCAGCGCCCACATGGCACGATGCTTCGCTTTCAGGGCCCGGTCGGCCCGGGTCGCCTCACTCGCCTCGGACATCGCGCATACCTCCGATGCGGCACCGTCTGCGTACGTCCGGGCGGCGGCCACCGCCTCGGACCGCTTGCGCCCGGGCCTCGCCGACTCCGGCGCCTCATACGACTGTCTCACGGTTCGAACCACCGGGCAGGGTCTCGGCGCGGGGCCGCCGCGCCGAGTCGTCGTACGGGCTGCCCGGCGCGGCCGGCGGGCTGTCCGCGCCCGACGCCGAGCCCGGTGTCGGGTCCGCCGGCGACCGACGTCCCGCCCGCACGGGGCCTCACGGGCGGCCGGGACCGCCTGCGGTCCAGGGCCGCGCGGATCGCGGGCCGGCGCCGAACTCGCCTTCGCGCGGACGCCCTTGCGGCGGACCGGAGAGCCCTGCGGACCTCGTGACGCCAGTCCGACCGAGTGCTGCGTGAGGTCTGGACACTCCCTCTGTGAGCGTGCTGTCATACCGCTGTCACAGGATTTCCAACGTTGAAAAGGCCGCCGAGCGTCCCGTCACCGGTGTGCAGTCGTCTCCCCCGGGACTGCTGCCAGGAGCCCTGACTCCCGCCGGGCGTGGTCACGGCCTCTGTACGAGGAAGGGTTCGATGACACGACACGACACCCGCCGC